>NZ_JADPBQ010000009.1:110246-134122 GCF_015670405.1 Clostridium sp. 1001271B_151109_B4 | reverse complement strand
AAAGAGATTACTACAAAATGATTTTTTTTAGATTATTTTGTAGTAATCTTTTTTTATTTTATTTACTATAATCTTTTTTTTGTTTTATATTATGTTACTAAAATCAGAATTAAATAAAAGTGAAAAAATTTTTTTTCTTTTTTTTAAAAAAAATTTTTGGCAAAGTGCTATTGAATTATTGTGGAATAAAACAGCAAATTTGGGCATTTGAACTCATTTATGAGAAATAATGGCCAAATTAAGAGAAAAGTGATTCGCATTATCCGTCAAAATAATATTTAAATCGACAAAAAAGAGTACTATTTCATAGCAAATAAATGAATTTGAAAAATAATTTTAAATATAAAGGTTTTATGAAATATTTTTGGTATAAAACGTTAAAAATCAAAGTTTCGTTGTCCACAAAAAAATGATATAACATTAATGGCGCCGTAATGCGACCACAAATGATTATAAAGGAGGATGTAGCTATGAGATTATCAATGAAGGAACAAGAAAAGTTAATGATAGTTGTAGCAGCAGATGTTGCTAGAAGAAGATTAGCAAAAGGGATTAAGTTAAATTATCCAGAATCTATAGCACTTATAACAGATGAAATAATGGAAGGCGCTAGAGAAGGTAAATCTGTCGAACTTCTTATGAACGAAGGTAGACAAGTACTTAAAAGAGAGCAAGTTATGGAAGGAATACCAGAAATGATTCATACAATACAAGTTGAATGTACATTCCCTGATGGTACTAAACTTGTAACAGTGCATGATCCTATTCAATAAGTGGAGGTTTTAAATTATGATACCAGGAGAATATATATTAGCTGAAGAAGCAATTAAATATAATGAAGGCTTAGAAGCTATAGAATTAAAAGTTATTAATAGAGGAGATAGACCAGTTCAAGTAGGATCTCATTTTCATTTCTATGAAGTAAATGATGCTTTAGAGTTTGATAGAGAAGCTGGATACGGTAAGAGATTAGATATACCTGCAGGTACAGCAGTAAGATTTGAACCAGGTGATGAAAAAATCGTTAATTTAATAGATATAGCTGGAAATAGAAAAGTTTATGGATTATCTAATAAAGTTGATGGATTCCTAGCTAAAGGAGGTAGAAAGTAATGGCTTTTGAAATAGATAGAAAACATTATTCAGATTTATTTGGACCTACTACAGGAGATAGTATTAGACTTGCAGATACAGATTTATTCTTAAAGATAGAAAAAGACTATACAGTTTACGGTGATGAATGTAAATTCGGAGGCGGAAAATCTTTAAGAGATGGTATGGGTCAAAATTCAACTGAAACTAGAAAAAATCCATTGGTTGTTGATTTAATAATAACTGGAGTTACTGTTTTAGACTATACAGGAGTATTTAAAGCAGATATCGGTATTAAAGATGGAAAGATAGTTGCAATAGGTAAAGGCGGAAATCCTGATGGAATGGACAATATAGATTTCATCGTAGGAGTAAGTACAGAAGCTTTAGCAGGAGAAGGATGTATCTTAACTGCAGGTGGAATTGATACTCACGTTCACTTTATTAGCCCAGATTTAGTTGATTCAGCATTACATGGAGGAATTACTACTGTAATCGGTGGTGGGACAGGTCCTAATGATGGAAGTAACGCAACTACATGTACTCCAGGTGAATGGCATATTCATAGAATGTTAGAATCTTTTGATTCACTTCCAATAAATGTAGGTATTCTTGGAAAAGGTAGCGGAGCTAACATTGAAGTTAATGCAGAGCAAATAAGAGCTGGAGCTTGTGGATTAAAGATCCATGAAGACTGGGGAGCAACTAAATCAGCAATTGATTATTCTTTAAGAGCAGCTGATGAGTATGATGTACAAGTAGCTATACATACAGATACATTAAACGAAGGTGGATTCGTTGAAAATACTATAGATGCAATAAAAGGAAGAGTTATTCATACATTCCATACAGAAGGTGCAGGAGGTGGACATGCTCCTGATATATTAAAGATGGCATCACATCCAAATGTATTACCAGCATCTACTAATCCAACAAAACCTTACACAGTTAACACTGTAGCAGAACATTTAGATATGCTTATGGTTTGTCACCATTTAGATAACAAAGTTCCAGAAGATATAGCTTTTGCTGATTCAAGAATTAGAAAGCAAACAATTGCTGCAGAAGATATACTTCACGATATGGGTGTATTCAGTATCATGAGTTCAGATACAATGGCTATGGGAAGAATCGGAGAGGTTGTTTCTAGAACATGGCAAACTGCTTCTAAGATGAAGAACCAAAGAGGTATCATGGAAAATGATTCAGAATATAACGATAACAACAGACTTAGAAGATATGTTGCAAAATATACAATAAACCCAGCAATAGCACACGGAATAGCTGACTATGTTGGATCAGTAGAAATAGGTAAAATGGCTGACTTAGTTTTATGGGAACCTGCTTTCTTTGGAGTTAAGCCTAAGCTAGTAATCAAAGGTGGTATGATTAACCTTTCAGTTATGGGAGAATCAAATGCTTCGATTCCAACATGTCAACCAGAAATGTTAAGAAAGATGTTTGGTGCACACGGAAAAGCTGCAGCACAAACTACTGCTGCTTTTGTATCAAAATACGCTTTTGAAGATGATATCAAAGGAAAATTAGGTCTAGAAAAACAAATATTACCTGTAAGCGGTATTAGAAATTTAACTAAGAAGGATATGAAGCTTAATGATGCTATGCCTGAATTAGAAGTAGATCCTCAAACTTATGACGTTACAGTTGATGGAGAGCTTATAACTTGTGAACCAGCTGAAACACTACCAATGGCTCAAAGATACTTCTTATTCTAAGATATATTTATGGAGATAAAAATGGCTTTATATAAGGTTTTTGTTGTAACGGCTGATACTATGGCAGAAATGGGTAAGATAGCTCATTCATTAGGGAATAGACATCTTCCAGCTCAATTTCAAGATGGTAAAATGCTATTACAATACGATGAAAGAATAGAAGAAATATTAAAATCAGCTCATATCGAATATAAGCTAGATGAAGTTAATTTAGAAGTAGCTTTTAGAGATATTGATTCTGATCATATACACTAAAAAAGTTTCCTAAGGATGAATATAAATTTATCCTTAGGAGGTTTTAGATTTTTTTAACTAATTATAGTAAAGGAGATTTTGTTATGAGACCAGTAATAATAGGGGTTGGAGGTCCTGTAGGTGCAGGAAAAACACTTTTAATTGAAAGAGTAACAAGACAGATGGCAAAGGATTATGAACTTGCTGTAATAACTAATGATATATATACAAAAGAAGATGCGAAATTCATGGTACAAAATTCAGTATTAGAAGAAGGAAGAATTATTGGAGTAGAAACAGGAGGATGTCCTCATACAGCAATAAGAGAAGATGCTTCAATGAACTTTGCAGCTATAGAAGAATTAAAAAATAAATTTACTAATTTAGACATAATATTTGTTGAAAGCGGCGGAGATAATTTAGCAGCTACATTTAGTCCAGATTTAGTTGATTTTTCAATGTACATAATAGACGTTGCTCAAGGTGAAAAGATACCTAGAAAAGCAGGACAAGGTATGATTAAGAGTGATTTATTTGTTATAAATAAAATAGATTTAGCACCATATGTTGGAGCAAATTTAGATGTTATGAGAGAAGATACATTAACATTTAGAGGGGAAAAGGACTTTATATTCACTAACTTAAAAACAGATGAGGGAATAGAAACTATTATTAAGTGGATAAAAGAAAAATGTTTATTAGAAGGAATTTGTTAATATGATTAACGATATGAATAATAAAATAGCTGGAAATGCAGAATTAGTTTTAGAGAATAAACCTAATGGAACAGTTGCAACTACAGTTCATTTTGTAGGTGCATCTAAGGTTTCACCAGCAATATTTTTAGGTAGAGAAAAGACACCATGCTATTTTCTACTTCACTTAGGTGGAGGATATGTTGAAGGTGAAATATATAAAAATTCAATAGAAGTAAAAAAAGATGCTAAGGCAATAATAACAACACAAGCACCAACTAAGGTGTATAAATGCGAAAAAAATAAAGAAGCGGCTTGTCAAGAAACTATTATAAGAATGGAAGAGAATTCTGTTTTAGAATATATTTCTGATAGTGTTATCTTATATAAAAATGCTGTATACAATCAAGATACAACTATATATATGGATAAAAAAGCAACTCTTATTTATACAGATGGGATAACATCAGGTTGGTCACCAGATGGATCTAAATTTCAATATGATTCTGTAAAGATGAAAAATAAGATTTACGTAGATAATAAACTTTTATTGTTAGATAACTTACAATTGAAGCCAAGAGAATATGATGTAACTCAACTAGGAATACTAGAAGGATATATTAATTTTGGGACAATGGTAGTTATAAATGAAAATATGAATGAAATTTATGTTGAAAAAGTAAGAGGGATTATCGATGCTTTAAATTTAGATATAAAATATGGTGTTTCAGTATTAGAAGAGCATGGCATTATAATAAGAATTTTAGGAAATTTAACTCAAGAAATTCAAAAGGCAATAGATGCAGTGCACTATTATCTTAGAGAAGAATTATTTGGTTTAAAACCAATAAATATACGTAAGTATTAATAAAATATCAAGTTAAATAAGGAGGTTCTTTCTATGCTTTTTGAAAAGATATTAGGAAATTTAGACGAATTAGAAAGTACAGATGGGTATCACTTAGAAAAAATATATATAGATAGTGATGATTTAGTTAAAAGAATAATAAGAGTTAAATCAGATCATAATCATGAACATGGAATATCACTAGATAGAGATATGAAATTAAGAGATGGAGATATATTATTTAATGATGGCCATAATTTAGTTATAGTAAAAGTTAAAAGTGAAGATGTCTTAGTTATTAAGCCTAAGGATATAACTGAAATGGCATATATTGCACATAAATTAGGAAATAAACATCTACCTGCACATTTTGAAGACAATGTTATGATAGTTCAATATGATTATTTAGTTGAGGATGAATTAAGGAAAGATAACATCAACTATTCTAGAGAAGATAGAAGAGTAAAAAATGCTTTTACGCATGTTAATTTTATGGAGCATAAGCATTAGTATGGATAAGAGTTTGAAAATGTTACAGATATTACAATTATGTGATTCTAACTTTCCTATAGGATCATTTAACCATTCTTACGGAATGGAAACATATTTAAGAAGTAATGATATAGATGATGTTAAAAGTTTTAGTAAATGGGTAGATTTATATCTAAAGCATCAATTTATAACATCTGATGGATTAGCAATAAGAATGTTATATGAAGCATTAGAAAATGGTGATTTGGATAAAGTTAGTGAAATTGATAACTTATTAATAGCACAAACTGTTGCAAAAGAAACTAGAAATGCTGCTAAATTAGTTGCTAGTAGAATGATAAAGATATATTTAGATCTATATGAAATAGAAAGTTTAAAAATATATAACAAAAAAATAGCTGATAAAGAAGTATATGGACATCCTGCAGTAGTATTTGGATTATTAATGCATGAACTTGAAATGTCAGAAGAAGAAGCTATTAAGTTACATATGTATAGCACTGTTTCGACTTTAATACAAAATGCTGTTAGAGCAATACCATTAGGTCAAAAGGATGGTCAACTTTTAGTTAAAGAATACTCAGAAAAATTTGATCATTACTATAAACTAATAGAAGAACTTGATTTTGATTCCTTTGGAGCTAATACTCCAGGTATTGAATTATCACAGATAAATCATGAGACGTTAGGATTTAGATTATTTATGTCTTAATGTTATTTAAATAAATGATAAGTTAAACTAATATTTTTTTAACAAGACCTGCGTAAATGTACGTGGGGTTGTTTTTTTTAGATAATTTAATTATTAATTAGCTTAGCAAATTAGAATTACGTATTTTATAGATGGTGTAAATAATAATTTGGTGGTGAATGATTATAATGTAAAGAAGACAATAGAGACAATATAATTTATAAGGAGCAAAAATTGTATTTGGAAAAGTATTTCAATGTATTATTGCTATTTTTATATTATCTTTAGTTGTATTTTACATTTCAAGATTATCTCCAGGAGATCCTCTTAAATCTTATTATGGAAATGCCGTTGAAAGAATGAGTACGGAAGAAAAAGAAAAAGCAATAGAGAAATTACGGCTTAATGAACCTATATATATTCAATATGGAAAATGGGTTAGAAATGTTAAAAAAGGCGATTTTAGAATTTCATATAAATATAAATGTGATGTTACGTCAGTTATAAAGGATGTATATAAAAATACTATTATCTTGGGGTAGTATGTTATCACTAGCTCAAAATGTAGTTCTTTCTAACCAGTGGTGGGGAATTGTATTTCCTGGATTATTTTTAATTATAACTCTTATTTGTATAGCTAACATAGGCAATTATTTAAGAAAGAAAAATATTAAAAAGTATAATAACTTATAAAGGAGAGAAATTAACATGGTAAAAAAGGGTAAATTTATAGCTTTATTATTATCCATACCTTTACTGATGGGTTGTGGAAGTAAGGTATTAGAAAATCCAAGTGAAAATATGGATAAGAATACAGTTAATGAAAACGTATTAGTTTATGGAAGTGGAGATTATACAAGTATAAATCCAGCACTTTTTGAACATGGCGAAATAAACTCACTTTTATTTAATTGATTAACTAAGATATGATCCTTTTTATATTCAAATTTGTAGTCTTGATGTTTGTCATAATTATAAATTGTCATAAAATCACTCTCTTTCATTTATTTTAATTTTACATTATTGTTGACAATATTAAATAAGACTTATTTTAAATATTAGATAATCATGACTTTCTGTACATTTCTTATTTCTTTGTACAAATATATTATATGTTTAAAGTCAAGAAAGGTCAAAAAAGCATCAGTGATAATGAAAGAGAAACAGTGAGAAAATTAAAATATTAAATGTATAATATTTTTAATTAAAAAACTTTTCATGATTTTTTTAAGGAGAATAATCTTATTTAGGAAAAATTACCTAGGAAATAAAATATTTAAAAATGAAGTGTATTGAAATAGATACTTAATAAAAGTTAAATGTAAAAAATCAGAAACTTAAAAGTTAAAACTTTATTTTGTAAATAGAAAAATAAACCCTTTATAGAATCATGTCCCAATGTAATTGAATGTAATTGTGTCACGGGAAAGTTTTGTATGCCCATAAAGGTTGCATTTAATACTACTATGGAGTTAGATATATTTATTGGACAACTTCAGCATTTTGGAAATATGGAAACATAGATAGTATTTTCTACACCAGTAGAGCATAGAGGGATTTTGCATGATGATGTATCATTAATAAAATAGTTGTAATAGATTAAATTGTGAAATTAAGACCCTTACAATAATGTAGGTGTCTTTTGTTATTTAAAATCATAGAATAATATGAAGTAATTATGGAGGAAAAGCTATTGAAGAAAAAAAGAAGTAAGAAATGCAAAAATAATTGTAATTGCAATCCATTTGAAGATTTTGAGCTTCCTCCATGTGCTAAGTTTTTAGGAAGCCCCAATCCTTTAGTAAAAGATGGTGAAATTATATATAGAAATCTTAATAGATTATATTTCTTTTTAACATATAATTATTCGAAGTTTAATAATCAAAATTATAATCCTATAAATCCAGCGACATTTAATGTAAATACAAATGCAAATTTACAAATAGATTTATATTGTTTTATTATAGGTTTATATATTAATGAAGTGGAGAAGGGGACTATAAATTTTGATAATAGTGTAAGAATTCATGACGATGAAAATGCAGATGAGTTTATAAAAAAAGTTATGGATAATAATTATGATTTAGATAGTTCTTTTGTTCCCTCTTTAACATATGTAATTTCAAATTCTAATGCAGTAATTTCACTTTTTACAGGTGTTATAGATATAAGTATTACTAATTTTTATATTATTCTTATGCTTAGTAGGTTTAATAGTGATTATGGATTATTATTTTCTGATAATGCTTATGTTACAAATGATTTTATTAATAGAACTCTTGCTAATATTTATGCTGAATTTAATAAATGCAGAAAATGAATATATAAATTACTTGTTATTTAGACACCTATAATTATAGATGTCTTTTTTTATTGAAAACTTGATACTATAATTAATAAATATTAAAATGAAATCTGAAAGATATTTAGGCTTAATAACGCAAGATGTGAGGTAGAAAATGAAAATAAGAGTACCAGAATATTTTAAAGAATTTAAATGTATATCATCAAAATGTGAAGATACATGTTGTGCTGGATGGGGAATAGTTATTGATGACGAAACTTATGATAAGTACCAAAAGGTTAAAGGACCTTTCGGGGAGAGATTAAGAAATGAGATAGTACATGATGCTGGAGAAAATATATTTGTATTAAAGGGAAATAATTGTCCTTTTTTAGATGAAAATAAATTATGTGATATATATAAGAATGTTGGGGAAGAGGCACTTTGTTATACATGCAAACAGTATCCAAGATATACAGAGGAATTTGGCAGTTTGCGTGAAGTTGGAATTTCGCTATCATGCCCAGAAGCAGCAAGAATAATTTTAAGAGATTCAAAAAAAGCTATTTTTGAGTTAGATAAAAATGATGAAGAAGTAAATAGTTATAATGATATTAATGCAAAGCTTTATTTAGAACTTATGCAATGTAGAAAAATAATATTAGATATTATTCAAGATAGAGAGATTGATTTAAATATAAGAGCTGCAATCATATTATATTTCACTAAAGAAATTCAAGAGAAAATAGATGAAAATGATATTTCAGATATAAAATCTGTTAGAGAAAAATATATTGATAGGAATTTTATAAAAGATGTTATTGATAAATTAGAGAAATATAATAATAAAGAAAGTTATAAATATTACAGCATGAAGGAATATTTTAATGTATTTAAGAGATTAAAGCATATAACTCCTAATGATCCTTTAGGTTTAGATGATGCTATAAGATATTTTTGGCAAAATGAAGATGATAAAGAAGTATATTTATTTAAGCACAAGGCTTTTAATAAGTATTATGAAGAAAAGATGTATAAGTTTGAACATATATTAGTTTACTTTATATTTAGATACTTTATGAAAGCAGTATTTGATTATGATGTATCTGCAAAGATAAAAACAGCAATAGTCAGTTACTTGATGATTAAGGAGTTATGTGTTGTAAGATTTACCGAAGAAGGGGAGCTTACTGATGCGGATATAGTTGATATTAGCCATATGTATTCAAAGGATATTGAGCATTTAGAAGAAAATATTGAAAGCTTAGCAGAAATATTTGAAACTAATCATGTTTTTTCTATTGAAGAAATGTTAGTTACATTAATGAATTAAACTAATCATAATAAATGTAAAAATAACAATATATTAGCATATTAAGTGAAAGAAGGTGTAAAAGACAAAGGATATGTTTTTTGCACCTTTTGTATATTTTATAAAGGGGGGAATGGATGCAATCTTGAATCAATTGGAAGTAATAGAGTAATTTCACTAAAACAAAATTACTATGTAAATGAAAAATTAAAAAGGAGAGAAATTAATAGTTTTATAGATGCTAATATTAAATTTTTTTAAAAAAGTATTGTCATATGAAAAATAATGAAATAAGATGAAAAATAAGTGAATAAAAAAGGAGATAACATATGAAAAATTTAGATTTTATTTATAATAGAAAAAGTATTAGAAAATTCAAAGATGTAGACGTACAAGAAGAAGATATTATTAAAATGTTAGATGCTGCTATACATGCACCTTCTCCAAAAAATCAGCAAACATGGCATTTTGTTGTAATTCAAAATAATGAATTAATTAATAAAATAGCAGATATAGTAACTAAGAATCATATAAATTTAGCAGAAATGGCTAAAGAAGAAAAACAAAGAAAACTTATGATGAATTTACTTTCTTATTATACTTGCTTTAGGAATGCGCCAGTATTAGTTGTTGTTTATTCAAAAGAATATTATATGGTAGAAGAGACAATACTTAGAGATAATAATGCCAGTGAAGATATTATTAATGAGTTAAAATTCCCTAATTCCGCAGCACAAGGTATAGGAGCAGCTATAGAAAATTTCTTATTAGCAGCGACAGAACTAGGATATGGAACATGTTACATGACAGGACCAACTCATTCTAAAATAGAAATTGAAGAGCTTATTAACTTTGAAAAAGAAGGATACAATTTAATGTCAATGATAGCACTTGGAGTTGCTGAAGATGATGTTCCAAATTCACCACCACGTAAAAAAATAGAAGAAGTAGTTACATTTATAAAGTAATAGTTTTATGTTAATGAAATAAAAAATCTGGACAAAAGACGTTCAGATTTTTTTTATTAGCAAATATTATAAAAATATTTTAAGTGTGAAGATATAGGGTAAATTCACAAATAAAGGGAAATTTGCGGAGATACGATAAATTATTATTAAAATTAAAATATATAATTAGTTTTTATAAAAAAATGCAACAAATAATCGAAAAAGGTTGATAAATTGATAATGATATAGTAAGATAATACTAAATTAGTTATAGATTGATAGTAAAAAACGTGGGGGATAAAATGGAACAAAGAACAGAGGAAAAAGTAATTGATGTACAAGAAAAGAAAAAAGTATCTTTGATTGAAAAGATAGGAAAGAAAATACCAGATCCAGTTATAATATTTGCAGTTTTTTATGTTGTTGTTTTAGCGGCAACTTTCTTTTTAGGAGGAAAAACATTCGATGTTATGAATGGTGACGGAACTTATACAACTCATACTATATTAAATATGTTTAAGACAGAAAATGTTCAATGGATATTTTCAAATGCATTACTTAATAACTGGTTAGCATATGGTGGAGGAGTACTAGGGACAATTTTAGTTGTTATGCTTGGAGTTGGTTTAGCAGAAGAATCAGGACTTTTATCGACACTGATTAAAAAGGTTGGATTAAAAGTTTCAGATAAAATGCTTCCAATAGTTTTAGTATTCTTAGGAATCATGAGTAGTATAGCTACTGATGCAGGTTATGTAATTTTAATACCTCTAGCAGGTCTTTTATATGCAGGGTTAAAGAAAAACCCACTTATTGGTATGGCTGCAGCTTTTGCAGGGGTTTCAGCAGGATTTAGTGCTAACTTAATTCCAGCTACACCAATAGATATAATAATTGGTAATAATGCGAAGATATTTGCAGAAGGACAAGGAATTCCTTTTACTAACGCTGCTGGACAAGCTTTAAATCCAGCTACTATGCACTATTATTTCGTAGTCGTGTCTACATTTATGTTAGCAGCTATAGGTGCTTTTGTAACTATAAAGATAATTAAGCCAAGACTTGAAAAAGAAAGTTATATAATTCCAGAGGATATGAACTTAGATGACTTTACAGTTAAACCTGTTGAAAATAAAGCTCTTAAGTTTGCTGGTTTAGGATTTTTAATTGCAGCTGTATGTGTAATAGGATTATATTTTGGTCCTTTAAAGACATTTATAGATGCAGATGGATCAAAAGTAACACCATTTATGGATAATATTATATTAATAATAACATTCTTATTCTTTATGCCAGGGGTGTTCTATGGTATAAAAGTTGGAAAGTTTAAAACAGCTAATGATGTAGTTAAAGGTATGTCTAAACAAATGGGATCTATGGGATCAGTTCTTGTTTTAACATTCTTCTCATATAACTTCTTAGCATTATTATCTAAGAGTGGACTTGGAACTTATATTACTTACTTAGGTGGTAATTTATTAAAAGCTATGAATTTATCAGAATATCCAATTCTTTTAATAATAGGATTTATACTTATTACAGCATTAATAAACTTATTTGTTGGAGGATTAACTTCGAAGTGGATGTTACTTGGTCCAATATTCTTACCAATGTTATATCAAGTAAATTCAAATATGACACCAGAAGTTGTAGCTGCAGCTTATAGAGTTGCTGACTCATCAACTAATATAATAACTCCATTAATGTCTTATGCAGGTATAATATTAGTATTTATGAGAAAGTATAAGCCAGAATATACAATTGGTGATATGATAAGATTAATGATGCCTTACTCAGTAAGCTTCTTAATTGGATGGACAATACTTTTACTAGGATTCTTTGCATTTGGAATTCCATTTGGATTCTAGTATTTAAATAATAAGAAGATGTAAAACAGATAGCCTGTTAATTCATATTAGATATGAGTTAACAGGCTTATATTTATACTTTTTTTAATTTTTTAAATACATTAGATTTTTCAAGTGCTGTAGCTAAAACTAAGGCAATAACTATACCAACAATTGATTGAATAATACTACTTGGGATTGATGCGATTGCAGCAGGAAATCCATATAGTATAGTTTCAAATAAAGCATAACCTAATACCTGAAATGCACACCCAAGAATACAGCCTATAATCCAAGCAAATTTATTTTTATTAATTAAATTGTGTGCAATTGTGCAAATGATTATAACCATGATAGCTTTAATAAAAAATGTAGGAATTGTATATTGCATGTATCCACTCAATAAATCACATAATGCTGCGCCTAAACCAGCCGCTAATGCCCCTTCTTTCTTTCCTAAAATAAAGGCAGATAGGATAACCATGGAATCACCAATATGAGTATATCCATTTAATGATGGAATTTTAATTAAGTATGTTGCTACAAACACCAATGCAGCCATTATAGCCATTTTTGTAATATCTTTAGTATTAACACTTTTATTTGACATAAAAAAACCTCCACAATAATTTCCATATTAATAAGATACACTAAATAAAATAAACATTCTAATGTATGGGTACAATTATAGGTGGTAAGATAATAATATATTTATATGAAGTTTAAGTTATAGTAAATGTAAAATGTGATATAATAGTGGCAAAATAAATGCTTAAAGGAGAACATATTATGAATGAAAATAAAAATGTTAGATTAGGGTTAATTGAATTATGGAAAAATAAGGCTAGAAGTTTAGGATATACTCAAAAAGAAGTTGATGAAAGAAATAACCAAAATTTCTTTTCAAAAGAAGAGTATGATATATTAACTGAATTTTATAGAGAATATGCAAAAGGGAATGTAAAGTAAGAAAATATATATTAAATATTTAAGGAAAACTAAGATTTAAACATAATTATTGACCAACTTTAGTTTTTCTTGTAAAATTATAACATGCTCATGGTAATATATTCTATGTAATGGTTTTTATATTGAGAAAAAACACCGAAGATATAAAAGTATAAGTTAATTTGAAATGGGATTAAAAAAGAAAGAAGCAGATAAGTTATAGTAATTTTAATTCTAAGGGAATGAGGGTAAAGAATGGACAATAAAAGAAAAGATGAATTAGGAAGTTTATTTGTATTTAATAATAAATATAGTAACAAGGAATTTGAAAATGTTACCATACAGGAGCTTGTATTTTTGATTTATACAATGAGGGTTTTTAAAGAAAAGGAAATTTTAAAAAACTATGATTATGATACTAAAATTATAACATTTACTAAAGTTTTAATTAATAAGCTTAAATTAACAAAAAAATTATATATTGCTTATGATAAAAATACTAAATATCCATATTTAGATTTTCAAGGGAGAGCATGGATATTTTCAGAAAAAGAATTTGCTGATAAAGCAGAAGAATATTTTAATAAAGAAGAAACATTGTTACAAATGAAGGAGTTAATAAACTTAAATGTAATGAATGAATTTGGTAAATTGCATTATTTAGGTATTGAGAAAGTTATAATTGATAACGGACAATATAACATGGAAATAAATAGGAATGATATATTACCACCACTTGATTATAGTAATATACCAGCAAGAAAAATTCCAGTTATGAATGCAAAGCTTCAATTTGCTATGATACATTTTTTCCAATATGCTTATTCAGGGAAAAATTATAAGAATAAATCAGAAGTAATTCGTGGATTAGAAGCAAATATGCTTGAAGAGGTTTTAAGAGCTAAATTTTTATTACCAATAAAATTAGAAAATGATAATATTGGGATTGATAGTAATGGAGCAAATGTTCTTGAAAAAGGAAGTAAAGTTAATTTTACAGTTATTAAAGATAAAGATGGTTTAAGATGGCTTCCAGTATTTACTGATTGGTATGAATTTAATAAGGCTTTTGATAAAAGTAAGCTAAAGAGTAGTATTTGTTCTTTTGAAGATATTTTAACTATTTCTAAAAATCTAGAAGGTGTAGTAATTAATTATAATGGGTTAGCTCTGAAGATTGATGAAAACAATAGAAAAGTAATCATGGAATTCATGGAAAAGAAAAAAATAAATATTTAAGAAGAATATAAAACTGGTTGTATAAAAGTTTATAATTTTATACAATCAGTCTTTATTATTTTAAGAATATATATTTTAGATTAAAAATAATTTATTGTAATAAAATAAGATTATATGTAGAATTAAAATATTTATTGTGGTAAAATAATCAAATTAAAAAGTAGTAAAGGAGGATAAAAATGAAATTAATATTAACATATTTAAAAAAGTATAAAGGGCTTGTATTACTGAATTTGGTAGGTGTATTTGGATTTGCTCTAGTAGAGTTAGGTATACCAACAATAATGGCAGAGGTAATAGATAAGGGGATAGCCTATAATGATATAAACTATATAAAGAAAATGGGACTTGTTATTGTTGTAATATCAGTATTGGGAGCAATGGGTACTATTTTATTAGGTTATACTTCTGCAAATATTTCTACAAAGGTAGTTAGAGATATAAGAAATGATATCTTTAAGAAATCACAAGAGTTTTCACATACAGAATACGATAAATTTGGGATTTCTTCTATGATAACAAGAACTACAAATGATGCATTTCAAGTTATGCAATTTACTAATACAATCTTGAGGATGGCAATGATATGCCCAGTAATGTTTATTTTAAGTTTATTTATGATATTAAAAACAAATGTAAGTTTATCATTAATATTAGTAGTAACATTACCACTTATAGTACTTGGTGTATTTTTAATTGCAAAGACATCTCATCCATGGTCACAAAGTCAACAAAAAAACTTGGATACTTTAAATAGAATTTCAAGAGAAAACTTAACAGGAATAAGAGTTATAAGAGCTTTTGGAAATGATGATTATGAAAGCAAAAGATTTAGTAATGCAAATAATAAATATGCAAGTATTTCGAAAAAATTATTTAAATTAATGTCAGTTGCGCAACCATCATTTTTCTTATTACTCAATTTAGCAATAATAGTATTATTTGGGGTTGCTAGTAAAATGATTAATATTGGTGCACTACAAATTGGACAATTAGTAGCATTTATAGAATATTTATTTCATGCAATGTTTTCGTTAATGTTATTTTCAAATGTATTTGTAATGTATCCTAAGGCTCAAGTTTCAGCAGAAAGAATTGAAGAAGTATTGAATTCTGAAACAATAATAAAAGACCCTGTGCAAGGAGTTACGGAAACAAATAATGAAGGTACATTAGTATTTGATAATGTAACATTTACTTATCCAGATGGAGAAGAGCCTGTAATAAAAAATGTTTCATTTAAAGCTAAAAAGGGAGAAACAATAGCTTTTATAGGAAGTACAGGTAGTGGTAAATCAACACTTATTAATCTTATACCAAGATTTTACGATGTTACAGGAGGTAGCATAAAAATAGATGGAGTAGATGTAAGAGATTTTAAAATTAAAGCATTGCGTCAAAAAATAGGATTTATAAGACAAAAAACATTATTGTTTACAGGAAGTATTAAAAGTAATATAAAGTTTGGTAAAGAAGAAGCAAGTCATGATGAAGTAGTTGAAAGTGCTAAAACTGCACAAGCATACGATTTTATTAGTAAAAAAGAATTAAAGTTTGATGAACCAATAGGTGAAGGTGGTTCAAATGTTTCTGGAGGTCAAAAACAGAGATTATCTATTGCAAGGGCATTAGTTAGAAAGCCTGAAATATATATTTTTGACGATAGTTTTTCAGCTTTAGATTTTAAAACAGATGCAATTTTAAGAGCAGAACTAAAAAAAGAAACAGCTGATGCAATAGTATTAATAGTAGCTCAAAGAATAGGTTCAATAATGGAAGCTGATAAAATTATTGTATTAGATGAAGGTAAAGTAGTTGGATGTGGAAAGCATAAAGAACTTTTAAAGAATTGTTCAGTATATAAAGAAATAGCATTATCACAACTTACAGAGGAGGAATTAGCATAATGGTAAAGATTAAGGATTCAATAAATAAAATTACTCCTTTTGTGAAACCTTATAAAATGGGATTTTTAACAGCAATATTACTTATAATCGTAGCAGCAGTATTTACAGCGCTTGCACCAAAAACTGAAGGTCTAGTAATAACTCAGCTTACTAAGGATTCTTTTGATTTAATTAAAGGAGTACCAGGAGCAAGTGTTAATTTTAAATATATTACAAGAGTTTTAATATTATTACTAGGTGTATATTTAGGAAATGTATTAGCAACATTTGCAGCAAGTTTCTTACTAACTAATGCTATTCAAAATAGTATGAGAGATTTGAGGGGAGCAGTTCAAGATAAAATAAGAAAATTACCAGTGAGCTATTTTGATAAAAATAGTTATGGTGATGTTTTAAGTAGGATTACTAATGATATAGATACTATTTCTAATGCACTTCAACAAAGTTTAAGCCAAGTTGTAAATTCTATATTGTCAGTAGTTTTAGCATTAGCAATGATGTATTCAATAAATATCAAGCTAGCATTAATAGCAACGATTATAATCCCACTAAGTTTTATAGTATCAAAGATAGTGGTAAGTAAATCTCAAGGATATTTTAAAAAGCAACAAGATGCATTAGGTAAATTAAATGGAACAGTACAAGAAATGTATACGGGATTTAATGAAATTAAATTATATGGGAAAGAAGAGGATGCAATAGAAGAGTTTATTACTATAAATGGTGAACTTCAAGTTGCGGGATTTAAAGCTCAATTTATTTCAAGTATTATGGGGCCACTAGTATCTTTAATTTGTTACCTAGGGATAGCTGCTATTGGGATACTTGGAGCTGTTATTTCGATTGCTGGAGGAATTACTGTTGGTAATCTTCAAGCATTTATAAGATATATATGGCAAATAAATCAACCTTTATCTCAAGTAACTCAATTGTCTTCAGCAATTCAATCAGCATTTGCTGCTGTTGATAGAGTATTTGAATTTTTAAGTGAAGAAGAACAAATAGAAGACAAAAAGACTTCTATTAAGTTGGATAATCCGAGAGGTGATGTTTCTTTTGAACATGTAAAATTTGGATATAATAATGATAAAATTTTAATACATGATTTAAATGCAGAAATTAAAGCAGGGCAGATGGTAGCAATAGTGGGACCAACTGGAGCAGGGAAAACTACATTAATTAATTTATTAATGAGATTTTATGAACTAAATGGTGGAGCTATTAAAATTGATGGAGTAGATACTAGGGATATGAAACGTGAAGATTTACGTAGTATGTTTGGTATGGTACTTCAAGATACTTGGTTATTTAATGGAACAATAGAAGATAATATAAAGTATGGTAGGTTTAATGCTACTAAGGATGATGTTATACTTGCAGCTAAAATAGCTAATGTACATCACTTTATAAAAACATTGCCCGATGGATATGATATGTTTTTAAATGAAGAGGCATCGAATATATCACAAGGTGAGAAACAGTTATTAACTATAGCTAGGGCAATAATTTCTGATCCAGCCATTTTAATTTTAGATGAAGCGACAAGCTCTGTTGATACTAGGGTTGAACTTATGTTACAAAAAGCTATGCAAAATATTATGAAAGGTAGAACAAGTTTTGTTATAGCGCATAGATTATCTACAATTAAAAGTGCTGATTTAATACTAGTAATTAAGGATGGAAATATAATAGAGCAAGGAAATCATAAAGAACTAATGGAGCAAGGTGGCTTCTATAAAGAATTATATAATAGTCAATTTGCCGAAGAGGTAGAGTAAATAATAAGTTTAATAATTTATATACAAGAACTTAAAAATAACGAGAATCATAGCTTTTTATAATAATTTTATAAAAGCTATGATTCTCGTTATTTTAGTAATGTTATTAAAAGTATCTTTTATCTAAGAGGTATTAAATAATATTTAATAAATAGCAAATAATAAGTTTATATTGGAGGTATTATTTATGAGTAATAAAAAGCAAGATAAGGAAGCGTTTTATAAGAAAATACAGAAAGAACAAATGTTAATAGATATAGATGAATTTGCTCGTAAAAAACTTGAAGGAGAAGAGGATGATATTTTAGGAAATAATAAAGGATTGAGTTGAAATTATAGTAAGGCATATTTATAAATGAACTGCCCGTTAATGGAAGGATAGGGCAGTTCTTGTAATTGAAAAAGTAGCTACTTTTATTTTTATGCAAATCCTAATAGCATGCCAATAATACGAATTGAAAAAGAAACAATCCATGCTATTCCACATTGCATTGCTGCAATTCCAAGGGCAGTCTTTTTTGATCCAAGTTCTCTTTTAATACATGCTATAGCAGCAACACAAGGTGTATATAATAATGTAAATATTAAGAATACAAAGGCAGTAAAGGGTGTAAATAATGTTGATAAAGCTGATGTATTACCACCTAATAAAACTGTTAACGTGCTAACTACACTTTCTTTTGCTGTAAAACCTGTAATCAATGCCGTAGAAATTCTCCAGTCACCAAAACCTAGAGGGATAAATAAAGGAGATATTAATCCACCAATGCTAGCTAATATGCTTTGAGCAGAATCGGATACAACATTGAGTCTAGTATCAAAAGTTTGTAAAAACCATATTATAATAGTTGCTACAAAAATAATTGTAAAAGCTTTTGTAATAAAGTCTTTAGCTTTAGTCCAAATTAATTGAGCAACGCTTTTAGGGCTAGGAAATCTATAGTTTGGTAGTTCCATTACAAAAGGTATTGGCTCACCTTTAAAGGCACTATTTTTAAGAAGTATAGCAAATAAAATACCAACTATAATTCCGGAAAAATATAAAATAACCATAACTAATACACGATATTTATTAAAAAAAGCATAAGTAAACAAAGCATAAATTGGAAGTTTAGCTGAACAACTCATAAAAGGAATTAATAAAATTGTCATTTTACGATCACGCTCAGATGAAAGTGTCCTTGTTGCCATTATAGCAGGAACAGAACATCCAAATCCAAGAAGTAAAGGAACAAAACTTCTACCTGAAAGTCCTATTTTTCTTAAAAGTTTATCCATTATAAAAGCAATTCTTGCCATATATCCGCTATCCTCTAAAATCGATAAAAAGAAAAATAATACAACTATTATAGGTAAAAAGCTAAGAACGCTTCCAACTCCACCAAAAATACCATCAATTATAAGGGACTTTACGGTTTGATTAAGTCCATAAGAGGTTAATGCAGTATCGCAAATATTTGTAAAACAGCTTATTGCATAAGTTAGTAAATCTGAAAGGGTGGCACCTATTACATTAAAAGTAAGCCAAAATATAATTGCTATAATAGCAATAAAGGCAGGTAGTGCCGTATATTTTCCAGTAAGAATACTATCTATTTTTACACTTCGTTTGTGAGATTTACTTTCGCGGGTTTTTATAACAGTACTATCACATACTCGGTTAATAAAGCTAAAGCGCATATCTGCCAGAATGGCTTGTCTATCTTTTCCAGTTTCATTTTCCATTTCAATTATAATATGATTTAACATTTGTTTTTCATTAGTATCTAGTTGTAAAGCTTCTAAAATAATAGGATCTCCTTCAACTAGTTTTGTAGCTGCAAATCTTTCGGGGATATGTGCATTTTTAGAGTGATCATCGGTTAAATGTATTATTGCATGAATACACCTATGGATTGCAGCTTGTTCATCAGAAATTTTTTCATCACAAAAATCTAAACGTCCAGGGCATTCATTGTATCTAGCTACGTGAATAGCATGTTCTATTAGTTCGTCAATACCCATATTTTTTGAAGCTGATATTGGAACAACTGGAATTCCAAGAGTTTCTTCTAATGAATTAACTTTAATTGTACCACCATTTTCTTGAACTTCATCCATCATATTTAAGGCAAGAACCATAGGAATATCCATTTCAATCAGTTGCATAGTTAGATAAAGGTTACGTTCAATATTAGTAGCATCTACAATATTTATTATTCCCCTAGGACGATTATTAATAAGAAAATCTCTAGTTACAATTTCTTCATCAGTATAAGGAGAAAGAGAGTATATTCCAGGGAGATCTGTTACTGTAGCTTCAGGATGATTTTTAATAATTCCATCTTTTCTGTCAACTGTTACACCGGGGAAATTACCAACGTGTTGATTACTTCCAGTTAATTGGTTAAAAAGAGTGGTTTTACCAGAATTTTGGTTACCTATTAATCCAAAGGTAATAGGTTCACTTTCTCGTAATTCATTACCTTTTTTGCGGACATGATAAATTCCCATTTCACCAACTTGTGGATGTGGGATATCGTTAATTCTTTCCTTTAAGTCTTCGGTATACTTTGTATCATGAACGTCCTTAATTTCGATTTTTGCAGCATCTTGTAGTCTTAGGGTTAATTCATATCCTCGTAAACGTAATTCTATTGGATCTCCCATAGGTGCTGTTTTTATAAGAGAAACTTTAGTTCCAGGAGTAAGTCCCATATCCAAAAAGTGATTTCTTAATGCTCCATTACCTCCAACTTTTACAATAGTAGCAGTTTTTCCAATTTCTAATTCATCTAATGTCATTTTAATCACCTACTTTTAATTATTTAACTAATATAATAGTTATTCAAAAAAATAATTTACTTGATTAAAATAAAAGTTTTATTTTAAATATTCAAAAAAGGAATAGTTTAATATTTATTTTCAATAAAATTTATTAGAAATATAAGTATAAACAATAAAATGAATGGAAATATCAGTAATAAAGAAATCTAGTATTTGAGATTAAGTATTATATATAAAATTATAAGATGTGAGAAATAAAAAAAGTATATCATTGGAAATAAATAAAGAAGAAAAGATAATATTATTAAATATATTATAAAAAATATTTAGTATAACATAAATAAAAAAATAACATATACGAATATTGTAGAAAATGTTGAAAATAATATTCGCATAATGTAAAATGCTAATTGAACAAAGGGATAAAATGTAATTATCTTTACAAATGGAGGGGAAAAACTTGTTAAAAAACAATAATAAATTAATTGCATTAATTACAGCACTTACAATAAGTGTAGGGATGGTAATGCCGTCTAGAATAGCAAAGGCAGATGAAATTACTAATGAAACTATTGAATTAGTAGACGAAGTTTCAAATAGTGATGAATCAAAAATGGATAGTGGAAATAAAGTAATTGATATTTTAAGCTTTAATGATTTTCATGGAAATGTTTTAGAATCAGGAAAGAATATAGGTGCGGCGAAATTAACAGGCGTAATCAAAGAGTATCAAACTAAAGATGAAGAAAGTGATACATATGGTGTTGTAACTGTATCAGGGGGAGATTTATATCAAGGTACAGCAATATCAAATATATTAGAAGGTAAGCCAGTAAATGAAATGATTAAAGAAATTGGAATGGTAGCTTCAGCTATTGGGAATCATGAATATGACTGGGGTTCAGATAAAATAAAAAATTGGGCTGATGAAGCAGGATTTGATTTTGTTGCTGCAAATTTAATAGATGAGACTACAGGTACAATACCAGACTATGCAGTTCCATATATTATAACAGATGTAGAAGGAGTTAATATTGCATTTATAGGAATTGCAACTCCAGAAACATTAACAAGTACAAAGGTAGAAAATGTAGTAGGATTGAAGTTCTTAGATATAATTGAGACTTTAGATAAATATTCTCAAATAGTTAGAGAAGAAGGTGCTGATATAGTAGTTGCATTAACTCATTCACCAGCAACTGAAGATAGCAATGGTATAATAACAGGAGAAGCAGCTGAAATTGCAGCAAATGCAAATGATATTGATGCAGTTATTTCAGCTCATAATCATAAATTTGTAGATGGATTTGTAACAAATATTAATAACGGTAAAGACGTTCCAGTTGTGCAAGCAGGTTATAATGGTAGAGGATTATCAGTGCTTACTTTTACTGTAGATGATAATAATGAAATAATAAGTATAGAGGCAAATACAAGACAATTCTATGCTGAAAGTGCAGCTAATGACTTCCCAATTGATACAAATATTGATGAAGCAATATCTAAATTTAATGATGAATTGGCACCAACTTTGGCAACTGAAATAGTGGATTTAGAGTTTGATTTAGACCATGATAGATATGCAGGTGTTACACCACTTGGTGTTACTGTTGCAGAAGCCATGAGACAAGCTGGGGGAACACAAGTAGCAATTGTAAATGGAGGAGGTATTAGAGCACCATTATCTAAAGGAATGTTAACATTAGGTGATATGTATACAATATTACCTTTTGATAATAATGTAGTTACTATGAAGGTAACAGGAGCCAAGTTAAAAGAATTAATTCAGCACGGAATAAATCCAGATGGATTTGGATGGGGGCAGTATTCAGGTTTAACGGTTTGGTATAATTCAGAAACAGATGAAATAACTTCAATGAGATTATCAGATGGAACAAAAGTTGAAGATGATGAATATTACACACTAACAAGTATTGACTTTTTAATGACTGGTGGAGATAGCTATAATTTTGATGGACACATTGATCCAGTAATAATTGGAGAAATGAGGGATGTAATCATAAATGAGTGGCAAACAAAGGGAATAGAAAAGTTAAATTATGATTTATTAATTGATGGCGAAGATACTACTGATACTGTTGAAGATGAAGAAGTTGAAGTTAAGCCAGAGATTACTCCAGGGCAAACTCCTTCAGAAACTCCAGATTCAAATGGAAATGTAGAAGGTGATAGAGGAGAAGGAACTATAACAAATACAGAAAGTGTTGAAAAGTTACCACAAACAGGAACACCATTATCTTCAACACAAGTTATGTTTATGGCATTAGCTATAATTGCTGTTGGATTTGTTATTTTTAATAAAAAAGAAGAGACTGCATAAAATAGAGGTCCTATCATTTGATAGGACCTTTGCTTTATAAATAAAAAAGGACAACCTTTAAAAGGTTGTCCTAAAAATTACTTTAACATCATTGCATTTTTAAATCTTGAGCCTGCAGCAAGGAATAAAGGTACTCCTATTATAGTTATTACTACTAATTCTCCTAAAGCAACTTCTCCAATAGATAAAAGTAGTGGTAACCCATATAGCTTGTTTAGCATCCATCCAATGATAAGACCATTAAATAATGTTGGCCAAATAGAAGCAACTAATAATTTTACTTTGTAATTTTTAATTACTTTACCTGTAAAATAGATAGCATATACACTTATAAATGTAGCTAATGTCCCAAATATAACGTCCATTGGTCCATTAGGGCCTAAAAGGTTAGCAATTAAGCAACCAAGCGTAAGACCTCCTATGTATAGTGGATCAAAAATAGCAAGTAGCACTAAAATTTCAGAAATTCTAAATTGAATGTTTCCATATGAAAATGGTGCAATTGCAATAGTTACTACTGCATAGATTGCTGCAATTATTGCAGTTCTAGTCAGTCTTTTAGTCATATCGTTTTTCATTAAAAAAAACCTCCTAATAAAAAATATTAGGAACCTAAGGCTATAATAGATAGTATTTAGAAAAAAATAATAAGTTAAAATAGTGAAATTAATTCAAAATATTATCTATTAAAATTTAATAATAAATTTTTACCTAGTTTTT
>NZ_JADPBQ010000009.1:11156-110238 GCF_015670405.1 Clostridium sp. 1001271B_151109_B4 | reverse complement strand
TTTTGTTTAAAGACAGGAGGTTCCCGAACTGTCTATATTTCAGAAATAAATTATACTCAATATTATATGATAAAGCAAGAAGAATTATATATTATTACCTTAATTTAAGAAAATAATATATAAAAAGTTAATATTTTAAAAAAAATAGTATTATAATTTATTAATCATACTTTTATATAAGGAGGAAAGTGGGCATGGAGTTTTTAGAAAATAAAAACAGGAAAGATTTTGAAAGACATAAAAATAAAATTCAAGAAAATATAGACATGGGGAAAAATATGGGGGTAAATAAAATTAGTGCTATATTAGCAATAGAAGATGAATCTCAAGAAATCCAAACAAAATTAATAAATTGGTTATTATCAGAAGGATATAGGATTTCATTAAAAGAAGAGGATTGTACAATATTAACTATCGAATGGTAAAAAAATAATAAAAAAATAATTATTCGTGAATATCATTATGAAAGCTGTCAATAATTACAGAAAAAGGAGTGATATTTATGAGTAATGAAATATATGATAAAGATAAAAAAGAAGTGAAATTTGAAAATAAGCACTTTAATAAAAAAATTTCAATTTTAGCAGGTATTATAGTTTTTGCTGTAGTTGTTAGTTTTTTTGGAACTTATATTATAAGTGATAGATTAATAAATCCGAAATATTCGCAAGAAAAAGAAGATGATGAAAAAACTGTTTATAATAATTCTAAAATTTTAAATGATGATATGATGGTTGTATTAATGAATGAAGGTGTTGTAGAAAAGGAACAAAGTATTTTAGAGTTTAAAAAAGAAAACTCAATTGTAAGTGATATAAATCAGCAATTTGTTGTTAATTTTTATGAAGCAAATGGATATAATCTAGAATCTTTAGAAGATGACAAAGTGGTGTTTATAAAAGAAGGCACAACAAGTGTTTTACAACCTAATAAATATTATCTTGGAGAAAAAGATGGATACTTTGCTATATATAAAACAGATGATTCAGGAAACTTAACAATTGAAGAAAGTGAAGATATATATAGCAATAATCGACCAATAAGTTTCTTACAAGGTAACGATTTAGATGCAATAAAAAATTTTAAGTATTCTTATGATACAAAAGAAGAGGCTATAGAAAAGTTATCTGCTTTTATATCTTAAAAGTAAATACGTTAAATACATACATAAAGGGAAAGTTTACTTTTAAGAAGAAATATAATTCTTTAAATTTGTAACCCAATCTACAACTCAAATATTATAATGAGTTGTTAATATACTTTTACACTAAAAAGAGATTATAAATAGAATTTGGTTTCTATTTATAATCTCTTTCATTATAGGAAAAGACACACCTGTATAACAATATAATCATAGGGAAAAATATTATCATAACCTACTAAGGAGGCGAAGAAATGAGTATTATGTCAAACTTCGATTATTTATTAGTTATGCCTAGTGGAAATATAAAGGGATTTAATGATGAAGAAAGTGCTAAAGCTTATATTAATACTTATTATTTTAAAAAAACAGTTAACAGAGATGTCAGTGGGGCTTATAAGGATTTAACTGAAGACTTTGACGATATTCCAGAGGTTTTAAGTTATAAGAGTGGAGTAGAGGAAGGAGAATGTAGATTATATAATACACTTGAAATAATAGAAAAGATACAAAATGAAGTGATTTTTGAAGAGGAAAAAGAAGAGATAATTTCAAAATTGATTTCTAATAATATAAATATGAATATATATGATTATGCTATTGACAATGTTTTTAGCAATAGTGATTCTATAGATATTATGGAACCATACGGAGAATATACAAGAGGATAAAGTTAAATAAAGAGTTATACTAAAATCTCTTACTTTAGTATAACTCTTTATTATTGAAAAAAACTTTTTAAAATGTTAAAGTATAATGTAGATTATTAAAAAGTATTTATTTACAATGTAAATTGAGAATCGTTAAAATAACAAAACAAGGTTAATCTATTTATATAGATTGAGGGGGATAAAATGTACGAATATATTAAAGGTAAGTATATGGGGATAAATAAAGAATATGTTATTATAGAAAACAACGGTATAGGATATAAGATATTTACTTCTGGTGCTACTATGACAGAGATGCCAAAGGTTTCAGAAGAAGTTATGCTATATTTAGAGCAGATAGTAAGAGAAGATTTTATAGGCTTATATGGATTTAAGGATAGAGAAGAATTAGAAATGTTTAAATTGCTTATTTCAATAAGTGGTGTTGGAGCAAAAGCTGCATTGTCATTACTTTCAATAAGTAGAATAAATAATTTAAAGTATGCTATTATTATGGAAGATGATAAGCATTTATGCAGAGCACCTGGGATTGGTAAGAAAACTGCAGGAAGAATAATTTTAGAATTAAAGGATAAAATCAAAACTGATGAAGTAACAGAAGGTGTTGATATCCAAGAAGGATTTGAAGATATTGTACCAAGCAATGCAAATTCTATTGGAGAAGCTTTAGGAGCGTTATTGGCTTTAGGATATTCAGAAAAGGAAGCTGAAAGTGCATTAAAGAAAGTAAATAGACAGGAATCAGTTGAAAATATTATTAAGGAATGTTTAAGAGTATTAATGGGATAGAGGTGATATAATTTGGAGAGAATTATCACACCAGATGAAATTCTGGAAGATGGGAATGGTGAATTAAGTCTAAGGCCTCAAAAAATTAATGAATATATTGGTCAAGATAAGGTAAAAGAAAGATTAAATATATTTATTACTGCTGCAAAGAGAAGAAATGAAGCTCTAGACCATGTTTTATTATATGGACCACCAGGTTTAGGGAAAACTACACTTGCTAATATAATAGCTAAAGAAATGGGTGGAGATTTAAAGATTACATCAGGACCAGCTATTGAAAGAGCAGGAGATTTAGCTGCTATATTAACTACATTAAAAGATAACGATGTTTTATTTATAGATGAAATACATAGATTAAATAGAAGTGTTGAAGAAATTCTATATCCAGCAATGGAAGATTATGCTTTAGATATAGTTATAGGTAAGGGGGCAGCAGCAAAATCAATTAGATTAGATTTACCACATTTTACTTTAATAGGAGCTACAACTAGAATAGGTATGCTTACATCTCCTCTAAGAGATAGATTTGGAGTTTTATGTGATATGGTGTATTATACAGAAGAACAATTGAAAGAAATAATTGTACGTTCCGCATTTGTTCTAGGCTGTGATATAACTGAAGAAGGCGCATATGAAATTGCTAGGAGATCTAGAGGAACTCCGAGAATTGCAAATAGATTATTAAAGAGAGTCAGAGATTATGCAGAGGTATATTCTGATTCATTAATAAGTTTTAAAGAAGCAAAAGCAGCGTTAGAATTATTAGAGGTAGATGCTCAAGGTTTTGATAGGGTTGATAATAAAATTTTAGAAGCGATTATTGATAATTTTAACGGGGGACCTGTTGGGATAGAAACATTATCTTATTTTATAGGGGAAGAGCTTGGAACAATAGAAGATGTTTATGAGCCATATCTGCTACAAAAAGGATTTATAGTTAGAACTGCTAGGGGAAGAACCGCTACGGATAAGGCTTATAGTCATTTAGGTAGAACAAGGGGCAAAAAAGTTACAAAAAAGCAAACTAGTTTTTTTGAAGGTTAGGAGATATATTAATGAAAACAAGTGATTTTGATTTTTACTTACCAGAGGAGCTTATAGCTCAACATCCACTAGAAAGAAGGGATTATTCTAGATTAATGGTTTTAGATAAAGAAACTGGAGAGATAGAGCATAAACATTTTTATGATGTTATAAACTATTTAAATCCAGGAGATACATTAGTTTTAAATAATACTAGGGTAATGCCAGCAAGGCTTATAGGAGAAAAGGCTGAAAGTGGAGGTAAAATTGAGTTTTTACTTTTAAAGAGAATTGAAGGCGATAAGTGGGAGTGCTTAGCTAAGCCAGGTAAAAGAGCTAAAATAGGAGCTGAATTTGTATTTGGTGAAGGAAAGTTAAGATGTAAAGTTGTAGATATAATAGAAGAAGGAAATAGAATTATTGAATTTTCTTACGATGGAATATTTGAACAAGTTTTAGATGAACTTGGAGAAATGCCACTTCCTCCTTATATAACAGAAAGACTTGATGATAAGGAAAGATATCAAACTGTTTATTCTAAGGAAAAAGGATCAGCAGCAGCACCTACTGCGGGACTACATTTTACTAAAGAACTTTTAGAAGAAGTTAAAGAAAAAGGTATTAATATAGCATATGTTACATTACATGTAGGACTTGGTACATTTAGACCAGTAAAGGTTGATGATGTAAATGAACATGTTATGCATTCGGAATTTTATCATTTGGAAGAAGAAGATGCTAAGATAATCAACGAAACAAAGAAGCGCGGAAATAAGATTATTTCAGTTGGAACAACATCAACAAGAACTTTAGAGACAATTGGTGATGAAAATGGATTTGTTAAAGCACAAAGTGGATGGACTAATATATTCATTTATCCAGGATATAAGTTTAAAATAGTAGATAAGCTTATAACAAATTTCCATTTACCAGAATCAACATTAATAATGTTAGTTTCTGCATTAGCAGGAAAAGAAAAAGTAATGAATGCTTATAATGAAGCTGTAAAAGAAAGATATAGATTCTTCTCTTTTGGAGATTCAATGATAATAAAATAGAATACATAAGTTAAGAAGGACGTGAAGTTTTGAGTAAAAGATATACGTTATTAAAAAAAGACGGTAAAGCAAGAAGAGGTAGATTTGAAACACCTCATGGAACTATAGAAACACCAGTATTTATGAATGTTGGTACTTTAGCAGCAATTAAGGGTGGAGTTTCTTCAATGGATTTAAAGGAAATTGGATGCCAAGTTGAGCTTTCAAATACATACCACCTACATTTAAGACCTAGCGATAAAGTAGTTGCAAAAATGGGTGGCTTACATAAGTTTATGAATTGGGATAGACCAATTTTAACTGATTCAGGCGGATTCCAAGTGTTTTCATTATCATCAATGAGAAAAATTAAGGAAGAAGGAGTTTACTTTAATTCTCATATAGATGGAAAAAAAATATTTATGGGTCCAGAAGAGTCAATGCAAATACAAAGTAATTTAGCATCAACAATAGCAATGGCATTTGATGAGTGTATACCAAATCCTTCAACTAGAGAATATGTAATAAATTCAGTAGCAAGAACAAATAGATGGTTAGATAGATGTATTGCTGAAATGAATAGATTAAATTCATTACCAGATACAATAAATAAAGAACAAATGCTTTTTGGTATTAATCAAGGTGGTTGTTATGAAGATATAAGAATTGAGCACGCTAAACACTTAGCAACATTAGATATGGATGGTTATGCAATTGGTGGTTTAGCAGTTGGTGAAACTCATGAAGAAATGTATAGAATTATTGATGCAGTAGTTCCACATTTACCAGAAGATAAGCCAATATATTTAATGGGTGTTGGAACACCAGAAAATATTTTAGAAGCTGTAGATAGAGGAGTTGATTTCTTCGATTGTGTTCTACCAGCTAGAAATGGTAGACATGGGCATGTGTTTACAGGTCAAGGTAAGATAAATTTAATGAATGCAAAATTTGAATTAGATGAAAGACCAATAGATGAGGGATGTGAATGTCCAGCATGTAAGCATTATACAAGAAGTTATATAAGACATTTATTTAAAGCTAAAGAAATGCTTGCTTTAAGATTATGTGTATTACATAATTTATATTTCTATAACAAGCTTATGGAAGATATAAGAACAGCAATTGATAATGGAACTTATAGTCAGTTTAAAGAACAAAAGTTAAGGGAATGGAATTGCAAAAAATAAAATCCTAAACTGTGTTTTATGAATAATTTGTTAAACTTAGTATTTAATTTGTTCATAGAATTGACATATTATTTTAAATAAAGTATATTATTTAATACATAGTAAATAATACGATGTATCCTTAATGATGAATGTGAAGGGAAGGGATTTTTAAATGACACAATTATTAGCTACACTATTACCTTTAGTAGCGATGTTTGCAATTATGTACTTTTTATTAATAGTTCCAGAAAAGAAGAGAACAAAAAAGTATAATACAATGTTATCTGAATTAAAAGTAAATGATGAAATTTTAACAAGAGGCGGAATAGTTGGAAAAATCATAACAATTGAAGATGATCAAATGGTTATCCAATCAGGGCCAGATAGAGTAAGATTTAGAATTACTAAAAATGCTATAGCTCAAAAAGTAAACAAAGACGTTGCATAATTAAAGAATAATACCCCCTTTTAGCTCATAGAATGAACTAAAAGGGGGTGTTTTTATGGAATGGAAAGAATATTTTAATAACGTTCTAAAGGGTGTGGTAGGAGCAGTAGCAGTAGTAACAGTATTAACAGCAGTTTTATCTTTAGTTATGTCTTTTGTAGACATTAGTTCAGGAATGTTTAGTGCTATTTATGTAGCTATAACCAGTATTAGCTTAATATTTGGAACAATATTTGCAGCAAAACTATATGGTCATAAGGGGTGGCTAGTAGGACTTTCTGTAGGAGTTTTATTTTACATATCCTTATATGCTATTGGAGTTTTATTTGGAGCAGAAGCTACATTAGGATTATATGATTTAATGAAATTTTCACTTTGTGTAGTTGTTGGAATTCTTTCAGGTATGTTAGGTATTAACTTAGGAAGCGATTAAAGATTAAAGGAGTTATGTTATATAACATAGCTCCTTTAATTTATGTGCATATATAATAAATTATAGCATTAAGTAAAAAAAAAATAAATAATTTGGAAAAATATTTGTTAAAATGTACAAAAAATATAAAAAAGGTAGAAATAAACTGTTGAAATACTTTACAATAAGAGAGTAAAGTAAATTTAAAAGATAATACAATTGTTTGGGAACGGTTTCTAGATGTGTAGTATAAGTATTTTCTTTTAAATTAAAAAATAGGGAGGAGAAATTTATGAAAAAAAGAGGGGTAATGAAGCACAAATGGAAAATAGCGGTAATGACATTAGTTTTATTTTGTATAAATTTGGTACCGTTTTCTAATAGTGCGAGTGATGTTTTAGCTGAAACAGTATTAAAAAGCCCAGTAGTTAATAGTGATGGTACTGTTACCTTTAATTATCAAGGTGATGGAACAGAAAATGATGTAAAGGTAAAGGGGGAATTTAGTGGTTGGAATACAATTGATATGATAAAAAGTGAAAATAATATTTGGACAACCACAGTTGAGGGAATATCAGGAATAAATGAATATGGAATTGTGACCTGGGCAGATACAACTATTGATGATATTAATGGTGATTGGAAGGGTGATCCATTAAATTCATATAAAAAAGGTAGTAATCCAGCAGTTGTAGTTAATCCACAGGTTAGTAATGGAAAGGTTACATTATATTATTTAGGTAATGGAATAGAAACGAGAGTTGCAGTAAAAGGATCTTTTGATAATGAAAGGTCAGTTTTACATGAGATGATAAATGAAAGTAGCTCAAATATTTGGTCTGTAACATTAGATCTTGCACCAGGAAATTATGAATATGGAATAGTAACTTGGTCTCCAGACACAAATGATCAAGAAGTGGGAGATTGGCAAGGAGACCCATTAAATCCTAAGCATGTTAAAGAAGGTGATTTTACTTCTAATGCATTGATTTCAGTAGAAGGTGAATCAGAATTAAAAAGTCCAGAAATTAATGAAGATGGTACTGTGACATTTAGAGCTGAATATGAAGGAGAAACTTTATATTTAATTGGATCAATGGTTGATTGGAATATATCTAAACAAATAAAAATGGAAAAAAACGATCAAGGTATTTTTTCTACAACAATTAACTTAGAGCCAGGAACATATGAATATCAATTTAAACCATACGAAGGGGATAATTGGGAAGATGCATTTAAAGATTCACTGAATGCAGAAGTGAATGGAGATAATTCAGTAATTGTTGTACCAAAGCAACAAGAGAAAAAAACAGTAAAAGTAAGATTTATAAAAGAAGGGGAAATTGAATACGAAAACTGGGGATTTTGGACATGGTATCCAGGAGAAGTAGGGAAATTTGTTGAATTTGATTATGTAGATAAAGAAGGTGCATATACGTTACTAGAATTACCGGCTAATGTAACAGAAGGTGAGCTAGGAATTATAGTTAAAAAAGGACAAGATTGGGACAATAAAGCCACTGGAGATCTAAAGTATGAGATTTCTGATTTAAATAATGAAAATAATGAAATAGTTGTAACTTATGGTGAAAAGGAAAAACCAAAAAGTATTATTCAAAGAGCATTTATAAAAGAATATGAAGATATTACTATAAATATTCATTATAAGAGAAATAATAAAGATTATGATAACTGGAATATATGGACATGGTTAGACGGAAATGATGGAGAAACATTAGAATTAACTTCAGAAGATAGTTATGGTAAAGTAGCAACTAAGGTATATGCAAACTTAGTTAATGATACTAATATGGGGTTCATTGTTAAGAGAACTGAAGGTGAGAATGAATGGGCCGAAAAAGATGTAGATAGTAATAGATTTATTGATTTGAGGCATGTATCTAATGATGGAACATTAGATGTATACTTATCACAAGGAAAAGAAGCTTTTGGGTATCATTCGCCATTGGTTTCAAAAGAAATAACAGATTTAGATGGCCAAGTAAATGGTGATATGTTGTATCACAATACTTGGGATAGTCTTTATAAATATCCATTTGGGGCTGTTGTTCAAGGAACTGATGTAACAGTTAGAATGCATTCTCAAAAAGGTGATTTGCAATATGCTAGAGTATTAGTGAGAAATACAAATACAAATAGATCAGATCTTTATAATATGGAAAAGGTTTCAACTATCACTGTAGATGAGGAAGAAGTTGATATATGGGAAGCTACATTTACTCCGGATGAAATTGGAGTATATGGATATAAATTTATTGCTGGTGATGGTGATACTGTAAAATATTATTGTGAAGATGGTAGCGAAGGTAAAATAGGAACTGTAGGAGATAAAAACGGACTATTCTTCCAATTAACTGTTTATGACAAAGACTATACAACACCTGATTGGATGAAAGAAGCAGTTGTTTATCAAATTTTCCCTGATAGATTCTTTAATGGGGATGAATCAAATGATACAGCTAAAGAAAATGCAAGAGGAGAGGAACCAATAGAAACTCATGAATCTTGGAACTCATTACCAGATAACCCTAGATTGGGTGAAAATAATATGGACGATATTGATGGAGCATACACTGGTGACGAAATATGGTCAAATGATTTCTTTGGTGGTGATATTGAAGGAATTCAAAAGAAGTTAGATTATTTACAAGGATTAGGAGTTAATACTTTGTATTTAAATCCAGTTTCTATGGCTGCTTCGAACCATAAATATGATGCTACAGACTATAAAACTTTAGACCCTATGTTTGGAACAGAAGAAGAATTTAAGGCATTTACTGCTGAGTTAAAGAGTAGAGGAATGCATTTAATTGTAGATGGAGTATTTAACCATGTTGGTGATGATTCAATTTATTTTGATAGATATGGTAAATATGATACAGTTGGTGCATATGAATATTGGTCATATGTATATGATTCAATGAATAATGAAGGAATAACAGAAGAAGCCGCAATGACTAAGGCAGATGATTATTTTATAAAAGATGGACAAACATTTAGTGAAGAAAAATGGCATTTATGGTTCAATATTAATAATACTAAGGTTGATGTTGGAACAACAAATGAAAGATATGATTATCAAGGATGGTGGGGATATGATTCACTACCAGAATTTAAATCATTAAGTAAGAAAGATGCTATTAAATTAGGTTTAGCTAGTGAAAGTGATGAATTTGTCAATAAAGAAAGTGAATGGAATAACAAAGAGTTAGTTGATTATATCTATAAGGATGAAGATTCTGTTGCAAAACAATGGATTGACTGGGGAGCAGATGGTTGGAGACTTGATGTTGCTAATGAAGTCGATACAGTATTTTGGAATGATTTTAGAGAAGTAATGAAGGAGCATAATAGTGAAACACTTATTTTAGGGGAAATCTGGGATGATGCCTCAAAATATTTTATTGGAGATCAATATGATTCGGTTATGAATTATAGAATAAGAGCTGCATTAATTGATTATTTAAAAAATGGTAATGCAACAAGGTTAAATGATACATTAATGGCAGTTTATGAAGATTATCCAGAGGAAGCGTTTTATGCATTAATGAACTTAATGGGGTCTCATGATGTTGCAAGAGCGATTTATGTATTAGGAGGGGGAAGTGATTCTTCTGAAAGAGCTGAATTCGGGGACTATGATGAAAGTTTAGGAAAGCAAAGATTAAAGCTTGCTTCTTTATTTGAGTTTGGTTATGCTGGAGCTCCTACTATTTACTATGGAGATGAAGCTGGAGTTACAGGATCTAAGGATCCAGACTGTAGAAGAACTTATCCATGGGGAAATGAAGATGATTCATTAGTTAGTTTCTATGAAGCAATTGGATCAGTTAGAGAAAATAATAAAGAATTATTTTCTTATGGTGATTTAACAACTTTATATACTGGCACTGATGGTGTATATGTATATGGAAGAAGCTATGAGGATAGCCATGCTATAGTAGCTATTAACCCTACAAATAGCGATGCAAAAGTAACTTTAGATTTAAAAAAATTTACTGGAAATGGTACAGATTTTGTTGATGGACTAGATTCTAATTATAAAGTTTCAGTTAAGGATGGAAAGGTTGAAATAACTGTTCCTGCAATGACTGGTAGAATGATGACAAGCACTAATGTTATAAAATTGCCTGAAGCAGTTAGTAAAGTTATAGGAACAGAAGGTAATGGAGAAGTAACTTTAAAATGGGATTCTGTAAAAGGAGCAAAAGAATATAAAGTTTATTCTTCAAGCTTTAAGGGAAGTTTAGAAACAGAAGTTAAGATAGTAGATAATACTGAGATTATAATTAATCAATTAACAAATGGTAATAGATTATACTTTGCAGTAAGTGCAATAGATAAAGATGGAAATGAATCACCTTTATCTTGGAGTGATGGATTAACTCCACATTCAGAGATTACATGGCTTGGTAACTTGAGTGATGTAAAAGCTGATAAAGTTGATATATCATCAGCTATAAATGTTAATTCTGAAGTATATATAGAAGATATTTCAAATGTAGAAGGAGCATCTGATGGATTAGTTGGAAGGTTATTAGTTAAATATCCTGGAGATGAGGAATTTACAATATTTAAAGCAAGCTATTTAGAGGAAAATGAGGATAATGATGTATTCACAGCGTCATTTATAGCAAATAAAGATGGAAAGTATGAATATAAGTTTGAGTTTACTACTAAAGGAACTTATGGATTTGATGACAAGGATAGTATAAAGTCTACAGATGTTAAATCATTTAAATTATCTGTTAATGATGATGTAACTCCAGCAGATGCTATTAAGTTAAAGACTCCAGAAGAACAATCAGGAGAAGTAAATTTAAGTTGGGATGTTGTTGGAGAAAATAATATAGCTCTATATGAAATTGTTAGAAATGGAGTTGTAGTTGCAAGAATTCAAGATAAATTAGCAGTATCATATAAAGATACAGATGTGAAAAATAAAACTGAATATAAATATGAAGTAATTGCTTATACTAATGGTGGTAATTCAATTAAGTCAAATTTAGTTAATGTTACACCGGATTTAGTTATGGTAGAAGTAACATTTAAATTACATGCTCCTTCGTATACACCGCTTGATGCAGTAATAACAATGCCAGGAGGAATGAACGGATGGGATGTAAGTTCATGGGAAATGAGTAGGAATGGTGCAGTTTCAGCTGACTGGACTTATACTATTTCAGTTTTAGAAGGTGAACAAATTGAATATAAGTATGTTAAAGGTGGATCGTGGAATCAAGAAGCGTTAATGAATTATTCAAATCCAAAGGCTGCTAATCAAAGTAAATATGGTTGCACTACTGGAGAAGGTGGTAATGAAAAAATTACAGTTGTAAATCAAGGTAATGGTAAAATGCTTGTTGAAAACGAAGTTGTAAGATGGAAGGATATGCCTGTAGTTGTATTAGATCCATCAAATGGAAGCTATACAAAAAATGAAACTATTACAGTTAAAGGTAATTCAATGTTAGATCCAAATTTAACTATAAACGGCGAAAAAGTTGAAGTTGATGAAAATGGAACTTTCGCACATCAAGTTAAATTAAATGTTGGAAAAAATGATATTAAAATTCATATCGAACCAACAGAAGAGAATAAAAGTAACCCAGATATATTTAATAATAATGAAGAAGCAATAGGATTTGCTACAAAAGATTTATCACTAGAAATAACAAGATTGGGTGAAGGTGAAGAAATACCAGGACCAACTATCAATGCAAATGATAAAATGTTAAAGGTTGGAGATGTATTTAATGCATTAGAAGGGGTTACTGCAGTTGATGCAGAAGGAAATGATATTACAGAAAAGTTAGAGGTAGTTGAAAATACAGTTGATACTTCTAAAGAAGGAGAATATAAGGTTATATATAAGGTAGTGGATGAAAATGGAAAAGAAACTACTAAGGAAATTAAAGTTACAGTAGAAAAGAAAAACCCTGACTCAGAAGATGATGATCCATCAGTTGAAGTTAAGCCGGAAGAAGATGGAACTATAAAGATTGATAAAATCACAGATAAAGATGGTAATAATAAAATTAATATTAGTAAACCAAGTGATGAAGTTACTATAGAGATTACTGATATAGAAAGTATTAAAAATGGTAATGGTTCTATAGAAATAGTAAATGACAATCAAACATTATTAATACCATTTAGTGTATTTGATAAAACTTTACTTGTAGATGGTTCATCTATAATAGTGAAATTTAAAAATGCTATTGATAATGCTATTACAAAAGGGTTAAAGGCAGTGAAAAAAGTTTATGAAGTAGATTTATCTATAAAGAATGGCGATAAGTTTACAAAGATAAAGACTACAAATGATGGCAGAATTACAATGTCAATTACATTAACAGATGATGAATTAAAAGGATTAAATAAATCTAAATTATCTGCATTCTACTATAATGAAGAAAGTAAGAAATTTGAAATAGTAGAAAGTAAAATTGAAGGTAATACTATAGTATTTACAACAGATAAAATAGGAAAGTTTATAATTGCTGAAAAATCAACTGCTGTTGATGGTAATATATTACCTCAAACTGGTGGGACAAACATAATGAATTATATAATAATTGCATTATTGTGTACTGCTGGTGGAATAGTAATGGTATATAAGAAAAAAGAAGAATTAATATAATAATAAAGAAAGCTCTAGGATAAAACCTAGGGCTTTCTTGGCATTAAAGTCAGTTTGAATTCTCTTTTTTAATAAGTATAAATAAGCTAAGTTAAATTAACTGATTTTAGCTTATCTTTAATTTCAAACAATTTAGCTTCAAGAGTATCAATTTTTGCTGAAAGTATTGTACGTTCACTAATCTTATCTGTTTTACTTAATTTTGTATTTAGTTCATCAATATCAGTAGCTATCGAAATAATTTCTAAAGCATATTTCCATGCACTTTTTCCCATATAGAATTCTCCTTATATAATTACTTACTGGTATTTTATGATGAACTATTGATATGTTTACTAAAATTAGGCAAAAAATGTTCAAAATTAGTGAAAACGATATAAAATGCAATAAAATTAAAATAAAAAGGTTTAGATATAAAAATATGAATATATAAGAGAGAATAGAGTATATAGTTTTACTTTATAAAATTATAAAGAAATAATTTTAATACAAAATAAATTATTTGTAAATTAATGTAGTAGAGCCGCAGAATTTTATATGTTCATAAATTAGTTAATATAGAAATACATAAAGAGTATTGAATAAGAAAAAATAACAGATAAAGAGACTAAATGTATTATCCAAAGGTGTTTGTTAAAAAAAAAACAATTTTTTTAAAAAACCTCTTTACTATTCCTTAGTAAAGTAGTATGATTTAATTAAGGAAAATAATTATTAATTAAAAATAAATATTTTAAGATAGTTTTTAGCTTTAGGAGGAATTAATATGAAAATAGTAGTAGTAGGATGTACTCATGCAGGAACTGCAGCAGTAGTTAATTTAAAGGAACTTCACCCTGAAAGTGAAATCACAATATATGAAAAAAATGATAATTTATCATTCTTGTCTTGTGGAATTGCATTAAATGTAGGAGGAGTTATAAAAGAAACTAAAAATCTTTTCTATAACTCACCTGAAAACTTAGCTAAAATGGGTGTTGTAACAAACATGAAGCATGAAGTTTTAAATATTGATTTTGATAATAAAATATTAAAAGTTAAAAATCTTTTAACTAATGAAGAATTTGAAGATAATTACGATAAATTGGTTTTAACATTAGGATCATGGCCAATAGTACCAAGATTTGAAGGTGGAGATTTAGATAATATTTTATTATGTAAAAATCATGACCATGCAGTAGAAATTATAGAAAAATCAAAAACAGCTAAGAATGTAGTAATAATTGGTGCTGGATACATTGGAGTTGAATTAGTAGAAGCATTTGAGATGCAAGGTAAAAAAGTAACTCTAATTGATGCTGAAGAAAGAATAATGGCTAAATACTTAGATAAAGAGTTTACTGATATCGCAGAAAAAGAATTTACAGATAGAGGAGTTAACTTAGTATTAGGAGAAAAGGTATCTAAGTTTGAAGGTGAAAATGGGAAAGTATCTAAGGTTGTTACTGAAAAGGGAAGTTACGAAGGCGATTTAGTAGTATTATGTATTGGATTTGCACCTAATACTAAATTAGTACAAGGAAAGTTAGATACATTACCAAATGGAGCTATTATAATTGATGAATATATGAGAACTAGTAAGGAAGATGTTTTTGCAGCTGGAGATTGCTGTGTTGTTAAATACAATCCTGCTCATGATACAAGATACATTCCACTTGCAACAAATGCTGTAAGAATGGGAACTTTAGTTGCAAGAAATATAGTTGAACCTACATTGAAGTATATGGGAACACAAGGTACTTCAGGAATCAAAATTTACGAAAAATGTATAGCTTCAACAGGCTTAACAGAAGAAGTTGCTAAAGCTACTACTAAAATGAATGTTGGTTCAGTTGAATTAACTGATAACTATAGACCTGAATTTATGCCAACATACTTACCAGCTACTGTTAAGTTAGTATTTGATAAAGATACAAGAAGAGTAATCGGTGGACAAATAATTTCTGATATAGATTTAACTCAATTTATGAATACTTTATCAGTTGTTATTCAAAATGAAATGACTATTGAAGAATTAGCTATGACAGATTTCTTCTTCCAACCACATTTTAATAAACCATGGAGCATTTTAAATGCAGTAGCTTTAAAAGCTCTATAATATTATAAATAGCCTATTTTCATAGGCTATTTTTTTGTTTTTTTGCAAAAAGGGGCACAAAAATTTTTAAGATCATGTATAGTTTGATATATTAAATAGTATAGGAAGGTAATAAATAATATGGAATAATTTTTAATAGAAAAGAGTATATCTCATATAGGGAATAAAATTATGTAAAAGATAAAGAAAATATTGACTTTGGGTAACAGGAGATTGAGATGAAAAATAGTTATAAGTTTTTTATAATTTTTATTGCTATATGGATAGTTGTAGCAATAGTTTTAAATATTAAACTAGACAAAATAAATAGTAGTAAGAGCAATAATGAAAAAGAAGTGGTTGAAAGTAATAATAGTAATGATATTTTTAATAGCAAGTTTGAGGAGCAAGGAGAAATGAGAGGGGTATGGATATCAACAGTTAATAATTTAGATTGGCCTGAAGTAGGTAGCTATAACAACAATAAGATGCAAAAGGAATTATTAAAGGAAAAATTGGATTTTATTGAAGATAATAATATGAATACTGTATTTTTTCAAGTAAGACCTATGGGAGATGCTTTATATGAGTCAGAGTATTCACCCTGGTCAAAATATTTAACTGGAGAATTAGGCAAGGATCCAGGATATGATCCATTAGAATTTGCAATAGAAGAAGCCCATAAAAGAGGAATAGAATTGCAAGCTTGGTTTAATCCATTTAGAATAGATAGTAATTCAGAGAAATTTAATTTTGATGATTATATTAATGAATTACCTGAAGGAAGTCCTTTAAAAGAAAATAAGGATTGGATTGTAAAATATGATAAATATAGTTATTTAGATATTGGAATACCAGAGGTAAGGAAATATGTAATAGATTTAATTTTAGAAGTAGTCGATAAATATAATATAGATGGTATTGTACTTGATGATTATTTTTATCCTTATCCAGTCAAGGGATTAGATTTTCCTGATGATTCAACATATAAAAAGTATGGTGAAGGATTTTCATCAAAGGAAGAATGGAGAAGAAATAACGTTAATTCCTTTATTAGTGAACTAAATAATGCAATAAAATCAAAAGATTCTACATTAAGGTTTGGAGTGAGTCCATTTGGAATCTGGAGAAATGGAGAATCAGTTGGAGGAAGTGCAACAAGTGGATTAAGTAGTTATGATGATGTTTATGTAGATTCAAAGAAGTGGATAAAAGAGGGATATATTGATTATATTATTCCACAAATATATTGGCAATTTGATAATACAAATGCACCTTATGCTACTCTTGTTGATTGGTGGGCTAAACAAGTTGATGGGACAAATGTAGAACTATATATAGGAAATGCTATTTATAAAATAAATGATTCAACTTATGGAGAGGCATGGTTAAATGAAAATGAGGTAATAAATCAAATTAGATATTCAAGAGGAATATCTAATGTTAAAGGTAATTGTTTCTTTAGATTAGGGAGTTTAGAAGAAAATAGATTAGGCTTTACAGATAAGTTAAAAGAATTATATGAAAACAAATAATAAAAAATTGACAATATATAGAAAAAGGATATCATATATCTTATACAAATAGTAAATTTAATTTGTTTAATAAAGGCAATGGGGCCTTAAGATTATCTTAAGGTACTGTTGTCTATTTTTACATTTAAATTTTCATTATCTTTTTGATATTATTTCAAAAGATAACCTCCTAAAGTTTTATATAGCTTGCAAAGCACTTATTTAGAGATAAATTAGTAAAATGTAATCCTTAAAATTAAACTTCCTAAGTAATAAATAAGTGCTTTGTAATTTATGTAGTAATAGATTATGCTTGAAGGGGATTTTCAAGCAGTAAAAAATATATAATATCAATTAATAATTTATAGTAGAATTATTGTAGTAAAATTTAATTATATTTAATAAGAAAGGCAATGACGAGTTACGTTTATCTAAGCATAAATTAAAGGTTGTATTAGTTTAAATAGAGTAAGGTAGATATAGGAGAATTATGTAATAACTAATAAATCCTATATCTTTTTTTATATGAATATAAATAATAAATAGAGTATTTGAATTTAATCAAAAAGAACTTTCCAGTTTTCAGTTTCTTTAGCCTTAAAGCACATTTCTATTTGTTCAAAATTAGATTTTTCTTCAGAAAGTGGAGGTAAATTATCAAGTGAAAAGTAACCGATTTCTGAGGTTTCTATATTTTCAATAAATTCACCACCAACAACATCACATTGAACGAAAACTTTACATATACCATAGGGGTAAAGCGGTGTATTATGCTTATTTCTATCTTGAATAGCTATAACTTTATCGGCAACAACGTCAAGTCCAGATTCTTCTTTTACTTCTTTTATTGTGTTTGATTCTATTGATTCTAATACATCAACCCATCCACCAGGTAATGACCATTTTCCATTTAGTTCATGAACCAATAATATTTTTTCATCTTTAAAAATTGCAGCTCTAGTATCTAATTTAGGCGTTTGATATCCTTCTTCATTACAAAATAAATTCTTTATTTTATCAGTTGGAATATCAGTTTTGTAACTTAACATTTCAGCAGCAATATTTCTCAAATTTTCATAACGTTCTTTATCATACATGTCTTTTGTATATGTCAAACCGCATTGTGCTATACTTTGTATTTCAATAGCCCATTTTAACCAAGGTTCTTTTAAAAATATATTACTCATAAATCCTCCGTATAATATGATTTTAAATTTTGAATTTCAATAGTAATAAGTAATAAAACTATTTTTATTTGTTTTATTAGTTAGTTAAATTAATTATAATTTTATTTTGCTGACTATAAATTAACTAAGATGAAACAGTAATTTTAGATTATTTTACTATATGCTGGCTAAGTAGTTGCCATTATTTTACCAAGATCTTTTAGGTCATAACCACCAATTCCTTTTAGTTCGTTTTTAAACCTATCAGAAGATAAAATAGAAATTATATTTTGATAAATTGGATTATTTAAATCACTTTTTTTAATAATTAAATCATACCTTTCAGTTTGAATTGGTATGAAATCAATAGTTTCAACTTGCATAGAAGCTTTTTTATTACCAATTCCAACATTGGCATCTCCACGGCCAACTGCACTTGCAACTGCTAAATGTGAAGTTTCTTCATTATAGTATCCATTTATACAATGTGGATCAATGTTAAGTAATCTTAACTTCTCGTCAAGTAAAACTCTAACGCCACTACCTTTTTCTCTGTTAACAAATTTAATATTGTCATTAATTAAATCTTCAAAAGACTTTATATTTAATGGATTTCCTTTAGCAACGTAAAAGCCTTGTAATCTATATGCTAAATTAATAAGTACACAAGATGTTCCAGGGACAAGCCTTTTAACATAATCAACATTATAGTTATCAGTGTCTCCATCCCAAAGGTGGCACGAAGCAATAGAAACCCTATTGTTATATAAATCATATAATCCATTATAACTACCTTTATAAGAACGTAAAACAGTAAAGTCTGGATATAGTTCTTCAATGTATCGAGCTAAGATGTCCAATAAAATATCTTGACCAGCAATTATAATTTCGTTAATAGATTGATTACCTAATGTAATAGAATTATTAATTGGTTGTTGAGGTATATTAGTTACTGAATTATTTTGAGTTTCGATATATTTTGATTGTTTAAAGCCAATTTTTTGATTGCTTATATATTCTTCTACATCCTGCATATCAATTCTAATTTTTTTCCCTATTTTATAGCTTGGTAATTCACCACGTTTAATAAGTTCGTAAACAGTGTTTTTAGTTATCTTTAGTAATTCTGACACTTCTAATGGAGTCAAAGAAGATTTTAAGTCCATGTTATCCCTCCTATATATTATGATAATTTTATCATTATTAATAAATAAATTGCAAGAAGTAACGAGATATGATATTATTTTATTTGTATTAAACATGACAAAACAAAACGAAACATAACAAAATGAACTTGTTTAAAGAAAATGGAGGATGTAATAATGAAGAAATTAGGAATGATTTCAATGTTACTATGCTGTAGCTTATTATTTGTAGGTTGTGGTAAAAGTAATGAGGGGGAAAATACTAGTAAAGGTGATACAGAGGCAAAGGCTGCTGTAGAGCTAAATATCTCTGCAGCTGCAAGTTTAAAAGAAGTAATGGCTGATTTAGAAACAGAATATAAGAAGAGTAATGAAAATGTTACTTTAGTTGTAAATTATGGTGCATCAGGTTCTCTTCAACAACAAATAGAGCAGGGAGCACCTTGTGATTTATTTATTTCTGCAGGGCAAAAGCAAATGAATGCATTAAAAGATGAGGGATTATTAGTTGACGATACAACAAAAGATTTAGTTGAAAATTCTTTAGTTCTTATAGCAGCTAATGGAATTGATATTACTAGCTTTGATGATTTAAAAAGTGATAAAGTTACTCATATAGCTGTTGGTGAACCAGAAAGTGTTCCAGCTGGTAAATATGCCGATGAAGTATTAACAAACACAGGAATAAAAGATAGTATTACTGATAAATTAGTTTTTGCTAAGGATGTTAAAGAAGTTTTAGCTTGGGTTGCATCTGGAAATGCAGATTTAGGATTTGTATACTTAAGTGATGCATTAAGTAGTGATAGTGTTACTATAGTTGAAAATATTGATGAAGTAAATAATCACTCTTCAATTACTTATCCAGTATCAGTTATAAAAGATTCAACTAATGTTGATGAAGCAAAGAAATTTGAAGATTTCTTATTTACTGATGCAGCACAAAAGATATTTGAAAAGTATGGATATAAATCTGTAGAATAATATTCTGTAGAGTTAAATTGAAGAAAGTAAGGTTATAAGTTATGGATTTTTCACCTTTATGGATATCGATAAAAACAGCCTTTCTTGCAACTATTATAACTTCAATAATAGGTATATTTATATCTTATAAAATGGCTAATTATAAAGGAAGAGGTAGAGGGTTCATAGATGGAATCTTCACTCTTCCTCTAATATTACCACCAACTGTTATAGGATTTTTTTTATTACTTATTTGTGGGAAAAATGGATTTGTAGGAAAGATTTTTATGAGTTTTAATAAAAATATTATATTTAGCTGGAGTGCAACAGTTATTGCTGCTACTGTAGTTGCATTTCCAATGATGTATAGAACTTGTCGTTCTGCATTTGAGCAAATAGATAAAAATATGATTTCAGCAGCAAGAACATTAGGATTAAGTGAAACTAAGATATTTTTTAAAATTGCAATTCCACTTGCTTGGCCAGGAATAATTGGGGGATTAGTATTAAGCTTTGCAAGAGCCCTAGGCGAATTTGGGGCAACATTAATGATAGCAGGAAATATACCAGGAAGAACGCAAACAATGCCAGTAGCAATATTCTTTGCTGTTGAAGGTGGAGATATGAATAAGGCTATGATTTGGGTTTTAATTATAGTTTCAATTTCATTTATAATGATATTTTTACTAAATTATTGGTGCGATACTCAGCAAAAGTTAATAGGTAATAGGGGGAGGTAATTATGAGTTTACATATAAATATTACTAAAAATTTATCTTCCTTTAACTTAGATGTTTCTATGGAAAGTAAAGGTGGCATTATAGGCTTTTTAGGAGCGTCAGGTTCAGGTAAAAGTATGACACTTAAGTGTATAGCAGGTCTTGAAAAAGCTGATACAGGAAAAATAATAATTAATGATAAAGTTCTTTTTGATTCACAACAGAAAATAAATATTAAAACTAAAGATAGAAGAGTAGGATTTTTATTTCAAAATTATGCTTTATTTCCTCATATGACTATAAAAGATAATATTGAAATTGGATTAGATAAGATAAGTAAAGAAGAAAAGAATAAATTATCATCTAATTTTATTAAAAAATTTGGATTAGAAGGCCTTGAAAAAAGATATCCTTGGCAGTTATCGGGTGGACAACAACAAAGAGTTGCACTTGCAAGGGCTCTTATTACATCACCAGATGTTTTGCTTTTAGATGAGCCCTTTTCTGCCCTTGATAATCATTTAAGGGCTACAATGGAGAGAGAACTTGTAGAGATTCTAAAAGATTATAATGGGACAGTAGTTTTTGTAACTCATGATATAGCAGAGGCTTATAGGGTATGTGATAAAATAATAGTATTTGATGGTGGAAAAGCTAAGAGTATAAGGAAGAAAAATGAATTGTTTGAAACACCAAAATCATTGGCTGAAGCTAAGCTTACTGGATGTAAAAATGTATCAAAGGCTAAGATATTAGAAGATAATTTTATTTTAGCAGAAGATTGGAACTTAAAGTTAAAGTGTTCAAGTGATGAAAAATATATTGATTATATAGCAATAAGATCTCATAATATTAAATTATTTAAAGAGCAAGAAAATGATGAAAATGTATTTGAGATGAGTATTGAAAATATAGTAGAAAATCCTTTTGATTATACTTTATATATTAGGAGAATTAATGCAAGTAAATCAAATTTAATACATTTTACTATTTCTAAGGAAGAAATGGTATTTAACATTAATGAAAAGATAAAGGTTAAATTTGAGCCAGAATATTTATTTACCTTTAAAAGTGAATAAATAACTATAAAAAATCATGTCATGAAGTTTGACATGATTTTTTTTTGTATTGTTATTTATTTAGATGATATAATTATATTTAGAAAAAAGCTTTTAAATCCAGAAAAAGAAATATATAGTAAGATTTTAAATAATTGTGATTTAATTCTAGAAGAAAGTATGTTTAGAAATGATGGTATTGAAAATATTAAAGGTGCAAATGAAAAAGGTATTAAAAGGATTCAATAAGTATAAGTGAATTAAGAAAAGATCTAAATGAATGTGGGGGCTTAAAAAGTTAAATATATAAAATTATAAATTGAAATAGTACAAGGGAGGAAGCTTATGAGTATTTTATTAGAAGCTTGTGTTGGATGTTATGAAGAGGCTAAAAAAGCAGAAATTCAAGGTGCAGATAGAGTAGAACTATGTGATAACTTAGCAGAAGGTGGGACAACTCCTTCTTATGGAACAATATATTTAGCAAAGAAAAATCTTAATATACCGATAGCGGTAATAATAAGACCAAGAGGTGGAGATTTTGTTTATTCAAATGATGAATTTGAAATAATGAAAAGAGATATAGTTGTCTGTAAAGAATTAGGGGTTGAGACTGTAGTATTTGGTATATTAAATAAGGATAATAAGATTGATATAGAAAGAACTAATGAATTAATTGAGTTATCCAGTGGATTAAAAGTTACTTTTCATATGGCTTTTGATGAAATAGATGATAAGTTTGAAGCATTAAATCAGCTTATTGATATGAAAGTTGATAGAGTTTTAACTAAAGGTTGCAATACACATGCTACAGATGGAAAAAATGTATTGAAGAGACTTATAGAAAAAAGTAATGATATGATTACTATTTTAGTTGGTGGTGGAGTTAATTATAAAAATTATAAAGAACTTTCAAATTATATAGGATGTAAAGAAATGCATGGGAGTAAAATAGTAGGGGATTTAAAATAACATAGTTTAGGATTAAATTTAGTAAGTTTATATAAAATGTAAAAAATTAAAACTTATATATAATTTGTCTTTAGTAATATGCCTTTATATAAGTAAATTAATAAAATAAATTCCAATAAGTTCAACTTATTGGAATTTTGTCGAATCTAATATTTTATATTTTCTTTTTAAAGAAAATTTCACCTACACCATCATCATTAATTCCACATAGCATTCCGCACTCTGTGAATCCCATTTTTAAGTGCCACTTTTGTGGATTAACCGCATCTGTCATTGTTGAACTTAATAAGGTAGATTGTCCATTATTTCTTAAATAATCTTCTAAGAATGATAATAGTGATTTTCCAATACCATTAGTTCTATAATCCCTTTTTATAACTATGTAACTTATAAATGGAAGGTGAGTCCAAATATATTCAATTTTTAAGCAACCAATAACTTCATTGTTTAGCTCAGCTACTATTACTTCTTTCATATCAATTTTATTCTTTATAATACTAGCATTTTTATGTAAGTCTAATTCTACGCAGCTATTAAAATCTTTTTGTTCAGCAAATCTAATATTCATATTTTTAATTACTACCTTTCTATACACTATTTTACAATTTTATTATAGCCCATTTTTACTATTTTATGAATAAATATTATAGTATATAATAAGAATAAATTAAATTATAAGAAAAGGAACAAAATTATGGTACATGAATTAACAGTATATAAATTAGGTAAATTATTAAATGAACTTTCTTCTGAATATAATATGAAATTATTAGTGAAAAGAAAGTTAAGTGGAGGATTTATTACAATTACAGGTGAAGTAAATGTAGCTTATATTCCAAATGATAAAAAAGCTTTAAAGGGAAATAATATTATAGGTTTAAAAGTTAAAAATGACGGTGGGGAAATTGATTTAAAAATTACAGGAATTAAAGATACTTTATTTAAAGTTGAAGTTGCTCCTACTAAATTTAAAGAAGTTAGTATTGGAGGATTATCTATAGATAAGATTAAAGAAAGTAAAGAGGAGTGTAAAATAAGAGTTGATGAAGATTTAATTTTTACAGTTCCTGCACCAAATGAAGTAGTAGAAAAATTAATATAAAAAATATATTATTAAATGTCGATACTAGTTAGGTATCGATATTTTTATGTTTTTGTAAAGGGATAAGGAAAGATATTTTACAGTAGAATAAGAGTAATTGTATAACTTTAACTGAAATTTCATATTGTTCTGTATCTTTAAGAATAATAAAATTATGCTATAATGATGTAGTTGAAAAAATTTAAATATTGGGGGTAAAAGATTGAGTGACGATATTATAAAGAAGCTAACCCTTGAAATAAATAAACATGAGAGTTTAGAAGATAAAGAACTTAAAATAATTAAGTTCCAACTTTTAAGAAAAAGTATGATCTTAAAAGTTGTTTTAAGAGGTAAGGAAAAATTAGTTCATGAAGAAGAAGAGTTAATTAAAAAGATAATTTGTAAAACTTTAATGATAAGAATTACTGTTGAAATAGTATTTTATAGAGATGCATCAGACATAAGTTTAGAAGAAGTAATACAAAATCACTGGATTGAATGTATTTCAAGCACTATTAAAAATACTCCTTTGTGTAAAAGTCTTTTATTAAATTGCAGAAAAGAAATTAATGGAAACAAAGTTATCATTTACAATGGATATGATAAATTAACAGATCATTTAAAAGGTAAAAATGGAGAAAAGTCATTAGAAGATACTGTAAAAGCAATGTTTGGTATAACATGTAGGTTCGAACTAAAGTTTGATCCGGAAATGGAAGTTACTATAGATTTTGCTGCTAGGGAAAAAGAAGAACGAGAATTATTAAGTAAAGCGATGCAAGCAAGAGTACAAGAAATTAGTAACAGCCATAGTGGAGGAAGTAAGCCATCAGAGAAAAAGCCAGCTGAAAAGAAATCTTATGAAAAGAAAGAAAATGGATATAAGAGAGAGTCAAAAGCAGAAAATGCTATTTATGGCAGAAATATTTCTATTGAAGCAACGCCAATTAATGAAATTGATGAAAGATCAGGTTATGTTGCAGTTTTAGGAGATGTATTTAAAGTTGATACTATGGAAACTAAAACAGGTAAGATAATTTTAACTTTCTATATTACTGATTATACAAGTTCAATAACAGTTAAATGTTTCTTAAAGCCTCAAGAAAAAGATGAAGTTCTTGATAATATTAAAAAGGGGCTTTATTGCAAAGTAAGAGGAGAAGCTGTTTATGATACTTACCAAAGAGAAGTTGTAATAATGGGTAGAGATATTTTAAAAATGAAAAAGATGGAGAAGATGGATGGAGCAGAAGAAAAAAGGGTTGAGCTTCATTGCCATACTACTATGAGTGCAATGGATGGAGTTACTCCAGTTTCTAAAATAATAGAAAGAGCTGCTAAGTGGGGGCATCCGGCAATAGCAATTACTGACCATGGTGTTGTTCAGGCGTTCCCTGATGCACAGATAGCTGCTAAGAAAAATAAAATTAAAGTTATTTATGGGGTTGAAGGATATTTAGTTGATGATGGAGTTCCATTAGCATTAAATGAAAAGGGTCAAAATTTAGATGATACTTATGTGGTATTTGACTTAGAAACAACAGGATTTTCATCTAAAAATGATAAAATTATTGAAATAGGTGCAGTTAAAATTAAGAATGGAGAAATAATTGATAACTTTAGTGAATTTGTTAATCCAAGACGACCTATACCATATAAAATAATAGAATTAACTGGAATTAATGATGATATGGTTAGGTATGCACAATCAATTGAAGACATACTTCCTAAATTTTTAGAGTTTATAGGTGATTCTGTAGTTGTTGCGCATAATGCTAGCTTTGATTGTAGTTTTATTTCTAAAAATTGTAATGATTTAGGTTTGAAATTTGAACCAACTGTAGTTGATACAGTACCGTTATGTAGATTTTTATATCCAGAATTAAAATCTGTAAAATTAAATATTGTAGCAAAGCATTTAGGGATAAAGCTTGAAAGCCACCATAGGGCTGTAGATGATGCTAAGGCAACTGGAGATATATTACTTGAGTGTATTAAAAAAATTAAGGAAGAGTTAGAAATTAATACTCTTTCAGAATTGAATAAAGTATTTTTAGAAAAAGTTGATATTAAAAAATTACCTACTTATCACATAATTATATTAGCTAAAACTCAAGCCGGAATTAGAAATCTATATAAACTAGTATCTGAAGCTCATATAGATAATTTCTTTAGAAGACCTAGAACTAAAAAGTCTAGGCTAATGGAAATGAGAGATGGACTTATTATTGGTGGGGCTTGTGAAGCTGGTGAAGTTTATAGAGCAGTAGTTGGTGGAAAAAGTGATGAAGAAATAAAAGAAGTGATGAGTTTTTATGATTATGTTGAGATTCAGCCTATTGCTAATAATGCTTATATGATAGAAAAAGGTTCAGTAAAAGATGAAGATGAGCTAAAAGATATTAATAGAAAAATATATGATTTAGCAAAGGAAATTAATAAACCTACTGTAGCAACTTGTGATGTTCATTTTTTAGATCCTCAAGATGAGGCGTTTAGAAGAATTATAATGGCAGGACAGGGATTTGGAGATGCTGATAATCAAGCGCCTCTTTATCTTAGAACTACAGAGGAGATGTTAAAGGAGTTTGCTTATTTAGGAAGTGATATTGCTAAAGAAGTAGTAATAAAAAATCCTACAGCAATTGCTGACTCAGTTGAGGAAAATTTAAAACCAATTCCAGATGAAACATATCCTCCTAAAATTGAAGGTGCGGATGATGATATAAGAAATATGACTATGAACAAGGTGCACTCTATTTATGGTGATCCTTTACCAGAGGTGGTACAAAAGAGACTAGATAAAGAGTTAAACTCCATTATTAATAATGGTTATGCGGTTCTTTATCTAATTGCTCAAAAGTTAGTTGCTAAATCTTATTCAGACGGTTATTTAGTTGGATCAAGAGGATCTGTTGGTTCATCTTTTGTTGCAACAATGTCTGATATAACAGAGGTTAATGGATTACCGCCTCATTATGTTTGCCCAAAATGTAAAAAGTCTCATTTTTTCTTAGATGGATCTGTTAGTTCAGGTGCCGATCTTGAAGATAAGGACTGTCCAGATTGTGGAGTGCCATATATTAAAGATGGTCATGATATTCCTTTCGAAACATTCTTAGGATTTGAAGGGGATAAAGAACCAGATATAGATTTAAATTTCTCTGGAGATAACCAAGGAGATATTCATAAGTATACAGAGGTATTATTCGGAAAGGGATATGTATTTAAAGCGGGAACAATTGGTACAGTAGCAGAAAAAACTGCATATGGATTTGTTAAAAAGTATTTAGATCAAAAAGGACTTGTAGTATCGCAAGCAGAAATTGAAAGATTGACAATTGGTTGTACAGGGATTAAAAGAACTACTGGTCAGCATCCAGGGGGGATAATGGTTGTACCTAATTATACAGATGTATATAATTTTACACCTATTCAAAGGCCAGCAGATGATCCAACATCTGACGTTACAACAACACACTTTGATTATCATTCTATTTCAGGTAGATTGCTTAAGTTAGATATACTTGGGCACGACGATCCGACAGTACTTAGAATGTTACAAGATATAACTGGATTAGATCCTAAGACTATACCTTTAAATGATAAAAAAGTACTGTCTTTATTTACATCACCTGAAGCTCTTGGTGTTACAAAAGAAGAGCTAGAATGTGAAGTTGGTTCATATGGTTTACCTGAGTTTGGAACTAAATTTGTTCGTCAAATGCTTGTTGATACTCAACCACAAACATTTTCAGACTTAGTAAGAATATCAGGACTTTCACATGGTACTGACGTTTGGCTTAATAATGCCCAATACTTTATTAAGGAAGGATATACTACCTTAAGAGATTGTATTGCAACTAGAGATGATATCATGGTTTATCTTATGTATAAGGGTGTTGCTCCTAAAACAGCCTTTACAATAATGGAAAGTGTAAGAAAAGGTAAGGGATTAACAGAAGAGTTTGAGAAGACCATGAAAGAAAATAATGTTGAAGATTGGTATATAGAATCATGTAAAAGAATAAAATACATGTTCCCTAAAGGCCATGCTGTTGCTTATGTTATGATGGCGGTGAGAGTTGCGTATTATAAGGTATATTATCCATTAGCATATTATGCAACATATTTTACGGTTAGAGGTGCTGATGACTTTGATGCAGATTTAATATGTAAGGGTGAGACTGCAGTTCATGCAAGACTTCAAGAATTATATGAGCTGGGAAATCAAGCAACTGTAAAAGATAAAGGGTTGATGACCGTATTAGAACTTTCTTTTGAAATGTACAAAAGAGGATTTAAAATGTTAAAAGTAGATTTATATAAATCTGATGCAACAAAATTCTTAATTATAGATAATGCACTAAGACCTCCTTTAAGTTCATTACAAGGAGTTGGAGTCAATGCTGCAAAATCTATTGCAGAAGCAAGAAAAGATGGAGAGTTTATTTCTAAGGAAGATTTAAGATTAAGATCAAAGGTTTCAAAAACTGTAATTGAAACATTAAGTAATCATGGTTGCTTAGAAGGCATGTCTGAAACTAACCAATTATCATTATTTTAATAGTATAAATAATTAAGGCTAATTATTTATGAGAAATCATAAAATAATTAGTCTTTTTTATCTTTTTCATTGTATAATAATTAGGTTGGAAAAGAATGGAGGGGAATGAATGAATTTATCAGTTATAGTTAATGGAGTGATATCATTATTTTTAATAATTTTAGTTGGGGTATATTCGGCTAAGATGAAAATAATAACTAAGGAAATAAATAAGGGATTAACCAATATTCTTCTTAAAATTACATTACCATGTCTTGTAGTATCATCGTTTATATTTGATTTAAGTGATGAATTAAAAAGTAGCATTATTAAATGCTTTATATATAGTCCATTAGTTTTACTTATTTCAATAGTTGTATCATATATATTTCTTGTACCGATTAAGGAAGGGAAAAAAATAATATTACAGTTTGCAAATGTATTTTCTAATTGTGGATTTATAGGATTTCCTATAGTTTTTAGTATATATGGAAATGAAGGAGTAATATATGCTTCTATATTTAATTTGTTTTTTACTGCTTTTTTATGGACATATGGAGTTGTTTTATTTAATGGGAAAATGAAAAAAGATGATATAAAACAAGTGTTATTAAATCCGGCCATAATTGCAGTAGTTATTGGATTAATAATTATGATTTTTGGTATCAATATTCCTAGTGTTTTATCTTCTACGTTAGATTTAGTAGGAGATATGACTTCACCATTATCTATGATAATAGTTGGTGTTATACTTGGAAATGCAAAAATAATTTCTTATTTGAAGGATAAGACTATATATTATAGTGCATTTTTGAAATTAGTAGTTATGCCATGTATATTAATCATAATTTTTAGAATAATTAATGATAATTCTGTAGTGAGCAAAACTTTAATAATAGTCACTGCAATGCCAGCTGCTGCAATGACATCTATATTGGCAGAATGTTTTGATAAGGAAAGTGAATATTCTGCAGTAATTGTATTTATAACAACATTATTTTCACTTATTACATTTCCAATACTACTTAATTTTATATTGTAGAAAACAATTATTAATGAACCAATATAATATGTTCATCATAAGATATATGTAAGTAATCTTAAAAGGAGATTAAAGTGAGTTATAATTCAATTTATGATATTATTGGATTGAACAATGAGGTAAATAGATTAGAAACCCAAGCTAAGCTAGGATGGAATAAAGAGTTTAGAACCTTGAAATGGTTAGGTTTAAAGGATGGAATGAAAATATTAGATGTTGGCTCTGGGTCAGGAGCATACACTGAGTTATTGTTAGAAAATTTGCCTAATAGTAAAATAACAGCTTTAGAAATAGATAAAAACTTATTGTCTATAGCAAAGGATAGATTAAAAGAATATCCTATTGAAAGATTAAATTTTAAGTATGGATCAATTTTGAATAGTGGATTAAAAGAAAATTCTTTTGATTTTATTATTTGCAGATTTGTATATCAACATTTAGAAAAGCCTTTAGCTGCAACAAGAGAAATATATAAATTGTTGAAACCAGGTGGAATAGTGGCAATTATTGATTCAGATAGAGGACTTTATGGGGTAAGTGAACCTGATATGTTATTTAAAAGTGGAAGAGGGTTTATAAGTCAAATAGAGAGAAGAGCTAAATGGAACAGAGAAATTGGGAGAAAACTTTTGAAAATTTTAAAATATGAAGGGTTTGATAAGTTAGATTTTGAAGCTGTAACAATTCATAGTGATTTAGTTGGAATAAAGAATATTATTGGAATTGATAATGTTCCTCCAGAATTAATCAAAATTGTTAGTATGAATAATCCTAGGTTAGGCAAGATAATGAAAATGTGCTGTGACAAAAAAGAAAGAGAGAATTGTACAATAATTTTTTTGAATTTAATTGCAAAAGGGCAAAAGCCTATAATAACATAAAAAGGGTAAAAACCCTTTTAAATTAATTATACCACCATTTAGAAGGAACACTTTTAGGAGTATAAACAGTACTTTGAATATTTTTATTTGATACTTTAGTAGAGTATGTACTAATGCAATTAAAAGATAAATTTATAAATAATAATGGGATAATTAATAATATTTTTTTCATAATAACCTCCATAGAAAAATAAAATTATGTAATATTAGTATCCCACATATTAATATTAATTATTTATGAAACAAAATAACCTTTAGCAAAATAAATTTTGCTAAAGGTTATTTGTTTTATGTCCTAAAATCAAATTTTGTAGAACATTTTTTGCAGGTAACAACAATTTTACCTTTCTTTCTTGGAAGTCTTAGCTTTTGACCACATTTAGGACATTTAGTAATTTTATAGTCACGAAATTGGGTATACTTTTGTTTAATTCTATCAAATAAAAATGAAATATTATTTAAATCATAGTTTTGTAAGTTATAAGGAATAGATTTACCAAATTTATTTAATAGTTTATTTGTGTATGTATAAAATACATTGTATTCTTCTTTCCTTTTATATATTTTTTTTGAAAAAGCTCTATATATTGCATATGCAAAGACAATAATGCCTAAAGCTCTTGTGATATCAAATATATTAAGTATAAAAGATAATAAAACAAGTACTATAGATAATAAATCAAATCCATAAGTACCATTTAAAAAGTTCATATAATCACCCCTAATTATATAAGTTTTTCTATAATTATAATATAAATTTAAAGGTTGTACAATTTAAAATATAAGAATAAATAATGAATAAAAAATTAATAATAGGATAATATAAATTTATAATCACTTAGTTACTTATGTAACTAATGATTGATTATGGGACGTTGCAATAAAAAATGCAACGTCTTTTATTTTATAGTATATAATACTACTATTAATTGAATTACAAAAATAACTGGAAAACCAATTTTAAATTTTAAATGCTTAGTTTTATGTCTGAAGGTGTACATTCCTATTATTCCACCCATACTTCCGCCTAAAAGGCATAATATTAAGAGTGTTTTTTCTTTTATTCGCCATTTATTTGTAATTGCTTTTCTTTTATCGATACCCATTAAAATGAATAGTAATAGGTTTACTAATAAAAGATAAATAAATTTTAAAGTCATATAACCTCCTAAAAAATAAAAACACTGAATAACAAATCTCAGTGTTTTTTTATATAGATTTACTTTTCTTGACCTTTAGCTAATCTTACAATATTGCTTTTATGTCTCCAAAAAACAAGTATGCAAGCAAACAAGGTTGCACATACATAGTATTTGTCATACCCGAGCAATAAAGTTGAAATAAATAAAGTTACGCCAGCAGATAATGAGCGTATAGAAACTATTTTAGTAAATAGTTTTAAACCAAAAAACACAACTGCTGTAATTAGAAATGGGATTGGCAATGCAACCATGAATGCAGCAGCAGAAGTAGCAACACCTTTACCACCTTTAAATTTCAAAAATATTGTGTAATTATGACCCAATATAGCAGCTATAGCAACTAATGATAAACTTAAGCTTTCATTAGTATGTAGAATATCAGTCCAAATTAAAATTCTTGTTAATAAAACAGGAATAACAGCTTTTAACATATCACAAATTGCAGTGATTTTTGAAAGCTTGTCCCCGGCAACTCTTTTTACATTAGTTGCGCCTATATTTCCACTTCCGTAATCTCTTACATCTTTGTTTAGAGTCTTTTTTACTAAAATATAGCCTGTTGGAATTGATCCCATTAAATAAGAAAAAATAATTAGTAATGGTAACATGGGTACCTCCTTATATATATCTTTACATAAATATAATATTTAAGAATGTTAAAATATGCAAGGATTATTTAGTTTTTTAAGTATAGAAAAGATTGGGAGTGTTTTGGAAGTTTCAATGGCAACAAAAAAATAAAGAACATATAATATAGTATAAAATAAATATCATGAGGAATATTTTTATGAATAGATGGGATCATATAGCCATTATTACATTTATTGCTTGCGATGCTGTTTTAGAAAATCTTAATTGGTTTAAAAATTCTTATAAGTATTGTTATAAAAGCGTTGAAAAAAGAGTTGGAGATATACTTCATAGATTATCAAAATAATGTTATTACAAATTTAATAATATTGGATAATTTTGTTGTGTGTCTAAAAAGTTAAATATGTATCAAATTTTTTGAGCAAAGATTGAAAGTGATTATAGTAGGTAAAGTTCAAATTAAAATTTGAATATGGCAGTAAAAATAAAAAAAGCAAAACTTTATTAAGTGAAAAAATGGTAAACATAAATTTAAAGTATTTAGGAAAAGATAAAATATGTAAGTAACAAGGGCGTAATTTGGAAGAAAAAGAAAAAATATAATCCAATGTTTCCCAAAGTTATTACAAGGAAATTAATTAGAATAAAATACATAAAAAAATGAGGATAATACATAAAGGAAAAATGTTGACAAACATCAATGAAATGTCGTATTCTGTAACGGTGCGAAAAAATGTTTATGCATTTTTATTATTGTATTAGAAAAATATGAGGTGAATTATCAATGGGAATAAGACTAGAAAACCTAGTTGTAAAATTTGGGGACTTTAAGGCAATTAACGACGTTACATTACAAATACCAAAAGGCAAGCTAGTTTCATTATTAGGGCCATCTGGTTCAGGAAAATCTACTACGTTGTTTACAATTTCAGGAATACACAAGCCTTTTAGTGGAAAAATATTTTTTGGAGATAAAGATGTAACAGGTTTAGAACCGGAACAACTTGGAATAGGGCTTGTTTTTCAAAACTATGCACTATATCCACATATGACAGTAAGAGAAAATATATTATTCCCTTTAAAAAATTTAAAGTGGAATAAGGAAGAAGCTGAAAAAAGAGTAGTTGAAGTTGCTAAGATAGTAAAAATAGCTGATCAATTAGAAAAGAAACCAGCTCAGCTTTCAGGAGGACAACAGCAAAGAGTTGCAATTGCAAGAGCTTTAGCAAAGAAACCAGATATTCTTCTTTTAGATGAACCTTTATCAAACTTAGATACAAAGTTAAGAGTTGAAACAAGACAAGAAATAAGAAGAATTCAAAAAGAAACAGGGGTTACGGCTATATTTGTAACACATGACCAAGAAGAAGCTATGTGCATCTCAGATGAAATAGTATTAATGAAGGATGGAGCAATACAACAAGTTTCATCACCAACGGATATTTATATGAATCCAGTTAATAAGTTTGTTGCTTCATTTATAGGAAGTCCAGAAATGAACTTTATTGACATTGATTTAAAAGATGGAGTAGGAACTTTAGATACTTTAACAATTGAGAACTTACCAAAAAATAAGAATAAGGTAATACTTGGAGTAAGAGCTGAAGATTTTGAAGTTGCAGAAAAAGGACTTCAAACTAAGGTAGTTACAGTAGAAATATTAGGTAGAGAAAGATTATTAACTTTAGACCATAAAGGAAAAACATATAAAATGTTAGTTGATAAAGAATTCTTTATTGATGAAGGTGAAGAGTTAACTATTAAGCCTAAAAATGGTAAGAGTTATGTATTTGACTCTGAAAGTGAGGAGTTCATAGCAAAATGTTAAAGAAAAATAGAAAAGGATATTTATACTTATTGCCTGCTCTTATAATATTAGGTGTATTTGTATTTTATCCTATAATAAATACTATTATTTTTAGTTTTGATGAAACAAAAGCTAAAGGATTTGTTTTTGGGTTTGGATCTTACAAATACCTATTCCAAGATAAAAGATTTTTGCAATCTTTATTTAATACAGTAATTTATGCAGCTATTGTACCAGCATTATCAGTAATTATATCTTTATTAATTGCAAATGCACTAGCAAACATAAAAAATGAAAAAGTAAGGGGAATGTTCCAAAGTATATATTTCTTACCATATGTAACATCTCTTGTTGCAATAGGAATAGTGTGGTCATGGTTATTTAACTCAGAATATGGAGTAATTAACTTTATTTTAAATAAAATTGGAATTAGTTCAATAAATTGGTTAAATGATCCGAAGTATGCGATGATAGCATTAATAATATTTGCTGTTTGGAAAAGTTTGGCTTTTAATACGTTAATATTAACAACTGGGATAGCTTCAATTAATCCACAGTATTATCAAGCTGCTAAGATTGACCAAGCAACTAGCGGAACAATATTTAGAAAAATAACTGTTAAATTAGTTTCGCCTATGATTGCATATACATATGTTATTAGTTTAATTGCTTCATTTAAAGTTTATACGGAAGTTTATGTTCTATTTGGAGGACGTACTTTAGATGGTGCAGTATCAACGGTGGTTAGATATATAATAGATAGATTCTATGGAGATCAGGATTTCCCATTAGCATTTGCAGCTTCTGTTGTTCTTTTAGTTATTATATTAACAGTAACTTTAGTTCAAAAAACTGTAGCGCGTAATAAGATTCATTACTAAGAGGTGTAAAGATGAAAAGTAGGAATAATATAAAAGCAGCCATTAAATACTTCTTATTAGTTGTCTTTGCTATAATAACGCTATTTCCATTTTATTGGATGATAGCATCTTCATTAAAATCAAGCTTTGAAGTTATTCAAACGCCGCCAACTATGGTGCCTGATAAGTTTATATGGAGTAATTTTAGCACAGCATTTTCAATGGCTCCTTTTGGAAGATATTTTATAAATACAATAATAGTAACAGCTTTAAGTATTGTTACAACTGTAGTAATTGCTATTTTATCAGCATTTGCTTTTTCACATCTTGAATTTAAGGGAAGAGATTTAATATTTTCAATTTTCTTAGCTTCAATGATGATTCCAGGTGAAGTTCTTATAGTAACGAACTTTAAGACTATTTCAGCATTAAAGATGATAGATAGTTATAGCGCATTATTTGTGCCATATATGGCTAATGTATTATACATATATATGCTTAGAGAATTCTTCTTAAAGATTCCAAAGCAACTTTATTATGCGGCAAAAGTTGATGGAGCAAGTGATTGGAAATTCTTATGGAAAATAGTTGTACCTATGGCTAAGCCATCAATAATAACAATATGTATTTTAGTTGGTATAAATTCATGGAATGCTTTCTTATGGCCATTATTAGTAACTAATAGTGATAACATGAGATTGCTTGCAAATGGATTAACTGCATTCCAATCAGATGTTGGAAATAGATATGAATTATTAATGGCAGCTTCAACGATAATTACAATGCCTATAGTTATAATTTACTTGTTCTTACACAAGAAGATTATGAATGGTATCTCAATGGGGGGAACTAAGGGATAAAAAACAATTAGTTATATAGAAAAAAGATGTTTTGAAAGTTGTAATATTAATTGAAATAGTTATTTTTTAAATAAGTTATTATATAGTTTAGTTATAAAATATATAATTAATATTTTAACTTTTAATCATCTTTTCTTATAAAAATATATATTTAAGGTTTTAGAGGTGAAACGAATGAAAAGAAGATTATTAGCATCTTTAATGACTGCAGTAGTTGCAGTTACAGCATTAACTGGTTGCGGAAGCAATAATTCATCAAGTGAAAATGCTGACATTGTTACAGAATTAACAGAACCAGTTTCAATTGAAATGTGGCACTATATGAATGGTAAACAAGCTGAAATTTTACAAGGTATAGTTGACGATTTCAATGCAACAAATGGAAAGGGAATAACAGTTACTGCATCTAGCCAAGGTAGTATTACTGATTTAAACAAAAAAGTAATTGCTGCATCACAATCAAATACATTGCCAGCAATAGTTAATGTTTATCCAGATGCTGCAACAGGATTAATTAATGATAATAAAGTTGTTGATTTAACTCCATATGTAAATAATTCTTCAATAGGAATGAAAGATGATATTGAAAAAGACTTTATTCCAGATTTTATTAAAGAATTATCACAATGGGGAGAGAATAAAATTTATGGATTACCTTTAACTAAATCTACTGAAGTTTTATACGTAAATAAAAACTTATTAGAACAATTAGGGTATACTGTTGAGGACCTAAATGATTTAACTTTTGAAAAATTAGCTGAAATTTCTCAAAAAGCGTATGATGAATTAGGAATAGCAGGATTTGGGTTTGATTCAAGTTCAAATGCCTTTATTTCATCATTAAAAGAAGAAGGTAAAGATTTCGTTGAGTTAGATGGAAAAATAAATGTTAATAATGATTGGTCTAAAGAATTTATGCAATTCTTCAGAGCTAATACTCAAAGTGGTGCATTTAGAGTTCCAGGTGAAGATAAATTCTTATCAGGTCCATTCTCAAACCAAAGATTATTAGCTTATCAAGGGTCATCAGCAGGTTTCGCACACATAAATACTAATGATGCTTTTGAAATTGCAGTAGTAGAAGTTCCACATTTTGAAGGTAAAGATAAGGCTGTTATCCAACAAGGTGCATCATTATTTGTTACTAATGATGTTTCTGCAGAAGCTCAATATGCAGCTTACGAATTTATAAAGTTCGCAACAAATACTGAAAATACTGCTAAATTTGCTACTGGTACTGGATATTTACCAGTAAGAAAGTCAGCTGTAGACTCTTCAATTGTTCAAGAAGTTTTAGCTGATACTACTTCTTTATATGGTAAGATTTATGATGTAGCAAATGATTCTTTAGCTTTTGCATACTTTACACCAGCTGTAAACAATGCTCAATCAGCTAGAACAGTAGCAGAAGAAAAATATGCTTCATATGTTACTGGTACATCAGATGATATAGAAGCAATGTTAAAAGAAATGAATTCTCAAGTTGAAACTTCTATAAGTCGTCAATAAAAGAATTAATAAAATTATTACCCTACTTAGATAGCTAAGTAGGGTGTTTTTCTAGAAATTATTAATAAAATTATTAATCAAGGAGACAATTAATTATGATAGAAAAATTAATGAAAGAAATTATCAATAAAATTGAAGAGTTTGAAACAATTGCAATATTTAGACATGTGTTTCCAGATCCAGATTCATATAGTTCTCAAACTGCATTAAAGAGTATAATAAACAATACATATCCAGATAAAAAAGTTGTTATTTTAGGTGAGCACTCTAAAAATTTAGAATATATAAATACAATGGATGAAGAAATTGATTTAGATAAAGATTGCTTAGCAATTATTGTAGATGTAGCGAATAAGGAAAGGGTAGATAACCAAGCGTTTAATAAATGTGGATATGTAATTAAAATAGATCACCATAAACCTTTTGATGCTCCTTTTGAGAACTTAACTTGGGTTGATACAAATTATTCTTCTTGTAGTGAAATGATTTTAGATTTGTATCTAAATAACTCTGATAAACTTAAGATAGATAAAAAGGGAAGAAAAGCATTATATACAGGAATTGTAGGAGATACAGGTAGATTTTTATATGTTGAAAATCCTACAGATCTGTTTGGAAAGTTATCAAAAATCACATATGATATAGAAACTAAAGATATATATGCAAATATGTATAGACGTGAAGAAAATGAACTTAAATTTTTAGGATATATTTATAGTAATTATAAGACTACTGAAAATGGAATGGCATATTTAAAAGTTCCTAAAGAAGTGGTTAGAAAATATAAACTAGAAACAATGAAAGCTGTTAGAATGGTAAATGCCCTTCAAGATACAGCTGGAATAATTAATTGGAACTTCTTTGTTGAAAAAGAAGAAGGTGGTATATTCTGTGAGTTCAGATCTAATGGGCCTAAAGTAAATGATATAGCTGCAAGTTTTGGCGGTGGTGGTCATATGCTTGCAGCAGGAGCATCATTAGCTAACTGGGAAATAGTTGATGAGATATTAAAAGCTTTTGATGAGAATTGTATAAACTTTAATAATAGTAAATAAAAAAATACCTAAAGACGAAAATAATAAATAGTTGTCTTTAGGTATTTTTTATGTAAAAATACTTTTAAATAGTATTTTTATGGTATAATTATATTATATTTACTTATTGGTAATATATTAAATTTAAGGATATAAAGTTAAAAAAATAAATTCTTCTTATAGGATAAAGTGATAGAATTTATTTTGAACTGAAAATCAAAAAAGAGGATTTATAGGAGGAGAAAAGATGGGAAGATTTACATTACCAAGAGATATTTATCATGGAAAGGGGTCTTTAGAGGTTCTAAAGACATTGAAAGGTAAAAAGGCTGTAGTAGTTGTAGGCGGAGGATCAATGAAGAGATTTGGCTTCTTAGATAAGGTTGAAAGCTATTTGAAAGAAGCTGGATTGGAAATTAAATTAATAGAAGGTGTTGAACCAGATCCATCAGTTGAAACTGTTATGAATGGTGCTGCTGTAATGAGAGATTTCGAACCAGATTGGATAGTAGCTATGGGGGGAGGATCACCAATAGATGCAGCAAAAGCAATGTGGATTTTCTACGAATATCCAGACTTTACATTTGAACAAGCTGTTATTCCATTTGGATTACCTGAACTTAGACAAAAAGCTAAGTTTGTTGCAATACCATCTACATCAGGAACAGCAACTGAAGTTACAGCATTTTCTGTAATTACTGATTATAAAGCAAAGATTAAATATCCTTTAGCTGATTTCAATATAACACCAGATATAGCAATTGTTGATCCGGATTTAGCACAAACTATGCCGGCTAAACTTGTTGCACATACTGGAATGGATGCATTAACACATGCAATTGAGGCATATACAGCATCATTAAAATCTAATTTTTCTGATCCATTAGCATTAAAGGCAATTGAAATGGTTGATGAAAATTTAGTTAAATCATTTAGTGGAGATGAAGAATCAAGAAACTTAATGCATGAAGCTCAATGTTTAGCAGGTATGGCATTTAGTAATGCTTTGTTGGGAATAGTACATTCTATGGCACATAAAATAGGAGCTGTATTTCATATTCCACATGGATGTGCAAATGCAATTTTCTTACCATATGTTATTCAGTACAATAGATCAGTATGTGAAGATAGATATGCAGATATAGCAAGAGTTTTAAAATTAGAAGGGCAAACCAATAGTGAATTGACAGATTCATTGATTGAAAAAATAAATAAATTTAATAGGGAGCTTAATATTCCAGCATCAATGAAAGAATATGGAGTTACTGAAGAAGATTTCTTAGATAATGTAAAACATATAGCACATAATGCAGTTTTAGACGCATGTACTGGATCTAATCCAAGAGAAATTGATGATGAAACAATGGAAAAGCTACTTTCATGTACATTCTATGGAAATAAAGTAGAGTTTTAATAATTAGGAGTTAGTAGTTAGTGGTGAGTAGTTAAGGTGAAATTTCAGATAATCTGAATTTAAAAATATATTATTATGAAACTCGAAAAGGAGTTTAAACCTTAACTACTAACTTGAAACTACTAACTCTTAACTTTTAATATAGTATGTTAATAAAAATTATTATATAAATACTTAAGAAAATTTTAGGAGGTTATTAAGGTGTATAAAATAACAAGTAAAAGATTATTAACTGAAAATATTTATTTAATGGATATTGAAGCTGCTAGAGTAGCTAAATCTGCTCAGCCAGGGCAATTTATTATTATTAAAAATAATGATAAGGGAGAAAGAATTCCATTAACTATTGCTGATTATGATAGAGAAAAAGGAACAGTAACTATTGTTTTTCAAACGGTAGGCTATGCGACTAAAGAGTTAGCTGAGTATGAAGTTGGTGATTTTGTAGAAGATTTTGTGGGACCATTGGGGCAACCAAGTGAGTTTATTCATGAAGAATTAAGCGAATTAAAAAAATCTAAGATTATATTTGTTGCTGGAGGAGTAGGGGCTGCTCCGGTATATCCTCAAGTCAAGTGGCTTCATGAAAATGGTATCGATGTAGATGTTATTATTGGTGCAAGAACTAAAGAGCTTATAATTTTAGAAGATGAAATGAGACAAGTTGCTAAAAATTTATATATTTCAACTGATGATGGATCATATGGATTTAATGGTAGAGTTACAGATTGTTTAACAGACTTAGTAAAAAATAATGGAAAAGAATATAACCATGCAGTTGTAATTGGGCCTATGATTATGATGAAGTTTATGAGTGCTTTAACTAAAGAATTAGGGATAAAAACTACAGTAAGTTTAAATCCTATCATGGTAGATGGAACAGGAATGTGTGGTGCATGCAGAGTAACTGTTGGCAATGAAGTAAAATTTGCCTGTGTTGATGGGCCAGAGTTTGATGGTCATCTTGTAGATTTTGATGAGAGTATGAGAAGACAAACCCTTTATAAAAGTGAAGAAGGTAGAGCGGTATTAAAAATAGAAGAAGGCGACACACATCATAGAGAAGGTTGCGGATGCGGAGGTCATAATTAGTATGAATAATGTAGTTGATAGAATGAAAAGAACACCTGTTGTTGAACAGGAAGCAAGTGTAAGAGCAAAAAACTTTAAAGAGGTATGCTTGGGATATGACGAAGAGAGTGCTTTCAATGAAGCAAGTAGATGCTTAGGATGTAAAAATCCTAAATGTGTTAGTGGATGTCCTGTTTCCATAGATATACCGGGGTTTATATCAGAACTTAAGAAAAAAAATATAGAGGGTGCAGCTAAAGAAATAGCTAAATATAGCGCATTGCCTGCAGTATGTGGTAGAGTTTGTCCTCAGGAATCACAATGTGAAGGGAAATGTATTTTAGGAATAAAAGGTGAGCCAGTAGCTATTGGTAAGCTAGAAAAGTTTACAGCAGATTGGGCTAGAAAAAATAACATAGATCTTTCAGAAAAAGAAGATTCTAAGGGAAAGAAAATTGCTGTAATAGGTTCAGGACCATCAGGACTTACATGTGCTGGTGATTTAGCTAAAAGGGGATATGATGTTACAATTTTTGAAGCTTTACATGAAGCGGGTGGAGTTTTAGTTTATGGTATTCCTGAGTTTAGACTACCAAAAGATGAGGTTGTAAAGCATGAAATAGAGAATATTAAAAAATTAGGAGTTAATATTGAAACTAATGTAGTTGTAGGAAGAACAGTTACAGTAGATTCTTTAATAGAGGACGAGGGATTTGAGGCTGTGTTTATAGGTTCAGGAGCAGGGCTTCCAAAATTTATGGGTATTCCAGGTGAAAATGCTAATGGGGTATTTTCAGCTAATGAGTTTTTAACAAGAGTAAATTTAATGAAGGCCTTTAAAGAAGAATATCATACACCAGTAAAAGTAGGGAAAAAGGTAGCAGTTGTTGGTGGTGGAAATGTTGCTATGGATGCAGCTAGAACGGCATTAAGACTTGGAGCAGAAACACATATTGTATATAGAAGAAGTGAAGAGGAACTTCCAGCAAGATTAGAAGAAGTACATCATGCTAAAGAAGAAGGAGTTATCTTTGATGTGTTAACAAATCCAACTGAGATTTTATGTGATGAAAATGGATGGGTTAAAGGAATGAAGTGTGTTGAAATGGTACTAGGTGAACCTGATGCTTCAGGTAGAAGAAGACCTGTAGTAAAAGAAGGTTCTGAGTTTGTTATGGATGTGGATACAGTTATAATGTCTTTAGGTACGTCGCCAAACCCACTGATTTCATCAACAACTAATGGGTTAGAAGTGAATAAATGGAAATGTATTATTGCAGATGAAGAAACAGGACTTACAACTAAGGAAGGAGTATATGCTGGGGGAGATGCTGTTACAGGCGCAGCAACAGTAATCTTAGCAATGGGTGCAGGTAAAAAAGCAGCTGCAGCAATAGATGAGTATTTAAGTAACAAATGACTACAAAATTCATTGACTTTTTAATAATAAATTAATAAAATTATCTAAGAGCTAGCCATTGTAAAATTTCAATCTATTTAAGTTGGAGATAGCAATAGGCACAGCCTTAGATAACGAATTTTAAGCTTAAGATGGATGTGAAATCCCATCTTAAGCTAAGAATTTGGTTTGTAACTCCAAGGTTATTTTCTTTCTTTGGGGTTTTCTTTATAATAATGGGAAGTAGCAGTAGGTGTAAAATGAAATTAACTAAAGTACAAAATAGGTTTATAAAAAACAAGAATATGGGCTTTTCATTAATGAAAGGAAAATCATTAACAGGAAAGACTATAACGGCTTTATATAGAGTTATAAATTTAGAAAACAATTATTGTTTATATAAAGATGATAAAATATTATTTTTATCATCAAATTATAAAGAATTAATTAATAATAATTCTTTATATGAGGAAATGAGCAAAGAAAGTGAATTTTATTCTTTATTTTCTTTAGATACTAGAAGAGTAGAATTTAATCTAATAAATTCGTTAATAAAAGAATATTCAAATATGTATTTAAACTTAAAGAATTTAAAATTAGAATTAATTTCTTCAGATAAAGGATTAGAATTATTAAACAGTGAAAAATTTAATTCGAAAATGAAGTTTTTTTCAAAGAAATCAAAGGTTTTAAATAAAATTTCTTCAGAGGAACTTTATGAAGAAATTATGTGGATTAAAGCATGTAATTTCACAAGAGATGAGTATAATGAAGTTGAAAGAAAAGGTAGAAAATATAGGGTTATTAAAAATTCTTTTACTAGAGAAGCTATTTATACATTAATGGAAGTATATGATGAGATATTAATGGATAATGGATTTTATGATGTTTATGATGAGACTAGCCTTGCAATTAAATATGCAAGGGAAAATAGCAATAAATATACTCATATAGTTTTAGACAGTGTAGAAGGATTAACTAAAGGTCAAGTTGAATTTGTAAAAAGTATATATGCTAATTATTTATATTCTTCATTTGTATTTATTGTAAATAATGAAAATAAAAATGATGATATGTGTTGGTTAGTGAAGGGGAGAAAATTAAAAACTCTTGGAGCTGATTTTAAAGGTAAAAGCTTTGCTTTTAAAAAGAAGTTTATTGAAGAAGATAATATGAAAAATACATTTATTGATAAGTTTGAATATGTAAATTTGAAATATAAAAATATTGTTGATTTTAATTTAGATAATTCATCAGCTAAAAAAGAAATTTACCTTGATGATAATACAGTCTTTTCTGAAGAAGAATTAGAAGAAGTAAATGTATATAATGACATAGCAGCAGGTACTCCTATTGAAATTAATGAACAGGTATTAGAAAAGTTCCTTTTACCAAAAGGGTGGTTAGAAAAAGGAAAGGACACTTTCATACTTCATGTTAAAGGAGATAGTATGATCGATAAAAATATAAATGATGGGGATATGGTAGTAATTAAGAGACAAAATACTGCTTATAACAATGAAATAGTTGCTGCTAGTTTGGATGGTGAAGCAACACTTAAAACATTAAAATTAAATGGAGAAGCACCAATGTTAGTTCCTGCAAACTCTAAATATAGTGAAATATATTTAGAAGGTAAGGAAGTTAGTATTTTAGGGGTAGCAATTGGTGTTATTAAAAATAAGTTAAATTAATATATTAATGGGGGCTAAAAATGATTTCTAATAAGATGAAAACTATGGTTGCTAATAGCTCTACAATTAGAGCAATGTTTGAAGAGGGAAAAAGGCTTTCGAGTATTTATGGAGAAGAGAATGTTTTTGATTACAGTATAGGTAATCCAAATGTGGAACCACCTAATGAGATAAAGGATATAATAACTAAAATATTAAATGAAGAAAATCCTAATACAGTACATGGATATATGAATAACTCTGGTTATGAAGATGTAAGAGAAGCTATAGCTCAAAATATAAAGGAAAAAGAAAATATCGAGCTAAGTTATGAAAATATTATTATGACATGTGGGGCAGCTGGTGGATTAAATATTATTTTAAAAAGTTTATTAAATCCAGGTGATGAGGTAATTGTATTTGCGCCTTTTTTTGGTGAGTATGTTAATTATGTAAATAATTTTCAGGGGAAAGTTAAGATTATATCAGCGGATACTAATAATTTTCAACCAAATTTAATGGAGTTAAAAAATGAAATTAGTCAAAATACTAAAGCTATTATTATAAATTCTCCTAACAATCCAAGTGGCGTTATATATAGTGAAGATACTATTAAAGAATTATCAGCTATATTGAGACAAAAAGAAGAAGAATTTAAGCAAGATATATATTTAATTTCTGATGAACCATATAGAGAGATTGTATATGATAATGCAAAGGTTCCATGTGCATTAAAATATTATGATAATTCATTTATTGGATATTCATATAGTAAGTCATTATCCTTACCAGGTGAAAGAATAGGATATATTGTTGTTAATTCTAAAATTAAGGACTTTGATGAAATAGTTTCTGCATTGAATATATCAAACAGAATATTAGGATTTGTTAATGCACCATCACTTTTTCAAAAGGTAATTAAGGAAAGTTTAAACTTAGAGATTAATGCTGATATATATAGGAAAAATAGAGATCTACTATATAACCATTTAATTAGTATAGGGTTTGAATGCATGAAACCAGAAGGTGCATTTTATTTATTTCCTAAGGCGCCGATAGAGGATGATGTTAAGTTCTGTGAAGAAGCAAAGAAGTTTAACATCTTAGCTGTTCCAGGTAAAACATTTGGATGCCCAGGATATTTTAGACTATCTTATTGTATATCATATGAAAAGATAAAGAGGTCATTAAAAGCTTTTGATAGCTTAATGAAACAATACAAAAAATAGATTGATTTAAAATTATTTATATTAACAATTATTAGTGAATAAAAAGATTGAATTTAGGGTAAGTTTAAAATGGGGAACTTAAATGTTGCTTAGCCCCTTGTATTTATTAGTAAAGTATGTTAGTATGTATAAAGAAGTAATTTACTAATAGCTAAAAAAAGTAGAGTGGGGCAGGTTCCCGCTCTTTCTATTTGAACGCAACTACTTTTTTAGTTGCGTTTTTACATATCTATTTTTTAAACTACTTAAAAATTGAATATTGCAAAGGAGGATAATTATGAAAATTGATGCCTTAGTTAATGAAATTTATGAAATGGTTAACCCCATAGCAGAAGAACTTAACTATGATATATATCATATCGAATATGTTAAGGAAAATGGAGAATTCTATTTAAGAATATATATAGAAAAAGATGGCGGCATCACTTTAAGTGATTGTGAAGCTCTTTCAAGAAGAGTTAGTGACCTTATGGATGAAAAGGATCCAATTAAAGATCCATATTTCTTAGAAGTATCATCACCAGGATTAAATAGAACTTTATTTACTGAAAATCACTATAAGAGATTTATAGGAAGAGAAGTAATGGTTAGATTCACTAAATCTATTGATGGGAAAAAGAATGTTAAAGGTATTTTAAAAGAAGTTAATGATGATAGTATAGTTGTTGAAGCAGAAAACTTAATGAATATTCCTAAGGATAAAATTAAGTCTGCAAATATTGAAGGGGAAATATAGTAAGGAGGGTATTTAAGATGAACCAAGAGTTTATAGGTGCTCTTAAAGAAATAGTAAAAGATAAAGGTATTAGTGAAGATTTATTATTCACAACAATAGAGGATGCGTTAGTTGCTGCATATAAGAAGAATTATGCTGGACCAACATCATCAGCGCAAAATGTTAAGGTAACAATTGATAGAGAAAGCGGTGAAATACACGTTTATTCTCAAAAAGTTGTAGTAGAAGAAGTTTTTGATAATATTACTGAAATAGGGTTAGAAGAAGCTCAAGAAATAAAACCTACTTATGACTTAGATGATATTGTTGATTTTGAAGTTACTCCAAAGAATTTTGGAAGAGTTGCGGCACAACTTGCTAAAGGTGTAGTTACTCAAAGAATTAGAGAAGCTGAAAGAAGCATAATCTATGGTGAATATAAAGAAAAAGAATATGATATTATTACTGGAACAGTTCTAAGAGAAGATAAAGGAAATGTTTTTGTTAATATTGGAAAACTTGAAACTGCAATTGGACCAAATGAACAAATTCCAAGAGAAAGATATAAGTTTAACGAAAAGATTAAATTATATGTTGTTGAAGTTAAAAACACTCCAAAAGGAGCTCAAATTATAGTTTCTAGAACACATCCAGGTCTAGTTAAGAGATTATTTGAATTAGAAGTACCTGAAATATATGAAGGTGTTGTTGAAATAAAGAGTATCTCTAGAGAAGCTGGTTCAAGAAGTAAGATAGCAGTTATTTCTCATGATGAAAATGTTGATCCAATGGGTGCATGTGTTGGACCTAAGGGAGCAAGAGTTCAAAATATAGTTAACGAGCTTAAAGGTGAAAAGATTGATATAATAAAATGGAGCAAGAATCCAGAAGAGTTTATTGCAAGTTCTTTAAGCCCAGCTAAGGTTTTAAGCGTAACTGTTGATGAAGATAATAAATCTGCAAAAGTAGTTGTTGATGATAATCAATTATCACTTGCTATTGGTAAAGAAGGACAGAATGTAAGATTAGCTGCAAAATTAACAAATTGGAAAATAGATATTAAGAGTAAGTCACAAGCAGAAGCAGCGGTAGAAACAACAGAATCAATAGAGGAATAGGGGGATTTTTTTATGAAAGTAAAGAAAATACCTTTAAGAATGTGCACAGGTTGCATGGAGATGAAGCCTAAAAAGGAACTTATTAGAGTGGTTAAGAGCCAAGAAGGTGAAGTTTCTGTTGATTTAACAGGAAAAAAGGCAGGTAGAGGTGCTTATATTTGTAAGGATATAGAATGCTTAGAAAAGGCTTTTAAAGCTAAGCGATTAAGCAGAAACCTTGATGTTGCAATAGATGAAGAAATATACAACAGATTAAGGGAAGAGATAGTTAATGAATAAGTTTTTTAATTTTTTAGGTCTTGCCAAAAGATCTGGGAATTTAATTGAAGGATATAGCAAGTGTGATGAACAACGTAATAGAATTAAGTTTCATCTTGTTATATTGAGTGATGATGCTTCTAATAGTACTAAAAAGAAGTTCAGGAATCACTGTGCAGAAAAGCAAATTCCTCTTATAGAAGGCTTTTCAAAAGAACAACTAGGAAACCCAATTGGGAGAGAGGAAATCAAAGTTTTGGCTGTAATAGATAAAAATATGGCTAAAAAATTAATATCCTTATACCAAAATGAAGAAGGAAGAAATTAACCGGGGGTGATTTTATTGTCAAAGATTAGAGTATATGAATTGGCAAAAGAGCTGAATGTAGGCTCAAAGGAATTAATAAATTTATTGATGGAAGAATTTGGTGTCGAAGTTAAGAATCATATGAGTGTGATTGAAGATGAAGATGCTAAGCTTATAACAGAATTATTAGGTGATGCAAACAAAGATAATTCAGAAGAAGGAAAGAAAAGCCTTGTTGATGAATATGAAGATGAGTTAGCTGAATCACTTAATAAAGGTGTAAGAAAAAAGAAAAAGACTAAAAGAGAATTAGAACTTGAAGAAGTTGAAAGAAATGCAGAGGCTGCAGGCGGAGTAATCGAAATAGGTGAAACAATTACAGTTAAAGAATTATGTGAAAAGCTTGGTAAACCAACTACAGATGTTATAAGAAATTTAATATTCTTAGGTGTAATGGCTGGGGTTAACCAAGAAATAGACTTCTCTACAGCAGAAAAACTTTGTGAAAAATATGAAGTTTTAGTTGAAAAGAAAGAAGAAGAAACAGAATTAGAAGCATTTGAAGAAGAAACAGATGTTGTTGAAGAAAACTTAGAAAAGAGACCTCCAATAGTTACTATCATGGGACACGTTGACCATGGTAAGACATCACTTTTAGATGCTATTAGACATGCAAAAGTTACAAGTAGTGAAGCAGGTGGAATCACTCAACATATAGGGGCTTATACAGTTTCTTTAAATGGTGAAAAGATTACATTCTTAGATACTCCAGGACATGAAGCTTTCACAGCTATGAGAGCTAGAGGAGCACAAGTTACTGATATAGTTATATTAGTTGTTGCTGCTGATGATGGTATAATGCCACAAACTAAAGAAGCAATAAACCACTGTAAAGCGGCAGAGGTTCCTATGATTGTTGCAATCAATAAGATTGATAGACCAGGAGCAAATATTGATAGAGTTAAGCAAGAATTAACTGAATATGGTTTAGTTTCAGAAGACTGGGGTGGAGATACTATATGTGTTCCAGTTTCAGCAAAGACAGGAGAAAACTTAGAAAGCTTATTAGAAATGGTTTTATTAACTTCTGAAATGCAAGAATTAAAAGCTGATCCTAATAGAAAAGCTAAGGGAACAGTTATAGAAGCTAAGCTTGATAAGGGTAGAGGAGCAGTAGCATCTTTACTTATTCAAAATGGTACATTAAATGTAGGTGATTCATTATTAGTTGGTTCAACTTATGGTAGAATTAGAGCTATGTTTGATGATAAAGGTAAGAAAATTAAGAGTGCTGGACCATCTATTCCAGTTGAAATATTAGGTCTTTCTGAAGTTCCATCTGCGGGAGATAGATTTATTGTTTGTAAAGATGAAAAAACAGCAAGAAATATGGCTGAATTAAGAAAACAAAAAATCAAAGCTGATAGTCATCAAGCATCAAACAGAGTATCTTTAGAAGATTTATATAGCCAAATCCAAGAAGGTAAAGTTAAAGAATTAGCAATAGTTGTTAAAGCTGACGTTCAAGGTTCAGTTGAAGCAATAAGACAATCATTAGAAAAGTTATCTACTGATGATGTTAAAGTAAGAGTTATTCATGGTGCTGTTGGAGCAATAACAGAAACTGATGTTACACTTGCTGCTGCTTCAAATGCATTAGTAATTGGATTTAATGTAAGACCAGATGGAAAGGCTACAGTTCAAGCAGAAAAAGAAGGTATCGAGATAAAGACATATAGAATTATCTATGATGCAATTGAAGATGTTAAATCTGCTATGATTGGTATGCTTGAGCCAGAATATAAAGAAGTTGTAAATGGTAAAGCCGAAGTAAGAATGACTTATAAGATTTCAAATGTTGGTACTATAGCTGGATGTTATGTTATTGATGGAAAAATTGTTAGAAATTCTGAAATTAGAGTTATCAGAGATGGTATAGTTATATTTGAATCAACATTAGCTTCATTAAAGAGATTTAAAGATGATGCTAAGGAAGTTGCTAGAGGATATGAATGTGGTTTAAGCGTTGAAAAGTTCAACGACCTTAAAGAAGGCGATATTATAGAATCATTTACAATGGAAGCTATTAAAAGAAAAGAGCTTTAAGAGGTGTTTTAAATGGCTAACTATAGAGGTGGAAGAATAAACGAAGAAGTAAAAAGAGAAATTAGTAATATAATACAAAATGAAATCAAAGATCCTAGACTTACTGCTATGGTATCAGTTACTGATGTTAAAGTAACAAAGGATTTAAGATATGCAAAAGTATTTGTAAGTATTTTTGGAAAAGATGATGAAGAAAAGAACAACACTTTTGTTGCTTTAAAAAATGCTAGTGGATATATAAGAAAAGAAATAGGTCAAAGAATTAATTTAAGATATAATCCTCAAATTATATTTGAACTTGATGATTCAATTAATTATGGAATGCATATTGAAGAATTAATTCAAAAGGTAAAAGAAAAGTAATATGACTTTAAGTCAAATTGCAGAATATATTTTAAGGGGCAAAAAAATAGGCATTACCTACCATGTATCACCTGATGGTGATGCTGTAGGTAGTGTCCTTGCACTTCTTAATGGATTAAAAAGTTTAAACAAAAATTGCTATGTAATCTCAAAGGATAGTTTGTCAGATAATTTGAAATTTTTAAAAGGATCTGAAGAAATTGTTGGAGAAATTGTAGAAGCTACAAATGATACAGATATAGTAGTAGTATTAGACTGTGGAAATTTAGAGAGAGTAAGTGCAAATTTAAATGAATTCACTGGTACAATTATAAATATAGATCATCATCTTTCAAATGATAAATATGGAGATATTAATTATATAGATTCAAAAGCTGCAGCAACTGCAGAAATAGTATTTGAATTATTAGGATATATGGGGATTTCTTTTAATGATGAAAACAGCAGTGTTTTAAAGGAGATAGGAACATGCATATATACTTCAATAGTAACAGATACAGGTGCATTTAGACATTCTAATGTTACTGAACGAACTCATACAATATCTGCTGCTTTAAAAAAGATAGGTGTTGATAATACAAGCATATATCAGAACCTTTTTGATAATAAAGATTTTAGTAGAATAAAATTAGTTGGAAAAGCTTTAAGTAGTATGCAACTTATATTAAATGGAAAAGTTGCATTGTTAGAAATTGATAAAGATTTTACAGCAGATTTGGGAATAGATGTAGGTGATACATCTGATATAATTTCATATGGACTTCAAATTAAAGGTGTAGAAGTAACGTTATTACTTAAAGAAGTTGAAGATGGAGTTAAAGCAAGTTTAAGAGCAAAGAGCTACGTTGATGTAAGAAAAATAGCTGAAATTTTTGGTGGTGGTGGCCATGTAAGAGCTTCAGGTATAAAAATTAAAAATATATCAATGGAAGAAGCTAAATATGAAATATTAAATGAAATACAGAAAGAGTTGTAAGAGATGAATGGTGTTTTAAATATTTTTAAACCTAAAGGAATGTCATCTTTTGATGCTGTAAGAGTAGTAAAAAAAGTTGCAGGCACAGGTAAAGTTGGTCATACAGGAACATTAGATCCAGAAGCAACTGGAGTATTGCCAATCTGTATAGGGAAAGCAACTAAAATAATAGATTATATTATGAATTCTGAAAAAGTATACGAAGTAACTTTAAAGTTAGGAATTAGGACAACTACTTATGATTTAGAAGGTGAAATATTAGAAGAAAGAGACTGCGAACATTTAACAGATGTTGAAATACTTCAAGCTGTTAATAGTTTTATAGGCGAATATTCACAAATTCCACCTATGTATTCTGCTTTAAAACAAAATGGAGTTAGGCTTTATGAGTTAGCGAGAAAGGGCATAGAAGTTGAAAGAGAAGGAAGATTAATTACTATTTATAATATAGAAGATATTAAAATTAACAATCCTTATGTTTCAATGAAGGTTAGTTGTTCTAAAGGTACTTACATAAGGAGTTTATGCTATGATATAGGTGAAAAGCTAGGGGTTTTTGCAACTATGACAGAGTTAAATAGAGCTAAAACATCTGTGTTTTCACAAGAGGAATCAATTAATATAAATGATTTAACAAAAGAAAATATAAATCAATATATATTATCTATGGAAAAAGCTCTAGAAAAGTATGATAAAATTATTGTTCATGGAAAATATGTTAATTTACTAATTAACGGAGTTAGAGTTGGAGATAATAGATTTACTAAAAATAAAGTTATAAATGAAAAGTTATATAGAGTATATGATGAGGAAAATAATTTTATAGGCCTTGGTAAGAAAAATGATTTAGGCTTTAAAATAGAGAAGTTACTAATCACATAGGAGAAAAAATTAATGCTAATATATGATAATAACACTCTTAAAAATGAAGAAAAAAATAATTATATAGCTTTAGGTAGTTTTGATGGATTACATTTAGGGCATTTATCTTTAATAGAAAAAGTAAAAAGTTTAGCTCAAGAAAATAATGGTAGAGCTATAGTTTTTACTTTTAAGAATCATCCTAGAATTTTTGTTAATCCTAATTGCCATGTTCAATTAATAATGAGTAATGATGAAAAGATTAAGGTTTTAGAGGAAAAAGACATAGATATACTAGCATTTAAAGACTTTGACGATGAAGTTATGAAAATGATGCCAGAGCAATTTATAAAATGGCTTTGTGATTATTATAAGGTTAAAGGGATTGTTGTTGGATTTAATTTTAAATTTGGATATAAAAATTTGGGAAATGTTGAACTTTTAGAGAAACTTCAAGATAAATATGATTACAAATTATATATTATGGAACCATGTATGATAAAAGATGAGATTATCAGTTCAACAGCTATTAGAAATGAATTACTGCAAGGAAATGTATATAAAGCATTTAATATGCTATCTAGACCATATATGCTATCAGGAAAAGTTGTAGATGGTAAGAAATTGGGAAGAACAATAGGATTTCCAACAGCTAATTTGGAAGTTAAAGGCGAAAAAATTATTCCTAAAAAAGGTGTTTATTATACAAATGTAGAGATAAATGGGAAATTTTTTAAGGGAATTACATCTATAGGGAATAATCCTACAGTTAATGGGATAGACTTAACAATAGAAACCTACATTTTAGACTTTAACGGTGATATTTATGGAAAAGAAATTAATGTTTACTTCATTGATAGAATTAGAGATGAAGTAAAATTTAATAATATTGAAGAGTTAATAACTCAATTAAAAAAAGATAAGAAATATGCTGAAGAAAGAAATATAGCAATGTGTCAAAAAAAATTATAAATCTATGTTATTAGATAATAAAATCTAAATATATTTAAAATAATAAATTATGTTTACAAGATAGACGGACTTTGCTATAATATTTCATGAAGAACCTACTTCTAAGATTTGAGGGTGATTTCTCTTTTCCTGGAAATAGGGGATAAAATTACTGGAGGTGTCATTATGGACGCAATAAGAAAGCAAGAATTAATCAAACAATACGGAAGACACGAAGGAGACACTGGTTCACCAGAAGTTCAAATCGCTCTTTTAACTGAAAGAATCAACTCATTAACTGGACATTTAAGAGTTCACAAAAAAGATCACCACTCAAGAAGAGGTCTTTTAATGATGGTTGGACAAAGAAGAGGTCTTTTAAACTACTTAGCTGCACAAGATATCGAAAGATACAGAGCTATAATAGCACAATTAGGCTTAAGAAGATAGTCTTTATAGAGCGGGTTTTATCCGCTCTATTATTTTAAAAAAATTAAATTGAAGAACCGCAAAACCTGAAGGGAGGTTATTAAATGACTAATGTACTAGAAAAAAATATAGCTGGTAGAACTATGAAAGTTGAATTTGGTAGAGTTGGAATGTTATCAAATGCAGCTATTTTTATGAGCTATGGAGATACAGTTATTTTAACTAATGTTAATGCTTCAGAAAAACCAAGAGATGGGATTGATTTCTTCCCATTAAGTGTTGAATATGAAGAAAGATTATATGCTGTAGGTAAAATACCAGGCGGATTTATAAAAAGAGAGGGTAGACCTTCAGAAAACGCAATTCTTTTCGGAAGAGCTGTAGATAGACCATTAAGACCTTTATTCCCAAAAGGATATAGAAATGATGTTCAAGTGGTTTGTACAGTTGTATCAGTAGAACAAGATAACTTACCAGAAATTCTAGCAATTAATGCAGCATCAATGGCATTATCTATTTCAAGTATTCCTTTCACTACACCAGTTGCAGCAGTGCAAGTAGGTTTAATCGATGGTAATTACATTTTAAATCCAACATCTAAAGAAAGAGAAGAAAGTATTCTTCAATTAACTGTTTGTGCAACAAAAGACAGAGTTATGATGATTGAAGCAGGTGGAGATGAAATTCCTGAAGATATAATGATAGGCGCAATTGAATATGGTTTTGAAAAATGCCAAGAAATTGTTAGTTTCCAAGAAGAAGCAATGGCTAAGTTTGGTAAGAAAAAGGATGAACCAGTTTTATATAAACCAAATGAAGAGCTTGCAAAGGATATAGAAGAATTTGCAGGTGAAATGATTAAAGAAGCTATGTGGATTACTGATAAAGATGAAAGAAATGCAGCTATGGATGTAGTAAACGATAAAATTACTGAAGAGTTTGCTGAAAAGTATCCAGATAACTTTGGAGATTCTAAAGAAATAATATATAACATGCAAAAAGAAGTAGTTAGAGATATGCTTTTAAATCACTCTAGAAGACCTGATGGAAGAGCATTCGATGAAATAAGAAAAATAACTTGTGAAGTTGACTTATTACCAAGAACTCATGGAACAGGTTTATTTACAAGAGGATTAACTCAAGTTATGACAGTTGCTACTTTAGGAGCAGTTGGAGATATTCAAATTATAGATGGTATAGGTGAAACAGAATCTAAGAGATATATGCATCACTACAATTTCCCAGCTTATTCTGTTGGTGAAGTAAGACCATTAAGAGGACCTGGTAGAAGAGAAATAGGTCATGGAGCTTTAGCAGAAAGAGCTTTAGAACCACTTATTCCTTCAGAAGAAGAATTCCCATATACTATTAGATTAGTTTCAGAAGTATTAAGTTCAAATGGTTCTACGTCTCAAGCTTCGGTTTGTGGATCTACATTAGCATTATTAGATGCAGGTGTTCCAATAAAGAGGCCAGCAGCAGGTATTGCAATGGGACTTATAACATCAGAAGATTTAAGTGAAGAAGAAGTTTTAACTGATATTCAAGGCATAGAAGACTTCTTTGGAGATATGGACTTTAAGGTAGCTGGAACTACTGAAGGTATAACTTCTATACAAGTTGATACTAAAATTAAAGGATTAAGCTTTAACGTTATTGAAACGGCAATTAAAAATGCAAGAAAAGCAAGATTACACATTTTAGATAAGATCAATGAATGTATTCCACAACCAAAACAAGAAGTTTCTAAGTTTGCACCAAAGACATCTACTATTTCAATTGATCCAGAAAAGATTAGAGATGTTATCGGAGCTGGTGGAAAAGTTATTAATAAAATAATAGCTGATACTGGCGTTAAAATTGATATTAAAGAAGATGGTACAGTATTTGTTTCTTCTCCAGATCATGATGGAGTAAATGAAGCAATAAGAATCATTGAAGGCTTAACTAAGGAAGTTGAAGCAGGTGAAGTTTATTTAGGTAAAGTTACTAAGATAGCTGCATTTGGAGCATTTATAGAAATACTACCTAATAAAGAAGGACTTTGTCATATTTCTAAACTTGATAAAAAGAGAGTAGAAAAAGTTGAAGATGTTGTATCTGTTGGAGATGAGATTTTAGTTAAGGTCACTGAAATAGATTCACAAGGAAGAATAAATCTTTCAAGAAAAGATGCGCTTCCACCAGATGAAGTAACTGAATAATTGAAATGGTAAAAGAGAATTAAAAATAATTCTCTTTTTTTTACTATATAGAATAAATATGATAAGATTAAAATAAACTAAAAGCAAACTTATAAAAATGGAGGTAAGTATGTTTAATTTATATACATTAGATAACGGGCTAAGAGTAGTTACTGAATATATTGAACATGTAAATTCTATAAGTGTAGGTATTATGGTTCAAAATGGTTCTAGAAATGAAACAAAAGATGAGAATGGTATATCACACTTTATTGAGCATATGTTCTTTAAGGGTACAGAAAAGAGAAGTGCAAAAGAAATAGTTCAAGAAATTGAGAATATTGGAGGACAAATAAATGCTTATACAAGTAAGGAAACTACTTGTTATTATATAAAAGCTTTAAATACTCATACAGACTTATGTCTAGAAGTAATTTCAGATATGTTATTAAATTCTAAATTTGATGAAGAAGAGATTGAAAAGGAAAAAGGTGTAGTAATTGAAGAAATTAATATGAGTCAAGATAATCCTGAAGATGTATTAGATGAAATACATTCTCAAGCTATCTTTGGAAATGATTCATTAGCATATCCTATTTTAGGTACTCCAGATAAAATTAGATCTTTTAATAGAAAAAAAATAAAAGATTATATTAGAACTCATTATACACCATATAACTCTGTACTTAGTATATGTGGAAGATTTGATGAAAAAGAATTGAGAAAACTTATTGAAGAATATTTTGGTGGATGGAGTAAGGATGATATTTATAAACCAACGTATGAGGAAATTATACTTAAAAATGATAGTAAATATTGTGAAAAGCAAATTGAACAAGTCCATATTAATCTTGGACTTAATGGCTTGCCATACGCTAATGATAAATCTTATTCATTAGTATTATTAAACAATATTTTTGGTGGTGGAGCATCATCGATTCTTTTCCAAAAAGTAAGAGAAGAATTAGGTTTATGTTATACAATTTATTCATATATGCAACCTTATTTAGGGGTTGGAACAATGAATATTTACACTGGATTAAGCAATAAATATTGTGATAAAGCAATAAGTGTAATCAATGAACAGTTAGAAAAGTTTACTAGAGAAGGTATTAGTAATGAATTGTTAGAAATAAACAAAGAGAAAATAAAGGCAAATTATATTTTAGGATTAGAAAGTACATCATCAAGAATGTTTGCTAATGCAAAATGCTTTTTATTACAAAATAAGATAAAAACTCAAGAAGAGGTTATTAATAGAATTAACAAAATAGACAAAAATGACATAAACTATGTATTGGAGAGATGCTTTAAACCAGGAATAATCAGTACAGCTTTTGTTGGGCAAGGTGTTGAAGCTGATAAATTAAATACAATTTTAGAAAAGTCTAAAGTTGCATATAAGAACAGTACTGATGAAAAGTTTTTATTGTAAGTTCTAAATATAGTTGATATATTAGTTATGTAAAGTAAGTATTTGAAGGTTTGATGTTCTAATTCTTAAAGTAATATATTACCAAAGGGATGCATAATATTATGTATAACAAGGAGGTAATTATTATGAAGGATTTTGAATATTATGAAAAAAAACCAGAGAGCAAGATAAGAAATTTAAGTGAATTAGAAGGTTATGAAATTTTTAATCTTGAAAGTGCAGAAAAATATGATACTGCTTCAAATATTGACTTTGTAATAGATGAAAACGGATATCTTAAATTCCTGGTGGTTGGTATTAGTGCAGGAAAGTTTAGCTTCTTTGGTAGTAAAGAGTACGTTGAAATACCATGGGAATGTGTAACTAAAGTAGGAACTAATGTCATAGTAATCTCTGCCGAGGAAGGAAAGATAAAGAGAGCGAGAGCTTAGAAAACTTAAGGGGGAAGATTCCTTGGATATTATAGTGCAAAAGTTTGGAGGAACATCTGTATCAACAGAGGAAAGAAGAAAACAAGTAATAAAAAAAATAGGCAAAGCAATTGAAAGTGGTTTTAAACCAGTAGTAGTTGTGTCAGCAATGGGAAGGTTTGGAGAACCCTATGCTACAGATAGCCTATTATCACTTGTAGATAGTAATTTTAAAGAGAATAATAAAAGCGCTCAGGATTTATTAATGTGCTGTGGAGAAATAATAAGCTCTGTAGTAATGTGCAATGATTTATATAAGCACGGAATAACTGCTGTTCCTTTAACAGGAGGTCAAGCTGGAATAATAACGGATGATAATTTTACTGATGCTCAATCAATTAAAGTTGATAATACTAATATAATGAAAATACTAGAAGCTGGGAAAGTACCAGTTATTACAGGATTTCAAGGTGTAACAGAAGATGGATTTTTCACAACGTTAGGAAGAGGTGGAAGTGATACTTCAGCATGTATATTAGGTGTTGCTTTAAAAGCAAAGGAAATTGATATATATACTGATGTAGATGGAATTATGACAGCTGATCCAAGGGTTGTCGAAGATGCTTCACTAATAAATGAAATTTCTTACAATGAAGTATTTCAATTAGCTGATCATGGTGCAAAAGTAATACATCCTAAGGCTGTAGCATTAGCTAAAAAGGGAAATGTACCATTAGTTATTAAAAATACAATGAATGATTGTAAAGGAACAGTGATAAAAAGTAGTGTTTCTGAAGAAGAAAAGAGATTGATTTCTGGAATTACTCACTTAAATAATAGAATTCAAGTTAGAGTAAGATTATCAGATAATAGAGATAAAGGTTCGTATAAAAATTTATTAGAATTGCTTGCTAAAAACCATATAAGCCTAGATTTAATTAATATTTTCCCAGAACATCAAATGTTTACAATAGATGCGTCTGAAAAAGAAAAGCTTGATGAAATAATGAAAAAAGCTGAAATAAAATATACTATAATTGAAGATTGTAGTACTATTGCTATAGTTGGAGCTGGTATGAATGGTGTTCCAGGTGTAATGGCAAGAATAATAAATACTTTAACTAGCAATGAGATTGAAATTTTACAAACAACAGATTCTAATATGACAATATGGTGTTTAATTTACACTAGTAAGGTAAGAGAAGCTATAAAGTTGCTTCATAATGAATTTAATTTAGGTACTGCAAAGTAAGGTTATATTACTATAAAAATACTTAGGAGGAAGTAAAATGGAATTTACTTTTGATGAAAAAGCCAAAAATGCATTAAGTGAACTTATAGAAAATAGTTCAGAAGATTATGTGAGAATAAAAGTATTTTATGGATGTGGAAGACCAGGATATGATTTATATCCAGATTTTAAAAGCGATGAAGATGAAGAAATTATAATTAGTGGAATAAAGTTTGTAGTTAATAAAAAAGATGTTAGAGCTTGTAATAAGCTTGAAATTAAATATGATAAAGAAGTATATAATAAAGGATTTTATATACGTGATTTAGATTAATGTAAAAGGGTATGCAGAAATGTATATCCTTTTTGTAATTATTAATAAAAAATTTTTTCGGTGGTAGATAAATAATATTTTTCATAATGGAAAAAATAATGTAAAAAGTATAGAGGTGATAAAAAGTGAGAGATAAGATTATAAAAGAATTAAATAAATTCTTAACAGGGGTTCATATGGGAGGAGCTACTTTTAAAGAGTATTTAGATAAGGCTGAAAATTTAGAGCTGAAGGGTGTATTAAAGGAAATAATAGAATCTTTTAAAAAGCATGAAGAAGCAATTACGCATAGGATAGAAGAATTAGGAGGAAATGCTAGTGATTCATTAGGGATAAGAGGAAACATAGCAGAAGCCTTTGAAAAGATTAAGCTTATTCCCGTAGATACCGATTGTGAAGTATGTGAGCATGCAATAAAAGCAATGGAAATCGGAAATAGAAATGCAAATAAATTTATTGAGGAAAATGAAAGTATGGAAAAGAGTATTTTAAGTGATATTTATGGTGTAGTTAAAGATTATGATAATCATTTAAAGAAGTTAAAAAATTTACAAAGTAAGTTATGTAATTATTAGTGAAATTTCCTACAACATGTTGTATACTTAGTGAGAGAAATTAGAAAAGTGAGGAAGTTTTCATGAAAAGAATTAAAAGATTATTAACATTATTATGTGTTATTTCTATTATGTCTATTTTGCTTACAGGTTGCGGTAAAGAAGTGGAAATGATTAGAGGTAACACAGCAGAAGAGGTATTAGAATCATTCAATAAGTATAACGTAGAAAATAATATTGAAGAGATGGTTAAACTATATTCCGATGAATATATAGATTACATAGGATATGATGCGAACAAAATAATAAAGATGATTAAAAGTAACAGAAAAGATGCAACTATTAATTCATCAACTACAAAAAGTGTAGAGGATATTAATGAAAATTTAAAAAAAGCAGTAGTTAATATTAATGCAGTAATCAATGGTGAAGAAAGCAATGAAGATTATGTTTATGCATTAATTAAGGAAGATAATGGATGGTCAATTTCACCAGATGGAATAAGTGAATGTATAAACTTTAATGTTCCTGCTAATAAAGAAAAAGAATTGAATTTAAATTTAATGAAAGAAGCAGTTTTATTTGATGGAGCTCTAATTCGTGTAGATTTATATAATGATACGAGCAATTCGTATACATTTGGAACAGAAAATGACAAAACACAAATTATTGTAGAAACTACTGAAGGTACTTTTACAAGTGAAGTAGAAGAACCACAAGAAATAAATAAAAGAGTGAAAAGTTATTTTATAGCTAAAATTCAAGATTTAAAAGGTGACATAAAAAAAGTTACAGTAACATCAATATATGACTTAGATAAAGATGGCAATGTAATAGCTGATAGTAAAAGAGATATTGTAGCTTACAATAAATAATACAAAAAAATACCAGTAGCTAACTACTGGTATTTATCTTTTTGTTATTAATAAAATGATATTTATTTAATACCTCATAATATTTGTTTAGCATTCCAAGATTAATAACATTGTCAATAATAGTATAATGTTTTTTAAAAGGAATGTTTTTTAAAGTTTCACTACAATTAACTAAACTATTTAAAATAGAAAAGTCAATATCTTCAATGCAAGAAGATAGTAAATCTTCGTAAGATAAATTTTTAGTATTATATAAAACATTATAAGGATTAAAACTATTTGTAGATATATCATTTTTTAAATCATCTAAAGCATCCATTAAATAAATCCATTTACCGATAAAATACCCAAGTGAATATAATGCATCTCTTAGTATTTTACTATCTTCTTCAAATTCATATGGGAAATCACTTAAAATACATGCCATAATATTTCCAAAGGGATGAGATATTTCATCTAATGAAGAAAAGGCTTTTGTCTTTTCAAAATTAGAAATTAGGCTTAAATTAGTTGATATTTTATCAGCTATCTTATTTAAATTGTTAAAGCTCTTTTTAGATGAAGGAGAAAGAATTAATTTAAAAAACTTACTTTTTAAACTTTTGTCATCTTCTATGTTATCTTTAAGTTTATAATCAAATAGTAATATGCTTAAGTCTGCACAATAATTTAAACATTGGGATTCAGTAGCAATAATAAGTTTTTTACCAGGATGGCGTATACATGTTACCTCTTTTAATTTTAGAGGATTACTAAAAAGTCCATCTAACATAAAACCAATGAAAGTTAAATCGTAATTTAAGCAAAATCGGGGTATATTACCAAATTGATTTTTGATTTCGTTGCATAAGCCACAATAATAGCTCCTAAAGTACTCAAATTCTTTAACTTTAAGTTCGCTTTTAAGAGGTGTGACGTATCCAAACATTATAAGACTCCTTTTAGCTTCATAGATAATTTAGGAAGATTAAGTGATGTTTTAACACAATCCACCACCACCGCCATTACCACACATATTCATTCCATTGCCACCGCCGCCTAAAAGGCTTTGCAATAGCATATTTTGCATTGGATTGCCACCCATATTATTACCCATGCCAGCCATATTACTTAAAGGGTTGTTTGCTCCACCCATAGGATTAGCACCATTAGCTGCACCACCCATATTATTAGCTCCTCCACTCATAGGATTAGCACCGCCCATACCACCAGAATTATTCATTAACATATTTAATATATTTGGATCAATTCCTCCACCAGAACCTTGTCCGCCGCACATATTTGCTTGATTTCCGCCACCACCGCCACACATGCTATTATTATTTTGTGCAGCTGCATTGCTTTGCATAGCACGAGCATAGTTTGCTTTCATTTGTTTTACCTTTTTAGCTAAAACCATTAATGCCTCTTGATATTCTTGGTTATCAGGGTTAAGTTCTGCAGCAGCTTTCATATGATTAACACCTGCCTTAAACCAACCTTTTTTTAATAAAACAAAGCCTTGTAAATAGTTCCATTCAGCAGATGACTTATCAGTAATTAAATTTAATTGTGTTTCAGCTGATAAAAATTGTTGTTTTTCAATTAAATTACGTATATCTTTGTACTTATACTCATTAATTAAACTATTATATGCTGTATTTAACTCTGAAAGCTTATCCTCAGCAAGGGGTTCTTCTAAAGAACCTTCATAACTATTTATATCATAGGTATTTGCAAGGGATTCGTAGGCTGTTTTGATTTCATCTAAAGATGCATTAGGTCGTACACCTAGTACCTTATAAGGGTTCATATTAAATCTCCTTAGAAAGATTATTAAATCATTATAATATATTCATCTTGATGTAAATAAGTGATTCAATAAAATAATAGAAATAATATTAAATACAATCTATTAAGTCTCCACCCATACATTCACAGCATTGATCTAAACAAATAAGATCGCAACAACTAAAATTGCCACAATCACAACAATCATCACAACAGCAACAAGAACAACCACGGTTTCTTCTTCTATAACCGTTATTATAGTAATCATCTGAGTAATGTCTATGTCTGCTCATAAGTGAAATAAGTTCATCTTTGTATTGGATATTATCTGGTGATAATATTACTGCATTTTTTAAGTGAGATAAGGCTTCATCAAACCAAGCTTTATTCTTTAAAATTAGACCATATAGATAATGATATTCTGAATTCCTATCTTTTGTAGAGTTCAATATATTTTCAGCTTCTATGTAATTTCTATTATTTATTAATTTATTGATAATGCTAAATAGGGAATCATTTTTGTTAAGTGAATTTTCCAAGATATCAACTCCTTTTATTAGAAATAATAATTGTAATATATATATTATATACAATTATATAATATTAATCATAAATAGAAATATAAAATTTATACTATTATTTACTATTATATTGTAAGTGTGATAAAATATAAAAAATGAAAAGGGGAGATACTTATGAAAAAATTATTTATTGAATATCCTAAATGTACAACTTGTAGAAAAGCAAAGAAGTTTTTAACAGAAAATAATGTGGATTTTGAAGATAGAGATATAGTATTAAATAATCCTACTGAAGAAGAATTAGATAAATGGATAAAATTAAGTGGATTAGAAATTAAAAAATTCTTTAATACTTCAGGTGTTTTATATCGAGAAATGAACCTAAAAGATAAGTTAAAAGATATGAGTCAAGAAGAAATGATTAAGCTTTTAGCAAGTGATGGAAAACTTGTGAAGAGACCATTATTAGTAACTGAAGAAAAAGTATTAGTAGGATTTAAAGAGGAAACATACAAAGAAATAATTTAAATTTATGGAATGTATCAAAGTAAATATATTTTGATACATTCTTTTTTTGTTAAAATAATGTATTACTTAGTGAAAAATGTGGTAAAATAATTGATAGTGCTTTTTTAGAATAATAAAAAAATAAACTCTAAATAAAGTTAATATATAAAATAGTTCATTTAATGAGGTGACTTAGGGTGAATGTGACGCAACTAAACGCATTAATATTAAAAAAAGATAGTAATAATCGTCTTTATAAGGGGATGAAATGTTTTAAAGAAGGATTAGTACTGGATATAAAGTCTATAGCAGATAAAGAATATGGATCTTTGGATATATATGGAAAAGTCATATCTGAAAGTGACTTAAATGTTTATAATACAAATTTATCATTTGATTTAAAAAAGAATGAGTTAATTTATACTGAATGTAATTGCGTAGATTTTGAAAATAATTGTGATTTTAATTCTACATATATATGTAAGCATATAGGTGCTACGTTTTATAAGTTTGAAGAAGCAATTGAAGAAAAAACAAATGCAAAAAAAGAGAAAATAAGTAGCGTAGATAGTGATAATGGGGATTATTCAGATAAATTACTTAGCGTTATAAATAAAATTAATAACTGTGATAAAGAAAAAGCTAGCATACAAGTAAATTTAACTAAGAGGGATATAACAAAATATAAATATTTTTATGAATTAGATTTGAAAATAGGAACTAAAAAATATTATGTTGTTAAAAATATAGCAGAATTAATTAATGCTAGGAGATTTAATAAAACATTATCATATGGAAAAGAATTCAAGTATGATCCATCAATATATTATTTTTCAGAGGAAGATGAAAATATTTTGAATTTTATAGAAGAATATGTATCGTTAAATGAACCTTTTGAAAAAGAGTATTCGGTTAATAGGATAACTAACAGTGTGTTTGGAAATAATAAGACTTTATTTATACCTCAAAGCGCTTTAAGGAGACTATTAAGCAATATAGGGGATAAAGTAATAACTTTAACTAAAGATATTACTACAGTTAAATTACAAGTGTTTAACGAAGACTTACCGATAAAGTTTAATATAAATGAAGAAAATGGGCAAATTAAAATTTCTTCTAATGAAGAAATGCCAAAGCCACTAAATGATAAAGGCGATGTATACCTTTATGAGAATAATATTTATTTACCTAATGAAAATCAAGTAAAATATTATAAAACTATAAATGATATATTTACAAAAGAGCCTGTAATTACATTTAAAGATAATAAAAAAAAGGAAGTCTTTAATAAGGTTTTACCTTTATTAGAAACTATAAGTGAGGAAATAAATATAGATGAGAGTCTTAAAAAAAGTATAGTTAAAGAAAAACCAAGATTCGAAATATATTTAGATAGAGATAGAAAGAAAAACTGGGCTTTAGTTAAAGTTTATTATGGTCACATAGATTTTAATATGATAAAGGGACAAAAAGATGACCAGTATGTTATTAGAGATTTAAATGAAGAAGAAGAGATAGAGAAGATATTAAATAGATTTTCTTTTTATAGAAGTAAAGATGTATTTATGTTTAATGGGGATGATGAAAAATTATTTGACTTACTTTCAGATGATTTATCAATATTAAAAGAGAAAGCTACTGTATATTATTCTGATAGATTCAAGGAAAGAAGAATTTATGGAGCTTCATCATTGAATGCATCTATTACAGAAGGAAGAGGTAATTATTTAGAATTTTCATTTAGTATAGAAAATGTTAGTGAAGATGAATATAAGAAAATAATTGCTGCTTTTAAAGAGAATAGAAGGTTTTTTAAGTTAAAAGATGAAAGTTTTGTTGATTTAAAAGACGAAGAAGTAAGCAAATTGTTTGATCTTATTGATAACTTAAGTGAGGAATCACTTATTGAATCCAATGAAATTAAGGTGCATAAAAGCAAAGCATTATTTATTAATAATAGTATAAAAGAAAACAATTTATTGTTTGTACATGGGAAGGATATAGTAGAACATATTTCTAACAAAATAGAAAATTTAAATAGTGTCAATTATGAAGTACCAAAAGAATTAAGAGCAACTCTTAGAGACTATCAATTAACGGGATTTAAGTGGTTTAAAACCTTAAGTTATTATGAATTTGGTGGAATTTTAGCAGATGAGATGGGATTAGGAAAAACACTTCAAACTATTACATTTTTATTATCAGAAGTAGGAAAGAAGAGTATCATAATAACTCCAACATCATTAATTTATAATTGGAAAAGTGAATTTGAAAAATTTGCACCTTCTTTGAAGATTAAGATAATTCATGGGAGTAAGGAAGAAAGGATGTTTATAAGAGAAGAAATTAATGAGTATGATGTGTTAATAACAACTTATGGAACATTAAGAAATGATTACAATTTATATAAAGAAATTAACTTTGATTACTGTATAATTGATGAGGCTCAAAATATTAAAAATCCTTTATCTCAAAGTAGTGAAGTTGTTAAAGAATTAAATGCTAAGGTAAAATTTGCATTAACAGGAACTCCAATTGAAAATAACCTTTTAGAATTATGGTCGTTATTTGATTATATTATGCCTGGATACTTATATTCAAAAAGAAAATTTCAAGATAAATTTATTAAAATGGAAAAAGGGAAATCTGAATTAAAGAAGCTTATTAAGCCATTTATACTTAGAAGGTTAAAAAATCATGTTATGAGCGAGTTGCCTGATAAAATTGAGAAAAGATACGTAATAGAAATGACTAAGGAGCAAAAGAAGGTATATAAATCTTATGTAGATGATATTAAAGTAAAAATGGAAGAAAAGGATGTAGCTAAAGATAAGATTACAATATTCTCTTATTTAACTAAGCTTAGACAACTTGCCTTAGATCCAAGCATACTTCTTGAAGGATATACTGGTGGAAGCGGTAAGATTGATATAACTGTAGAATTAATAAATGAATTTATAAATAATAATCATAAAATATTATTATTCTCCCAATTTACATCTGTACTTGATAGTATAAAAAATATTTTTGAGGCAGAAGGGATTGAGTATTTCTATTTAGATGGAAATACAAAAGCTTCAGAGAGAGTTCAACTTGTAAATGAATTTAATAATTCAAGCAAAGTTAAGGTGTTTTTAATATCATTAAAAGCTGGAGGAACAGGATTGAATTTAACATCTGCAGACGTTGTTATTCACTTTGATCCATGGTGGAATCCAGCTATTGAAGATCAAGCAACGGATAGAGCGCATAGATTTGGGCAAAAGAATGTTGTAGAAGTTATTAAGCTTATTGCAAAGGGAAGTATTGAAGAAAAGATAATTAAACTACAAGAAAGTAAGAAAGAAATTATTAATGATATAATGAATGGAAATTATACTAATGGTGGCTTCTTAAGTAGTTTAAGTTCTGAAGAAATTAAAGAATTGTTTAATTAAAAAAAGGATACACAAAATGTGTATCCTTTTTTATTATTCAACTGTAACAGATTTTGCAAGATTTCTTGGCTTATCAACGTCACAACCTTTTTGTTTTGCAACATAATAAGAAATTAATTGTAGTGGTACAACACTTACTAGTGGAGTTAACATATCAATAGTTTTTGGTATATAAACTAAGTCATCAACAACTTCCTTAGTAGTAGTATCACCCTCATTTACAACTGCAAATATATTTCCACCTCTTGTAGAAACTTCTCTAACGTTACTAATCATTTTATCTTTTAATCCTTCTTGAGTTAAAAGAGTAATAACTGCAGTATTTTTTTCTATTAAAGCTATAGGACCATGCTTTAACTCACCACCAGCATAAGCATCACAGTGAATATAAGATATTTCTTTAAGTTTTAATGAGCCTTCCATTGCAACTGCGTAGTCAAGACCTCTTCCTAAGAAGTACATATCTTTATGGTTATAGTGAGAAGAAGCAAATTTTTGAAGAGAATCTTTCATTCCTAATGCTTTCTCTATTTTATTTGGTATTTCTAATAAATGTGTCTTAATTTCTTCAATTTCTTCATATGACATAGTACCTTTTAATGAAGCAAAGTATAATCCTAAGATATAAAATGCTGCTAATTGAGTAACATAAGCTTTTGTTGAAGCAACAGCTATTTCAGGACCAGCTAATGTATAAAATACATCATCAGCTTCTCTTGATACAGATGAACCTACAACATTAGTTATAGCTAAGACTCTAGCGCCTTGTTTTTTACCATCTCTTAAAACTGCTAAAGTATCTGCAGTTTCACCAGATTGAGATACAACTATTATTAATGTTTTATCTGTTATCATTGGATCTCTATATCTAAATTCAGATGCTATATCAACTTCTACTGGGATTTTAGCGAATTTTTCAATTACTGTTTTACCAACTAAACCAGCATGGTAAGCAGTTCCACAAGCAATTACATAAATTCTATCAAAGTTTTCTAACTCTTCCTTTGTAAATGATATATTATCTATTGTTATTTCTTTTCCTAAGGCGATTTTACCTGCTAAAGTATCTTTAACAGCTTTTGGTTGTTCATGAATTTCCTTTAACATGAAATCTTCAAATCCACCTTTTTCAGCTGCATCGATGTTCCAAGTAACATGGTAAATTTCTTTTTCAATTTTTTCACCATCTTCGTTTCTTAATTGAACACCATTTGATGTTAAAATAGCAAACTCTTTATCTTCTAATAAATAAACTTCTCTTGTATGGTTTAATACAGCAGGGATATCTGAAGCAATAAAGCTTTCATCTTTTCCTAAACCAACTATAAGAGGGCTATCTTTTCTAACGGCAACTATTTTATCAGGTTCATTTTTAGCTATTACTCCAATTGCAAAACTTCCTTCAAGTTTAGAAGTTGCTTTAACAACAGCTTCAAATAAATCACCTTCATAGTAGTAGTCAACTAAATTTGGTATAACTTCTGTATCTGTTTCAGAAAAGAACTTATATCCTTTTGAAGTTAACCATTCTCTTAATTTCATATAGTTTTCTATAATACCATTGTGAACTACACTAATTGTAGCATTTTCTGTAGTATGAGGATGTGAATTAACATCTGATGGTTCACCATGAGTAGCCCATCTTGTATGGCCAATTCCAATATGACCGTGTATAGGATTTTCATTTAGGCTTATTGCTAAGTTATTTAAACGTCCTTTAAATTTTCTAACATTAATTCCATCATTTAAAATTGCAACTCCAGCAGAATCATATCCTCTATATTCTAATTTTGATAATCCTTCTACTAATAAATTAGACGCTTGTCTATTTCCTACATAACCAACTATTCCGCACATATAAATAAATCTTCCTTCCATTTAATAATTATTTTTTTTATTTGATTTTATTGTGATATTAAAGAAAAGTATTAAAAATGGTATACCAATACTAGGACCTCTAAAAACACAATGAAGGTTTTAACACCAAACTAGGATTGTGCTACAAATCACTTTGTAGTTTTACTAGTTGTTAACGGTAGTGCGATACCGTGGGGCACCCGCCGAAGAATTCGATACTCCCCATCCTCGTCAACTTAAGTGAGCCTCCAAATCTTCGATTTGGTTAGGCGAACTTACTCCTATGGTAGTAGGAGTTTCCTTTTTATTCAGCAAACTAAGCTTAGTCTGAGTAAGTTCAGCTTGCAGAAATAAAATTCGAGTTTCACTTAAGTTCTGGCGCTTTTATGAAATTTTTTCATGCTGTATTACTATAATAATCACTTCCTTTGTTAATTATTTAGTATACCACCACATAATTCTACCATAAAATAAACATTTGTCTATAGCAGCTATATAAATAGCTATAGCATATAAAGCTACAAATAATAATTTAAATAATATTATTATATGCATTAATGTGAAAAAAATATATAAAAATATATATAAATATATAAAAATATATATAAATGTAGTTTTTATTATTGATGATTGTATTTAGTTTAAAGTTTCGTAAAAATTATTAAATTAATGTAGATAAAATAAAAAAACACATAATTTAACAACTTAAATGTATAAATTATAAATTCTTTGGTAAGAATACCTAAGAGAGTTTAAAAAACAGGAGGTAATGTGAAATGTCAGATTTAGAAATTAGTAAAAGATCTATAGATGTTCCAAATAGTGCAAAGAAAGCAAGAAAAAACGGAAAGGTTCCAGGAGTTTTATATGGTAAAGCAATAAAAAATTTATCATTTGAAGTTGGAGAGCTTGAATTAGCTCATGAAATAGGAAAAAATGGGCAACATGGAGTCCTTGATTTTTGTTTAGATGGAGAAAAACATAAGGGATTAATTAAAGAAGTTCAAAAAGATCCTGTAACAAATAAAATTATCCATTTAGATCTAGAAGAAGTAAATGGAACTGAAAAGGTTGTTTCGTCAGTTCCAATTCATTACATAGGAGAAGAATTCCTAAATAAGAAGGGTATTGTATTACAAAAGGAAAAAGATAGCGTGAAAGTTGAATGTACTGTTGATTCAATACCTAAATATATAGATTTTAATATAGGTACAGGGAATGTTGGATCAGTTTATAAATTTGGAGATTTAGAAGTAGCATCAGAAATATCAGTATTAGATGATTTAAATTCAGTAATTGCATCTATTAGTTATGAACGTAATACAGTTAGCAAGGATATGGAAGAAGTAGAAGATGCTGATATAAAAGACGTTGCGGAATAAAAAATATACTAAAAATAAGAGTTATAAATAATTTTAAATATAACTCTTATTTTTTTATTTAAATTTATATAAATTTGGTATATAATAACTAAGGTATAGACTACTGAAAATGTTTAGGAGGGATAATATGGATTACAAAGAGAAGTATAATGAGTGGTTAAACTCAAAGGTAATATCAGAAACAATAAAATCTGAATTAAGAAACATTACAGATGAAAAGGAAATAGAAGATAGATTCTACAAAGAGTTAGATTTTGGTACAGGTGGTCTTAGAGGGGTTATAGGTGCTGGGAGTAACAGAATGAATGTTTATACAGTATCAAAGGCAACTCAAGGATTTGCTAACTATTTAAATAAAAGTTTCGAATCTCCAAAGGTTGCAATTGCATATGATTCAAGAAATATGTCAAAGGAATTTGCTGAAGCTGCAGCGTTAACACTTTGTGCAAATAATATAAAGGTATTTTTATTTGAAAGCTTAAGACCAACACCAATGCTTTCATTTACAGTAAGACACTTAAATTGTCAAGGTGGAATAGTAATTACTGCTTCACATAATCCTAAAATATATAATGGATATAAGGTTTATGATGAATTCGGTGGTCAAGTTACTGATGAAAAAGCAGGATTAATAATTGGAGAAGTTAATAATATAGTAAATTATGAAGATATAAAAAATATTGCTTTAGAAGATGCATTAAAAGACAATATTTTAGAATATATAGGTGAAGATGTAGACAAGGCTTATCTTGAAGAAGTAAAAGATCTTACAATTAGAACAGAATTAGTAAAAGAAAAAGCTAAAGATTTAAAGGTTATTTACACTCCAATTCATGGAAGTGGTAACATGCCTGTAAGAAGAGTATTAAAAGAGTTAGGATATGAAAATGTAGAAGTTGTTAAAGAACAAGAAATGCCAGATGGTAATTTCCCAACTGCTTCTTATCCAAATCCAGAAAATGCTCAAGTATTTGAATTAGCTTTAGAAATGGCTAAAACAAGCAACCCAGATATAATATTTGGTACTGACCCAGATTGTGATAGAATTGGTGTTGTTGTTAAGGAAAATAATGGAGAATATAAAGTATTAACAGGTAACCAAACAGGTTTATTATTAACAGATTATATATTATCATCTCTTAAGGAAGAAGGTAAATTACCTTCAAATGGTGTTGTTATTAAGACTATTGTAACTTCTGAAGGTGCAAGAGCTATAGCTAACTACTATGGTGTTGAAATAATGGATGTATTAACTGGATTCAAATATATTGGAGAAAAAATAAGACAATTCCAAGAAAATGGGGATAAGAAATACTTATTTGGATTTGAAGAAAGTTATGGATATTTAGCTGGAGAGTTTGTTAGAGATAAAGATGCTGTTATAGCTTCAATGTTAATAGCTGAAATGACACTTTACTATAAAGAGCAAGGAAAATCTTTATATGAAGCATTAATTGAACTTTACAATAGAGTTGGATTCTTCAAAGAAGACTTAATTTCAATTGAGTTACAAGGAAAAGAAGGTCAAGAAAAAATAGGTAAGTGCTTAGATTTATTAAGAGAAACAGCTTTAACAGAAGTTGATGGTGTTAAAATTGCTAAAAGACTTGATTATAAATTAAGCAAAGAAGAGGATTTAGTAAATGATTCTGAAAAAGTTATTAACTTACCAAAATCAAATGTATTAAAATATATTTTAGTTGATGGTTCATCATTTGTAGTTAGACCTTCAGGTACAGAACCGAAAATGAAGGTTTATTCAGCTGTTAAAGGTGAAAGTTTAATTAATGCTGAAGAAAAGTTAAAGAGATTTAACGAAAAAGTTATGGAAATAATAAATGAGAAATTAGCTTAATATAAAGGTAGAAGTTGTTACATTCTTACGGATGTAACAACTTTTTTTGTTATTATAAAAATATAAAATCAATTTAATGGTTATTGTATTTTATAAGTTATTAGGGAATGGGGATGCTGCTTTTTTCATATGAAGTTATATATGATATAATTAAGGTAGTGATAAAGTTGGAGGGGAATGGAAATGAAAGTTATTGATATGCATTGTGATACGATAGGAGAAATATATGAAAATAGACTCTTAGGGAAAAAGTATAGTTTAAAAGAAAGTAATTTACATGTAGATTTAAATAAACTAATAAAAGGCGACTATCTACTTCAAAATTTTGCAATGTTTATAGATATAGAAAAATATAAAAATCCTTATAAAACTTTGCAAGAGATGATACAAGTTTATCATGAAGAGTTAGAGGAAAATAGAGATATAATTAAGCCAGTTTATTCTTATGAAGATATAGATAGTTGTACTAATGAAAAAAAAATAGGTGCATTATTAACTATAGAAGATGCAGGAGCATTAGAAGGTTCTTTAACAAATTTAAAAACTGTTTATGAGCAGGGGGTCAGGCTTATAACATTAACATGGAATCATATAAATGGAGTAGGTTTTCCAAATTTTAAATTTAAGATTGATACATGCGGAAATATAACTGAAAAACCAGATTTTATAACTCCTAATACTGAATTTGGGCTTACAGCCTTTGGAGTTGAATTGTTAAGAGAGATGGAGAGATTAGGGATTATAGTGGATGTATCACATTTGTCAGATGCTGGATTTTATGATGTTTTAAAATATAGTAAAAAACCATTTGTAGCAAGTCATAGTAATGCAAGAGCCGTTACAAATGTTGTTAGAAATTTAACTGATGATATGATAAAGAAGTTAGCTAATAAAGGTGGAGTTACGGGGATTAACTTTTGTTCAAGTTTTGTTATGCCAACACCTTATACAGGTTTAACATTTACTTATATAGAGGATTTGGTAAAACATATTAAGCATATTAAAAATGTAGGCGGAATAGATGTTATTGCATTAGGAACGGATTTTGATGGAATACAAAGTACTTTAGAAATTAAAGATGCGTCACAAATTCAATTGTTAGCAGAGTCACTATTAAAAAATGGTTTTACTTATGAAGAAGTAGAAAAGATATTTTTTAAGAATATAATGAACTTATATAAGGAATTATTATAAGGTATACAATTAGTATTAGGATGAAGGATGATGAGCTAAGGTGATAGATGTTGAAAAATTATTTGATTTAAATATTGGATTAGTTTTAGCTGGAGGTGGGGCTAAGGGGGCATATGAAGCTGGAGTCTTTAAAGCACTCTGGGAATTGGATATAATAAGAAGGGTTAGTGTAGTTTCAGGTACATCAATAGGTACAATTAATGGTCTTATGCTTTCTATGAACGATGGAAATGTTATGGATAAAAGTTGGTCTAATATTTCTTACTCAAGATTTATTAATAATGAAAATAAAATAAGAGATATTAATATAAGAAAATTAATTAAAAGAGATGGTACTATAGATAAAGAAAAAAAGTTAGCTGACTTATTTAAAAAAAATGATATTGGGTTATTATCACAGAGTGGTATAAAAAGCTTTATTGAAGATTATGTTGATTTTAATTTGATTAGGCAAAGTAAAAAGATATTATATGCTTGTGCTTATAATATTGATTTAGGAAAACCTGAATATTTTAAGCTTAATGATTATGACGATAAGAAGGCCTTGGATATTTGTATAGCATCGTGTGCAGTACCATTTTTATTTAAACCAATTGAAATTAATGAGTATAGATATGCTGATGGTGGGGTAAATAACCCACAATATAAAGAATCTAATGTAGATAATGTTCCAATTGCTCCACTGAAAGAGCATAATTGTGATATTATTATAGTAGTTCATTTGTCTTATAGGGAAGAACTTAATAGAAATGGTTTTGAAAATACAAATATTATTGAAATATATCCATCAACACAATTAGAGCTTATAGAGGGGATTGGTTCTTTGAATATTAGACCAAGTGTATTAAATCAGCATATTGAACTTGGTTATAGAGATGCACTAACTGTACTTGCACCAATGATAATTGATATGATTAAAGGAAAAAATATTGGAAAATTAATAGAAAAGCATGAAGAGTATAATAAAGAACTAATAAATAGAAATAGACATTAGTTAATTAAAATATTAATATAAGAATAAACATTGATATGATGCTATGTTTATAGTATCATATCAATATTTTATTGATGAAAGAAAAAAATTAAGGTAGGAAACGGAAGATGGAAGAGAGTAATTTAAAAGATATGACAGGAAAAGAAATTTTGAGCAAAATATATGAAAAAGAATTAAATTCTAAAAAGAATATATTAGAAGTAATAGAAAAAGTAAAACCTCTAGCTAAAGACGGTTTAGAAAGTGATAAAATTCAAGAAATATATACTATAATCTATAAAAGTATAGAAGAAATGAATACAATAGTAAAGGCGAATACTATAATGTATTTAAAAAATCAACTAAAATCAGCATTAGGAAAATTTGTTGATAATAAAGATCCTAAAGAAATAAATTATTTTTTAGAATTTTTCAAAGAAGCATATCCTCCTAAGAATAGACGAGTTGGATATACAAGGGTAATAAATGATTTTAGTAAAATAACAAATGAACAAATTTGGGAAACACTAACATTTATAAATAGATGCGTAATTAAAACAAAGAGAAGATTAGGGGAGGCTGAAAAACAAGATATTATAAATAATATTAATACTTTACTTGCTAGTGGAAAGATTGAATATATAAATCAAGTTAAAAGTTTAGAAAAATTATTAAATGTACTTAATGTTAAAGTTGTTAACTACAAAGAAGGCTTTAAACTTAAGAAGAGATAGATAATTGAAGTTAACTAGACTGATGTTTAAATTTAAAGAAAAGAGAGATAAAGTATGAGAAATATAAGAATGACAATTCAATATGATGGATCAAGATATAAGGGATGGCAAAAACAAAATATAAAAGGAACAGATGTATCTACTATTCAAGGAAAAATTGAAAATGTTCTATCTAAAATGATGGGAGAAGACATTCAAGTAATTGGATGTGGAAGAACAGATACAGGAGTTCATGCAGATAAGTATACTGCAAACTTTAAAACTAATAGTGATAAAAATATTAAAGATATGTCAAAGTATTTACATGAATTTTTACCAGAAGATATATCAGTTATATCATTAAGAGAGGTAAGTGAAAGATTTCATTCAAGATTAAATGCAATTTCAAAGACTTATGTATATACTGTTGATAATAATAAATTTGCAAATGTTTTTATGAAGAAATATGCGTATCATGTTGAGGGACAATTAAATATTGAAAAAATGAAAGAGGCTAGTAAATATCTTGTTGGAACTCATGATTTTAAAGGATTTAGTGCAGTAAAAGAGAAATCAAAAAAGTCTACTGTTAGAACTATTAATTATATTGATATTACAGAAAAAGATAATATTATTAAAATAGAATATAACGGCAATGGATTTTTGATAAATATGGTCAGAATTTTAAGTGGAACATTATTAAAGGTTGCTAAGGGAGAAATAGAACCTCAAGAGGTTAAAAAAATGCTTGAATCTAAACAAAGAAGTGAACTGGCAGTAAAAGCACCAGCAAAGGGGCTTTGTATGAAGGAAGTAAATTATTAAAAATTTTATCATATTAATTAACATAAAAGAAGTCAGACTAATATATTAATGAATATAGGTTATTTTACCTTAAAAGTATAAATTAATTGAGGGTGTGAAAAATAAATGAATGTGGATTTTCATGTCCATGGTTTGTTAAGCAAGCGGAAAGATTTTAATAAAGATTTTTTCATGAATGAGATATACTTTTCAAAGGATAATGGATTAGATGCTATAGTTTTATGTGAGCATTTTAATGCAAAAGATTTTTTAGTAATTTATGATTTTTTAGAAAAAAATTATACTTATGATGGAGATAGATATATTGTAGAGGGTATTTCAGTATTTCCAGCTATGGAAGTAAGTGTGAAAAACAAAGGTCATGTGATACTTTGTGGTGATAGAGAAAGTATAGTAAATATATATAAGTCTCTTGAAGCTTTTAGAGAAAAGGAAAACTTAATTGATTTAGAAGAATTATTGGATTTAGCAGAAGTATTTAATTTGCTAAAAATAGGTGCACATCCATGTAGAAGAGGACATAAGTTATGTAAGCAGCCTCATGAATTATTAAAAAGACTTGATGCATTAGATTTAAATGGAAAGGATATATTTAAAAAAGGAGAGGCAGTTGCAAGAGATGAAGTAATTAATTTGTCTCAAGAGCTAGGTTTAAATATAATAACTGGCAGTGATAGTCATACTCCAGTTCAACTTGGAGGAATATATACTAGTTTAAATAAGGAATGTAAAACAGTTAAAGAGCTTAAAGAGTGTATCAAAAACAATGATTATACTATTGAAATAAACTCCGCGCTTAATTTTAAAATATTTTCTTCAAAGGTACTAAAAAGATATTTACTAAAAGCTGATACCTATGATAAAAATACTGAATTTAAAATTTAAATAAAATTAATTTGTAAGCTATCTTTTAATATATAATAAAAGATAGCTTTTTGTTGCATATTAGTTTTATAATTTTTAAAGAAAGAAAAATAAAATATTACATAATTATAAACTATGTAAAATATGGCAAAAATAATTAATATAAATAATTAGATAAGGAAGAAGAAATCATGGAAAATATTGAAGAAACATTTAATGAAATTTTAGCTTGTAATGTTCAAGAAGCTATGAAATATGCAAATGATGGATTTAAAAAGAATGGTAATCCAGAATATTTAATATATACTGGACATTGTTATTTAGTTCAAGGATACTTTGAGGAGGCAATTGCAGCTATAGATTTAGCATTTGAATTAGGTTGTGATTATATTGTTTATGGATATAATGTAAAAGGAGAAGCTTTATTAGAGTTAGGCCTTTATGCTGAAAGTAGAAGATGCTTTGAGAGAGTTTTAATGGAAGAAGAAGAACAATATTTAGCTAATACTTTTTTAGTTGAATTAGACATTAGAGAAAAGCTTTATATAGATGCAATAAATAGATGTATTGATTATATAGAAAAATATGAATGTGATAATATACAAATTGCAAACTTTAAATGTATAATTGGATGGACATATTTAATAGATTTAAATAATAGTGAATTAGCCAAAGAAGCGTTAGTAGAATCAATCAAAGCAAATGATAAATGCGGGAGATCTTATACAGGGCTTGGGATATATGAAGCGAATAATAAAAATTTCGAAAAAGCAATTAAGTATTTTAATAAGGCTATAGAAATAAACAATAATGATGGTGAAAATTATTTTGCATTAGCAATATGTTATAAAGCTTTGAAAAAATATGATTTTATTGAGGAGTATTTAATAAAAGCAAATACATTAGAACCGGAAGATAATAGAATTATTGAAGAATATGCTTATGAATTATTAAGACAGGGTAGAAATAGTGAAGCTATTGAATACTTTAAAGAAATAATTGATGATAGTATTGATAGTCAAGAAATTAAAAATTTAATTATTGATTTAGAAGAAAATGAAAAAAATAGAGAAATAGAATAAAGTACATAAAAGGCAAATGATAAAAGTTATAGATATCATTTGCCTAAATTATTATTTTTTATCGAAACTTCCACAGTTAGTTTCAGTATAAAGATTTGCGTTAGCTCCGTTTACTTGAATAGAAGAAAGGGTACAAAGACAATTTTCATTATGCTCACAACTACTTACTTTACAAACTAAACAATCACAAGGACCTGAAGTTTCTGAAGAATTAGTAAGGTCACTATAATTTTTTTTATCTAAGAATGATCCACAACATGTATTATTTTCAGCAGATGAAGCCATTCCACCTATATCAACACGATTTGAACAACAAATTCCTGAACTATTATATGAACAATTACATACATCACAATTAATTTTTGCCATTTTAATATCTCCTTAAAATAAATTATTAATTAAAATATCTATCTAATAAACCTTTAAATGCTTTTCCATGTCTTGCTTCATCCTTACACATTTCGTGAACTGTATCATGGATAGCATCTAAGTTGTGTTGTTTTGCTAATGTAGCAAGTTTTTTCTTTCCATCACAAGCACCAAATTCAGCTTCTACCCTTGCTTGTAAGTTAGCTTTAGTGCTTGGTGAAACAACTTCACCTAACATTTCTGCAAATTTACTAGCATGATCAGCTTCTTCATAAGCAATTCTTTTATATGCTTCTGCAACTTCTGGATAACCTTCACGATCTGCAGCACGTGACATTGCTAAGTACATACCAACTTCTGTACATTCTCCAGTAAAATTAGCTCTTAAGCCTTCAATAATTTCTGGATCAACATCTTCAGCTAAGCCAATTCTATGTTCATCAGCCCAAGCCATATCACCTTTCATTTCTTCAAATTTACTAGCTGAAGCTTTACATACTGGACAGACTTCTGGGGGTGTATCGCCTTCATGAACGTACCCACATATTGTACAAATAAATTTTTTCAATTAAAAAAAACCTCCTTAATATTATTTCAATAATAAACATCTATATTATTATTTCTCACATAAAATTTAATATTCATTTGAAAAATATAGAAAATATAATTGACTTTTGTTCTAAAAGTATATAAGATTGTAGGATATACTATATAGTAAGAGGAGAAAAAGATGGCAAAAGACAATAGCGGAAGCGAAAATTTTCATTATAATAATATAGAAAAAAAAGATAAGAACTTTATGTATAAAAACTTTAAAAGAAGTAATTGCTATAATTGCAATTTTGCAAATTCTAATTTTAATTTTGCAACTTTTAGAGGCGCTCATTTTAAAACTTGTAGTTTTATTAGGGGAAGTTTTGAAGGAACAGAATTTATTGGAACTAATTTAAAAAATAGCAAATTCAAAAATGCAAAATTCAAAAATGCTATTTTTGAGGGTGCAAATTTAGATGGTGCAGATTTTAAAGAAGCCATATTCGAAAATACAATATTTTTAGGATGTAAATTAGAAAAGACTATAAATTTCAATAAAGAATTAGATGGTGTAAGAATTTTCGATGAAATGCCAGTAATGGAGTTAAGCACTGAATTAAATACTGCTTTACAAGGTTTCATGGAAAATAAATTTGTTAAAAATTCAAGAATATTTGATACTAAAGATGGTGGAATTAACACATTAACATTAATGATTTTATTAGAAAATTTTAGCGAGAGTGAATTGATTCAAGGATTTGATAAAATTAAGTCAAAAATTGATAGAGATTTTTATACAATAAGTTATATTATAAGAATGATAAAAAAAGAATTAGTATAAATATTTAATTTAAGATAAGATTAAAAAAAGAAATACTATATCAATGGAAAATTTTCTTGATTTTCGTAGATATAATATTTCTTTTTTATCTTTAAAATTATTTTATTAATTACTTTAAAAGTTAGAAAATTAGTTGGAAAATACCCATTAAAATTATTATTAATGCAGATAATAATCCAGAGTATTTACCAAAAATTTCAGAAAGGAAACTGTTACCTATTTTTAAACCAACTATTAAAATTAAAACACTAAATATAAATGTAAAAACAGTTGTAAGAGGAATACTGATTCCGGACATACTTGCCCCAATACCTAATGCAAAATTATTTATACTTAAAGCTAATGCTAGAGAAACAGCTTCTTTTAATTCGATATTACCAGAACCATCTATGTCTGCTGTTTTGTTTTTAGTTAATATTTCGTCATAATTTAAAGAATCTATTAAATCATTATCTATATCATCACTATCAGGTGTGTCACTACAAAGTGATTTTTGATCTTTATAATAATCTATTGTCATCCAAATACCTACTGCAATTAAAAGTATTGCACCTATATAATTACAGATATACCCAGGGATGAATTTGCCTAATATAGCACCAAGAAGCATAGATAAAAATGTACCTAAAGTAACTATTAATGCTATTATTATATTTATACTAAATTTGATTCTAATTTTTTTTATTCCATAAGCAATCCCAATAATTAAGCTGTCCAAACTTGCTGAAAATGCTAACAAAATAGAAGAAAATATAAACATATGTTACTCCTTATTTCATAATTATATTAATTAGTATATTCAAAGATAAAAAGTTAGTTACTTAGACAAAAAAATCTTTTAAAATCTAATAAATGACGTAAAATATTTATATAAGTTAATTTGGGAATAATTGAGAAATCCATCTAGAAGAAGTAAATACACAATTAGTTTTGTAGTGGTGTCTATTTAGATTGTTTGTAAGTTTTGAAATGTACTATAAATTGAAAAGTGTTCAAATAGTTGAATCGTTAAAATATGTAGATTAAAATAAATGAGATATGTAAATTATAATTACACATCTCATTTATTTTTTAAGATAAATTGCTATTTAATAGTCTAAATTCCTTTGGTGTTAAGTTATATTTTCTTTTAAATAGTTTATTAAAATATGATAAATTATCAAATCCTACTTCTAAGGCAATATCCATAATTGCATTGTTACATGAAGTAAGTAAAATAGATGCTTTTTCTAAGCGATAATTATTTATATATTGAATACAAGTTAAACCTATATTCTTCTTAAAAAATCTCATAAAGTGATATTCACTATAATTGCAAAGAGCTGCTAAGGTGCTAATAGAAATATCTTCAGTATAATGTTCATTAATATAATTTAATACTGCTTTAATTTTATCAGTAGTATTAACGGTTAATAAGTTCTTATTAATTTGTTGTTCTATTAAATTATTTTTATAAAGGATCGCAAAGAAACTAAATAAAAATGATTTTAATTCAAGTTCATATGCAATATCTTTTTCATAGTAGCAGTATACTATATTTTCTATTAAGTTAAATAGAGCATTATAGCAAGGTGTGTGTGTGTTTATTAAATTGGGAAGTGCATGTTTATGATTTAAAATTGGTGATATATATTTAAGTAATGCACCATCAGTAATTAAACTTTTAAGCATATCCATATTAAATACAAATGATATCCAAGTCATTGTATTATCTTGAATTAAAGAAAAAGAATGAAGTCTTTGAGGTCCTACAATTAATATATCCCCTTTATTAATTATAAATGAATCTAAATCAATCCTATAATGACAGCTTCCGTCTATAACTATAATAACTTCTATTTCTTCATGCCAATGAACAGGAATAGAAGGAAAGGTTGGACTTATAGTGCCTTTATATATAGAAAATGGTAAAATAAAATTTCCATGAGTAGTATTTTCTTTTAGTCTTGTAAAATCTAATTTATCCATATTATCTCCAGTATAGCAGTATTGTTTTATTTAGTGATAGTATGCTGCAAGTATTTTATATTTCTAACTACTATAATAACATCATAATAGTAGTATTTAAATAGAATAATTCAATTGTTATAAAGGGGATAGAGGTACTATGGTTGGAAAAATATTAAGTTATGAAGTAAATAAAAATTTAATATTAGTAAATTATAAAGATATTCAATGTACTGTTACTATGATTAATGAAGCAGTAGTAAACTTTTTTGCTCCATTTTTTAGAAAAGAAAGAAATTCGAAAGCAGTAGAAAATTTAAAGTGTGAAAATATTGAGTTTAGTGTACAAAAAAATGAAGGATGTTTAAATGTAAAAACTAAATTATTAGATATTAGAATTTACGATGATTTTAAAGTTGATATATTTAAATTAAATGGAGAAGCATTATGTAGAGACTTTAGGGAAGAAAGAAAACCTTTTAGAAGATTAGGGGCAGAGTTTTCTTTAGCTGCTGAAGAAGGACATAAATTGGAAGGGCACGAAGAGTACAAGGTATATGTATCAAAAGTTATGGAAAATGATATGTTCTTTTATGGGTTGGGAGAAAGAACAGGATCATTAAATAAAAAAGGATATCATTATAGAAATTGGAATACAGATGATCCAACGCCACATGGAGAAACCTATACACAGTTGTATAAATCTATACCATTTTTAATTACAATGAAGGATAAAGAAGCATGTGGTATTTTCTTTGATAATCATTTTGAAAGTCATTTTGATATGGGAAAAGAAAATTCAAATTATTACTATTTTGGAGCAAAGGATGGGAATTTGGATTATTACTTTATTTATGGGCCAGAAGTTAGTAAGGTTGTAGATGAATATACTAATTTAACAGGTAAAACACCATTACCACAACTTTGGACATTAGGGTATCAGCAATGCAGATGGTCTTACGCACCGGCAGAACGGGCTTTAGAAATTGCCAAAACTTTTAGGGAAAAGAATATACCATGTGACACAATTTATTTAGACATTGATTATATGGATGGTTTTAGAGTATTTACATGGGATAATAAAAAATTTAAAAATCCTAGGGAATTTACAGAGCAATTAAAGAAAATGGGATTTAAAGTTGTAACAATAATTGATCCAGGTGTAAAGATAGATAAAGGATATAAGATTTATGATGAAGGTATAAAAAATGGATATTTTGCAACAGATAAAGATGGAATAGTATATAAAAATGTTGTGTGGCCCGGAGATTCTGTTTTCCCAGACTTTATGAATTCAAATGTTAGAAAGTGGTGGGCAAATAATCAAAAAATAATGATTGATTCAGGAGTTGCAGGAATTTGGAATGATATGAATGAACCGGCTAGCTTTAATGGACCATTACCTGACGATATAACTTTTGATAATGATGGTACATTAGTTACTCATAAAGAAATTCATAATATTTATGGACATATGATGGATAAAGCAACTTATACTGGCATTAAAAAATTTACAGGTAAAAGACCTTTTGTAGTAACTAGAGCATGTTATGCTGGTACGCAAAAATATGCTACAGTTTGGACTGGTGATAATCAAAGTACATGGGAACATTTAAGAATGTCTTTACCTATGCTAATGAATTTAGGGCTTAGTGGAATGGCTTTTTGTGGGACTGATGTTGGAGGCTTTGGACATGATTGTACAGCGGAACTTTTAAGTAGATGGGTGCAAGTTGGTGCATTTACACCATTGTTCAGGAATCACTCTACTATTGGTAGTAGAGAGCAGGAACCATGGGCATTTGGAAATGAAACAGAGGAAATTAATAGAAAATATATTAAATTAAGATATAAGTTTATTCCTTATTTATATGATATGATGTACAAATGTGAGGAAAATGGAGCTCCAATTATAAGACCGTTATTATATAATTATCAAAATGATAAAAAGACATATGAAATTAATGATGAATTCTTATTTGGTGATAATATATTAGTTTCACCAGTGGTTGAACAAGGATCAAGGCAAAAGTTAGTTTATCTCCCAGAAGGAAATAGTTGGATTGATTATTGGACAGGAACAGAATTTGAGGGGGGGCAATATATTATTAAAGAAGCACCTTTAGATATTTGTCCTGTTTATATTAAAGCAATGTCAATTATACCAACTAGCAAAGATGTAAATTATATAGGTGAAAAAGATAACGAATGTTTAAATTTAAATATTTACTTATCTAATAAAAAAGGTATTGGATATTATAATAATTTCTTTGATGATGGGGAAAGCTTTGATTATAAAGAAGGTAAATTTAATAAGTATGAATTTGACTTTGAGTTAGGAGAATCATTAAATATACAAATGAAGGAAAAAATAGGATATGAAAAAGTCTATAAGGAAATTGAAGTTATGGTTCATAATTTTGATTGTAGTAAAAAAGTATTCTTTAATGGAAATGAAGTTAAATTAAAAGATAATAAGTTTAAACTTAAATTATAAATTAGTTAATCTTACAATGCTTTATAGCAATTTGTAATTTTATAAATTTCCACCTTAAATTTAAAAAGTACGAGGTTTTTATAAACCTCGTACTTTTTATGCTTGAAAGAAAGTAATAATATTTATGTAAGAAAAATTATGCCTTGTATTACTCACAAAAAAATAAAAGTATTTTACAGGTAGATATAAAATTTAGAAGTTTAATTAGTAAGAGTAGAGTTAACTGTAAGGGTAAGATATGTTATAATAATTTATTACTTTAAGATAACGAGGTGAAAATATGAACTTAAGAAAGCTATTAGATGCAGTATTGGCTTTAGGATCAAATATTAGCATTAAAGAAGGTAAAGAAATTTATAAGTCAAAATTAGTAACAGGAATTACAAGTAAAGGCATTGAGGGTATTTATCATATATATTCAAAGGTAAAAGAAGATGATGATTCTAAAAGCTATAGTTGTCATATAAAATATAATTTGAAAAATGAAAAGGTTGATGGTGCAACTTGTACATGTAATACGTATAAAGAATTTTCAAAATACAAAAATAATTATGTTTGTAAACATATAATAGCAAGCATATTTTCCTTTTATATAGTGGCTAAGAATAAAATAAAAAAAAGCAATAAAAGTGATAATATCATACCAAAGAAAAAAAATATTTCAGATAATTATAAAAAAGAAATAAAATTGGATTTAGATATAAGAAGTATCAAAGAAAAAAATATATTTATGTTTGATATTCAATTTAGAATTGGTGAAGGGACTACTTACTTAGTGACTAAAATAAATGAATTTTTTTATGCTATAGAAAATAAAAGCCAGTTAAGGATTAATGGGGAATTTTTATTTAATCCATATAATATGTATTTTTCTGAAAGGGATAAACAACTTTTATTATTTGTAATAGATAGATTTAAAGAAAATAATGAAATTAAAATAATCGAAGGCAAATATTTAAGGTTAAAAAATAATGACATTAGAGAGTTCTTATCATTAGTTAGTACTGATAAAAAAATAAAATTAAATTATGATTATATTAATTATGAAACTTTTGTATATAAAGAAAATTTACCACTGTCTTTTACTTTAAAATTAGAAAATGAAATTGTTAATCTTACTACTAAAAAGAAGCTGCCTATACCTTTAAGTAATAAGTTTGATGTTTTTCTTTATGATAGGAAAATATATTTACCAAGTATTAGTGTTTCAAACTCTTATTTTGAATTTTGGAAAGAGCTTAAAAAACAAGGAAAGATAGAATATTCAAAAGAAAGTAATAAATTAATAAAAGTAATAAAAGTTTTAAGTGAAATTAGTAGTGATGTTGTATTATCAGAAGGAATAAAGAGAATTTGCAGAAGATTTTGGAATCCTAAGCTAAGTTTTTTTACAGAAAATGAATTAGTTAAGTGCAAAGCAACCATAAGCTATTTTGGCAAAGAGATAAATATTTTAGAAAATGATAGTATTGAGTTCTTTAGAGATTTAACCTTAGAGGATGAAATTGATAGAAGACTTGAAAGGTTAAGATTTATAAAGAAAAATAAATATTATATTTTTATTGGAAATGATGATGAATACTATGAATTTTTAAGTGAAGGAATAAATGAGCTTACTTTAATTTCGAAAGTAATTTTTAATAAAAGCTTTGAAAAATCTAATTTACTAAATTCGAATAATATAGAAGCTATAATTGAAGGTGAAGAGGACAACTTATACTTTAAATTTAATATAGAGGATATTGATTTTAGTGAGTATAAGGATATTTTAGAGGCATTAAAAGATGGAAAGAAGTATTATAAAAGTAAAAAAAGTAGGCTAATTAATTTAAAAGATATTGGTATGAATAATTTTTTAACTATGCTTGATAATTTATCTTATAGAAAAGACTTAAGTAAAGGAATATTAGAAGTAGATAAAAATAAAGCTTTATTTTTAGAAAATAGTATTGAAGGAAATAATTTATCGTTTATTAGAGGGAAAAAAATAGTCAAAGCTATAGGAGATAAACTATCTAATCGTAATGAGACGGAAATAAGCCAAGTGAAAGGATTTAAAGGTCAATTAAGAAATTATCAGTTAGTTGGAATAAATTATTTAAAGGCCTTAAGCAATTTAGGGTTTGGTGGAATTTTAGCTGATGAAATGGGATTAGGGAAAACAATACAAATTATTTCATTTCTATTAGAAGAGAAAAATTTACAAGAAAATAATAAAAAAAGCCTTATAGTTGCACCTACATCACTTTTATATAATTGGAAGGCTGAGTTTGAAAAATTTGCTCCAGATATAAAAGTAGGAATAGTACATGGAAGTAAAAATGCTAGGGAAAAAATATTAATTAACATAAATGAATTTGATGTATTGCTTACAACCTATGGCACAATAAAAAATGATATAAGTTTTTATGAAAATGAAGTTTTTGACTATTGTATAATAGATGAGGCACAAAATATAAAAAATCCTAAAGCACAAAACACTAAGGTTATTAAGGAAATAAATGCAAAAGTTAAATTTGCTTTAACAGGAACTCCTATTGAAAACTCTCTTATTGAATTATGGTCAATTTTTGATTTTATAATGCCAGGATATTTATTTGATGACAGTTCTTTTAAAGAAAAATTTATGAATAGAGATGAAGATGAACTAAAAGAATTAAAACTTCTTATTAATCCATTTATATTAAGAAGATTGAAAAGAGATGTTATTTTTGAATTGCCAGAAAAAATTGAAAAGAAATATTATGTTCAAATGACACCTGAGCAAAAACTTGCTTATAAAAGTTATATGAAAGATGTTAAGTTAAATATTAAAAATGGTGAAGAGGATAAGATTACTATTTTTTCTTACTTAACAAGATTAAGACAGATATGTCTTGATCCATCACTAGTAGATGAAAATTATGAGGGGAAAAATGGGAAATTTAATACAGTTATTGATATAATTGATGATGTAATTGAAAGTAAATACAAAATATTGGTTTTTTCACAATTTACATCAGTATTAAAAAAACTAAGAAAAGAATTAAGTGCAAGAAGAATTGAAAGTAAATATCTTGATGGAACAATAGGTGCAAAGGAAAGAGTAAGATTAGTTAACGAATTTAATGAAAGTGAAGAACCACAGGTATTTTTAATTTCATTAAAAGCAGGAGGAACAGGATTAAACTTAACATCTGCAAAGTTTGTAATGCATATGGATCCATGGTGGAATCCTGCAATTGAAGACCAAGCTACTGATAGAGCGCATAGAATAGGGCAAAAAAATATAGTTGAAGTTATTAAACTAATTGCAAAAGATACCATAGAAGAAAATATTATAAAATTACAGGAAGATAAGAGAGAAATAATTAATAGTGTAATAAGTGATGATAGCTTAAATATAAATAATATTTCAAAGCTAACAAATGAAGAAATTTTAGATTTATTTAAATAAAGACTTATAGTTTTATAAGAAGAGTATATTATAAATTAATAAGTTATAAGTTATAGTTAAACAGTAATATATTAATAAAATATCCTTAATATTAATTCATAAATTGAGTTAATATTAAGGATATTTCTGTGTGCGGTAAAGAAGATAAATAAAATTAAGTAAAATTTACTAGATTAAGGCTAAATATGATAATATTAATAATATAAAAAATAATATTGACTTTTAGGGGGAGAAAATGAAAAGTAATTTTAGTGTTAATAGGGAATTCTTATTAAAGACAGCAAAAGAAATATTAGAATTTAATAGTCCTACTGGATTTTGTTTTGAAATAATGGAGAGGATTGAAGAGATTATTAAGCCTTTTGGACATAAATTTGAAAGAAATAATAAAGGGTGCGGAATAATTACAGTTGAAGGAATAAGCAATGAAAAAACAATAGGAATGTGTGCACATGTAGATACTTTAGGTGCAATGGTGAGATCAATAACACCAAGTGGAAATTTGAAGTTTACAATATTAGGTGGACCTATTTTACCTACATTAGATAGTGAATATTGTACAATAAGGACTAGAGAAGGAAAACTTTATTCTGGTACATTCTTAAGTACTAGCCCAGCTGCTCATGTTTTTGAAGATAGTAAATCTAAACCAAGAGATGAAAAGAACATGGAAGTAAGAATTGATGAAGTTGTAAAATGTAAAGAGGATGTTGAAAAGTTAGGTATTGGAGTTGGAGATTTTATTTTTATTGATCCAAAGACTACAATAACAGAAAGTGGATTTATTAAATCAAGGTTTATTGATGATAAAGGAAGTGTTGCAGCTATAATTGCATTGTTAGAAATGCTGCATAGAGAAAATTTAAAACCTAAAAATACTGTGAAAATTATAATTTCTACATATGAAGAGGTTGGTCATGGTTCAGCATCTATTCCTTCTGATATTAGTGAAATGATAGCAGTGGATATGGGCTGTATAGGTGATGATTTAAGTTGTACAGAATATGATGTATCAATTTGTGCTAAAGATTCTAGTGGGCCATATGATTATAATATGACTACTGAATTAATTAATTTAGCAAAAGAAAACAATTTAAGTTATTCTGTAGATATATATCCAATGTATGGTTCAGATGTCAGTGCAGCCTTAAGAGCTGGAAATGATATTAGAGGAGCACTTATTGGACCAGGGGTTCATGCTTCTCATGGTATGGAAAGAACTCATGTAAATGCTCTTGAAAATACAATAAAGTTATTGAGTGCATATTTAATATAATATTAAAAAAAATAAATATGCTTAAAGCTCACTAAGGTTTAAATGTCTTAGTGAGCTATTTTATATTTCAAGCCTAAATTTAATTATATAAATATGATTTTTCTTTAGATTTTATAAGCAATAAAATTTTAGAAATTAAAAATAATATAGGTAATTCTATTAATGGGCCTATAATAAGAGCTAAGGAGATTAATGGCTTATCTGGAAAGGTTGCTACAGCAATAGCTAGTGCTATAGGAGAATTTCTAGCAAGAGTAGTTAAATTTAGAGAAACACTATCTTCATAATTTAGTTTAATAATCTTACTTGTTAATCTTCCAAATATAAAATTAATTATAAAGAACAATAAAATTGGAGCTAATAAAATTAGTAATACGTGATAATTTTGAATCAAAATCTTTCCTTGAGAAGCAAACATAGCTATAATAGCAATATTTAAAAAAATATTCTTTGAATATATATATATCGTTTATGGAATTATACCATATAAAAATTATATGGAAAGATTAAGATTAAAAATGAAACGTTTTTTTGAATAGACCAAAAAAATAAGTAATATAAGTCTATATATGTATTAATGCTCTCTTCATAGTAACAGTTTTTATTATTTTAACTGTCTACTATAAAGAGAGTATATCATTTTCATATCAGCTAATTTTTATAATTATCATAAATTTATATAAATAAATCTAAGAAGGACTTTAGTTATAAGATTACTATATTATAAATCTTGTAATCTGCCTTTATTTTTTAGGTGAGAAATTAATTTATCAGGATCATTCATGATTAACTCTTTAGGCATTTCTATTTTTTTTAATAATTCAATTCCATTAGAAAAATCACCAATTTTTAAATTAATATGAGCATCAGAAGTTAAAATAACTTTAGTACCATGTTCTTTACAAAGCTGTGCAACTTTTTCACAATTAACATTACTTCCAATTCTTGATGTTCCAGATAAAGAACTGTTATTAATTTCAATCATAATATCCTTTTCCTTAGCTTTTCTAACAATTGCATCATAATCAAGTTTATAATTTGGGTTTCCAAGATGACCTAGTATTTCAACTTTTTCATACTTATCTATTGTATTTAAAATAGATTTAGTATTTTCTTCTAAAGATTTTGGTTCAAATACAGGTTCATGAAAAGAAGCAATCATATAATCTAAGTTTTTTATAGCGTCGTTAGGCATGTCAAGATTACCATCAACATCAAGGATATTAGCCTCACATCCTTTTAAAATTAGCACTCCATTTATTATTCTTGGAAGAACCTTTAGATTACCGAAGTACCAGTAATGTGGAGCTCCAGGCATAGTAGGCGCATGCTCTGATGTACCTAAAATTTTAATACCCTTTTCTGAACAAAAGTTAATATTCTCCATAAGGGTTGTGTATGCATGTCCGCTCACTATAGTATGAGTATGCAAATCAGATAAGTAATTCATAAAATTCTCCTTTGTCGTATTATTAAAGTAAATATACTTATAATTAAAGTATATTTATTTTTGAGTTAAACTTCAATAAAAGAAAGAAATAATGGGAAATTAAAATTAAATGTTTAATTTATATAAAAAATGAAATTATAATAAGTGAAAAGAAAAGTTTAAAAAATAATTTAACAATTTAATAGTTTAGTACAATAAAGCAAAATGATAATATGATAAAATTTATATATATATATTAAATATTATTTAAATAAAATAAGTGTCAAATAGTATAAGTTTAATTTAATCATATAAAATGTGCTATTTTGTAAAAAAATAGGGTGGAAAGAATGAAGTTATTATGATAATATATATTGTGAAATAAAATTCGACAAAAAAGCTATAATATGAAAAATAGCTTACTTAAACTAGGGAGGAAATATTATGAGTAATAATAAAGGTAAACTAACTTTAATTGCATTAATACTTATGATTTTTACATCAGTATTTGGATTTAATAATATTCCAAGGGCATTTTTCCTTATGGGATATTCAGCAATTCCATGGTATATTTTTGGAGCTATATGCTTCTTTATTCCTTATGCATTTATGATGGCTGAATTTGGAGCAGCATTTAAAGAAGAAAAAGGTGGGATTTATGTTTGGATGCAAAAGTCTATTGGTAGAAAGTTTGCATTTATTGGTACATTTATGTGGTTCGCATCATATATAGTTTGGATGGTTAGTGTATCATCATCTATATGGGTTCCGCTTTCTAATTTGATATTTGGAACTGATAAAACATCTACTTGGTCATTGTTTGGACTTACTTCTTCACAAACATTGGGTATTTTAGGAGCAATGTTTGTTATATTAATTACATTCTTATCATCAAAAGGTTTGAATAGTATTTCAAAAGTTGCATCTATTGGAGGTATATTTGTAACAAGTGCAAATGTACTATTAATAGTTGGTTCATTAATAGTATTTTTTGCTAATGGTTTTCAAGCAGCACAACCATTGAATTTATCTGAATTTGCACACTCACCTAATCCAGCTTATGGAAGTGTTTTAGCAGTATTAGGATTTTTAGTATTTGCTATATTTGCTTATGGAGGATTAGAAGCAGTCGGTGGACTTGTTGACCAAACAGAAAATGCTAATGAGACATTTCCAAAAGGAATTAAAATTTCAGCAATAGTAATTGGTGTAGGTTACTCTTTAGCAATATTGATGGTTGGTTTATTTACTAATTGGCAAGAGGTACTTTCAAATCCTGATGTAAGAATGGCAAATGTAGCATATGTGGTTATTAAAAACTTAGGAGTTAGGTTAGGTGAAGTATTTGGATTATCTCCACATGGAGTTGAGATAATGGGTACTTGGTTTGCTAGATATATTGGATTAGCAATGTTCTTAGCTTTATTGGGGGCATTCTTTACATTAATTTATTCGCCATTAAAACAATTAATAGAAGGTACTCCAAAGGAGATATGGCCAGAAAAATGGACTGCAATAAATGAAAATGGTATGCCTGTAAATGCAATGTGGATGCAATGTATAGCGGTTGTAGCTATTATTATAATTGCAGTTATAACAGGTGGAAAATCTTCTAGTTTCTTAGATTATTTAATACTTATGGGAAATGTAGCAATGACAATACCAACTATGTTCTTATCAATTGCATTTATTTACTTTAAGAAAAATGATAGTATAGATAAACCTTTTATTTTCTTTAAAAGTAAAACAGTTGCAACAATATGGGCTATAATAGTAACTTGTACGGTTGGATTTGCTAACATATTTACAATATTACAACCAGCAATTGAAACTAAAGATTATGTTTCTACTGGATTCCAATTAGCTGGACCAATAGTATTTGGATTAATTGCTTTCTTCTTAATTTCTAGATATGAGAAAAGATATGGAAGAAATAAGGATTCAATAGATAAAGTAGCATAATAAAAAAAGTACCAAACGAAGTTGTTTGGTACTTTTTTTTATTATAGGCCTGTAACTTGAATATCTTGTAGTAAATGTTTATATTTCAAAAATTCAGCATATAATGAATCTATACGTCGTTCTAATACTTCTCTTTCTGTAATTTGAGCTGTTTTCTTTAAATCGGATGTAAGTTTTTGAATTTCCTCATCAATTGACCACATTTCTTTCATGATTTCATATGCATTATTTCTCATAATAATCCCATCCTTTTAATGTAAAGTGTTGAAATAAAATTATTTCAATATAATTATAACATAGAATATATATTAGTACAAAATTGGTTTTATATAAGTAAAAAATTACCAACTAATCAAAAAAAGACAATAAAATTAATTAAAATGTTATTTAGAAAGGTTTACAGAAATTTTATTCGTAAATATAACAATAAACTATTTCAAAAATATGGGAATATGGTAAAATATTATTAGAATTTGAGAAAATTAATATTAAATTTAAATAACATAATATAGGATAGAACAGATTAAAAACGGGAGGAATTTTGAGATGAAAAAAATATTATTTGTCGCTTCTGAATGTGTACCATTTATTAAAACTGGTGGACTAGCAGATGTTGTAGGATCGCTTCCTAAATCATTTCCAAAAGAAGAGTTTGATGTAAGAGTTGTGATACCAAATTATACATGTATACCATGGCACTACAGAAGTGATTTTAAATATATTACACATTTTTATATGGATCTAGGACAAGTCACTGGTAGTGAATATGTTGGTGTATTGACAACACAATATGATGGAATTACATTTTATTTTATCGATAATCAACGTTATTTTGGAGGAAATACTCCATATGGAGATACTAGATTTGACATTGAAAAATTCTGCTTCTTTAGTAAGGCAGCATTATCAATTTTACCAAGTATAGATTTTAGACCAGATATAATACATTGTCATGATTGGCAAACAGGGGTATTACCTGTGTATTTACACACAATATTTAGAGATAATCATTTCTACGATAATATAAAAACTATAATGACAATCCATAATTTAAGATTCCAAGGAATTTGGGATATTAACACTCTTCAAAAAATAACTAATTTCCCAGATTATGTGTTTAGACCTACTGATATGGAATATAATAAGGAAGCTAACATGTTAAAGGGTGGAATGGTTTATGCAAATTATATAACTACTGTAAGTAATAGTTATAAAAATGAGATACAAAATGATTACTATGGTGAAGGACTTGATGGAGTAGTATGCCAAAAGTCAGGAGATCTTTATGGAATATTAAATGGTATTGATTATAATGAGTATAATCCTGAAACAGATAATGAAATATTCAGTAAATATAATAAATATAGTTTTATAGAAAATAAATTATATAATAAAAGAGGATTACAACACGAATTAGGATTAGAAGAAAATGATAATAAATTTATGATAGGTATAATATCAAGATTGACTGATCAAAAAGGTGTAGATTTAATTGCTAGAGTAATAGAAAAAATTGTAGATGATAACACTCAATTGGTAGTCCTTGGAACTGGTGATAAAGGATATGAAGATATGTTTAGATATTATGAGTGGAAGTTAAAAGGAAAGGTATCTGGCAATATTTATTTTTCAAATAACAGAGCTCATAAGATATATGCAGCGGCTGATGCAATGCTTGTTCCATCTAGATTTGAACCTTGCGGTTTAACACAACTTATATCATTAAGATATGGAACCGTTCCTATAGTTAGAGAAACAGGTGGCTTAAGAGATACTGTTGAACCATTTAATATATATTCTGATTGTGGTACAGGCTTCTCATTTGCAAATTATAATGCTCATGAAATGCTTAATACAATTAATTATGCTAAACATATTTATTTTGATCATAGAGATAAATGGAATGGTATAGCATTTAGAGGAATGGAAAAAGATTATTCTTGGAGAAATTCAGCACAAGAGTATGCTGGGCTTTATAGAAAATTAATGGGTGAATGGTAAAAGTATTATGATATTCTAAAGTTGTAGAAATTAAATGTTATTTATAGAAGATTTTAAGGAATATAAGTACTTAGTATTAATATAAGCAAGAGTTGTAGTAAATAGAATATTATAATAAGGAGCCACAATGTATTAAAATATGTTGTGGCTTTTTATTTATTTATTTGATGAATTTTTGTTTGAATTACTCCTTGAACATCCTAATAAAAATCCTACACAGCTACTTATTAAGTCTCTAAATTGTATTATAGATGGATTGGCTTCTTCAGGAATTAGGTTGAAATCATATCCTATAATTAGCGAAGATAAAGCAATTACACAAACTGATAAAGCAACAATAACTTGAAAAGATTTATTGCAAATGTAATATTTTAAATCCGTTGAAAGGTTATTGGATTTATTTTTACTTTCAATTTTACAATTTCTATCCTCGTCTTTTAGATACTTTTCTTTATCCTCTTTATCGTCTAACTCATCTTCATCTATTGTAACGATTATTGGAGAGTTAGAATCACTGCTCTTTATAACTTCGTGTTTTAAAAAATTTTCGCTTAAAAAGTAACCAAAAATAGAAGCAACAGTAGTACGTATGATAACACTAATAGATATTCCACTATTTGTTGAAGGTTCAGGCATAAATAAATTATAGATACATTGAAGTAAAAGTATAAACATTATAATTATTAAAGATTTATCGCTAATAGCTATTTGATTCCAACATTTAATTAATGCATGTAAGAGTTTATTTTTATTTTTTCTCATAAGCTTACCTCCGTTATTACAATATATTTTATTAACTTACTTTTACATATGTTACATATTTAAACCATATATTTGGTTTGCTTAGTTAAATTTATTTAAAGTAGATATAACTAATAATGATAATAATATGAAAAGATGATATAATAATTAAAAAGATATACTAGGAGGATAAAATGAAGTTTGATGGAATAATATTTGATTTAGATGGGACGTTATGGGATTCAACTGCAGAAGTAGCAAAAACTTGGACTAGTATAATTGCAAAATATAATTTAAAGCGTAAAGAAGTAACTGTTGAAGACTTAAAGCCATGTATGGGAAAATTATTGGATGAGATAGCAAGTATTTTATTACCAGAGCTAGATGCTAAAATGCAACTTAAAGTAATAAAAGAATGTTGTGAATATGAAAATGAATATTTAAGAGATTATGGTGCAACACTATATGATAAATTAGAAGATACATTAAAGGAATTATCAAAAAATTATAAACTATTTATAGTTAGTAACTGTCAAGATGGTTACATAGAATGTTTCTTTAAAGCACATAAATTAGATAAATACTTTATTGATTATGAATGTCCTGGAAGAACAGGATTACCTAAAGGTGAAAATATTAAGCTAATAGTTGAGAGGAATAACTTAAAAAATCCTGTTTATGTAGGGGATACCCAAGGTGATGCAAATGCAGCGAAATTTGCTAATGTTCCTTTTATATTTGCAAAATATGGATTTGGAAATGTAGAGGAGTTTTATAATTCAATAGACTCTTTTGATCAATTGTTAAAAATAATATAATTAAGGAGAAGCAAATGATAAGTAAAAAACAACTAAAAGAAGATATAATAACATATGATATAATTACTTATAAGGATGAAGATGGAAAAGACATTGAATATGTAGAAGTAACTTTAGTAGATAGAATTATTGATGTTTATATGGATATAAGAGAAGTAAACATTGGTATTTTGGCTAATAAAATAATTGAAGATAACTTATATGAAGAATAAATAAAAGTCACCTAATTTGGTGGCTTTTATTTTTATATAAAGATACTAATATTTATAGGAATTATTTAATTTATTATTAAGTATTTATAAAACAAGTAAAACTTTGTATAATAAAGGGGAAAATATAATGCGAATAAGCGTTAAAAATATTTTAATAAATTATTAAATAAAGTGAAATGTAAGGAATTAATATGAAAATTTATGGTTATGAAAATAATTCAATAAGAAAAGAAAGATATTTATATGAAGCTTTAGGAATGAATTTAAAGGAAAAGAGTATTATTTCCTTTGTTGGTGGAGGGGGAAAAACAACATCTGTTTACACATTGGCAAAGGAGTTAAGTGATTTAGGTAAAAAGGTTTTAGTTACAACTACAACACATATGCATATGCCAAAGGATTGTATTGATTTTAAAGGTGATGTCAATGAAATAATTGAAAGATTAAAAACATATAATTTGGTTACAGTAGGAATTAAAGAAAAAAATGATAAGATTTCAAGTGTTGGTGAAGATATAGCTGAGACTCTAATAAATTTATGTGATTTTTTAATAATTGAAGCTGATGGAGCAAAAATGTTACCTCTTAAGGCGCCAGCAAGCCATGAACCTGTTATTTTAAAAAATACTACAATGGTTGTTGGGGTTGCTGGAATAGACTCATTAAATAAAAGCATAAAGGAAACATGCCATAGGCCACAGCAGGTTTGTAATATATTAAAGAAAAATGACAATTATGTTATTAAACCTAAAGATATAGCTATTTTATTAAGTAGTGAAGATGGGCAAAAAAAAGGAGTCAATGAATGTAGAAATGCTGTTTATAGAGCAGTGATTAATAAGGTAGATAACAAGGAATTGTTAGAGTTAGCAGAAGAAATATGTGAATATTTGCAGCAAAACAATATAAAAAGTATAATTACAAGTTATAAAGAGTTTAATGAGGTGTAGAGATGCTAATAGTGATTAAAGGTGCAGGAGATTTAGCAAGTGGTATAGCATACAGATTAAGAAAAAGTGGATTTGATATTATAATGACAGAAATAGAGAAACCTACAACCGTAAGAAGAACAGTAGCTTTTTCTCAAGCTATATTTGATAATGAAATAACTATTGAAGGAATTAAAGGAGTTAAGGTTAATAGTATAGATGAGATAAATGAAGCGATAAGTAAAGGTAATATACCAATTATAATTGATGAAAAAGCAGAAATTGTATCAAAGTTAAAGCCTAATGTAGTTGTAGATTCTATAATTGCAAAGAAAAATTTAGGTACAAGCATAGATGATGCACCGATAGTTATTGGAGTAGGGCCAGGATTTGAAGCACAGGTTGACTGTGATTTAGTAGTTGAAACTAAAAGAGGTCACTATTTAGGTAAAGTTATAGAGAAGGGGAGTGCTATACCAAATACAGGGGTTCCAGGTAACATTGGTGGATATACTAAAGAAAGAATTATAAGAGCTTCAGCAAATGGTAAAATAAAGCCAATTGTTAAAATAGGGGATTTTGTTAAAAAAGGTGAAGTAGTGGCTTATGTAGATGAAGAAGAAGTTTTAGCGCAAATTGATGGAATAGTAAGAGGAATGTTACAAGAAAATATTGAAGTGTTTAAAGGTATGAAGGCTGGAGATATTGATCCACGATGTGAAAGAGATCATTGTTTTACAATTTCAGATAAAGCAAGATCTATAGGTGGTGGAGTATTAGAAGCAATAATGTATATGAGTAATAAGAATAAATAAATGAAAGATTAGGGAGTAAGTTATGAAAAAATTTATAGATGCTAAGGGAAAGAATTGTCCAATACCAGTGATAATGGCTAAAAAGGAAATAGAATCTGGAGTTAATTTTTTTGAAATTGAAGTAGATAATAAAATTGCTGTTGAAAACTTAAAAAAGCTTGCAAAAAATCAAGGGTTTGAAATAAAAATTATACAGGATAAAGGTAACTTTAAAGTTGAATTTTCTAATGGATGTGAAGAATGTGAGGATATTTTAAATAAATTAGAAGAGAAAAAAGAATTAGGAAATTGGGCTGTATTTATGAATAAAGAAACCATTGGCAGTGGAGATGATGAGTTAGGTAAATCATTAATGAAGATGTTCTTATATACTATTTCTGAAGGTGAAGACTTGCCAAGTTCAATTTTATTTATGAATGGAGGCGTGAAAGTTCCAACCTTAAATGAGCAAGCAATTGAGCATTTAAAACTTTTAGAAGCTAAAGGAGTAGAAATGTTAGTTTGTGGTGCTTGCCTTAATTTTTATGGTTTAGAAGACGTGTTAGGTGTAGGAAAAGTTAGTAACATGTATGATATAACAAATGTTATGAAACAGGTATCAAAAGTGATAACTATATAATTATAGAAGATTAATGAATTATATTAGAATAAAAATATTAAAAAATATTATTTAGTATATAAAAATATAAGGTTAAATAATAAGTCAGCATAATTTAGAATATTCTATTTACTATAAATAATAGAAAAATTTTGTATTATGCTGACTTTTTAATTGTATATTATTTTATTATTATTGAATGTGATTGCTTATCAGTAACAGTACCAATAATTTTTGTCCAAGGATTATGGAGTTCCATTCTTGATATATATTCCAAAGCATCTTTTTCTGGCATTGATAAAAGTAGACCACCAGAAGTTTGAGGGTCTAGGAGTACATCTTGCATTTCTTGAGTAACAGAGGAGTAACAGTCAAAAGTATTCTTTAAATATTCTAAATTGTTATACATTCCTTCAGGAATAATTCCCATTCTAGCATATTCTAGAGAATCGGTAATAAGAGGTATTGAATTAGAGTAGAACTCAATAGTTTTATTACTTCCACTTGCCATTTCATACCCATGACCTATTAGGCTAAATCCAGTTATATCTGTACAAGAATTAACATTTAAGTTTTTTAAAGAATCTTTAGCATATTTATTTAAAGTTGTCATTACATTAGTTACTTCTTTAATTTTTTCATAAGATAGTAATTCTGCTTTAGTTGCTGTATTTAAAATACCTATGCCTAAGGGTTTAGTAAGAACAAGGACATCACCAGTTTTAGCATTACTGTTAGTAAGGATTTCATTAGGATGAGCAAATCCAGTTACACAAAGTCCATATTTAGGAGTAGGGTCTGCAATAGTATGACCACCACTAACAATTGCACCAGATTCAGATACCTTACTGTATCCGCCAGCTAAAATATCATGCATTATTGATGAATCTAAACAAGATGGAAAGCATAATAAATTCATTGCAATTGCAGGATCACCACCCATAGCATAAATATCACTCAATGCATTTGTAGCAGCAATTTGTCCAAATATGTAAGGATCATCAACCATAGGAGGGAAAAAGTCAACAGTTTGAATAAGGACTTTATCTTCACTTACTTTATATACACAAGCATCATCTTTTTTATCAAAACCAACCATAAGATTTGAGTCTTCAAATTTAGGTAGATTTTTTAATACTGAATCTAAAACTCCAGGGCCTATTTTAGCAGCACATCCAGAAGTTTTAGTTAAGGCAGTTAATTTAATAGTATTCCCCATTTTTTCTCCCTTCGAATTAAGAAATAAATATTTTTTATATAGAACTATTATAAATAAAAAATGAAAAATTATAAATATATATGGAAGAATTTATTTAATTATGGTATAGGGATATAGGACTAAAAAAATAATATGAAAAATATAAATAGTTGTGTTTTAGTATAAAGAGTATTAAATGTATAAAGTTATAGCTTTTATA
>NZ_JADPBQ010000009.1:0-11146 GCF_015670405.1 Clostridium sp. 1001271B_151109_B4 | reverse complement strand
TATATGAGAGAAAAGAGTGGATAAGATAATGTTAATAATCAGAGAGAAAAAATTTTATAAGTTAATTTTAAGTATTGCTTTATCTATTGCAATAAAAAACTTAATTACATTTGCAGTAAGTATGCTTGATACTATGATGCTAGGATCCTTAGGAGAAGTTCAACTATCAGTAGCATAAGTTGAAAAAAATTATTCTTCATATTAATGAGATTAACATTTGGACTAGCTGGGGTAAATGATATTATTTTTTTATGGCTTGTAGCAATATCTTGTGGATTTATCACAGCCCTTGTATTAAAATAGCCAATTGCAGCAGTGTTTTTTGTGGTAAAAAGTAATGAGGTAATAAAATCAATTATTGCAGTTGTAAGAGTTTTAAGTGGTAAGTGGGTAAGGAATGTAACAAGGGAATTTTAGCCTAAAAGAGTTTAAGATTTGGATTATAATGATATAATTGCCAGTATTATTTTACATAAATAAGAGCAATCTAATTAATGTAATTATCTATTACATTAATTTATTTAAGCGAGGTGAAGATAGTTTGGCAAAGAATAGAAATGAAAAAAAACCTAAACAGAAGAAGAAGGCTAAAACAAAAATTGTTCAAAATGATGAATTACAATAATTTATTATAGAAATATGCATATGAAAAAAGCTTATTAAAGTGATTTTTCATATGCATTATTTTTTTTATTTAACTTATTATTAATAATTGTAATCTAGTTATTGTTATACAAAGGAAAACTATTAGAGCAAGAATTAAAGAAATGGAATTAGTTGATCATAAGATTATTTTAGAAGCTGAAAATTAAAATAATTTATGCTATAATTTATACAAGTTTAAATTTAGGAGGTATATTATGCCAGTTAAGATGTTACATACTTGTGTAAGAGTTATGGATTTAGAAAAATCGTTAGAGTTTTATAAGAATGCTTTAGGTCTTGTGGAAACAAGAAGAAAGGATTTCCCGGATCATAAATTTACATTAGTTTATTTATCAGATGCCCCAGGTGGTTATGAAGTAGAGCTTACTTATAACTATAATCCAGAAGTTCCTTATGATTTAGGAAATGGATTTAGTCATATTGCTATAGCTCATGATGATATTGAAGATTTAAGAGAAAAACATATTAAAATGGGATACGAAGTTACTGATTTAAAGGGGCTTCCAGGAGAAAAGCCTCATTATTACTTTGTAACTGATCCAGATGGATATAAGGTTGAAGTTATAAGAGGATAATTGATTTAAGAAGTAAGAGGTGTATAGAAATTCCTTAGGAGTTTGTATAAATTTCTTTGCTTCTTATTTTTTTAGGAGTTTTACTGATAGTATTTAAAATATTTCAGTATATAAAAGAACAATTATATTAGTGGGAAAGAGTAAATATAATGTATAGTTTATGTTCGATCAATTATATGTTTACTGATATTTGGTAGTGAGTATTTTTAAGTATTTTATTAGGAAGGGTATGTTATATGATAATTGTACAAGTTTTTGTCTAAGATAAATAATAGAAGTTTATATTTAGTGAGTTTTTTATAATATAAAGAAAAATAATATAAAATATAAGTAGTATACTATTAAAAATAGATATGAAAGGTAATACAATATGGAAGAAATAAAAAAAATAACTATTAGAGGCAAGGAAGATAAAGATGAAAGATTTTTTTCAAGCAAGGAGATAGAAAAATTAAAGCGTGCGCAAGAAGAAGTAGTTTGGTTGCTTAATAGAAATTATCCTATTAGTAATATAATTGATTTTGTAGGTGGAAGACATCAATTTTCTACAAGGCAACGCATGGCAATTAGAAGAGCAAGTTGTTCAATCAAGGATTTAGAATTGAGGCAAGATAAAGAGATAAGTGTATCTAGATTAAAAGGAAAAACTATAAATATAGATGCATTTAATTTTATTATTTCTCTTGAGGTGGCATTGTCTAAAGGGGTATTAATAAAGTGTATGGATGGATCTATAAGAGATTTAGCAGGACTAAGGGGTACTTATAGATTGATCGATAAAACATATGATGTATTAGAAATTTTAGGGAAAGCTTTTAGCAGTCTTGAATTAGAATGTGTTAACTTTTATATAGATGCGCCTGTTTCTAATTCAGGAAAGCTTAAAATGGCGATTTATAAAGCAGCTGAGAATTGGAGTGTTAATGTAAATGTTTATATAGTTATTAACCCTGATATTATACTTGAAAAAAGTAATTATGTTGTAAGTAGTGATTCTATTATTTTAGATAAATGTGATGGATGGACTAATTTAGTTAGTTATATTATTAAAGAATATATTGATGATGCCTGGATTATTAATTTAGGATAAATACAATAGTGAAAAAGTAAATACATTAAACTTATATTATTTAATTGAAGTGTGTCTTTAAATATTAAAAAATGATTTGAAAGTATCTTTCATGATATATAGTTTTATTTTATGCATAATATATGCAGAACTCTATTGTAAAGGTACTATTATAGATATATAATAAAATAGAGTTATTTATAATAAGTTTAATGTTTGAGGGAAATAGAATGGAAGATAAACATAATGAAGAACATATTCATATATCGAATGATGGCCAGATATATTCACATGTCCATGGTAGTGATAAAAGTCATACTCACAAACATTCACATGAAAATACCAAGGCTATTATTAATAGATTATCACGTGCAATAGGACATTTAGAATCTGTAAAGAGAATGGTACAAGATGAGAGAGATTGCACAGAAGTATTAATCCAGTTGGCTGCAGTAACATCAGCATTGAATAATGCTGGAAAAATTATTTTACAACAGCATATTGAAGGTTGTATAGTTGATGCAGTACAATCGGGAGATAAAAAGGCGATAGATGATTTAAACAAAGCAATAGCACAATTTATAAAGTAGAAAAATATTACTGGTATAAAATAAAGCCAGTGATATTTTTTTTTGCAAAAAAATTACCGGGGGGGAGGGTTGTGAATGATAATATCTATTGATATACTTTCTTGTGGAATATAGTTGTAAGAGGTGTAATATGTTAAAGATATTAAGCGAAATAGAAGAATATTGGACAAATAGAGCTGAAGGATATTCAGAGGTTAATAAAGACGAGTTAGAATCACTTCAAAGAGATAAGTGGTTAAATGAAATTAAAATGCAAATAGGATCAAGTGAAGAGAAATCAAATGATAATATAAGAATATTAGATATAGGATGTGGACCAGGATTCTTTTCTATAATATTAGCGCAGGCTGGATTTAATGTTACTGCAATTGATTATACTAATGAAATGATTGAGAAAGCAAAAGAAAATGCGGGGGACTTAGTGAATAAAATAAAATTTATAAAGATGGATGCACAAAATTTACAATTTAAAGATAACAGTTTTGACGTTATAGTTTCAAGAAATTTAACATGGAATTTAGAAAAACCTGATTTGGCATATAAGGAATGGATTCGAGTATTAAGAGAAAAAGGAATCTTATTGAATTTTGATGCTAATTGGTATCATCATTTATTTGATGATAAAAAGAGAAAAGAATATGAGAATGATAGGAAAAAAGTTGCTGAAAATGGTTTAGAGGATCATTACACATGTACAGATATAGAATCTATGGAAGATATAGCAAGAAGAGTACCGTTAAGCAAAATGATGAGACCACAGTGGGATATTTCAACTTTAAATAAAATTGGAGTAACATCAATAAAGGTTGATTTAGATATATGGAAGAGGGTATGGAGTGAAGAAGAAAAAGCTAATTATGCATCAACGCCTATGTTTTTAGTTAAATGTATAAAGTGATTAAATTAGTTTTGATTATAGAAATATAAAAAACAAAAGGGAGGAAATAAAGCGTTATGGTAAGATACATATGCAAAAGGTTTCTTCAACTTATACCAATTTTGTTTGGAATAACATTTATTACTTTTGCAATGATGAATACTACAACAGTAGATACAGTAGATAAATTAATAGAAAATACTGGTGGAGTAGTTTCTCAAGAGGTAGAAGATAACATGAGAAGTGAATTAGGATTGGATAAGCCATTTTTAGAGCAGTATGGAGAGTGGGTTGTAGGAATTTTTAAAGGTGATATGGGTGTTTCTTATGTTTCTGGAAAGCCAGTATTTACAACAATTATTTCGAAGTTGCCAAATACATTCCTTTTAATGGCTTCATCAATAGTTCTTACAATTCTAATAGCAATTCCAATGGGGATTATTGCAGCAGTTTTTCAAAATAAAATCATTGATTATATTATAAGGATATTAAGTTTTATAGGTAATGCTCTACCAGGATTTTTCTTATCATTATTGTTAATTCTTTTATTTTCTGTGAAATTAAAATGGCTACCAGTAATAGGAACATTAAATAATGTTAATTTTAAGAGCATAATTATGCCAACATTAACACTTTCTGTTGCAATGATATGTAAATATACAAGACAAGTAAGAGCCGTAGTATTAGAAGAATTAAATAAAGATTATGTTAAGGCAGCTTATGCACGAGGAATAGGATATAAAACAATTTTATTTAAAAGTGTTTTAAGATCTTCATTAATGACTATTATTACATTATTAGCTTTATCAATAGCATCTCTTCTTGGAGGAACAGCAATAGTTGAAACTATTTTTATGTGGGATGGAATAGGTAAACTAGCAGTAGATTCTATTAATATGTATGATTATCCTATGATCCAAGCTTATGTAATTTGGATGGCATTTATATATGTAGCAATAAATCTTATATCTGATATTGTGCATCGCTATTTAGATCCACGAATTAGATTAGGAAAGGAATAGTAGTTAAGAATATGAGCAAAAAGAAAAAAACCAAAATTAAATTGATTATATTTGCTAGTATTTGTGCATTAATTTGTTTAATAGCATTAATTTCAGAATATATAGTACCATACGATCCATATGCTCAAAATTTAAGTGAAGCACTTCAATCACCATCCTTAGCACATATTTTAGGAACAGATAGATATGGAAGAGATGTTTTTTCAAGAGTGATAGTAGGTGGAAGAAGTAGTATATTTTCAACATTAACATTAATTTTGATAATTACTACAATAGGAACATCAGTTGGATTATATTGTGGTGTATATGGTGGAATTAGAGATAGTATACTTATGAGAATTGCAGATATGTTTTTAGCATTTCCTGGGATGGTTTTTGCTATTGCAGTTGCATCAGTTCTTGGAGGTGGAATGCAAAGTGCAGTAATTGCATTAGCAGTAATTAGCTGGCCTAAATATGCTAGAATAGCAAGAACACAAGCAATTACACTAAAAACTCAATCTTTTATTGATGCTGCAAGGCTTAATGGTTTGAATAATATAAAAATAATATTTAAGCATATTTTACCTAATACTATGGGTACAATAATTGTAATGGCTGCAGTTGATATTGGTACAATGATGATGGAACTTGCAGCGCTTTCTTTTTTAGGATTAGGAGCTATAGCACCAGCGGCAGAGTGGGGAAGTATGATGAATGATGGAAGAAGTATGATTCAAACATCACCATGGATGATATTAGCGCCAGGTTTAGCTATTTTTATTACAATAATGTGTTTTAATTTACTTGGAGATACAATAAGGGATTATATCGATATAAAATAAATATTTCAAATAAAAAATTTTATTAGAGGGAGGACGTTAAAATGAGAAAAAGAAAACTAATAAGTTTATTAATGGTAGGTTTTATTTTTACATCAATATTAACTGGCTGTGGAAGCAATAAAGGTACTGATAAAGAAACAAATAATAGTAAAATAAATAGTTCTAGTGAAAGTATATTTACTTATGGAACAACAGCTTATGGTCCAGAAATGGGGAATGCAGGTTTAAATCCACATGATAATTATTCAGGCTGGTCAGCAGTAAGGTATGGTGTTGGGGAAACATTATTTAAATTTAATGAAAATATGGAATTAGAACCGTGGCTTGCAACTGATTATGAACAAATTGATGATAATACTATGAAAATTAATTTAAGAGATGATGTTACCTTTTCAAGTGGAAGAAAAATGGATGGCAAATCGGTTAAGGAATGTTTAGAAGATCTTATTTCAGTTCATGATAGAGCTCCAGGTGATTTAGATATAGCTGAAATAGAAGCAGATGGACAAAGTATAACAATAACTTGTAATAAAAAGGTTGTAGATTTATTAAATTATTTAAGCGATCCATATGCTGCAATAATTGATATGGAATATGGTATTACAGAAGATAGAAATGTAGCAGGAACAGGGCCTTTTATTGCAGAGAAAATATCTGATTCAGAAATTGAATTAGTTAAAAATGAGAATTATTGGGGAGGAGAAGTAAAGACAGATAAGGTGATAGTAAAGAGTATTACAGATGGTGATACACTTACAATGGCACTACAAAGTGGTGAAATAGATGCAACACAAGGATTACCATATGCGAGTTTACAATTATTTGAAAATAATAGTGATTATAAAATAAGCTCAACAGATACATCACGTACCTTTTTTGGAGCTATTAATTATGAAAATGTAAATTTACAAGATATAAATGTAAGAAGGGCAATAGCATGTGCTATAGATAAAGAAGGATTTACAGATGTATTATTAAATGGAAATGGAACTCCTGCTGTAGGACCATTCCCTGAAAATTTTTCATTTGGAGATAAAACTGTAACAGCTCCAGAATACAATGTTGATACAGCAAAAGCATTATTAAAAGAATCAGGTTGGGAAGATACAAATGGAGATGGATATGTAGATAAAAATGGAGAAAACTTAACTATAAGATGGTTAACATATCCAGGGAGACAAGAATTACCGCTTCTTGCAGAGTCTGTTCAAGCAACTTTAAAAGAAATAGGAATTGATGTAGAGGTTAATTCAACAGCAAATCATACAGATGTTTTAAAAAGTGGAGATTGGGATATATATGCCAGTGCATTTGTAACGGCACCAACTGGAGATCCTGCATATTTCTTTACAACACATGCATTAAAAGATTCTGCTAAAAATCGTGGGAAATATTATAATGAACAGTTAGAAAATTTATATGATGAAATGAGTAATACATTTGAGGCATCCGAAAGAGGGAAATTGGCAACAAAAATGCAACAAATAATTTTAGATGATGCTTCATTTATTTTTGCATCTCACTTAAAAATGTCGTTTGTAATGAAGTCAAATGTTTCAGGATTTGAAGCGCATCCATCAGATTATTATGAGATTACTGCAAATCTTTCAGTAAAATAGATAGGAGGATATATGAAAAAGCCATTACTACAACTTAAAAATGTATCTATAAAATATAATGATAAACTTGTAGTTAATGATATTTCTTTCACTATATATGAAGGTGAAATACTTGGTATAGTAGGTGAGTCAGGTAGTGGAAAGAGTACAATAATAAAATCTATAATTGGTATCCTTGGAGATGGAGGAGAAATTGTAGATGGTAGTATTATATATGAAGGAAGAGATATTACACATTTAAATAAAAAGGAATTAATTGAGATAAGAGGAAAATCAATTGGAATGATCTTTCAAGATTGTAAGTCTTCTTTTTGCCCAATTAGAACAATTGGAAGTCAATTATATGACTCTATGAGAGCTCATAGAAAAATTAAAAAAAGAGAAGCACTAGTTAAAGGAGAAGAGATTCTAAAGACGTTTAATATTAAAGAAACTAAAAAGTTTCTTAATAGTTATCCTTTTGAATTATCGGGTGGAATGAATCAAAGGGCAGGAATTATGATGGCAATGGCATCTAATCCCAAAATAATATTGGCAGATGAGCCAACTAGTGCATTAGATGTAACAGTTCAAGCAAAGGTAATAGATGAATTAGTGAATTTAAGAAATAAATATGGGACTGCTATAATAATTGTAAGTCATAATATGAGAGTAATATCTTCAATGTGTGATAGTGCATTAGTTATGAAAGAAGGAAAATGTATAGAGTATGATTTAGCAGAAAATATATTTAATTATCCAAGTAGAAGATATACAAAAGAGTTAATTAATGCAACGCCTAAATTGAAGAAAAAGATTGTTTAGTGAGGTGGTAAGTAATGGAAGAGATATTGAAGGTATCATCTATAAAAAAGTCATTTTTGAAAGATGGACAAAGCAATATTGTAATAGATGACGTAAGCTTCACTATTAACGAAGGACAATGCGTTGGAATTGTTGGAGAAAGTGGCTGTGGGAAAAGTACAACTGTTAGAATTATATCAGGATTATTAAATTTTGATGATGGAGAAATTTATTTAGGTGGAAATATATTAAGTAATAAAGCGAAAGTTAGGCTTAAAGAAATACAAGGAAAGATACAAATGGTTTTTCAAAGTCCTACTGAATCCTTTAATCCAAGGATGAAACTAGGTAAATCAATTAAAGAAGCTATGAAAAAAAGTTTAACTTCAGTTGAAAAAGAAGAAAAGTTAAAGATGCTTTTTCAAGAGTGTCAGTTATCATATGAATTAGCGAATAGATATCCTAAAGAGGTAAGTGGAGGACAATGCCAGAGGGCAGCAATTGCTAGAGCATTAGCTAGCGATCCTCAGTTACTTATTTGTGATGAGGCAACAAGTGCACTAGATGTTACAGTTCAATTTAATATTATAAAGTTATTGAAGAATATACAAAAGAATAGAGATATGGCAATACTTTTTATTTGTCATGATATAGCATTAGTACAACAATTTTGTGATTATATATTAGTAATGAAGGAAGGTAAAATAATTGAAGAAGGAAATACTGATGAGGTAATTTTAAATCCAAGAGAAGTATTTACAAAAAATCTTATAAATTCGATTATTTAAATGTAATATGAAAAAAAGTACAACGGAGGATAAAATGAATTATTTAGATGATATAAAAGCTTATTGGAATAGAAGGGCAGAAGGATATTCTATTAGTAATAGGGAAAGTTTAGAAAGTAATGAAAAGAGTGAATATGAAGAATTTCTAAAAAAATATATTTCACCACAAAATAATTTTAAAACTATAGATATGGGGTGTGGTCCAGGTTTTTTAGCAATACTATTAGCAGAATTAGGCTGTGAATCTTATGCATTTGATTGTACGGAAAACATGCTTTTGAAAGCTGAAGAAAATGCAAATGATTTAGGCGTTAAAATTCACACTATTCAAGGTGATGCACAAAATCCTACTTTTGAAGATAATACCTTTGATTTATTAGTAAGTAGAAATGTAATATGGAATTTGGAGAATCCTGAAAAGGCATATAAAGAGTGGATTAGGATATTAAAACCAGGTGGGAAATTAATAATATTTGATGGAAATCATTATTGTTATATGTTTGATGAAAGATATATGGAAGAAAGAAAAAGTATTACTCATATAAATGATCATAAAAATATGATGGGAGTAAGTACTGAATCTATAGATAAAATAGCTTATAATTTACCATTAAGTAAAATAATACGTCCACAGTGGGATAAAAATATGTTAGAATCTTTAGGGTGTAGAATTGTTGATATTGAGATAAATGAAATATCATATAAAAGTAAAGAAAATGAAGATATGAAATTAATAAAAAGTTTTATAATTATTGCTGAAGTAAAATGATTACTAAAAGTAACGAGAGAGTGATGAGTATATGTCAGTATATCAATTAAGTGATGAAATAATGTTTCCAAATCCTGATTTAGCAGAAGAGGATGGATTATTAGCAATTGGTGGAGATTTAAGTTTTGAAAGGCTTATTTTAGCTTATTGCAATGGTATTTTTCCATGGTACAGTGAAGGTGAACCAATTTTATGGTGGTGTCCAAAACCAAGATTTATAATAGAACCAAGTGCGATTAATATTTCAAAATCCATGAAAAGGGTCTTTAATAAAGGTGAGTTTAAGGTTACTTTTGATAAAGATTTTAATGGTGTAATAAAAAACTGCAAAGAACTTAGAGAAATTAAAGAAGGTACATGGATAACTAATGAAATAATGGAAGCGTATATCAACTTACATAAAAAAGGTTTTGCCACAAGTGTTGAGGTATATAAAGATCAAGAACTTGTAGGAGGACTTTATGGTGTTAAGATAGGAAGGTGTTTCTTTGGTGAAAGTATGTTTTCAAAGGAAAGCAATGCATCTAAAGTAGCTTTAATAAGCATCTGTAAAAAGCTTGAGGAAGAGGGATATATTTTTCTGGATTGTCAAATGCATACAAACCATTTAGAAAGTATGGGTGGAAAGTTTGTAACTTGGGAAGAATTTAAGAAAATGTTACAAGAAGGATTAGCATTGTAAATATCAAAACATTAATATAAAAATAAGGAGATATTACTAAGAATATCTCCTTATTTTTATATTAATGTTTTAATAGTTTTCTTTAAATAATTGAATTATTTAACATATACTCCTTCCAATTTCCGTTAGGAAGGTAGATTGCTTCATTATCAAAAAGTTTGTCTCTATCTTTATTATAAAAATACACATAACATAGTTCGTTTTGATTATTTTGAAGATCTTGAACTTCTAAAAGCATTTTATGGTATTCATTTTCAGAATTTCCTTCACTTATAAAGCCCTCCATTTTATCAAGTGCCTTCATAGTAGAATCATAATCCTCTTTATTAATGACCATTATTTCACCTAATACATAATCTCCACCTGGAACTATTGCAGGATAACCTTTATAGGGCATATGATATAATCTAATATTATTTAATTTGCCTTCTTTTTTCTTAAAAATCTTTCCGGCTAAAAACTTATCATAATTATAAAATCCTTCTCTTAAGCTTCCGTAAACAAAAAAATTAATATTTTTCATTAGTAATTTTCACCACCTATTTTCTAGAAAAAAATTATCTGAAGATTATTTATAGTTTCCCACAAGCTATATGGGTTGATACTGAAAAAATTATACTAAATAATATTTTAACTGTAAATAATAAAAGGGATATATTAGAATTATATATAGTGAAGTTTATGATATATGTAAATTATAAATGAAACAGTATTGAGGAAGAGATTATAAATTAAAAAATAAGTGATAATTGTAATATAAAAGATTTAATTTTAAGCCTAAATAATAAAAAGTGTTAATATTATAAAAATAGTAATAAAAAAGAAAAGGGGCTGTATCAAAATAAATTTTGATAATAGCCGATAAAAAAAGGAGGGTTCGAA
>NZ_JADPBQ010000008.1 GCF_015670405.1 Clostridium sp. 1001271B_151109_B4 | reverse complement strand
ACTCTCAAAAGAATTGCTGGTTTACTTTAACTATATTCTGTTCAATTTTCAAAGACCATTTACTCTGTCGCACCGAAGCGACTTCCTTATCTTATCATTCCTGCCGATTCATGTCAATAACTTTTTTTCAAAAACTTTCAACATTTTTCTTTAAGAACTTATCGCTTCTTACATATCATATAAACATATTGTTTTCTGCTGTCAGCGACGTATCTAATATTATCATGTATTATCTAAAACAAGATATATAATTTATCTAAATTCTAGAATTAAACTCTTTATACTACTAATTTCTACTGTTTTTCTTTTTTATCCTACTATTGATACACTAGGATAAGTTTAACAATAATATTGTGATAATATTTCAAAATAATAGATGTATCAAAACATCTCATTAATATAATTACCCATTTTCACTTAAAAATATTCATATTACTATAAAATTTGATAAATCTTTATTTATAATTTTCTGTTATTATATGATTTTAACTAAACAGTTGTATAATGAATCCGCTTTCCTTTCCAAATCCTCGGAATAGTCACTAAAGCCTAAAAAACTCATCACTAGATAAAATTAAATATACTAAAACTGGATTAAACTTTAATACAAATGCACAAATAGTCCCTAATGCTATCTTTAACCCCCATAAATTAATATATAATTTAAAAGTAACATTTATATATAATAACTCCATTAATTTAATGCAATAAAAAACTATACTCAGGTTAAACTTTAAATTCAACCTGAATATAGCTACTTCTTAACACTAATTACAATTCTTCACCATTTGTTGCTATTACTTTTTTATACCACTCAAATGATTTCTTTTTGCTACGTTTTAATGTTCCATTTCCTTCATTATCTTTATCTACGTAAATGAAACCATATCTCTTTTTCATTTCTCCTGTAGTAAATGACACACAGTCTATACATCCCCATGGTGTATATCCCATAAGTTCAACTCCATCAAACTCTATTGCCTTTTTCATTTCTACAATATGAGATTTTAAATATTCAATTCTATAATCATCTTGAACAACCCCATTTTCATCTAACTTATCTATAGCTCCAAATCCATTCTCAACTATAAATAATGGTTTTTGATATCTTTCATATAAGTTGTTTAATCCATATCTTAAACCTACTGGGTCAATTTGCCATCCCCAATCAGAGGCTTTTACATATGGGTTTGGAACGCTACCTGGAAATCCATCAAGTCCTGATCCTTCTACTACATTATCTGCTTTAACAGCATTAGACATATAATAGCTTAATCCTATATAGTCAACAATACCTTCTCTTAATATTTCTTCATCTTCTGGTTCCATATGAATGTTATATCCCTTTCTTTCCCATTCGCATCTTGCATACGTTGGATAAGCTCCTCTTGCATGAACATCAGCAAATAAATGCCTATCATGCATTGCTTCTGCAGCGTACATAATATCTTCTGGATTACATGAGTAAGGGTAAATTGGAACATATGCAATCATACATCCTATTTTAAAATCCGGATTAATTTCATGCCCTCTCTTAACTACTTTAGCACTAGCTACCAATTCATGATGAACAACTTGATACATTGTTTCTTCTGGATTTTCTTCTTTGTTAAAAATAACCCCTGAACAAGTATATCCAAATAGAGGATATTTATAGTTCTTTTGGTTATTTATTTCATTAAACGTCATCCAATACTTAACTTTATTTTTATATCTCTCCATTACAACTTCAGCATATTTAACAAAGAAGTCTATTACCTTCCTATTTTTCCATCCACCATAGTTCTTAACTAAATTGTATGGCATTTCAAAATGTGATAATGTTATTACTGGCTCGATCCCATGCTTTAATAGTTCATCAAACATATCATCATAGAACTTTAATCCTTCTTCATTTGCCTCTGCATCATCTCCATTAGGAAATATTCTAGTCCATGCTATTGATGTTCTAAAACATTTAAATCCCATTTCTGCAAATAAAGCTATATCGCCCTTATAGTTTGAGTAAAAATCTACAGATTCATGATTAGGATAATTATAACCATCTAATACTCCATCAGTTATTACTCTATCCACTCCGTGAGCACCTGCTGTTAGTACATCTGCTATACTAACACCTTTTCCACCTTTATTCCATCCACCTTCTACTTGATGGGCCGCTACTGCTCCACCCCATAAAAAATTTTTTGAAAATCCTTTTCCCATTACTTTACCTCCTATTAGTTTACAATTGTAATTGCTTCTTCATCTATTTGTAATGATTTATTTTCCGTTATAAATATATCTAAATAATCTGCTGTATTCGAAATAACAACTGGTGTTGTTAAGTCATATCCTTTGCTTTCAATAAAGTCTATATCAAATTCTACTAACAAATCACCTTTTTTAACCTTATCTCCTTGATTAATATGTGCTGTAAATCCTTGGCCTTCTAACTTAACTGTATCTAAACCAATATGAATTAACATTTCTACTCCATTATTCGATTTTAATCCTATTGCGTGCTTTGTAGCAAATAAAGCCTCCACTGTTCCATCAAATGGTGAGTACACTTTCCCCTCTACCGGTACTATTCCAATACCCTTTCCAAGCATTTCTGATCCAAAAGCTGCATCTTTTACCTCTGTTAAAGGAATTGCCACTCCATTTATTGGACTAGTAATTACTTCTCTTCCAGCTTTTAATTCATTATTGATTTCTTTATCTTCTTCAATTTCTTCCTCATCTATTGGATCCTCAAATCCTACTATATATGTTAATACAACTCCAAGAACGAAAGCTATAACTATAGATAATAACAGTCCTAAGAATTGTGTCATATATCCTTCCTTAAAATATGCTGGCAATGTAGCTATACCTGGCATATTATATCCCCAAGATAAAGCTCTAAATGAACCTGCTACTGCTCCACCTACTGCTCCGGCTATACATCCACAAATTAATGGCTTTTTAAGTCTTAATGTTACTCCATAAGTAGCTGGCTCTGTAATTCCAAATAAAGCCGTAATACCTGCAGATAGTGATACATTTTTAAGTTCTTTATTCTTTGATTTTAATAATACTCCAAAGGTTGCCCCTGCTTGTGAAAATACTGCTGATGCTTGAAGCGCTGTAAATGTATCATATCCAAGCGCTGCGTAGTTACCAACCGTAACCGGTGTAATTCCCCAATGAACACCAAATACAACTAATATTTGCCATAATCCACCTACTACTGCACCTGCAACTATTGGGCTTAAATTATATAAGAAGTTATACACACTTCCAATTGACCCACCTATAGCATTTCCTACTGGTCCAAATACTAATAATGTTAATGGAACTATAATTACTAAACAAAACATTGGTGTTAATAAATTTCTAACTACTAATGGTAATATCTTTTCAAAAAATCTTTGTATATAAGCTAAAATCCATATAGCTAATATTATAGGAATAACAGATGAAGTATAACTCAGCATTTGCACTGGTAACCCTAAGAAATCTAAATTATGAGCTGTAACTGGTATATTTAATACATCTGTCATAAACTTAACCATATCAGGATTATTCATTGCTGATTCCATAAGCGCTCTTACTGCTGGATCTGCTGAATTTAGTGTAGCTACTGTTTTTGCTGTCATAATATTAATATAATCTGGACTAATTAAAGCACAAGCAGCTATAACTGACACGAAAGTATTAGCATTAAATTTTTTAGAGGCTGTTATAGCTATTAGTACAGGTAAGAATGTAAAACCTGTCCATGACACAAAATTTAAAATTCTATAAGTTCCACTTGTTGTTGATAAAACTCCAATTGCTGTAAGTACTGATAAAACACCTTGAAGTATTCCACAGGCTGCCAACGCATATAAAAATGGTGCGAATATACTTGAAATAACATCTATAACTTTACTTATTATCCCAACTTTTTGTCCCTCTTCTGAGCCCTCTCTTGGCTTTTTATCTAAATCTAAAATTTTAGCCATTTCGTTATAAACATCCTTAACATGATTTCCTATTACAATTTGGAATTGGCCGCCGGCTTCAACCACTGTAATTACCCCAGTAACTTTTTCCACCTTTGATTTATTAACTTTTGTACTGTCTTTTAATTTTAATCTAAGTCTAGTAGCACAGTGAGTTGCACTAATTATGTTCTCATCTCCACCAATTTCTTTTATTATATCTTTTGCAATTTGATTATAATCTCTTGCCATGATATTCTCTCCTTTTCTTATTATAGTTTCCTGTAGAGTACTTTTTAGACTAATTTAAGTTAGTAATTTATAAAAATAAAAAGAGACCTAAACTTGTAATTATTTAATACAAGCTTAGGTCTCGCCTATAATATATAGTAACCATCCTAATAATTATATCTTATTTATTTTTCCTCTATTGGAGCTGTAACTCTCTTTATATGCACTGTTAAATAAACCAACTCTTCTTCTGATATTTTTTTATTATAATCTCTTTCAACGAAGTCAGCTATTTTCTTTGCACATTGAAAAGCTTCTGGATATTGTTTCTGAATAATACCAAAAAGTTCATCCTTCTTGTCTCTAATAATATTATCACTTAATACTTTTTGTGCAAAATATTTAAGATGAGTTATAAACCTAGTATAATATACAGAGCTTTCATCTAACTCAATATGATAGTAGTATTTTACTAACTTTAATGCAGATTGAATAAGTTTAGTAATATCCATAGTATTATTCATATCGGAGTTTAACTGTGCATTTACAATATGCAACGCAATGAACCCAGCTTCATCTTCTGGTAATTCAATTCCTATCTGTTCCCATATCATAATTAATGCATCTTGCCCTATATTAAATTCCTGTGGATAGAATTTTTTTATTTCCCACAAAAGAGCATTATTAAAAATATATCCATCCTTAAACCTTTGAATAGCAAAACTAATATGATCAGTTAATGTGACATATATATTATCATTTAATTCTTTATCAAGAACTTTCTTTGCTTTTTCAATTATAGCATCGGATAATTTTATATGTTCTAAAGGAATTTCTGATAATATTGAATGCAATTTAGATGTTACATTTTTATTACTTACGGAAAACTCCTTTTCGATTTTACTTTCATCAACTTCGTCACCTTTCTTCTTTTGAAAGGCAATTCCACTTCCCATTAGTACTAACTCTTCATTTGATTCATTAATAACACATATTACATTATTATTAATCACTCTACTAATTTTCATGTAAATCACTCCATAGTACTCTACGTTTTATACATAAAAAAAGCTAAACTCTAATTAATATTTCATTAATAAAAGTTTAGGTCTTGCCTGCTTATCAGTAACAATCCGTATTTACTCTATGAGTTATAACTATTTATGTTTTACTAAATGATATCATATACATTTTTATCAGTCAATTAATTTATTTTATTATGAAATTATTTATTTCGTTAGCAATTTTATTCAGTTTGTTAAAAAACCCCCTGTTTAAAAACAGAGGGTTTTTTCATTATTAGTTGTGGATAAAATTTGGGATTCAAAATCTTATCAAAAATAGTATTAAAAGCTGGGCGACCATTTGTATGACAATACAAATCCTTAGTTAAATCTCTAATAAATGAAAAATCTATATGTTTATCTATTTTTCTTAATAAATAATCTTGCGGAACTAATTGTTCTAGCATAACCACTTCCATTTCGTTTATCATTCATAAAATCTCTATATAATAAATTAATATATTTAAAATTATATTTCATATTTGTATAAAATTAAAGACTGCTAACACTTTGTCAGCAGCCTGAACTAAATCATTTATGATTTAGTCTATTTTGGGGAGTAATGGTATCCTCCAACAAGTAATGTTAAAATTAACTATTATTTTATTTTTGCTATTAAATTTTTTTACTAATTTAATTTACATTAAATAAATAAAGTATTCCAACTTCATGGCTATCTTTCGGATTTTCATAAGTTATATAAACACCATAAAGTCCTGCTTCTAATTGTGATGTATCTATTGATATATTTCCATTCTCATCTATAGAATTTTCTAATTCTAATTTTTCACTCCTTAGCATGATTTCTTTAGGTAGTAATATCTCTCCACTTCTAGATACTATTCTTTCTTTAAGTATAACTTTATTATTTTCTACTGTAGCCATTCCAGCTTCAATTATTTGCAATCTAGCATTTAACACCTTAAGATTTTTTAAGTCCCTTAGGGGTGATAAATCTCTAACTTCATTTTGCTCTATATTAAGCTCTTCTAAATTTTTAGCATATTCTATCCCCTTTAAGTTCGTAACTCTTCTACTACTACAAGTTAAACTTCTTAATTCAAGCATATCTTTTAGAGTTATATCTCCACTTAACCCAAGAGCCTTTTGAATATCTTGTTTTAAATACTTATCCTCTATTTCAATAATTTTATTTAAATCTATTCTTTCTAAGTTATCAATTGCATCTTTCAATTCAGATAACATTGATTGAATCTCTTGATAAGTAGCCCCTTTATTTTCTATCATTTCAGTTGCTTTTTCCACGGTCTGGTCTAGTATACTTAAACTTTCTTCAGTATAAACTTCTCTATCTATACATTCGCTACTTTCGACTAATTTAGATAACTCTGTATAATCTATGGATTCTGAATTTGCATAATGAAGCTTAGAATCTCCCCATGTAGCGTGATCTGATGCAATTCCATTTCCACCGTCAGTTACTACAAGCTTTAATTCTTTAGCACCATTTATATCAATTTCTACATGTTTTTGAGGATCTCTAGAGTTCATTATTCCACTATCAAATTTCTTTTCACCATCTACATACACTTCAAAACTTATTGATCCAGCCCTTCCATACATTGCTCTATCTACGCCAACAAAAGAAGTAAAATAAGCATAATCCTTATCACTTAAATCATATATTATAGTAGATGTAGCATGAGTACCTATTCCCCTATCATAAGTAACTGCTTGACCTTCTTCATTTGTCAAAGTTAATCTATTATTACTTACAGAAGCATCTTTTCTAACTGTTTCCCAACCTGAATTTGCAGATTTCCAATCATATTCTGTTAAATATTTATAATCTTCCATGTTTACTACCGCTATATTTCTTGTTTCAACTACCTCATTACCATCACTATCTATAACTCTATAAGTTACTGAATATTTTCCGGGTTTATTAAAGTTTACTTCACCAGTTACTTCAACATTAGAAGTTAAATCTCCATCTTCTGAATCTATTGCACTATACTCCTGATTTAAATCTATTTCTTGACCAACCTTAGTTGAGATTGATTTTGGAATAGTTAATTTTGGTTTTGCATTTGTTGTATATAGTTTAGTATCTGCCCAAGAAGTAAAATCTCCAAGACCACTACCATCAGCATCATCTGCTACTAATTTAAGTTCTTTTACTCCAGTTACATCTAGATTTACAAATTCTGCTTCACTATCTCTCCTTATTACATCAGATGTATAAATCTCATCACCATCAGCAAATATCCTAAATATTATTGTGGTTCTATTATCATTATAATTTTTATCAGTACCCAGATATGTTGAGAAGTTGCTATAATTTCCATCTAATTCATATATTATCTCAGCATTTGTTGCAGCTCCTATACCTTTATCAAATTCTCTTACTTCTCCATTAACCTTAAGTTTTATTTTATTGCTTGAATTAACAGCTGAATCTTTATTTACAGTCCTCCATCCAGATACTGCTGATTGCCATTCTATATCAGATAGATAAGTGCTTTCACTATACACCACAATATCTCTATCTTTAGTTACTACATTACCATTACTATCTTCTACTGTATATGTTAATGTATATTTACCTGCCTTATTTATATTAAAATTGCCTTCATTAACTGTAACATTACTAGTTATGTCCCCATCTTCTTGATCATTTGCTGTAACTCCTGAAGTTAAATCAAATTCACTATTTAATTTAACATAAGTTATATCTTCTACCATTATTGTAGGGAACTTAGCTATTATAATATCCTCTGCTTTCTTTAAATCTTCTTCAAACAAGTTAATTGCTGGATGGTCTTTTACCTCCTCTCTAAGTTCTTGTACCTTTTCTAATGTATTATAAATTTCATTAACATCTGTTTTCGTATTATCAGTAAATAAATTCTCTATCTTATCTGATAATATATCTTCCTTATAGAAAGACATTTCTCCAATACTAGCCCAATCCTGGTTAGCTTCTATGAACTTAAATTTTACTCTTCTTGCACTTGTTTTAGCTATTTTAAATTCTACAACATCATTAACATTACCACGATATTCACCTTTACCAGCTAGTATAAAATCATTACCTTCTGCTTCTGTAGATACATAAACCTCAAACATTCTAGCGAATCCTTTTCCACCATTTCTTGCTGCATATGCTATTCTACTTATTTCTGTTGTTTCACCTAAGTCAAAAACAACTTCATTTTTAAATGAACTACTATTTGGCGTTCCAGTTTCCCAATGTGTATTACGATTATTATCTATTGCATAATCTATAAGACTACTTGAGTATCTTCCTCCATTGTTAGTTATTGAAGCTACTGGTATCTTAAATTGCTCGTTGTATTCACTTAAATTATCATATTGTCCATATTTTGATTTAACTACTGTGTAGTCTTCATATACTGTAATATATGATTTCTTTTCTGTAGTATTGTTATCACTATCTGTTACCCTATATACAACTTCAAATCTTCCTACTTTACCTTCTTCATATGAATTCGATATTATTTCTATATTAGAAGTTAAATCTCCATCTTCTGCATCCACTGCACCAATATCTTCATTAAAGTCTACAGCTTCACCTATTTTATATACTTTATCACTAGCGGTTATAACAGGCTTAGCATTGTTTGTAGTTAATTTAGGGTTAGCTATTACTGCATGATCTGAAGTATTTCCATTTCCAGCATCAGTAACTTTTATTACTAATTGCTCCACACCTTTAACTGGTACATTTATATATGCCATATTATCAGCATGTTTTAAAACTTCTGTAGCAGCTAGAACTTTACCATCACCTTGTATTTCAAATTTTATGCTAGAATTATTTTGTGGTGATATTCCTGCATCAACTCCTAGTAAAGCTTCAAATTTATCATAGTCTTTACCTGATAAATCATAAATTATTGTACCATTTGCATGTATTCCAAAGCCTTTTTCAAAGTCTTTTACTTCTCCATTTACTCTACCTTTTATATTAGAATTTCTTCTTGGAGTTCCCCATTGAGTTTCTGCAGATGACCACTCGGAATCCGATAGATATTCATAATCACTTACTACTTCAACTTCTACGATCTTTTCTACTGATATACTTTCATCACTTACGGTATATTTAACTTGATATATTCCCTTTTGGCTAGTATCTACATTATGTTCAACTTCAATTTTAGAAATTATATCATTTCCTTCATAGCTTAATACTTTTATATAATCTAGAGGATTGAACTCTTCTCCTAACCCTAGAGTTATCTTATTTTGTTGAATATTTATGCTAGGTGAAAATGAACTTATTTCTTCTGATTCTAATGGGTTTAATTTTTTATCATATGCAACTATCTTATAAGTATAATTTTTATTTATATCTATATTCTTATCAACAAATGAAGTTCTTGTAGTATATCCAACTACTTCACCATCTCTAAGGATTTCATATCCCATAGACGCATCTTTATTAGCAGCATCTATATTATAGGTTAAACTAATCTCTTCATTTTCTTTATTTATTTTTAGAGTTTGTATATCGACTTTAGCATCTTTTGAAAATCCATTTCCTTCATACCCACGACCTATAGTATTCATATACTCTAATTTAACATTAGGTTTAGGTAAATGAGATACCTTCTCTTTCATCTTATCAGTAGCTTTTACATATCCCCAATCTTCAAAGAATGTTGTTAAGTCTGTTTCTGTTGCTAATGACAATCCTATAACTAATCTTTCTAAATTGCCTCCTAAACCATTCATAATACCATCAGGATTTATTCTAGCTATATTAGAAGCTTTAGCGTAAGTATCTTCCCCATAATAATATTGTACTTGCTCAAGTATTCCTAGATATGTCCAATAACCATGATTAACTTTTTCACCTGAAAACCTCTTATATAATGAATTCCAATCAACTCTATCAGCATCGCTATTATTAATTAGCTTTCTCATTATTACAGAATATATATTATTTGTAACTTCACTATGTTCCATAGAAGAGCTATTAATGCTATGTCCCCACTCATGGTAATAAGCCCATGAATCATTCCCTGGAGCACTAATCGGCTTAACTATATTTTTAAAGAATCCCCCATCTCTTCTTGGTGAATTTCCTCCATTATATCCAGTATATCCCCAATCAGACCATCCATAAGGTCCCTTTGTAAACACTCTTGAAGTAAATTTTGCATTATAGAATTTAGTTGGATCTGAATTGTTTTCAAAATTACCACTAATTTTTTGGAATTCCTTCCACATAAGTTCCCATTCATCCATAGTATCAGAAACAGTTTTTCCTATTGACTTCAATTCCTTAATACCTTTTAGCGCACCTGCAGCACTTGTTGATATCGTATTATTTTCAGACACTAGTTCTGCAACATTATATACAACATTTTTAGGCACTCCATTTGAAAAATCATCATCATTTGTACTAATTTTTTCTACATACTTTTCTAGTTCCCTCTCAAACTCTTCTGGATTTGTTTTTCCATGGTAATAAACTGGAAAAGCTGTACCTCCAACTAATCTTACTCTAGGTGCATAGGCCTGCTCATTTGGTAAAGCTCCATTTTCAATGTAAACTACTGCAGGTTTCATATTATCATATGGAGGAGCAGTTATAGTATTTAACCCTGGATTTAATGAATATCTTCTAACCCATCCATTTCTATCATCTGCTATTTGGCCTAGAACTAACTTAGGCATTACTCCATTTTCATCAGCATCAACAAAAACTTGAATTGTTTCACCAGGAACTACATATCTACCAAATGTCTCTAATGAAAATGATGTTCTTGCAATTTTATATTTACTTGCTTGTGAATTTGCATTACCTCTTTGTGATGCTATCACAATTGATTCATTATTAACCTCTACATTATTTAATATATCTTTTGCTATTTCTATATGTATTTTTAAAGCTTCTTTTAATGGATGATTATTGACTTCTTCCTCTATCTTAGATATAGCTTCCATTGAGTTGTACTCTGTTTTAAGCTCATTCATTAATCCATTTGTAAATAGATCATCAACTTTATCACTTACTACATCTTGTTTATAGAATGCTATTTCTGATAATGTAGCCCAATTTTGATCCGAATTTTTAAATTTAAATTTTATTCTTTTAAATTCTGTTGTATTAAATTTTGCCTCAACTAATCCAGATACTTTATTTTGACTTCCAGTTGCTACAAGTTGATAAGTATCTCCTTTAGATGTTGTAGAGCCATATATCTCAAATTCTTTAGCAAAACCTTTGCTATCAGATTTTCTTGCCCCATAAACCACTCTATTTAATTCCACAGCTTCTTTAAATTCTACTTCTACCTCATTTGTAAAATCATTCGTATTTGATTTATTTGTTTCCCAGTATGTATCTAAATTACCGTCAACAGCATTTGTTATTACTGCACTTCCATAATTACCTGCATTATTACGGATACTCTTTATATTTTCATTATCCATTTTAAATAAATTTGAATATTCTTCGTTAGAATAATATTTAAATTGTTTTGTGATTGCTTTTGTAGCTTCAATTTGATTTTCTTGTAAAAGCATTTTTGCATCTTCTAAATGCTCTTTAAAATATTCATAAAACGGATGGCTTTTGGCATCTTCCTCTAATGCTTGTACTTTTTCTAATGTATTAAATTCTTCACTCACAATGCTCATTGTACCATCAGTGAATAATCTATCCATTTTTTCTGCTATTTCATCTTGAGTATATAAACCAAACTCAGCAGCACAAGCCCAATTCTCATATCCTTTTTTAAATACAAATTTAACTCTTCTAAACTCAGTAGGATTAAACCTTATTTCTATAGAATCCTGTGTTACTTTAGATGAACCACTAGATACTAGTTCAAATGTATCTCCCTTAGAAGTTCTTGATGCATAAATATCAAATTGTTCTGCAAACCCTCTATTAGATCCACGAGGAGCAGTATATACTATTCTATTTAATTTCGTCAGTTCATTTAGCTCAATTATTACTTCATTAATAAAGGTTGTACTATTTTGTTTTCCAGAATGCCACTTTGTATTTAAATCACCATCAATTGCTTTATCTATTGAATTATCTGCATATTGACCACCATTTGTAGTTATTGATTTTATATTGGTTGATGGAACTTTATATATAGCATCATACTGTGGAAGTGTCTCACTATTCATATCCTTAAATTTAGATACCTTAGCATCAATATAGTTGACTTCTTTATTTTCTACAATTAACTTTGCATTTTCTATATCCTCTTTGAATTCACTATATAATGGATGATTTTTTGCTTCTTCTTCTAACTCACTTATCTTTTCTATATTACTAAACTCTTCACTTACTTGACTCATTGTATTGTCAGTGAATAAATTCTTTATTTTATCGCTGACTAAATCCTCTTTATAAAACATAAACTCTGATGCTGAAGCCCAATCTTGATTAGCTACTTTAAACTTAAACTTTATTCTCTTAAATTCAGTTGGACTAAATTTAATTTCTACTATATCACCAGTAGACCCTGTATATGATCCACTACTCACTAATCTAAAATCATCTTCTTCATCCGTAAGTGACCCATATATTTCTACTTCCTTAGCAAATCCTTTACCTTTAGCTGATGACTGCCTCGCTGCATATACTATTCTATTTAATGTTGTTACTTCATTTAATTTAAATATAACTTCATTGGTAAATTCAGAGCTATTTGCTTTTCCTGTTTCCCAATGTGTATTAAAATCTCCATCAATTGATTTATCAATAGTTGAATGCTGGTAGTTTCCTCCATTATTTGTTATGGATATAATATTATTATTGTCCATTTTAAATGCTTCATTGTAAGCATTTAAGTTATTACTATTGTATAAGTTAAATTTACTTATACTAGCTTGTGTCAATTTCTCAACAGACGTACTTTCTGTCATAGGAATTTGACCTCTTGAAATTTCATCTGCTAGAACCTCTATTGTTTGAGATGAAAAATTTGTTATTAGTGCTGCTAACACTAAGGCTGATATCTTTTTCCTATTCATATATTTACCCCCCTTAAATTATTTTATATTGTAAAATTAGGCATAAAAAAACTACTCAAAAAGAGTAGCTTTTATATACTTAATAAATCAAATATTACTTATAATAAAATGAGTAATATTTGTAATTAAACTTTAAAACAAAAAGTATAATGTACTCTTTGGCAACTGGCTAACATAGTTATACACCTTAGTCCCTATAGCTTTGCGTCCTTAAGTTTCCCTAAGTTTGCCTATTCAATTTTAACTCAACACTTTTATTTACACTTCAAAAAATCAATATATTTCATATCAACCTTAACAGCTTCAAATTATTATATTATTTCAGGCATTGAATTGCTATTTTTTTAATCTGATTGCATATGTAAAATTCTCAGAAAACCATTCTTCATATATTGTCTCTGGATTTCTAGATTTTACTCTTTCTTTATTATGTCAGCTCCTCCAAATAGCATTTAATATCATACCAATAATTTTGATTCCACCCCTCCGGACAAACTCCTAAACCCCAATAGTCACTACTATCTAAATGCCATTTACCAATATAAGCATATTCAATCCAATCATCTTTAACTCTCTACCCAATTGCCTTTACATTATCTCCTACTACAATACTGTTAGATACCATCCCATTGGTATTTGGAAATGTTCCAGTAAAACACTTCTAGCTACTCCACATACTAGCTGACAAGAATATGTATTTTCATATCATGTACCCTCATATGCCAGCTTATCCAGATATGTAGTCTTCATGTCTAAATTACCATAACAACCTAGCATATCTTTTCTTGTTGTATCAGTCGTTAACAAAACTACTTATTTTTTAAAATTTATTTCTCCTATTAATTTAAAAATATATATTTTTCTTTTACAGTTTTATTATACTTATATAACATGGAAATTCTATGTAAAAAACGTTTTTTAATATGGACAATTCCGCTTTTTTATGTTATTTTTTCAAATAAAAGGATGGTAATGCTATGATTAATATCTACGGACATTTAAGAAATCAACGAAGAATTATTAGATACGATGATGATACTACTCAATTAATGGTAAACTGTTGTGGTCAACAAACTTTCAAAACTAAAGATTATTTTCAAGAGTTCTCCAATGAATTATTTAAATAAACTCCGAATCGAAAAATCCAAGGAACTCCTTGAAGAAGGAACTATGAATATTTCAACTATAGTCTCTGTCGTAGGATTTCAGGATGCACTCCATTTCAGTAAGGTTTTTAAAAAAGCAACAAAAATGTCACCAAGTAAATTTAAAAAATACTTATTAGAATCACGTACACCAGAATGGTATTATGTTACATGATTACTTAAAAAAGCAGAATTATATATAAGAATCATTAAAAGCTATAGCTTAAAAACTATACATCACTATACTCATAAGTATATTTCAATTAATTAAAATAGAAAGTGAAGTAGCAAAGATTTATTATCATTTGTGTATGTATGTTTTCATTAATCATTTGTTCGATATGTAGAATTGGTGGATTAATCGGTAAGTCATTATTTCAATATATCTTAAAAATATTTTTTAGGTGTTACTTGAACCTCAATTTTTTAGAAGTAATAATTTAATATATTTAACATTATATTACATATTTGTATAAAATTAAAGACTGCTAACACTTTGTCAGCAGTCTGGATAAAATGATAGTAGATTAATAATCTACTATCATTTTATTTTACTATACTAACTCTTTTCTTATAAAGCTATTTCTACCAACCTTAAATGGTACTTTAACTTTGCACATCATTCCTGGATGTGGACATCCATCTATAGCTTCTCCATCTTCATTATAAATTTCTTCAACAACAAAGCTTTCTCCAAACTCACCTGGAGTTAGTATTTCTACTTTATCTCCTTTTACGAATTTATTTCTTTGCTTACATAATGCAATTTGACTTTCTTCATCATACTCATGTACTATAGCAACGACATCATACTCTCTAACATGGTCATTTGTATGATAAATTATTGCATCACTTTTAGGTTCACTAAAGAAGAATCCAGTATTATATTCTCTATGACTAACCTTGTACATTTCATCTCTTAACACCTTAGGTAATTTGTAGTTTTCTGGATCCTCATAATATAAATCTATAGCTTTTCTATATGCATTAACAACTATAGCAACATAATATTCACTTTTATTTCTTCCCTCTATCTTTAATGAAGATATGCCTGCCTCTAAAAGTTCTGGTAAATGTTCTATCATGCATAAATCTTTTGAATTCATTATATATGTACCATGTTGATCTTCCTCAATAGGGAAATATTGGTTTGGTCTCTTTTCTTCCACTAATGAATATTTCCATCTACAGCTCTGCGCACATGCACCCCTATTTGAATCTCTTCCTGTCATATAACTTGATAATAAGCATCTTCCTGAATATGACATACACATTGCTCCATGTACAAAGACTTCTAATTCTAATTCTTCTGGAATATGTTCTCTAATTTCTTTTATTTCCTTTAAAGAGCATTCCCTAGCTAGAACTACACGTTCTGCTCCTAAATCATGCCACATATTGCAACCTTCATAATTTACTGTATTAGCCTGTGTACTAATATGTATCGGCAAATTAGTATGCTTTTGTACTGTTCTAAATACTCCAAGATCTGATACTAATACTGCATCCACCTTAGCTTCTTCAAGACTTTTTAGAAACTCAGGTAACTTTTCTATCCCTTCATTTCTTGGCATTACATTTACTGTACAGTATATTTTTTTACCTAAACTATGAGCAAGCTCTGCCCCTTCTTTAATTTCTTCAAAAGTAAAGTTTTGTGCTGCTGCTCTTAAAGAAAATGCTTCCCCTCCAAAATAGACAGCATCTGCTCCATATTGAAATGCAATCTTCAACTTTTCTAAACTCCCTGCTGGAGCTAGTAATTCTGGCTTTTTATATTTTGTTGTCATACAAGTTCATCCTTTTACTATTTTTATAATTTCTATTTTTATTATATACTACTATTGTTTTAATTCAACGCGAAATAAAAGGAAACATTATTGTATATTAAAATATTAATTATAGTACCACAACTATAAGAAATTATATTATTAGTGGTACTTATCATTTTTATATATTTTTATTACAATAATAGTAAGATATAATTAAATTTGAGGTGTAATTATGGAAAAGATAATGAGACCCGTATGGGCTGAAATAGATTTAGATATCCTTGCAAATAACATGAAAAATATAAAAAAGTTAGCTGGAGATAAGGAAGTTATGGCTGTTGTAAAAGCTGATGCCTATGGACACGGCGCTTTAGATGTAGCTCCTTGCCTTTTAGAAAATGGCGCTTCAAGACTAGCTGTTGCAATGCTTACTGAAGCAATTGAACTTAGAAAAAATAACATTACAGCCCCTATAATGATACTTGGATATACACCATTATATTTAGGTGAAGATTTAATTAATTATGATATAGAGCAAACAATTTATGATTTAGATTATGCAAGGGAATTATCTAGCTTAGCAAAAAGCCTTAATAAAAAGGCAAAAGTTCACATTGCTCTAGATACTGGTATGGGTAGAATTGGCTTTCTTCCTAATGATGAAAGTTTCAAGTCTATTTGTGAAATTTGCTCTTTAGATGGTTTGGACATTATTGGAATATTTACTCATTTCTCTAGTTCTGATGAAGAAGATAAGGAATATACTCAATATCAATTTAATCAAATTTATGATTTTATTAATAAACTAGAAAAACAACAAATTAATATACCTTTAAAGCATGCATCTAATAGTGCTGCAATTATAGATTTACCTAATACCTATTTAGATGCTGTAAGAGCTGGAATTATTCTTTATGGATATTATCCTTCAAATGAAGTTAAAAAAGAAAACTTATCAATTAAACCGGCTTTAACTTTAAAAGCTAAAATTGCTCATGTTAAAGAGTTAGAAAGTGGAATGTACATTAGTTATAATAGAACTTTTAAAACATCTAGAAAAAGTAAAATTGCAACTATTCCTATTGGATATGCAGATGGATATATTAGAACATTAAAACACGAAGCTAAAGTTATTGTTAATGGTAAACCTGCTCCTATAGTAGGTAACATTTGTATGGATCAATTTATGATCGATGTTACTGATATAGATGAGGTTAAAGCTGGAGATGAGGTTATATTACTAGGTGAAAGCAATGGTATTAAATTTAATGCTGACGATCTTGCAAAATGTATGGATAGTATAAATTACGAAGTTCTTTGCCTGTTAAAAAATAGAGTTCCTAGAGCTTATATAAAAAATGGTCAAATAATTCATGTAAAAAATAATGTTTAATACTTGAATTAATATAAATAAACCTGCTCTTTATTTATATAATGGGCAGTTTTATTTATCCTTTTAAATTATATTTTATCTAAATAATCCTCATATCCTAAATCCTTCATTTTATCCTTAGGTATAAATATTAATATTGCCTTCTACATATATTAAAAATGCTTCTTAATAAACTTAATCATATTATCTTTATTAGCTTCAAATTGAGTTACCCTATTAACATTCGCTCCTGAAGGATGTGGAAATCCCATAAGAATTTGTTCTTCTTTTATAATGCCATCCTCTTTTAACTTTATTAACACCTCTTCAACAGCTTTTCCTAAAGGTATTAATAATATTTCTTCTGATTTCTCTAATTTCTTAAACTCATTTATAAAATTATCATAAATATATTTCATCAAAAATTTGCTTTTAATTAATTTAGGTGTATGTCCAGTGTAATTTTCTCCCTTAACAAAAACAGGATACGGTATTAAAGATATTGTATGTAATAAATAATCATCTTCATCGAATAATTGACTACAGCTTTGTAAATTTAATATATTGTTAAGCTCTATTCCATCTAACATCGAAATAATATTTTTTCTTAAACTTCCACTAAATCTAGCTGCAACCTTACATTTATATTGTATTTCTTCAATGTTATCACTTACTTCTAATTCTTTTCTTGCTGTTGCTATAGCAGTGCTCATTTGTTGAAATCCTGGAGTTATTCCAATAATAAATACCTTTGCTTTTGGATTTAAATATTCATTATGTGGTGCATAATATATTTCTATATTATTCTCCTTATCAATAAGAAAATCCTCAATTAATATTTCACCTTTGATATATTTATCTTTTATAGGTAGTTTTTTTATTTTTTCTTTATAGTCGTATAATGTTCTTTTCATAATTACCTCATTTATATATTAAATTGTATATTTAATATATACTATATATATTTATTTAACATATATTACTCTAAAAATACAAACATATTACTATAAGTAGATTATATTTTTTCCTTTTATATTATTTATATAAAAAAGACATACAATATCTTTTCTAAATATCGTATGCCTCACTATTTATTTTTTATTACTATATGATTTTCCTATGGAATAATCTTTAGTTTCCTTCTAGATTATTACTCTGTATAACATAGTTTACTACTCCCCTCTTACCATATTATTAAATAATTATTTTACAGAACTCCGTGCTTTTATAACTTATCTTTTACATTTTTAATATAAAAAAAGCTACTCAAAAGAGCAGCTAAAAAATCATAAAATCATTAAACAAATCACCTTATAAACAAAAAGTATATCTTACTCTTTGGCAACTGGCTGACTTAGATTCCCCTTAGTTCCTATAGCTTTGCGTCACTAAATTTCTTTAGTTTTGCCTATTAAATCAAATATAATTATAACACACTTCTTTACTTTTTAAACATATTTCCTTCAAAGTATAATTTTATCTTAAACACTCCTATTTTCTATAAAAGGTGTTTTTTAGCGGTAACTTAGTTCTAAAGATTCCATCCAATTTATAATATGCATTTTGAACTGCAGGAGCTGTTGGAATACAAGTAATTTCGCCAACCCCTTTTGCTCCATAAGCTAATTTCGAATTACTCTTCTCAACAATAATTGGTACTATTTCAGGAACCATAGTTGATCTGAACAACCCTAAAGTTCCAAACTTTGCAGTTGGAATACTATCCTTTAATGGATAATCTTCAGTTAATGCATATCCAAGTCCCATAACAACTCCTCCTTCAATCTGCCCTTCAACATTCAAAGGGTTAATTGCTTTTCCAACATCATGAGCTGCAATAACTTTTTTCAAACTTCCATCTTTATTTAAAATTACAACTTGTGTTGCATATCCATAAGCAACATGACTTATAGGATTATTTTTTTCACTTCCCATTTTATCAGTTTTACCATAATACTCACCATAAAATTCTTGTCCATTAACTGAATTTAAGTTATTTCCTTTAATAGCTGCCTTTAACTTTAATGCTGCTATTCTAGTAGCTTCTCCTGTAAATAAAGTCTGTCTTGAAGCTGTTGATGTTCCTGCGTCAGGAGTCCTTTTCGTATCCGGCTGTATCCAAACTACACTATTTGCATCTATATTTAATACCTCACAAACAATTTGAGTCATTGTTGTTCCTACTCCTTGTCCCATACAAGCTGCAGACGTTCTTATGATTATTTTTCCATTTTGTACTTCTAAAAGCGTTCTTCCTATATCAGGTAACCCTACACCTATTCCGGAATTTTTAAATGCACAAGCTATTCCAGCAAATTCACTTTTATAATATTCATCTTTAACAGCAAGTAAAGTATCTTTAAATGCAGTATCATTATCTGCTATTTGCCCATTAGGTAGTTCCTGACCCGCTTCTATTGCATTTCTCCATCTTATTTCCCACGGAGATATACCAACTAATTCCGCAAGCTTATTTATATTAGATTCAATTGCAAATGCTGATTCAGTAACTCCAAATCCTCTAAACGCACCTGATGGTGGATTATTAGTATATACTGCAATTCCTTCAACTTCTGAATTTTGATAATTATATGGTCCTGCAGCATGAGTACACGCTCTTTGTAACACTGGTCCTCCTAAAGATGCATAAGCTCCAGTATCTGCAATTATCTTTGCTTTCATGGCTGTTAATATTCCATTTTCATCACAAGCTGTAGTAAATTCCATTTCCATAGCATGTCTCTTAGGATGAACATTAATACTTTCAGCCCTAGTTAAAGTCATTTTTACTGGTTTTCCGGTTAAATAAGCAAGAAGTGCTGTATGATGTTGACAACTCATATCCTCCTTACCACCAAAACCGCCTCCAACATACTTTGAAACAACTCTAATTTTATCTATATCCACTCCTAACAAAGATGAAATTTCTCTTAAATCATCATAAACAGATTGAGTCCCTGTATAAACCATTAATTCTCTATCTGTAGGTATAGCAAGTGCTGATTCCGGTTCTAAAAAAGCATGCTCAGTAAAAGGGACAGAATATTTATTATTAACAATAAATTTAGATTTTTTTAATGCTTCATCTACATTTCCTCTTTTCAAAATCTCTCTTGCTAAAACATTACCGTCACTATGAAGTTTTGGAGCATCTTTTTCTAAAGCTTCATTAGGCGAAGTTATTGGTTTCAATTTTTCAAAATTAACTTTAATCAACCCCATTGCTTTTCTTGCAATCTCCTCGCTTTCAGCTGCAATTAACGCTATTGCATCACCAATATATCTAGTTTCCTCACCTATATCAATTAATGCTGGCCAATCTTTTTTTAAATGCCCACAAAATCTATTTCCTGGTATATCTTTAGCTGTTACTACTTCAACTACTCCTTTTATCTGTAAAGCCTCGCTATAATCAATATTTTTTATTAGAATTCTAGGATACTTAGGCCTAAGCGCTACCCCATATAACATTCCCTCAACCTTTAAATCATCACAGTATCCATCTAATGCTAATACCTTATTTTCAGCATCTACTCTTCCCAACGGATCCCCTATTAGTCCTTTACATTTAGTTAATGGAATTTCTTTATTCTCTCTTATTATTTCCGCAGCCATTAATATTGCTTCTTCAATTTTTTTATATCCTGTACATCTGCATATATTTCCAACAAGTGCCTTCTTCACATCATTTAATGAGGGATTTAACGTTTTATTCAATAATCCTACTGCACTTATAACCATTCCTGGTATACAAAATCCACACTGAACAGCTCCCACTTTAGTAAAAGCATATGCAAATACTTTCCTATACTTCTGACTTAATCCTTCTATCGTTATTACATTTTTTCCTTGAAGTTTCTTCCCCTTTACAATGCATGATTTTGTTGCCTTACCATCAATTAGAACCATGCATGCACCACAAGCCCCTTCATTACATCCATTTTTTACAGAAACTAAGTTCTCTTTTTCTCTTAAATACTTTATTAACTTTTCTTCTTCACTTATCCACTTAAGTTGACCATTTAGAAAAAAACTAACCATATTTTTATTCCATTAGCAAGTCTCAAGCATAATATATACATGCTTAGCTCTGCATATCACTACCTCCATTATTTTTCTCCTATATCCTCTTCCAAAGCTTTTCTGCAATATTGATTGATTCTCTACAAATCTTTTCCTCATCAATAGTAACTATCTTCCTATCTTTCATAACAACTTTTCCATTAATTATAGTTGTATCAACAGATTTTCCTGAAATTCCGAACAATACGTGTGCAAAATAATTATTCTTATTCATAGGAGTAAATGGCTTATAATCTACAATGATTAGATCTGCATATGATCCTTTCTTTAATACCCCTAGTGGTTTCTCAAAAAATCTTGAAGCAATTTTAATATTATTTTTTAATGCCATTTGTTTAGTTTCCATAAATCCAATATTATAATCACCAAAATGGTATTTGTTAATAAGATTTTCTACCTTCATTGACTCAAAAATATCACTTGTATATCCATCAGTTCCAATTCCTAATACTATATCCTTATCTAACATACTATTAATGGCTGCAACACCTACTCCATTAGCCATATTAGACTCTGGATTGTTAACAACTATAGTTTTAGTATCTTTCAATATATCTAATTCTTCATCATCTATATATAAACAATGGGCTGCAATAGTCTTTTCTCCTAATATACCAAAATCATTTAATCTTTTTACTATTCTCTTTTTATATAATTTCAAACTATTTTCTAAGTCTTCTTTTCCTTCTGCAACATGAATGTGATACCCTGTATCAATACCTTCCATGGCCTTAACACATTTATTTAAAGTTCCATCACTTAATGTAAAAGCCGCATGCATTCCAAACATGCCTTTAGTCATATCATCTTGTTTCTTTTCTGCATACTTTATAAAATCAATATTTTCTTTAATGGCAAGATCTAAAGCTCTATTTCCATCTCTATCTGAAACTTCATAACAATAACATCCTCTAATGCCTAATTCATCTGCAACATTAGAAATCGTAAGTAAACTTCCACTTATACTCATAGGGCTTGAATTATGATCAAAAACTGTTGTAACTCCATTTTTAATACATTCAATAAATGCTGTATATGCACTGTATCTTAAATCCTCCAATGTTAACTTCTTATCAATCTTCCACCAAATATTTTTCAATATATCAGTAAATGACTGTAGCTTGCCATTTTTAAAGTCTAATCCTCTTGCAAATTCACTATATATATGATGGTGAGTATTTATCATACCCGGCATAATAATCTTACCCTCTGCATCTATATACTCATATTCATTATCTTCATACTTACATTTAATTAATGATGTATCACCAACCTCTTTAATTGTATTCCCATCAATAACAATACATCCATTTTCTATAATTCTTTCATTTTCATCATTCGTAATAACCCTTCCATTTCCAATTAAAATCATACCTATACCCACCTTCTTTACATACTCCACTTTATTTTTCAGTTATTTCCCATACTTATCATAATTTCTTTACACTTCTATTAATCAACTTTTACTTTTGTACTAAAATTAACAATTCTAGTTCCTGTTTTACCTAAAATTCCTTCTTTAGCCTTTTCCAATAAAGTAATTATTGAATATCTATCTTTTCTTGATTCTACAAATTCTATTGCAGCCTCTACTTTAGGCTTCATAGACCCTGGAGCAAAATACCCTTTCTTAAGAAATAACTTCATTTCATTAACATTTACTTCATTTAACCATTGCTCATTCTTTTTTCCAAAATTTATTGCAACTTTTTCTACTGCTGTTAGAATAACTAGACAATCAGCATTAATTTCTTTTGCTAAAACCGCACTTGCATAATCTTTATCAACTACAGCTCCAACCCCTTTTAAATGATTGCCTTTAGAAATTACAGGAATACCTCCACCTCCACACGCTATTACAACTTGATTATTTTCTATTAGCGCTTTTATCGTTTCAACTTCTACTATTCCAATAGGCTTAGGTGATGCTATAACTCTTCTATATCCTCTACCACTATCCTCTATAATCTTCTTACCCTCTTTTACAATGCTATCTGCTTCTTTTTTAGTCATAAAAGCTCCTATTGGCTTAGTTGGATTTTCAAATGCTTTGTCTCCTTCATCAACCTCAACTTGAGTAATTATAGTTGCTACACCTTTATTTATATTTCTATTTAATAACTCTTCCCTTATTGCATTCTGTAAATCATATCCTATATATCCTTGGCTCATTGCTACGCACACTGACATTGGACATATAGAATACTTTGTATTTGTTTTATGAAATTCAGTCATTGCACTATTAATCATCCCAACTTGAGGACCATTTCCATGAGATATAATTACCTCATCCCCTTCTTCAATTAAGTCAACTATTGCCTTAGCTGTTGATTTTACTGCTATCATTTGCTCTTCTAATGTATCACCTAATGCATTTCCACCTAGCGCAATAACTATCCTTTTCTTCATTATATTCACACCTTTACTATCCATAAAATATATATATATCTATTCTGCTAATTAATATTTTCTATAGTAAAAGATATTTTTATTTCAAATATCTTTCTATTCCGCTTCTCTCTAAAATTCTTAATGCTTCTTGCGGATTTTTTATCTTACTTAAAAAAATCATAGAAGCAATAATATAAGGTTTATAACTTGCTTCTTTATATAATGAATTCCTATATCTATCAAATACTGAAGCTTCGACCTCACCACTTTCACAACTTACTCCACTAATATCAGCTGGTAAACAATGAAGATAAATGGCTTTTCCATTCTTAGTAGTCTTCATTAATTCCTCAGTACATTGCCAATCCTTATGTTTTGCATTTTGAGATAATAATTCTTTTTCTAGTTCATTTATTCCATTACTATCACCTCTTTCATATAAATCTGTACGCTTTTCCATTGCTATATAAGGTGCCCAGCTTTTTGGATAAACTATATCTGCATCTTTAAATGCTTCCTTCATAGAATTAGTTTTTGTAAATGATCCACCTGAAGCCTTAGCATTTTTATAAGCTATTTCTTCAACACTACTCATTACTTCATATCCTTCTGGATGTGCTAATACTACATTCATCCCAAATCTAGTCATTAAACCAATTACCCCTTGTGGTACTGATAAAGGCTTACCATATGATGGTGAATATGCCCATGTCATAGCAACCTTTTTACCTTTTAAATTCTCTACTCCTCCAAATTCATTAATTAAATGAAGAGTATCTGCCATAACTTGTGTTGGATGGTCTATATCACATTGAAGATTAACTAAAGTTGGTATTTGCTCTAGGCACCCACTTTTATAACCCTCCCTAACCGCTTCTGATACAGTCCTCATATAAGTATTTCCTTTACCTATATACATATCATCACGAATTCCTATTACATCAGCCATGAAAGAGATCATATTAGCAGTTTCTCTTACTGTTTCACCATGAGCAATTTGTGATTTTCCTTCATCTAAATCTTGTACTTTAAGTCCTAGTAAATTACAGGCAGAAGCAAAACTAAATCTTGTCCTAGTTGAATTATCCCTAAAAAGTGAAACTCCTAATCCACTATCAAAAATCTTAGGAGATATATTATTTTCTCTTAACCTTTTTAAAGCTTCTGCAACTATGAAAACAGCCTTTATCTCATCATCAGTTTTTTCCCATGTTAACAGAAAATCGTTATTATACATCTCTTTAAAATTTAATTCATTTAATTTATTAATAAATGTTTCCATCAATTCCATTTCCAATATCTCCTTATTATTTGTTATTACAATAAATAGTTGGTATTGCCGCATAAACTGCTGCACATTTAACTAAATCAGCTTTCCAAGTTTTTTCATTAGGAGCATGTGCTTCTTCCTCCTTTCCTGGCCCAAATCCAATACAAGGTATACCAAATCTACCCATTATAGATACTCCATTAGTTGAAAATGTCCATTTATCAATCTTCGGAGTTCCATACAATCCTTCAAAAGCCTTTACTACAGCTTTTGTTACAGGTGCTTCTTCTGGAATTACCCATGTTGGAAAATAACAATCCGTTGGATAAACAATTTTGGTATAGCTTGGCCTCTTATACTTATACATTGTTACCTCAGCATTATATTTTTTTACAAATGGTAAATTTCTTACCTCTTCTAACGCCATTTCATAAGTTTCACCATCTGTTAATCGTCTATCTAATGAAATTGCACACATATCTGCCACTGCACATCTTGAAGGTGAACTAAAGAATATCTCTGAAACAGTTATTGTTCCTTTACCTAAAAATTCATCATAATGAAGATTATCATTTAACACCCTTACTTCTTGAAGTATATCCGACATTTTATAAATAGCATTCTCTCCACGTTCAGGTGCTGAACCATGACATGATATTCCCTTTACCTCAACTCTTATTTCCATTCGTCCACGTTGCCCTCTATATATATTCCCATTTGTTGGTTCTGTAATTACTACAAATTCTGGTCTTACCTTATCCTCATTATAAATATACTGCCAGCATAACCCATCACAATCTTCTTCTTGAACTGTTCCTGTTACCAATACAGTATATTTATCACTTAAAAGCCCTAAATCTTTCATAATTTTTGCTCCATAAGTCGCTGCTACAATTCCACCTAGTTGGTCAGAAGCTCCTCTTCCACCTATTTCTTCATCATTTTCATACCCTTTATAAGGATCAAATTTCCAATTGCTCAATTCTCCTAATCCAACTGTATCAATATGGCCATCAAATCCTATCAATTTTTCTCCATTACCCATATATCCTAAAATATTACCCATTCCATCAATTACGATCTTATCAAATTCTAACTTTTCCATTTCCTTATATATTCTTTTTATAACATCTTCTTCACCACAACTTTCCCCAGGTATAGCTATTAGATCCCTTAAAAATCTACTCATATCCTTTTTATAGCTTTCAGCTTTTAATTTTATTTCTTTAAAATCCATAGTATCCTCCTTATATAATAAAGTAGTTACTAATTCCTTATGCTTAGATTGTCTTCAATATACATTCATTAACATTACGAAGTTTTATTTTTTATCTGAATCTTTTATCTTATGGAATTTTAAAATCTTAAAGTAAAGTTAAAATACTTATCAAAATTAGACATATGTTATATTAAATTTTAAAATTGTGTTTAATTTTAATAATATTTACTTATACTAATGTTAATATTTTAAATATCAAAGGAGTAATTTCTATGAGTAAAATGAAAAATATATCTGATTTAAAAGATGTTCAAATGAAATCTTGCACTAAATTTGCTAAAAATTCTAAAGAACCTAATGATGGATATTTTATAGAAAAAGACCCTAATGATAGCTTTAGTTCTGAAGGAACTGTAAGATATGGCGAAGAACAAGATGTTGATGACTTATAAACTTGTATAAAAATAAGGTATAAGAAAACTATATACTAGCTTTCTTATACCTTTTAAATATTATTTTTTCTTTTTCTAATGGGTATTTTAAAAGAATTTATATTCATTATCTTTTATTCTATTCCCAAATAATCAAACTATAAACTTATTAAAAGGCTAATACCTTATAATCTTCAAACAATTTAAATCCTTCTAATAAATCCTTAGTAATTATTATTTCATCTTTATCTGTAATCATTACTCCACTAATATTATGCTTCTTCATAAACTCATAAGACTTATTTTTACCCATAATAAATAAAGGAGTTGATAATGAATCTCCATCTATTGATTTATCACTTACTATCGTAATTGATTTTAAATCTGATTTTATAGGATAACCAGTTTTAGGATTTAATATATGACAGTATAATTCTCCATTATAACTAAATGCCCTTTCATATCCACCAGATGTAACTATTGACTTGTCTTTTGCTTCAATTGAGCATATAATTTTTTCACTATGTTTTTTAGGCTCATATATACCTATACTCCAAAAACTATTTTCATCCTTTTGCCCTAATACTTTTATATTTCCACCTATATTTATTATGGCCGAATCAATATTATTCTCTTTATAAAAATCAATTATTTTATCGGCAATATATCCTTTAGCTATTCCTCCTAAATCTATTTTTTGATTTTTTCTTAATAACATTACTGTTAAATTATTTTCATTTAAAATAACATCTTCATAATCAACTAAATCAATTAATTTATCAATCTTTTCTTTGCTTAGAATTGTAGGATTATCACTATTTATTGCCCATGCTTTAACTAAAGGTGCAATAGTTATATCAAATATACCATTGGTTAATTTAGAATAATAAATTGATTTTTTTAATATTTCAAAAGTATCATTAGAAATTTTTATAAAGCCGTTTGATGCATTTTTATTAATACTACTTACTTCACTACTTTCATAAAAAAAACTTAATTTTTCTTCAAATTGCCTCATTAATTTAGTAGCCTTTTCAGCTATTTCTTCTATCTCATTTATTTTGATATCATTATTGTCATAACATATTTTTTGATATACTCGTGTATTAAATATAAAATCTTCTTTCTCTACAAAATATTTCATATAACTATTACTCTCCTTAATATTTTATCTATAAACTATAATTTTATAAATTAATGTTATTATTAGTGTCAGTTCTTCTAAAAGACTGAAAATTACTTAATGCAAAATTTATAGAATTTATTATTTATCTTATAAATTAATTCTAATATGTGAAATAATTATGCCACATAGTAAAGTAAGAGGTAATAGTTAATAAGTAAAAGTTTATCATTTCAACTCTTACCTCTTATCTCTTACCTCTTACTTAAATTAAGCTTTACTTAATGCATCATTTACTGCATTTATTATTCCTTTACTAGTATATGTTGCTCCTGAAACTACATCAACGCTAGTACTTTGACTTGATATTATTTTACCTGGTATTTCTTCTATTGCTCTGTCACAAATTCCTTGCGTATCATTATGACTAATAACAGTAATACCTGTTATTACGTCATTAGATATTTGTACACTAACTTGTAATGTTCCTGCAAATCCTGTTGCTGACCCTGAATAAGTACCATCCTTATATTTAGATGTACTTTCCACACTATCATTAGTCGTTGAACTTGCCTCTCCACCATTATTGCTTACTTCATCTTTCACTTCTTCAACTATAGTATTTCCTGCTTGTGAATTACTTGTACTATTATTAGTTGTAGTACTTTGTGAAGTTCCTGTATTAGAATTGTTTGTAGCATTGCTTGTAGTGCTGTTATCAGTATTATTGTTTGATGATGAACTTTCACTAATAGCTATATTTACTTCCTCTTCATTGTTATCTTCTTCAATTATATTTTCAACATTTTCTTCAGTATTTTCTATTTCTTCAGCAAGCTCTTCTGTTTCGTTATTCTCAATTTCTTCAATATCTTTTTTTACATCCTCTGCTTTATCCTCATTAGGCTTATTGAATAAAAAACTTGCTCCTATTGAAGTTACTATAACACCGCAAGCAGTAGCGGCTAATATTTTATTTTTTTTACTTTTCATATTATACATTCCTTTACTCTAATTATAATTTTAATGGTACAAATACCGTTTCTTCTTCCATTTCATTAATGAAACCACCAATTTTATAAACATCATTAAGTAAATTCATATTTATAACCTCATTTGCCTTACCACTTGCTATTGCTTGTCCTGATTTCATAACTATAACATTGTCACTATATTTTATAGCTTGATTAATATCATGTAATACCATAACAACAGTTAAGTTACTTTCTTCATTTAACTCTTTAACAAGTTCTAGTATTTCAACTTGATGATAAATATCTAAATATGTTGTAGGCTCATCTAAAAATAAAATTTCACTTTTTTGCGCTAATGCCATTGCTATAAAAGCTCTTTGTCTTTCTCCACCCGACATACTCATAACAGCTTTTTCTTTTAAACTTTGTAGGCCTGTTCTTTTTATTGCCCATTCTATTATTTCATCATCACTTTCATTATTTCCTTGGAAATACTTTTTATGAGGTATTCTGCCATAAGACACCAATTCTTTAACCGTAATATCACTAGGAACTGTATTTTGCTGATGAACTGTGGCGATTTCTTTTGCCAAATCTTTTTGCTTTAATGACTTTATAGAATTACCTTTAATACTTACATCTCCAGAAGTAGGCTTATTTAATCCCGCAAATATACTTAACAAAGTAGATTTACCACTACCATTAGGACCTAATATAGTTGTTATTTTTCCTTTTTCTATTTCAACATTTAACTTAGTAATAAAACTCTTATCTTTATCATAAGAGAAGTATAAATCCTTTGCTTTTATCATTATTTTAAGTCACTCCTTCTTAAAAGATATAAGAAAAATGGTGCTCCAAATATAGCTGTTACTACTCCAACCGGTATTTCATTAGGTCTCATTGCCATTCTTCCAACAGTATCAGCAAATAAAACTAAGAATCCTCCCACTATTCCGCTACATGGAATTAAGTATTTATGGTCTGATCCTATAATTATTCTACAAACATGAGGAACAACTAATCCAACGAAAGATATAATCCCAGCAATTGCTGTTGATATACTTGCTAAGAATACTGCTACAGCAGTAACTATTATCATATATAAATCTGAATTGAATCCTAAACTTCTCGCATTCTTACTTCCAAGCGCTAATATATTACATACCTTACTTAATAATAATGCTGCAATTATTCCTATAACTGAATAAACTAATAATATCTTTACATTACTCCAATTAACTGTAGCCAAGCTTCCCATCATCCATTTTTGAATATTGCTCGCTCCAAGTCCTGCACTAACAGTAATCATTGATGAAAGGCCACTTAATAATGCATTACAAGCTGCACCTGCAAGTACAATTCTTATTGGTGATAACCCATTTTTATATGCCATAAAATAAATAATCACACAACATACTACTCCTCCAAAGAACCCAAATATAGGTCTTAAGTTAGTTACACTTGGTATAAATACCATAAAGAAAACTGTAACTACACATGCTCCTGAAGATATACCTGTTATATATGGATCTGCTAGTGGATTCCTTATTACCGATTGTAATAAAACCCCTGCTATTGCTAAATTAGCTCCAACTAATACAGCTATTATTACTCTTGGCATTCTTAAGTCTTTAATAATTCCTATATTCCCATCTGATTGCCCAGAAAATAATCCACTTATAAGTTCTTTAAATGTTATGTTAACACTACCCAATTTTAATGAAACTAATATTGTTGCTAGTAATACTAATAAAGATATTATTATAAATGATATTTTAAACTTTTTATCTGAAACTCTCATAATTATTCTCCAATACCATAAACAATATCACTTAACATATCTAATCCTTCAATTACTTTAAGATTTGCGCTCATTCCAAAATATTCACTATCTAAGTAAACTACATTTCCTTCTTTTACAGCATTTATATTTTGCCATGCAGAATCAGTTGCCATTTCAGCTTCTAATGCTGCTTTTGTTTCTTCTGGAAGTGCATGTACCATAACTAAAATCTTATCTGGATTAAGCATTGCTAAATCTTCTTTATTATAAGTAGTGAATGATGTACTATTATCCTCAATAATATTTTTTCCTCCAACAAGTTCAACTAAACTTCCAATATATGATTTACCTGTTGCTATCATTGTAGATCCAGGTGCTGCAAATAAAATTAAAATCTCTGGACTTTCTAAAGTTTCTGCTTTTTCCATAACTTCTGATTCTTTAGATTCTATTTGATTTAATAAAGATTCTGCTTCATCATTTTTATCAAATCTTTCTCCTAAAGTAGTTATTGCTTCTTTTAACCCATTTAAGCTTTCTAATGAAACAAATTCACTCGGAATATTATTTTCTGTAAATAAATTGATATAATCTGATCCTAAAGTATCTACTGATACTACTACTGTTGGATTTAATGATTTAATTATCTCTAAATCTGGGCTCATTGGATTTCCAATTTCAACAGCTCCCTCAGTACTTTCAGGCAATTCATAAGATGTACTTGGAACCCCTGAAACCTTAACACCTAACGCATCTAATATTTCTGTTACTGCAACAGATGTTGCTACTACTACCTCTTCACCAGTACCTACTGCTACACTTTTATTTTCACTATTATCAGAACTACAGCTCATAAAACTTAAAGTCATAACCCCTGCAGCTATCATAGATATAATTCTTTTATATTTCATATCCTATAACCTTCCTATAAATATTTCATTTGAATAACTCATTATTTCTTTTTAGCTTTTACAATTACTACTGCTCCAATTGCAGCTACGACAGCTACACCAGCTATAATTAAAATAGCATTGTTGCTTCTTTCTTCTTTATCAGCTACTACTGCTAAATTTTCTTCTTCTATTTCAACTTCTTCATTTACATCTTCTGATATTATTTCCTCAACTTCATCTTCAATTGCTTCTACTAAAGTTAAAGTTTCCATCTTAGGTATAACCTTAAACTCAACATCTCTCTCCATTGGACCAACGTAAATAATAGCTGACATATCTGCATCTACTTTATCAACTTCAACATTTAACTTAACAGTTCCCTCTTCATTATTTTCTTCTAATATTTCAACTGGAACTTCTTCTCCATTAACCTTCATTCTATAGTTCTCCATATAATCACTTCCTGAAAAACCTATAGTATAAATTACATGTTCTTTTGTTACCTCTACACTCATTGATGGTAAAAGATAAGTTCTTGACATAGCCATACCAGTTTCTGATTCATGATAAACATCATTTTCAACTTCATATATACCACTTGCAATATCAGTTTCAGTTGCATATACACGCTTACTTCCTATAGTTACGAAAATTCCTAAAGCCATTACAGCCATTATAATCCCTTTAAATTTATTTAATATTTTCATTTTTCTATACTCCTTATCTATACTCCTTAATTATTAAACCTAAATTAGGAGGCAAATAAATAGTCTTACTATTTTATTTACCCCCTCATATCATATACTACTAAAATTAACTTAGATTACTTTCTTTTCTTTACTAAAACAGTTCCTGCAGATGTTAAAATTAAACCTAAACCTGCAACAGCTCCTGCTCCAATTGGTGCTCCTGTTTGTGGTAATGTATCTACTGTATATTCCTTAATGAATGTTAAAGTATCTTGTAATAATGTAACACCAAATTCAACTTCTTTATCCATTGGAACTACATAAGTTTTAACTGTTATACTATCACTTAAGCTTGAAACTGCAAATCTAATATTAGTAGTGTCTCCACTTGTATTTTTAGTTATAGTTGCCTTTTTACCATTAACATAAATCTCATGATTTTGCATAAATTCTGCTCCAGTGAATGTTAAAGTAACATAGTACTTACCATCTATTTCTTCAACTTTTGAAGTAGAGTTTAAGTATTTTCTAGCCATTGATCTTCCAGTTTCACTTTCATGAGTTACACTGTTTTGAATAGAGTATAATTTACCCTTAGTTACTTTTACTTCATCTTTAGTAGTTGTTGTATTTCCGTTTGTACCATTGTTTGTACCATTATTAGTTGTTGAACCACCTGTTGTTCCTCCAGTAGTTGCGCCATTATTAGTTGTCCCATTTGTAACTAATGTTAATGTATCTTCTAATACGTTAACTCCAAATTCTACATTACTTCCCATCATAGGAACATAAGCTGATACTTTTATTGAATCTTCTAAGCTTCCAACTTGGAATCTTAAACTAACGATTTCACCGTTCATTGTTTTAGTTGCATCTACTTTATTTCCATTAACATATATTGTATGATTATTCATCATTGTTGATCCCATAGGAGTAAATGTTAATGTAACATATTTCTTTCCATTTACATCTTCAACTTTTAATGTTTCTTCTAATGACTTTTTAGCCATGCTTAATCCAGTTTCACTTTCATGAGTAACTTCAAGTTTTCCTGTATAAACCTTTGTTCCTTGCTCTTCAGTTGTTCCATTGTTTGATCCACCATTATTTGAACCACCGTTGTTTGATCCATCATTCCCAGTACCAGCACCATTTCCATTACCTGGATTTTCTGTACTTCCACCGTTATTTTCTGAATCACTTCCTGAATTATTATCATCAACTTTTACTAATGAATTCATATCATTTACTAAATCTATTGATTGTATTTCAGTCATTAAGTCTGGAACATATATATCCATTTCAACTTCAACTTTTGCATCTATTGATGGAACTTCAAATGATACTGATTTATCTTCATTTACAGTAGAATCAGTTGCAACACCGTTAACTTTTATATTCGTATTTCTTATAGCTGTTAATCCAAGACCTTTATATCTTAATGTCATAATAATTTTTCCATCTTTTACAGTAACATCTGTCTTTTCTTCTATAAATTGTCTAGCCATACTTTGTTGTGATGTACCAAGTTTATTAACAGCATTATTTAATGTATAATTTCCATCTTCTAAAATCTTTGATTCTTCTCCCCCAATGTTTCCATTGTCTTCTGAACCATCATTTCCTACATTATCTCCACTATTATCTGGAGTTTCTATGTTCCCTCCACCATTTACTGAATCATCAACTGTTGGAATTGATGTTGTATCATTTACTAAGTAGAAGTTTGTTGTATGAACCCAAGTTCCCATTGCATATGTTAATTCAATATTAATTTTTGAATCTACTGATGGAACTACAAATGTAAATGATCCATCATCATTTTTAATTAGTTCTACTGCTTCATCATTTACAGTACCACCATGTACTTCTTGTACAACACTTAAGCCTTGTTCATTAAATTTCATAGTTACTTCAATTTTATCACCATCAACCTTTATAACTGATTCTCTGTCCATAAACTTGTTCATAGTACTTTCGCCAGAACCATCTATTTTCATTGCAGTATTTGGTACTACATAAGTTCCATTTTCAACTTTTGATGCTGTAACTGCTATTGTATCATCTACCACTGTAGCCCCAACAGCTTGTACATTTGCTCCTAATACAGTAGTTGCTACCATTACCGCAGCTAATAATTTACATATTTTCGTCTTTAACATAAATCTTATCCCCCTAAATTTATTTCAAAATTCATTTATCTTCATTGACATATCATAAATTATATCTCATAATAAATGATATTGATTCTCATTTACTTATAAATAATATCATATATTTCACTAAAATGTTTCAACAATATTTATATATTTTTTAACAATATTTTTATATTTTATAAAATAAAAAGAATTTTTAAGGGGAGGATACCGATCTCAATGATTTCAAATATATTAACTAGTTTCTTTAATTGCCTTTCTGTTCCTATCTTAGTTTTAAATCATAAATTTGAAACTGTTTTTACTTATAATCATGATTCAAAAGTTAATAATTCATTATATATATCAAAAGCTATAGAAAAACTAAAAAATAGCGATTATTCTTCTAATACATTCTCATTAAATATTACTAATGATATTGCCTTTACTTGCATTACATTTAATCATTATGATAATAATAAAATGCATCTATTGCTAGGCCCATATACTATTAATGAGGATACTAATAATTCTGATGCTATTAATACACTTACTGAAGAATGGTTAAATAACATAATAAAATTGCATTCTTATATAATAGATAATCATATTTGTGTTGATAAAACATCTACCAATAATTCTCCATGTGTAAATCATGCTATTAAATATATCGAAAAAAATTATAGTAATGAAATTTCAATAGATGATATCTGTAATGAATTAAATATTAATAAATGTTACTTTTGTAGTGTTTTTAAGAAAGAAACCGGCTCCACATTTATAAATTATTTAAATAATTACAAAATTGAAAAAAGCAAGGAATTATTAAAAAATCCTAATCTCTCCTTGCTTGATGTTTCATTATCTGTTGGCTATAATAATCAAAGTTATTTTAGTACAGTGTTTAAAAAAATTACTTCAAAAACTCCGTTAGAATTCAGAGATGAATATTTAAAAAATAAAAAATAAAAAAATTAACTACCTCCTAATTTACTGTCTAGGAAGTAGTTAATTTTTTAGTTTTTACTTTTATTTCAAATCTATTATTTCCTTAATTTTAATCCCCATAAAATTATCTATGTTTTCATCTTTATAATACCAGTATACAAATCCAAAAGTTAAACAAATGATAATTGTAACCATTAATCCACCTTCCGGTCCAAAAGCACCACCATTTATTATATTATCACTAATATTTTTAATTTTATATAATCCTTGAACATCATTTCCACTTACTCCAAATCCCCAAATATAGCCTTGAAAATAATTCCAAGTTATATGATATCCTATTGGCATCCAAATATTTTTAGATTTCATAAACATATAAGCAAACAATAAACCAACTAAAAACAAATTAATAAATGCCAAAATACTTATTCCATTATTAGCTAAATGTAACATTGCAAATATCAATGCAGGACCCACTAATACAACCCACTTACTCCTTGTTTGCTTTAATACACTCATTATATATCCTCTAGATAATATCTCCTCACCAAAACCTACAAAAACAAATGAAATTAACCCATAAATTAATGATAAACTTATATTGGGTTTATTTATTGGATTTACAAATTCAACATTTCCGAAACATATAATTCCTACTGCAACTATACTAATAGTGATAGCACCAACCCCTAAACCTACTAAAAACTCGTTCCTACCTCTTTTAATAGATGTTAATCCCATTTCTCTTATTTTCTTTTTATCAAGCCATTTCCACACCATAATACATGAAATTATACTAACACCATTACTTAACACTACAGAAACTAAGAATATTAATTCACTATTTACTATAGAATCTATATTTTCTGTTAATAAATATTCTGTATTACCTATAACACTTTCTATTATCGCCAAAACAATACCTAGAATTATCGATACAATAAAAGATAACCCATATGTTAATAGAAATACCAACAATATCTTCCAACCACTTCTTATCTCATTACTCTTATTCTTAAATAGCATATTAATTCCCCCTTTTTTATAATTATATAAAATTATTGCCTTATTATAATTATTATCCCCTAAGTATTTGAATTTCTTTTCTTATATCATTTAAATTATTAAAGCTTTTATAGCAGGCTCTTATTATTTCATTATCAGGTTCTTTTAAATCAACAACATGAATTGCTATCATTCCAGCATTAAATGCCGCCTTAATACCAGCCCCAGAATCTTCAATTACTATACATTCATTAGGATTAACATTTAGTTTTTTTGCTGCTTTTAAAAATATATCAGGATTAGGCTTAGTCTCTTTTACATCATCTCTTGATACAATAATATCAAAAAACTTTTCTATATCTGCATATCTCAACTGCTTTAATGCTCTTTCCTTTGATGCCGAAGTTGCTAATGCAATCTTGTAATTATTATTCTTTAAATAAGATAAAATTTTATAAGCACCTTCTTTTAAAGGAATACCTTTATCTACGGCTTTTTCTAAATCTTTATCCTTTTCCCTATACATTTTATCTATTGGAAGCTCATTTCCATACTTATTTAGAAACACTTTTTTTACATTTTCCCTTCCTGTTCCTAATACCTCAGCATAAACCTCCTTTTGTAGCTTATATCCATATTTCTCAAAAACTTTTGACCAAATCTCTAAATACACCAATTCAGTATCAAATATAACTCCATCCATATCAAATATTATAGCTTTAATATTATTAATATTTATTTTCATCTAACGTTTCCTCCATAAAATTATATCCTATACTTTGATCTTATAATTCTATTAATTATACCACAAATTAGCATAATTAATTTTACATATATTCTAACAGAAAAGAACCTACTCCTATCTATATCTTGGAGTAGGTTAATATTTTACAACTTTATTCACTAAGAAATATATATATCAGAAAATTCAATTTCCGCTTCTTCTTTTAATTTACTTTCCTTTAATTTAATGAGTTGGTCACTTTCTTTATCCATCTCAAATTTTGGCAATTCTACAATAAATTTCGTTCCCTTATTTATTTCAGAAGTAACCTTAATTACTCCCTTATGTAGCTCTACAAAGGATTTTGAAATAGTTAATCCAATTCCACATCCTTCATTATTTCTTGTAAGACTCTTATCAACTTGTACAAATTTATCAAATATCCTTTCTTTATCTTCAGGATTTATCCCAATTCCATTATCCTCAATAACAATTCTTAATAGTTCTTCAGTAAATTCTAAATTTACTTTTATAATACCATTTTCATTAGAAAACTTAATTGCATTAGATAATAAATTTAAAATAGTTCTTTCAATTTTGTTAGCATCTACTTTCATTATTATATCTTCTTCATTTGTATCAAATATCACACTTAAATTCTTATGTTCCGCATATGGTAAAATAGAGTTTACCAATGATTCTATGAAATTTACAATATTAATATGTACTAGCTTTAATTTTACGTCTTCTAACTCAACCTTTCTAACATCTATGACATTATTTATTAATCTTATTAATCTAAAACAGTTGTTTTTTATTATAGTTAACTTATTCTGATCAGTTGTTTTATTTACTTCTAATAGCTGAACGGCAGACAATATTACATTAACAGGGGTTCTGACCTCATGACTTATATTGGCAATAAAATGAGATTTTATTTTATTACCCTCTTCAGCCTCCTCCATAGCTTTTAATATCCTTTTTTCATATTTTCTTTTAGAAAATATATATTTAATTAAGATGCATACAATAAATATTAAAAAAATAATAAATTCAATAACTAGTGATATTTCAAATTTATATTGCTTAATAATATCACTTGGATCATTTATTATCACTGAATTTTTAGGCAAACTTTTTTTACTAATATTATATTTCTTTAATACACTATAATCAAATACATAACTATTAGCACTATCATCATCTATAAATATACTTAAAGGCTCTTCTCCTTGCAATAATTTTATGACTATTTGACCTGCTAGTTTACCTTGTTTATAATGGTCAACTACCTTTCCTCCTATACTACCTGTGCCGATACCATATTCTAGAATATTATAAATAGGTACATCATTTGCGTATTCACTTATTATTTTATTTACTTCCAAATAACTTAAAACTTTTTCACCCTTAAATTCATCAGGATATAGAGATATTATAGCTGTATCATCTTGTAATTTTGATATTATATCTTGAAATTCTTCTTGTGAAATATCTTCAGTAATAATTGAACTAAAATTAAAATTTGAATATTCTTTCACTATATCTGGATAAAAATTATTACCGCTATCATTAACAAATACTATATTATTTACATTAGGATGATTATTCTTTATTAATTCTAAATTTTCTGAAATAGATTCCATCTCTCTAACACCAGACACCATGGAATATTCTAATGCTTTTTCTAATAAACTCTCTTTTTCCACGCCTAAAAATGAAATTGGAATTCCTTTAAACAAATCCTCTCTATATTTTAAAGCAAATTGAAGAGCTTCATCATCCCCAGTAATAACCGCATCAAAATTTTCATAATTTTCAATAGTATATTTAATTACATTATAAAAGTTCTCTATACTTTTTTCATTCCTTATTACCTCTGAATCTAAATATTCAATTCTTAAATTTACATTATTATTTAATGCATCTTTTATTCCCGATATTTGATCATCAAAAGAAATAAAATTAAAATCATAAGAACTAATAAATAATATATTTAACTTATTATTAGTTGCTCTAACATCATAAGTTTTAGATTCTATTATTGTTACTACTATTGTAAATAAAATTATTGCAACATAAATTCCCCTCTTAAGTTTTCCCATTTTATTCTCCATCTTCTTAAATATGTATATAATACAATTATACTACTACTTTTTATTTTTTTGTACATATTAAAAATTATTTTTAAATATTATTTAAATAATTTATTTTTTATTATTTTAAATTTCTTCCATATACTTTTTACACTCGCCATTTCTTATAATATACATTTTATATATTTTTTCTTATATTGAAGTATTATTACACTGGTCACTTTTCTCTTTACTTATCAAAAAAACTTATTATATTAATAAATTTCGTTAATATTTTTTCTCCCTAAATTCTTTATATTTTTCAATATTTATACTTTTTATTTTTTTATTTTTACACCTTTTCACAATTTCTCCTATTCTCCTCATATTATTTATTGAACTCTTGAAAATAATGTAAAAATATTTGTCTTTATTTACTTTTACATTATTTTCTATTTATTATAGAATATGTATATAGTATTTTTTATATTTTTCACCAATTTTTCTTATCTATAATTTACATAATAATTTAAAAATTTGATGAATAGGAGGATAATTTATAGTTATGAGTTGTTGGACAGTATTAGGTATAACCCCTACTAAAAATATCGATAAAATTAAAGAGGCTTATTCTAACTTAAGTAATTCTAAAAATTTTAATAATCACAATATTGATTTTAAAACTTTAAAATCAGCATATAATAAAGCTTTATCTTTAGCTAAAGTATCAATTAGTGATTTAAACTTATCTTTATTAGGAAGTTCTAATTATGATATTTTATCAGCAGTAATCAACTCATCTATGGATAGTAAATCTATTGATACCATTGAAAAGTTTATTATTAAAGTTGATGAAATCTATACAAATCCTTTGCTTAGATTCAAACTTGAGCCTTGGATTAATTTGTTAACTTCAGCAGTTTTAGAAACTTCGTCTTCTTTTGATTCTTTAAATATAGAACTTATTAAATATTTAAATTCACATAAATATTTACCTAATAAAGTATATCAATTATTAGATTCTAAATTTAAATGGACAAGTAATAAGATCAAGTTAAAAACAAAACTTTCATCAGAATTAGTGGATTCTCTAATTAATTACATAGAAAATCCTCTTCCATTAACATATAACTACCTAGATGATATAAACGCAGAAAAACTTGATGAATATCTTGAACTTAGAGAGAAATCATATTTATCATTACAAAATAATAATTTAAATCCTGAAAAAGAATGCCTATTTGCTGCGTATTCTATCTACACAAAGGATTTAGATTTAGTGAAAATCATAGGAACTTATTATTTAAATAAAAATGATAATCTTATGGCATTAAATTATTTTAGAGAAGCTATTAATATCAACTGTAATGATTTGTATAGCCTCTCAAAATTCGGGCATTTACTAACTGTAAACAATCAATATTCAAGTGCAATTTCTTATTTAGAACGCTATATAAAACTTCTTAGAAATTCAATTGATATGGAAGCAATTATAGATTTGGCCCATTCTTATCATTATTCTTATGAATTACAAAAAGCCAAATATTTATATGATTTATTACTTACTTTACGTCCTTGGGATTTATCTATAAGATTTGAATTGGAAAGCATTAAAAATAAAATTTCTACTGATGATACTTCAGATAATTTATCTACTCCAATATATAAGAAGTATATTAATCATTATATAGATCCTTTTAATTACAAACTTAAAGAAATATATAACGATTTTTCACTAAGAATAAACGAAGATAGTTGGAAAGCGCTATTTGCATTACCTATTGCTTCAGATGAATCATTATTTTATTTATTTGAACAAGAAACTATAAAATTTATAACTACTAATAAAAATATTCCTAAAAATATTTATGATTTCTTAAACATTCACTTTAAATGGACATCAAGGCATAACGAATTATTGTCTATTTATCCTTCTTTAAGAATAGATATATTATTTAACAAATTATATTTTAGTGAATCATTAAGCTACGATTCATTAAAATATATTGAGTCATATAATTTAGAAGAATATATTGAGTTACGCTCTTTAGCCTATGATTCTGTTTACTCTGATTCTAAAAATGCTGAAGAATATTTAAATGCTGCTCTAAATTTATTTAATGGTGATTTTGAACTATATAAAATATATGGACAATACTATTTAAATAATAATTCATATGATGAAGCAATTAAATACTATAAACTCGCCCTTTCATTTAAGGATGATGATTATTACTCTATATGTAGTTTGGCTTTATTATTAACTAAAATTGAAAATTATAAAGAAGCACTTTTTTACTTAAATAAAAGTGTAAATACTCCAGCTGGTAGTTTATTATTAGACAATGAAGATTTTTTAACTAAATATGCAATAAGCTTTTACTATACCAATAATTTAATAAATGCAAAAAAATATTTTAAAAAATTGGCCAAGCTTAATTCAAATTTAAAATTTGTTAATATATACTTAAAAAATATTAATGATAGATTATCAGGTAAGAAAAAAGTAATTATTCCTATAAGTGTCATCGAAAATCCTGAAAGGTACTCTTTATCTTTAAGTAGTAAAACCAAAAATACACTATTAAATTTTATTACTAAATTTAAGCATGGCCTCGTGAACCAGTAAAATTATCTCTATTTAAATAATTAATGCAGCTATCCTTCCATATCTAGGATAGCTGCATTTTATTATTTTGTAATCTCTTAATTTGTTATTTTATAACACTGCCTTTTTAAATTATCCGTATATAATATATATTGTGACATTTATTTAAGAGAGGTGATTACTTAAAATATCAACCTTTATTTTTAATAAATATAATTTTTTATTTTATAGGGATTATTACTTTGTTTTCAAAAATATTCTCCTCATTACTCATATAAATAACTCCATTATATTTATTTACAGTTCTTATTACTCTATGTATTCCTAATCCATGAATGCTTCCTTCTTTTGTGGTTATGTAATTTCCATTGATTTTTTTTATCTTTCCATCAAAAGTATTTTTAATTTTAAAAACAATATTATTATTTTTTTCAAATATATCAATGTATATTTTCTTTTTCTTAGATTTTAATGCACCTTCTATAGCATTATCTAATATATTACCAAGAATTGTATTTATATCAAAATCTGAAATATTTCTTCTTCGTATTTTTTCAGCTTTAATATTAAATTTAATTTTTTTGCTATTTCCATATAAATATTTAGATGTTATTATTGAATCTATAAGAAAATCTCCAGTATAAATTACAGCTTCAGTAATCATTATTTCTTTATCTAATTCCTCAATATACTCAAACAACTTCTTATGTTCATTTGCGATTGCTAAGTTACAAATAACATTTATATTGTTTCTATAGTCATGTTTCCAAGATTTTATATCAGTATATATTTCAGATATTTCTTTTATATATTTTTCTTCTAATTCTATTTGTTTAATACTCATTTCTAATAAATATTTTTCTTCAATTTCTTTAGAAAGAATTATTAAAATTTTATAAAAAAAACCATTCACGCAACATAATAGTATACTTATTCCAGCTTTATAAATTGTATTAAAAGGATCAATACCTATATTATCTAATAATTGAATAATTAAACACAATTGTATTATTATAAATATAAAACTCGATATTAATATTTGACTATTACTAAGTTTTTCAATAAAATCTTTTCGCTTTATATGAAATTTTATAATAAAAATCTGTAATAATATACAAATTAAATATAAACTTTTATTTAATAAATAACTTTCATTATATAATGCTAATATAGTGTGCTTTTTTAATAACATTCCTAAAGTATATACTATAAAATATACAGATAAACAATTTGACACAAATTGAATTATCCAAAATAAACTTATTAACTTCATTCTCCCCTTTATATAAATTCCGAATACTAACAGTATGCTGTAATACCCTATAATTGCAAAAACACTCCCTATATAGGTTCCTAAATATAAAAAAAGGAAATGTACTATAGTATATACTATTCTAGTACTACTCTTAAGTGTCTTATTGTAATTTGGTACATTATCAAAAAAATACAAAATAGTACCTATATTAAATATACAAATTATTAATTCAATAACATAATATATAAACTGCATTACTTTCAATAAACTCCTAATATTAAATTGCATAATTCTTATTATATTTCTTTTACTATTAAAATTATTATATATAAATTATAAGTATAAAACTATTTTTTCATCAATTATGCTAAATACTTCACAAATATTACATTCAGAAATACAAAACTCATACTTTATTATAACTTTATAAAATATGAGTTTTATATCTTTAAAAATATTTAAAATAAAACTCTTTTACTTTATTCTTTTTCATTTTACTAATTGGAATTTCAATGCTATTTTTTAATATTATACTATTCTTCTTTATCTCTTTTGTATATGAAATGTTTACTATATAAGATTTATGAGTTCTAATAAATAAATTTCCATCTAGTTCTTTTTCTAAATCAGATATTTTCTTTTTAACTATTAATTTACTATCCTTAGTATTAATTTCTATATAATGCTGATAAGATTCGCAATACACTATATCATCAAATTTTAAATTTATAATATCACCAAATCTCTTAATAGTAATAATATCTTTTTCTTCTTTATATAAACACTTTTTCTTCCATGCTTTATCCAAACAAACCAAAAACTTTTCTTCGTTTACTGGTTTAAGTAAATAATGTATAGCCTCAAAATCGTATCCATATGATATATATTGATCTAATCCACTAACAAAAATAATACTAACATCTTTATTATTTTCTCTTATTATTTTTGCTAGCTCTATTCCATTTATCTTTTTTAATCCTACATCTATTATTATACAGTCATATTCTATAACATTTTCATTCTTAATAATAAATTCTTCGGCTGAAAGAAATTCCCTTATACGAAGTGAAACTTCTTTTTTCCTTGCCCACTTATTTATTAAAAATTTGTTAATATCAATTTGATAATTATCATCTTCACATATAGCTATTTTAAACATTTTACCCCCATAAAGCATAATCCTTAAATATAGTCCTGTATATTATATCAATTCATATCATATTTTCAATAAAAATTCCTCATATTTCCTTGCTATTTATGTACATAAATAGTCCTTTTATTAATAAAAGGGTAAATTCATGTAATTTCATGTTACATTATTTGTAAAATGCATTAATTAACTGAATGGAGGTATCAATGATAAATACTAAACGCTTATACACTATAGAAGATTTAGAAGCTATTTTAGATGCTTTACCTTGTAGCATTTATATAAAAGATAAAGAAGGAAAATATATCTATACTAATAAATTTGCTGCAGATATTTCCGCATTGGAAAAAGATTTTATTATAGGAAGAACTGATTTTGATCTAAAGGATAGTAAAGAAGCATATAGAAGTTTAAAATCTGACAAAAAATCTTTAGAAGATGGCATTCCTGTACTCACAGAAGAATATGGTATAAACAAAACACAAAATACACCTTTTAGTGTTTATAAAATTCCATTACTTAACTCAAAAAATGTTGTTACTGTTTCAAAACCTCTAGATATAAATAGAGCAACAAATATTGACTTCAAAAAAATTACATATAAAAAAACTAATATTGATAACCAAAATAACTATTTGGATTTCATAATTGAAATATTAAATAACTTATGTACTATACTTGCAGCTTGCAATGTAAACATATTCCTATTTAATAGTGATAATTCAGCAATTACCTCATATGCCTCATCTACTATTAATGAAAATATTTTTTATGAAAATATAACTATTAAAGTTGATGAACCTCTATTATCAAAAATTGACAATGAAACAAATTCATTTAAGCACTATAAATATATAAATTCAATTCTTTCTAAATATTATAAAAAAGAATATACTACTAAAAACACTTCATCATTTATAGTTAAAGCATTATGCTTTGCAAATAAGGTAATAGGCATACTACATATAAATTATGATAATATCACTAAATACCAAATAAACAATGAAGGACTTATTAAAGACATATGTGACAATTTAAGTTCACTTTTAGTAAGCTTTAACGTAACAAACGAATTTGAAAAGTATGTTTTTAAAAAAAATATACTTAATTCAGATGAATATTCTCCTTCGATACTTTTAAGTAAAATGAATTACTTTGCTACTCTTTCTCATGAGTTTAAGACTCCAATTAATATTATACTTTCAAGTATTCAATTACTTTTAAAACTACTATCTGATAACTGTGAAATTGATAACGATACACTTTTAAAATATTTAAATATTTTAAAGCAGAACTCTTATAGGTTATTAAGACTTGTCAATAACGTACTAGATAGTAGTAAGTTAGAAAATAATTTTACTGATTTAACATTATCTAATTGCAATATAATAAATATAATAGAAAATATAGTATTATCAACATGCGATTATTTGGAGCAAAATAATAAAGAAATAATCTTTGATACTGATGAAGAGGAAGTCTTTCTTTCATGCGATCCTGATAAAATAGAAAAAGTAATGCTAAATCTAATTTCGAATTCTTTAAAATTCACAGATGATAATGGGAAAATCAAAGTTAAAATTATTACAGATTATGAATCAAAAAAACTTTTTGTTCATGTTCAAAATAATGGCCCTGAAATTTCTGTATCAGATTCCAAAAAAATCTTTAGCAGATTTATTCAAAGTGATGAGTTATTTACAAAAAAAAATCAAGGAACTGGAATTGGATTATTCTTGTGTAAATCCTTTATAGAATTACATGATGGTGAAATCTGGGCCAACCCTAGCTTTAAAAATGGTGCAGAATTCATTTTTTATTTACCAATAAAATTGACTAATAGCGAAAAATTTGATATTTCAAGTCCAAGTATACCTTCATCAAAAATTGAAAAATGTAATATAGAATTTTCAGATATATATTCAATATAATATATTTATATTTATGCGAAAAACGGTATCTTTATTTATTCAATAAAGATACCATAAAATATAGTTACTTATTAAATTTTTCTTTATATTCTATTATGCATTTTTTACAAATACATGCCTTTCCCCTTAAATCCACTGGTATCTGTTCCCTTAACTCTTTAGGAACTTTAATTTTTTCACACCAACAACCTCCATGTGTTAAACCTTTTTCATATCCACAATTATTTGGTTTTCCACAAATAGGACAAATACTTTTATCAACTTTCATTATCTTCATCTTCCTTCTTATTTTTACTAATATAATTCTACAATAAACATATTTATTAATATATAAATAAAGCCTCTTCTCAACATTAAATAAAAATATTTACTTAATGCATATGTAAATTTTATGGTATATTTATTAATACACTTTTATTTTTTAACAAATTTCTAGAGTTTTTACGTGATTCTATTAATACTATAACTCCTAAGATTATAAATGTTATTAATTCAGCTAAAGGCAATGATAAAAATACCCCGGTAGTTCCTATAAAATGAGGCAACACTATTGTAAATATGAATTGAAATACAAATCCTCTTCCTATAGATATTATATTTGCATAAATATTTTTACCAATGGCCTGATAATACCCACTCATAGTAAATATTATCCCTATAATAGGACTCCCAATACAATAAATTAATATCATTTTATATGCGAACTCTATATTTTTAGAATCAACTCCAAAAATTCTAATTATTTCTCTTCCATAAACAAATATACCACTATAAACCAAAACACCACCTAAAATACATACAGCAATTGTTATATAGACAAATTGATTCATTCTTCTAATTTTTTTAGCTCCATAATGATATCCTATCAAAGGCTGTAATCCTTGTGCTATTCCCATACAAGTATTTACTAAAAAGCAGTTTACATACGTTGCAACTGTATATATTGCAACATCTATAGTACTTCCATATAAAAACATAGTTTTATTTTGTGTTAATAGTATAATTCCATAGGATATTTGAATTGCAAAACTTACAAATCCAATATTTAAAATTCTTTTTACTATTCCTTTATCTATTTTTAAATGTTTCCTTTTTATCTTTATATTCGCTTTGCCCATTATAAAGTAATAAAAAGATACAGTCATTGATATAACTATACTTGCACTTGTTGCTATTGCTGCCCCCTTTACCCCAAATCCTAGTTTCATAACAAATAACCAATCTAATATTATATTGGCAACTGCTCCTATACCTATCATAATCATTGATAAATCTGGCCTTCCATCAGTCCTAACTATTGGATTTAAAGCTGTCGCAAACATATATGGTATTGCAATTATAAATATTATTGTATAATAATCTATTGCACTTTTTATAGTATCTGGAGTTGCCCCTAGCATCTTAATTATTGGCTCTCTAAACACAAGTCCTAATATAGTAATTATAATTCCTACAATAATTATTAGACTAATACAAGTTCCTAATGCTTTTTCAGCCTTTTTATTTTTACCTTTTCCCATATAAATTGCCATTATACTGCTAGTACCAATTCCTATCATAAGTCCTATTCCAACAATAAGAGTTACCGCTGGCCATGCAATATTTACTCCGGCAAGTCCAACTTCTCCAACTCCTTGTCCTATAAATATTCCATCTACCACTGTATATATGGTGTTTAATACTACTCCAACTACAGATGCAAGTATAAATCTTGCCCATACTTTAAATATATTAGAATTTAAAACTTCTTTTATATCCACAGCTCTATTCCTTTCTTTGCACAAATAAAAGTAGCTAAAGTATTAACTCTAACCACTAAATTTACTATATTTTATTTATTCAAAATAATTATATATTCATTAATAAAAATTTCAATAATTATATGACATATTTCAAATTAATAATTAAAAACAAAAACTTCTATAACTAACACTTATTAAGATTAAATTAATCAATAATCTAATTTTAATGTTAATTATAGAAGTTCTAAAATAATATTAATACTCTTTAATTTATAGGTAACACTAGTGTAAACTTACTGCCTTTCCCCAACTCACTCTCTAACTCAACATGTCCACCATGTAACTCTACAATATATTTAACTAACGTTAATCCAATTCCACTACTACTCACCTTAGTTGAATTAACATTACCACCTTGCTCAAATCTCTTAAATATAAACTCTTGATCATCCTTAGATATTCCAAGACCATTATCTTCAATAGAAATACTTACAGTATTATCTTGTTCTTTAATTAAAACTTTAATGTTCCCATCTTTTTCTGTAAACTTAACTGCATTTCCAATAAGGTTAACAACACATCTCTCTATTTCCTTTGAATCACAACATATTAGTAATTCTTCAATTTCTGGATCAATTATTAATTCAATTCCCTTATTGTTAATATAATCACTCATATTTAATGCAGTTTCTTCTACTAAATATACTATATCAATATTTTCTTGTTTACTTATCTTATAAGCACCAGATTCTATTTTAGAGCTATCTATAATATCATTTATTATACTTAATAAACTATTAGAACTTTTCTTTATTACGTCCATATAATGAGAAAATTTCTCCTTTGTAAATCCATCATTTTCCTCTAAGTAATTTAATAATTGAAGCACAGATAAAATTATATTTAATGGTGTTCTTAATTCATGTGATAAATTAACAAAGTAATCATTTTTAAACTTTTCATTTCTAATATTTCTTTCATAAAGTTTTTTATTTTCCTCAAGTTGATGATTTATTTCTTTTCTTTGCCTAGCTAATAATTTTTTCATAAACTTAACTTCAGCTAATATAAAAATAATTATTATTAATACTAAACTTATATATATACAATACGCTGTATTAGATTTCCAAAAAGGCCTCTTTATATTAAATTTCAAAGTAGTTTCTTCTGTAAAACTTCCATCACTATTTACAGCTTTAACTCTGAATATGTAATCACCTGGCTGCAACATGGTATAAGTTGAATATCCTTCTGAAGAGGCAACATTCCACTGATTATTTACTCCATCCATCTTATATAAATAAGTTATTCCATCTATCCTTGTATAGTCAGGAAGAAAATATAAAATAGATATATTATTTTCGTTATATTTAAGTTTAATTGTTTCTCTATCGTTTACAACTAACTTCCTATTTATCCACAATGTATCTATAACTACCTTATCTACTTTAGCTGATACTTCCTCTATATTATCCGGATTAAATGAAACTACTCCTTTAGTTGTCCCAAATAACAGTTCTCCATCATTTGTCTTATATGCAGCTCTTTTATTAAATTGATTTCCACATACTCCATCTACTTCAGTAAAATTCACAAATCTATTTTCATTAACAATAAATTTACTTAATCCATTGCTTGTACCTATCCATATGTTATCACTATCATCCACAATTATACTATTTATATAATTATTAGCTAATCCATCTTGCTCATAATAATTAGTAAAACTCTCATCTTTAATATTGAACTTATTTAAACCATACTCAGTTCCTATCCAAAGATTTCCCTTACCATCTCCTTGAATACAGTTTATAGAATCATAGCTTAATGAATTTTCTTCTGAACTTGATAAATAATTCTTAATTATGCCTTCTGTTTTATGAAATTTTATTAATCCCCCTTCTAACCCTCCAGCTAACCAAAGAATATTTTCATCACTTTCGTCTTGAAAAATATCATATATTTTATAATTTTTAATTCCATTATCTAAAAAATTATCTTTATATTTAACTACTTCACGCTTTTCATGACTATCTCTATAAAGTCCATCCATAGTTGCTATCCACAAATATTTATCATCATTTATAATTTTAAAATTTTCATTAAAAAAAAGATTAATATTTATTTTATAATAAGAATATGAATGAATTTCATAACTTTCCTTATCTATTGTATTTACTCCCTTTTCAGTGAATATTATTATCTTATTATTTATGCTTTCAAGTATGTACTTTATTTTATTACTAAGTAAGGAATTACTATCATTTTCATTATAAACAAATCTTACTACTTCCTTTTTAGTTAAATTAAACTTAATCAATCCATTTCCATCAGTACCTATCCATAAATCATTATTATTATCTTCCAAAAATGTTGTTATACTACTTTCATATATTCCATATGTATTTAATATATTATTTATTTTGTTACTAAATTGTTGTTTGATGTTTAATATATTAATTCCCTTATTTGTTCCTACCCATATTACTCCACTTCTATCTTCATATAAACATGTTATTGTATTACTTAACAAATAATCAGGTGCTGCTTTATATCTTTGAGTTTCCTTACTATTTAAGATATATCTTATTAATCCATCACCCTCTGAAAGCCACATATTTCCACTATTGTCATATAACATTTTGGTTATATTATTATCAGTTTCTTTTTCTATAATAATATCAGCTTTATAAGTTTCCTTTTCATAATCAATATCTATTACCTTGAATATACCACCTTTAGATAATATCCAAATTTCTCCTTTATTGTTTTTCTCTACTTGATATACATATTCTAAATTATCAACTTCACTTTTGTTATTATATATACTATTCGTATTTAAATCTATAATAGATATTCCTGCTATAGTCGCTACCCATAAATATCCATTATCATCTTCTTGTATGTCAGTTATATGATTATTAGTTATACTTGTCTTACTTCCATCAGAGTAATACTTTATAAACTTATTATTAACCTCATCATATTTATTTAATCCATCTTTAGTTGCGACCCACATAGTATCATTGCTATCTCTATATATCTCAGTTATTTCCCAATTAGATAATTCAGAGTCATTTCCTTCTTCAGCCCCTATTCTTATTATCTTATCTCCCTCTCTATTGATAATATTTAATCCATAATCTGTCCCAACCCATATATTCTTATATCTATCTTCGTTTATACTAGTGATATGTGGTGATGTAATACTATTTTCATTGTCATTTTTATACGAATATTTTACTACCACATTACCATTATACTTATTTAATCCATCTTCTGTACCAATCCAAATATATCCTGTTGAATCTTGATAAATATCTGTTATAAGATTACTCGATAATCCATCATTTACAATTAGGTTTTTAAAATTTATTTTATCTTTCTGAATAGTTGAATCATTGTAAGATTCTATTCTATCAGCAAAAACTGCATTATATTTCATTAATAAGTTAAAAAATACTATAATAAATAATATTATTTTTTTTATATTTCTTTTCATTTTTATTATTCTCCATTTTAACCATCAATTCACTATCTATTGAACACCATTACATTTATTCTAATTAATACCAAATATTATAATAAAAAAATAAGACATATACTGCCTTATTTTTATACTATTTTTATATTTTTTTTATTTCTTCTATACTCAATTACTTTACCCTTATATTTTTTATTAATAACCACAACATTATATATATCTTTTATTAAGAGCAATTTATATCCTTTATTATACCCATATAAACATAGACCTTCTTTTCTTAAAACATAAGAAATTGGGAAAATAGTTATTTTCCCCTTTTGGCTATCTATTTCTATATAATCCTTACTTTCTAAAGCTTTATCAATTTCCTTGCATACGTCACTTTCAATATCAAATTTTTCATCATATAGATCTACTATAAACCGCTGCTTTAATTTTTCTAGGACTTTTATAGAATTATCCTTATCCAAAATTTTAAACCTATCAATTAAAGTAGCCTCCTCTATATCCTTACTTATATTTTCAGAAATATATATTGAAAACATTAGCTTTTCATAATCATTATTTCTTAGCACTTGTCTGTTTATTATATAATTGCTATCTATGGTAACGCCACCATTTTTCCCTCTATATATTATTATTGGGATTCCTAATACTGATAATTTATCCAAATCTCTTTGAATTGTTCTAGTTGACACATTATAAACTCTAGCAAGCTCCTTAATTGTAACTTTAGAACTGCTTCTTAATAGATAAAACAAAATCTCTAATAATCTCATTATTTCTACCTTTTGAGCTTTTATTTATTATTTTTTAGCCACATAATAGAACAATATGTATGCATAGCAGCTCCAGTAACTAATATATCTTCATTAAATACAACTTTTTCATTATGCATTGGTTCACCATATAATGGATCTTCTTCCTTAGTACCAGCTCCTAACATAAGGTAAACACTTGGTACTTCATATGAATAAGATGCAAAATCTTCTGATCCCATACCTCCACCTTCAAATAAGCAAACAGCCTTTTCACCAACTAAGTCTTTTACATAAGAAGTAACTTCCTTAGCTAGCTCAGTATCATTTGCTAATGGTGGTACTGATGATAATTCTATTAATTTAGCTTCTCCTCTGAACATCTTAGCTGTATATTCCACTATATCCTTCATTCTATCAAATATAAATTCTCCAACTTCTTTATCCAAAGCTCTTATTGTACCTTCCATAACAACTTCTCCAGGTATTATGTTAGGTGCTTCTCCCCCTACAAATTTTCCTATTGTTACAACTGCTGGTTTTGTAGCTATTATTTCTCTTGCGATAAGTTCTTGTAAAGATATATATATGTGCGCTGCTATATTTATTGGATCTACCCCAAGTTCAGGCATAGCTCCATGGCATGCTGTTCCATTTACAACTATTCTGAATCTTTTACATCCAGCTATACTAGTTCCTAAACCACATAATACAACATTAGAAGGTGTAGAAGAATGTACATGCATTGCCATAGCTGCATTAACCTTAGGATTTTCAAGCACTCCTGCTTCTAACATTTTTTTAGCTCCAGTAAATCCTTCTTCATCTGGTTGAAATACTAGCTTAATAGTTCCTTCTATTTCATCTTGATTTTTTTTAAGTAACTTTGCTGCACCTAAAAGCATTGCTGTATGCATATCATGACCACAAGAATGCATACAACCATTATTTGACTTAAAATCACATTCAGTAGCCTCTACCATTGGTAACGCGTCCATATCTGCTCTTAGTAAAAATGTTTTACCTGGTTTATTTCCTTTAATAGTAGCAACTATACCACTTTCACATATCTCCTCTGGCTCATAACCAAACTCCTTCAATTTATCTATTACGTAAGCTTTAGTTTTAGGTAATTTCTCTCCAACTTCTGGATTTCTATGAATAGTTCTTCTAAATTCTACAATATCATTTTTTATTAAATTTGCTTGTTCTATAAATTTATTCATATCTACACTTCCTTATAAATTTTAATCTACTTAATACTATATATAATATTCCTCAAATACGACAGTTATAGTCACCATTATTTTTTTATTTATAATAAACTTTACCCATAAATTATTTCCTTAAATAATATTTAAAATATATAGTAATAAAATTAAATTCTTAATTAAAAATCTGTATAATTTATATCAATTTTTTAAACAAATCAAATCAAAAGAATAGTAGTCCATAAAATAAATAATAAAATCTGCATTTCTACTACTTTTACTATAACACTGTAAATTTATTATAACCTAACTATTTTCGCATATATAATTCCAAGCCTCTTCATCAAATACTCTATCTTTATAATGTTAATACTTCAATATAATATCCAAGCAAAAGCTTTTTAACCTGAATATTGTATCGTTACAAAGCTTTTGAAATTGCTTTTCCTAAACTCTTCTTTTATAATTGTTATTTAAAGGATGTGAAAAAATGAGGGGATTCAATCAAAAAAAAATAGCTCTTATAAATGATATAACCGGCTTTGGTAGATGCTCTATAGCAGTTTCTCTACCTATTATCTCGGCACTTAAAGTTCAATGCTGTTTTATACCAACAGCTATCCTATCTAATCATACTGGATTCAATAATTTTTTCTTTGAAGATTATACTCCTAAAATGAGAGAATATATTAATAATTGGGAAACTCTAGGATTAAATTTCGATGGAATTTGTACTGGTTTTTTAGGTTCAAAGGAGCAAATAGAAATAGTAATCGAATTTTTAGAAAAATTTAAAACAAAAGATAACATAGTTTTAATCGATCCTGTTATGGGTGATTATGGAAAACTATATTCAACTTATACAGATGAAATGTGCAAAGAGATGCAAAACTTAATAAAATATGCGGATGTTTTAACTCCTAATCTTACTGAGCTTTGTAGATTATTAGACTTACCTTATCCTAATGAAACTCCAACTCATGAAGAATTGTATTCTTTATGCGAAAGATTATCACTTCAGGGTCCAAACAAAATAGTAATTACAGGTCTACAAAGACAAGGATCCATAGAAAATTTTATATTCGAAACTAATAAACCTTTTAAAGTTATAAAGGTTGAAAAAATAGGTGGTGACCGTTCAGGAACTGGAGATGTTTTCTCATCTATTGTATCAGCTAGCATTGTTAAAGGTGAAGATTTTGCATCTTCGGTTGAAAAGGCCACAAGTTTTATTAGTAAATCATTGAAATTTACTACTGATTTAAACTTACCTGGAAGCTATGGTGTTTGTTTTGAAGAATTTTTAACTGAATTAAAATAATATAAAAGGATGTGTTTAAATGGTTATTTTATATACTAATGATAATGGTAATTTTATAAGCTTAAAAAATATAACTATTTCTGAAATGGAGTCAAGGGGAATAAAGAAAAATATTTATGTTAACTTGACTAATCGTTGTCCATGTGCCTGTACATTTTGTTTAAGAACAACAAAAAAAATGGCTGAGACTAATAGCTTATGGCTAAAAAGTGAACCAACAATTGAAGAAGTAATTGCTGAGTTTGAAGCTATAGATATTAACCTTTATGATGAAATTATATTCTGTGGTTTTGGAGAGCCAACAGAAAGATTAGATGCAATAATTGAAATTTCAAAATATATAAAGAAAAGAAATTCAAATATGCCAACAAGAATAAACACTAATGGATTAGGAGATTTAATTAACAAAAAAGAAATTGCACCTTTATTAAAAGATTTAATTGATACAGTTTCAATAAGCCTTAATGCTCCAACAGCTGAGGAATTTTATGAAATAACTAAGAATAAATTTGGAATTGAATCTTACGAAGCAATGAAGAAGTTTGCCGTATCATGTAAGTCTTATATTCCAAATGTCGTATTTACTGTAGTTGATTGTATAGGCGAGGAAGATATTAAAGCTAGCCAAAAGGTATGTGATGATTTAGGTATAACTTTAAGAGTTAGACCTTTTGAATAAATAAAAGTGATGAGATAAAATAATTTTATCTCATCACTTTTATTTATTATACATATTTAATATATGACACTAATATTATTAATTAGTAAAGCAATATTATTTAATAAGAAGGTGTTACTATAATGTTTTATTATAATCAAAATGTAAATGGAAATGAAAAATGTGAAGAAAAATCAAAAGACTTTTCTAGTTTAATTACAGAAAAATCACTAAAATCTAGAACTATCTTTATTTCTGGTGAAATTAATCAAGAATTAGCTGAAAAGGTATGTACTAAACTATTAATTCTTGAAGAATTAAGCGATGAACCAATTAAAATATTTATAAATAGTCAAGGTGGACATGTTGAATCTGCAGATACAATCCATGACATTATTAAATTTATTAAGCCAAAAGTTATTATGATTGGTACAGGTTGGGTAGCTAGCGCAGGAATAACTATTTATCTTGCCGCTGAAAAAGAAAATAGATATTCACTACCTAATACAAGGTATATGATACATCAACCACTAGGTGGATTTAACGGACCTGCTACCGATATAGGAATTGAAGCAAAAGAAATACTAAGAGTCCGAACTAGAATTAATAATCTAATTAGTGAAGCAACTAATCAACCTATAGAAAAAGTTAATAAAGATACTGATAGAAACTATTGGCTAACTTCTACCGAAGCTTTAGAATATGGTTTAGTTAATAAAATTATTGCAAAGTATTCTGACCTTTGTTGATATTGAGAGAGTAGATAGATTTATGTAAAAAATAAATCTATCTGCTCTTTTTTGTGATTAGTTAGTGTATTTTGAATAATATATCATATTAATTTTAGGAGGATTTTCTATGGGAAGAAAAAATGATATCAATTTTTATTACAATTGATAAAGTATACAAATTAACAAGAAATTTATAAAAAGTTACAAATATTAAATTAAAAGTTATTACTATTAAATTAAACTTATAAAAGAAATTATATAATTTCACAATTTTTAAACTAACAAAAACATATTAAAAGCCAGACTCCCTTCTGGCTTTTTTTACTTTCACTTATTGTATTCATAATGAAATATTATGAAATATTAAGAAAACCAAAGTAATTCATACCATTTTACTAAGAATTAAAACTTTTCTTAGCATTGCGTTACTTGATAATTATTTTCCTTTGATATATATTATTGTTAAATAATTTATATAAATATGAGGTGATAAAAATGAAATTTATGATGGATATAAGAGAAAAGACATCTTTATTACATAGTGCTGCTGAAAATACAGGATATATCAAAAAGCTAGTAGATGGAACAGCTTCAGTAGATGGATATGCTGAATATATTTACAATTTAGAAAAAATGTATAAAGCTATTGAAAGTGCATTAGATAAAAATGAAAATAACGCTGTTGTAAAGCCTTTTGTGACAAAAGAATTATATCGTTCTGAACTTATGAAAAAAGATTTAAACTTCTTATTAGGAGATAAATTAAATTCTGTGAAATTATTAGCTTCTACTGAAGCTTGTGTTGCAAAAATTGAAGAGTTATCAGAAACTAAACCAGAATTAGTTGTTGCATATGCTTATACTAGATTCTTAGCTGATTTATTTGGAGGAAGAACATTCCTTTCATTGTTAAGTACAAACTATAAAATATCTAATGATGGATTAAACTATTATCAATTCCCTGAAATAAATGATTTAAGAGGATATGTTATGAAGTATCATAATATGTTAGCTGATATTAATTTATCTGATGAAATGAAAGTAGAATTTATAAACGAAGTAAACAATGCATATATTTACAACCTTGCAATTTCAAATGAATTAGATACTAAATTAAAATAAGTTCTTTCTAACTTATAGTTATTATGATTTAAAATAAAAATGATGTTCAAAATATTGAACATCATTTTTATTTATTACTTAAGTTCTATTCTTTCTAAATCATATGGAACAAATACTTGTCCATCATAAACTGTTTTTGCTTCTTCACTATAAAGTTTTTTTCGCTCTGGAAGCCTCTTATCTTCTGTATGATATAAAATTAAATTTTCTACATTAAGTTCTTTTGCAAGTTTTCCAGCTTCAATAGGTGTACTATGATTTTTCTCATAAGGCTTAAATATTTCTCTATCTTCATATAAACAAAAAGCTTCCGAAAGCAACCAATCACAATTTTCAACATACCTCTTAGAAATTTCCTTATAAGGCTCATCACCAAGACAAACTAATTTTTTTTCATTTGGAAGAATTGCTTTAAATCCAAATTGTTTATCTTTAGTAGATTCAATATCAAAAAATTCTATATTCATTCCTATTGTATCTATTTTATCTCCATGACACACTTCATTGATATTTATTCCAATAAAAATTCACCATAAATCAAAAAATATTACGGTGAATTTTTTTATAACCTATACACTTAATAATTCTTCTACTTCCTTCATATTATTTGATGTCACAACTAATATATCATCTGGTAGAATTATCGTGTTCCCATTAGGAACCAATACTTCTCCCTTTCTTTTTATCATAACTATAAGAACATCATCTGGAATATTGGCATCTTTTATAGATTTATTTATTAAACTACTCTTTTCTTCAACTGAAAACTCCGTTAGTGTTGTACTCTTTTCTTCGCGATATTCATTAAAATGTTTAAGCTTATTTCCTGATAAAACTAATATATCTCCTGGTAAAATTTTTGTAGAACCATTTGGTACAAATACATCCCCATTCCTTTTTATCATAACCACAAGAATATCTTCTGGTATATTAGCATCCATTATAGCTTTATTTGCAATAATATTATGCTCATCAATTGTAAATTCAACTAGACTTGTACTTTTATCTTCTTTATAATCATTAAAAGTCTTAAATACTGACTCCTCATTATCTATTAAATCTAATTTTTTAGCTAATTTAGGAGTAATTGTTCCTTGAACAATCACAGAAAATAGAGCTATAAAAAATATTATATGAAAAATATCATTATTTATTGACACTCCATATGTCTCGGCAAATATTGCAAAAACTATAGATGCTGCTCCTCTTATCCCTACCCAAGCTATAAATATCTGTTGTTTTATTGGTATCTTAAACCAATATAATATGCTAAATATAGCTACTGGTCTTGCTACTAAAATCATAAATATTGATATTAATATTCCTTTTCCAATTACTAATGGTATCTTAGATGGAAATGCTAATAATCCCAGCAAGAAGAATAACATAATTTGCATAAGCCACGAGATTCCATCTAAAAACTGGAATGTACTTTTTTTATGTGGTATCTTAGCATTTCCTATGATTATTCCAGTAATATAAACACATAAGTATCCATTCCCCCCCAAGTACTCGCTTAGTGAATAAGCTAGTACTGCTACAGCAGTCATAAAAATAGGATAGAACCCTTCTATTTCAAACTTAAAATGCCTCAATAGATAAATAGAAAATTTAGCTAACACCACTGCTACTATTCCACCAAGTAAAACTTGACTTAATACCATAACAAATATATTTCCATTATTACTATTAGACATTATCCCTAATATAATTGTTGTAAGCATATATGCACAAGGATCATTACTACCACTTTCTAACTCCAACATAGATGCAATTGATCCCTTAAGATTTAATCTTTGAGATCTTAAAATAGCAAATACTGATGCTGCATCCGTAGATCCAACTATTGAACCTATAAGTAATCCCTCTAATAATGTTGTTTTAAATACTAAAAAGCAAAATATCCCCGTTAATCCAGCTGTAAAAATAACTCCTAACGTTGATAAAAGAATTGATGGTATTGCAACAGGTTTAGCCATACTCCAATTAGTCCCAAACCCTCCAAAAAACATAATAAATATCAACGCTACAGTAGCTATTTTATTAGTTAATTGATAGTCATTGAAATATATTCCTACAATTCCATCTGATCCAAATATCATTCCTAACATTATAAATATTAAAAGAATCGGTACCCCGAACTTATATAATATTTTGGTAGAAGTTATACTTATTAGTAATACTAACCCACAAATAATCATTACATTTATCATATATTACCCCCTTTATAAAATTTTATATAATACTCTCTTTTTATACTATTCATATACTTCTTTACTTGAATCTAAAAATATTAAATTTTTACTTCTTAAAAATATTTTAACTTATGAATATGATATAATTTAGACATTATAGGAGGTGTTTTTAATGAAAGTATATTATGATACATTCATTTTTAAACCTGCTTGCTCCTTGCAAAGACTACACAAAGGTCAGCTATGCTTTGTTTGGAGCCTAAGCAGTTATTAAAATAGCTGAGACATTATTTTAGGTTCTGTAACACATAGCCTTTAGTATTCTTTGCTTTATATTTTAATTATTTAAAATTAAGGAGTAAGGAAATGAAATATATTAAAGCAACAGATGTGTTACCCGTAGAAATTCTTGAGGTTATCCAAGAGTATATAGATGGAGAATATATTTATATTCCAAGAAAGTGCGAAAATCATAAAGCCTGGGGAGAAAAAAGTGGTATAAAAGATAGTCTTGAGATAAGAAATAAGGAAATATATAAAAAATATCTTAAAGGCAATACCATAGATGAGTTAACTAAAGAATATTTTTTGTCAGAAAAAAGTATTAGAAGAATTATAAATAAACAAAAACAATTATGCTCATAATTAATACAGAATCATTTATTAGATTGAATACTTGTTTTAAAGTATGCTATTCTTTCATTGTTATATTTCAATAAATGTTTTAGTAATTGAAATTAAGATGATTATTTTACCTTCATTATATGTACAAATAATCATCTTTTTATTTGTTAGTTAATAATAAAATTATAGTTAATACTACATAATATAAATTTGATTTTCTAAAAATGAGGTGTATTTTTATGGATACTTTTATAAAAAAACAAGAATATAATTATATAAAAAACTGCTTATTTGATTTAAATAATGCTTTTAGAAACTGTATTGATCCTAATATCGTTGAAACTACTAAAATTTGTACTCAAGATAAAATTTTATCATTTTTTAGTAATTTATCAGAAGAACAAAAAGAAATCCTTAATATAAGTGAAATAACTGATCCTTTGGATATACCTATTTACTTAAAGGATTTAAATCAATATGTATATGGAATGCCTACTATTACAGGTTCTGAAATTAATAAAGTATTTAAAAAGGAAAAGAAGCTTAAACTTCCTGATTTAAGTATACAAGACTCAAAACTAGTATATTTAGGTTGGATTGATGAATCGACTAGAAAACTTCTTATAACTTATAATATGGATGGTAAGCTATTAGGAATGGCTTGTAGACTTACTTCTTCAAAGAGAAATAGTACTAATATCTGCACTCTTTGTAACCATATAGGCTCTGAGAGTGAAGTTGCATTTGTTTCTCCAATTTGTAAACCCCAAAGCCAAGATGACTATAAATCCCTAGGTTTTTATGTATGTTTAAATAGTTTAGAATGTAATGAAAGAATCACTTCTACTGAAAAGCTTGAACAACTTATAAAGACTGTTAATAGAATAAAGTAATTATTTTCTTCTACCTAGATACTTATTTATCTTAATAATATGTAATATTACTAATGTCAAATTAAAAGGAGTGCCAAAAAACACTCCTTTAAACACTTCACTAATACCAAATACCTCTTATGCAATATTAATTTCTTTATTTACTTTAAACTTTTTAATATAAGTATTACTATAAAATGCATATATAAGTTGTGCAGTCATAAAGCACCAAATAATCGGCTCACAAAGTATAACACCTAAATACCCCATTTGCGGAATAACTAATATAACAAATATAATCTTTCCAAAGAATTCAATAATACTAGATACTAATGGAACAACTTTCTTACCTAATCCTTGTAATGAATATCTTAAGTTTAATAATACTCCTAATACCCCATAAAATGGTGCATTTAATCTTAAATACCTTGCTCCATTACTTATAACTATATCCTCACTTGAACCAGATAATACCTTAACTAATGTAGGTGCTACAAAAAATAAAACACCTGTTATTATTATTCCCCAAGCAATAGCTATTAAATTAGCATAATATACTGACTTTCTAATTCTCTCACCTTGATCTGCCCCTTTATTTTGAGAAACAAAAGTAGAAACTGAATATGCTACTGCTACTATTGGCATAGTGCAAAAACTATTAAGCTTTCTAGCCGCAGTATGCCCAGCAATAGTTAAATATCCAAGCCCATTTATAGCACTTTGTAATATAACAGTTCCTGTAGATACAATTGCCATCATAAGCCCCATAGAAAGGCCTTGTCCTATTAATTCTCTATATAGCTCTTTTCCAACAGCAAAATGTTTTTTCTTTGGAATAAGTATTTTGCTTTTTGAACATATATATGCAATACATAATATAACAGAAGCACCTTGAGATATAATTGTTGCAACAGCTGCTCCCTTAATTCCCATATTAAATTGTGTAATAAATAATATATCTAATCCTATATTTAATAAAGATGATATTACAAGAAAGACTAATGGCATAAAGCTATTTCCTATAGCTCTTAATAAACCAGCGCATAAATTATATGCAAACATAACTCCTACAAATGATGTAATTGTTGAAATATAAGAATATGATTCATCTATTATATTTGCAGGTGTATTTAATAATCTTAATAATGGCATTAAAAATAATTGAGAAATAACCATAATTATTACAGTAATAAAAATTCCTATAACAATTGATCCTGCCACTGATTTTCTTAATAACTTAGTGTCATTTGCTCCATAGCTTCTTGCTGCTACCATGCTAAGTCCATTACCTATTCCTAATGCGAAACCAATTAGCAATTCATATACTGCAGAGCTTGCCCCTATCGCAGCCAATGATGTATCTCCTAAGAAATTCCCTACAATCATTATATCTACAGTATTATATAATTGTTGAAACAAGTTTGATATAAGTAATGGTATTGCAAAAATTATTAATGATTTAAGAATTTTTCCTTTTAATAAATCTACATTTGTATTTAACATTTCATATACCCCTCTAGTATTTTTTCCCATATATAAGTATACAACTTGTGCCTTACTCTAAGTCAATAGTTTTTACTATAAACTCAATAATCATCGTATATTTTCATCAAAAAAGTGGCAAGTTTTTAATAACATTGCCACTGGAATATTTTTTACCTTCAGAGTAGTATTTTATTTTTCAATATATTTGCAATTTACATAAATATGATTAATAAAAACAAGTAATCTTTCATAAAGCGGTTCTACTTCATCACCGAATCTTTTCACTAAGTTTTCTCCTATTTCTTTTACAGTTTTATTTCCATCAATATCAAGAAATACTGCACTGCTAATTTCATCAAAGGCTATTTCTTTATATAAAGGAATCCTAAACTTTAATTTTCTAAAAAATCTTTGAATCTTATGATCTTGCTTTTCAAAAATTGTGACTATTCCATTATCATCAATTTTATATTCTACATTATCGCAAACTCTAAATTTTAAATTTAAAACTTCTTCATTATCATTCATTTTTCTTCACCTTTGACATCATAATTGGAATTGTAGTTGCTATAACTAGAATAATTAACAATATTATTCCCATCATATTACTAGCTACGAATCCTACCGGTGTTCTAGGTTTTATAATACCTGTTACTTGTAATATAATTCCTACTAATCCAATAATAGAACCACCAGCAACAAGTCCTGAAGATAAACTTATTCCATTTGAAACTTTAACCTCTTTTTCCTCATCACTTTTGCTCATTTTTTCAACAAATACACGTATTAATGCTCCAACTAAAATTATTGTTGTTGTTGATATTGGTAAATAAAAACCTATTGCTATAGTCATTATTGGCAAGTCTAATAAAAATAAAACTAATGCCATAACAACACCAACTATAATCATAGGCCAAGGTAAATTTCCTAACATTATTCCTGAAGTTAATGTAGCCATTAAATTTGCTTGTGGTAATGCAAATGGTGCATCTGCACCTGTGATGGCTAATTGACTAGATAATAGCATTATTGTTCCTGTAGTAACAATAACTCCAATTACACTAGCTATTGCAAAGCAATTTTGCATTTCCTTTTTACTTCCGCCAATTACATATGTGACTTTTTGAGATTGACTATAACCACCAGCTACTGATATCGCAACAACCATAAATGCAGCAAATAGTAATAATGATTTATTATCAGCTTGCCCTGTCCATCCCATTATAACAAATACTAATGTTAATATTACTAATGAAGCTATTGTCATTCCTGATACAGGAAGATTTGATGTACCTATTGTTCCTGTTAAACGCCCTGCAACTATTACAAATAACAAAGATAATATTAATGAAACAATAGCTGCAACTACGGCCATTAAAATACTATTAGAAATAAAAAATCCTGCTACAAATGCAATTACAATACCAACTAAAAGTATTATCATTTCCCCAGAGTTCTTTTCTCCACTGCCTTCATTACTTGATCTAGCCTTTAATGTTTCCTTTATAGATACAACTATTGTAGGTATAAGTTTTAAAGCACCTATTATACCTCCACAAAGCATCATTCCAGCTCCTATATATTTAACATAGCTTCCTGTTATAGCATTTACATCCATTTGATTGATAAGTACTGTAGTATCATTCCATGTTTTAGCATTCATTTCTGCCATATCAGTAAAATAACCTATTAAAGGTGCAATACCAAAATTAGATAATAGTGATCCTGCAAACATAGTTAATGATACTTCTAATCCAACTATAAACCCTATTCCAAGTAAAAGTGGATTTACTTCTATAGAAAACTTCCATTTATAAAATTTACTTCCTACATAAGTAATAGTGTTATTAATTAAATTCAAAAATGATCCTGTTAAAACATTTATGATACCGCTAATTCCAAATCCTATTCCCATAAACTTAATAGCATCTCCTCCACCTTCTGATGCTACTAATGTTTCAGATATAGCCATTGATTCTGGATACATAAGCTTTCCATGTTCTTCAACTATCAAATAATTATATACTAATGATAATACTCCTATCCCAAATAGCGCTCCACCTATCCCTACACTTATTCCCTCTAAAAAAGTTACATTACTTCCTATTAAAATAATTGCAGGTAATACATAAATCATCCCACTTGCTATTGATTCACCGCCACTTGACATACCTTGTGTTATATTCTTTCCAAGTATTCCTTTATTTTTAGCAAATACTCCAATAAACATTGAACCAATTATTGCTCCTGGAATCCCTGCAGCTACTGTTAACCCTGATTTCATTCCTGAATATGCAGTAGATGCTGCAAATATAGTTGCTAATATTATTCCAATTATTATTACAGCAATATTAGTTCCACTTTTTGATCTATCTTTTATATATGGTACATAGTCTCTGCCATGTACCCCACCATAGGCATCTTTAGATAATTTGTTTTTCATATATAATCTCCTTCCTTTGTTTTATTACTGCAATATAGTTAGTATATGCATTTTATTTTTTTACATAATTAGAGATTACATTTTTTTATCTTTAATATTTTCTATATGGCTACCTTTATTCTTAATCCTCTACAACATCTTTAGTTGCTGGGCCCTCTATTAACCTTCCTTTATAATCAAACCTTGAGCCATGACAAGGGCAGTCCCAGGTTAATTCATCTGCATTCCAATGAAGTTGACATCCTAAATGTGCACATTTTGTTGATACAATAAATTCTTTTCCTTGTTTATTTTTATATACTCCAACCTTTTCACCATTATACTCAACAATCCCAGCATGCCCATTCTTAATATGCTCTATTTCACTACTTGGAATATATATTTTTTGTGCTATAAAATTCTTAGCTGTTTCAACTAAGTCATTAGCAATATTATTGATAGATAATGATAAGTCAAATCTTTTTGGTGAATATATTTCTGAAAAATCATTTTCATTTCCTAATATAAAATCTGAAATTATCATAGCTGATACCATTGCACTTGTCATTCCCCATTTATTAAATCCAGTAGCTACATATATATTGGGTGTACTATCAGAATATCTTCCTATGTATGGAATACCATCAATGGTAATGCAATCTTGAGCTGACCAATGATACTTTTCCTTTGAATTTGGATATATTTCTTTTGCAACTTTTCTTAATGAATCATAACATCCTCCACTTTCATTTTCACCAGTTCTTTGACTTATCCCCCCTAATAGTAGTAGCCCCTTATAATTTCTAAATGAATAGCCTTGTTTTTCATAATCTATATACATTCCTTCAATATTATTATTTGCATTTTCTAAAGCTATGACATAAGATCTTTCTTGATGCATTTTCATAAAATAATATCCTGGTGCATTCATTATTGGATAATGAGTAGCTACCACTATATGATTTGCTTCTATATCCCCTTTATCAGTATGCACTAAGTTTTCCTCTATTTTTATAGCTTTAGTTTTTTCATATATAACTAAATCTTTTGAAATATCTTTTAAAAACTTTAGTGGATTAAATTGTGCTTGTTTGTTAAATTTAATAGCACCCTTAACTTCTAATGGAAGATTAATTTTTTCTATGAATTCTGCATCTATTCCTAATCTTTTAGCTGCTTCTACTTCTTTTTTTATTTTATCAGTTTCATTTAAAGAATAAATATATGCAGGAACTTCTTCAAAATCACACTTTATTTTTCTTTTATCTATAATTTCTTTGTACTTCCTTATAGCTAATTCATTTGCCTTTGCATACTGCTTAGCCTTTTCATCTCCAAACTCTTTTATCAACTTATCATAAATTAAATCATGCTGTGATGTTATCTTTGCTGTAGTGCATTTTGTATTTCCACCTGCTGTTTCAGACTTATCTATTAATACTACTTCTCTCCCACTTTGCTTTAAAAAATAACCTGTTAATATTCCTGCTATTCCTGCACCGACAACTAAAATATCGGTTTTTATATCACCTTTTAACGTTTCTCTTTTATCAAATTTACAGTTCTCTTCCCATATTGATTTCATATAATCACCTCGATTATATTGTTTCACTTTTCTTATTCTATATGCAGCTACATTTTGAAATCTATAAACTTGCTTTTCTGTTTCTCATCCACTTTTAGCAATTAAGACTTCAGATTTTTCTATTATTGGCGTATCTATTGCTAAACATCCATTATCCTCATAAACCTTTGTTATTTTAGATACTATATCATTAAATACTTGTTGTTCCCTTGGTAACAACTCCATAAACCCTGGTAATATATTTGGTTTTATAATACTTTTTTTCACTATTAATCACTCCTAAAATAATTTTTTATACAAAAAAACCATGTAGGCATATATCCCACATGGTTTATAATAATAAATTATGATTACACTTAACTTATCATTACCAGAGATACAAGCCTACGCTAATAGACTTGTATCTGTTTTTAGCAGACCAAGTCTCTAGTAATGATGATGCATTTTTCTTTGTTCGCTTACATTAAGTGTTTTCATAATATTCCTCCTAAAATAAATTAATATCATTATACTCTTATAAAATTTGATATTCAAGTTTTATATCACCTAAAAACATTCTATTCTTTAACACTCTCCATAAACTTCTTTTACTTCCTTTAAATAAGGAATTGAAGGCTGAGCACCCTTTCTTTGAACAGATATTGATGATACTTTATTCCCAAAGCTCACTGCATTTATTAAGCTTTCTTTATTGATATTTTTAAAATCTAATTTTGAACTTAGTCCGCCAATAAAGCTATCTCCTGCTGCCGTTGTGTCTATGGCATTTACCTTATAGGCTTGAACTAATTCACAAAACTCTGTTCCTATTACAGCTGCTCCCTTAGACCCTAAAGTAATAATTACAAATTTAACTCCCTTCTGTAAAAATACCTTTCCCGCTTTATTAGCCTCATCTAAAGTATTAACAGTAACACCTGTTAGAAGTTCTGCCTCAGTTTCATTTGGTATTATAATATCTGTAACTTTTAAAAGTTCATCATTTATTTTCTTTGCTGGAGCTGGATTTAATATGGTTACTTTTCCTAGCTCCTTAGCTTTTTTAAATACTTTTACTGTCATTTCTTCAGATGTTTCAAATTGAGCTATCACTATATCAGCTTCTTCAATTTTTTCTATAGAAGCTTGTATTTCTTCTTCATTAATTGCCATATTGGATCCTGATACAACTATTATTGAATTATTTCCACTTTCATTAACCATAATAAAAGCCATTCCTGTTGCTTCTTTTTCATCTTCAAAAATGCACTCTGTACTTATCTTATCTTCTTCCAACTTATTCTTAAGAATTTTACCATTTTCATCTTTTCCTATTTTAGCTATCATAGAAACTTCTGCCCCACATCTCTTTGCTGCAATAGCTTGATTAGCTCCCTTTCCACCTGCAATCTTTTCAAATGATTTTGATAAAATTGTTTCTCCAACTCTTGGTATATCATTAACCTTTACTACTAAATCCATATTAATACTTCCAAGTACACATATCTTATTCATAAATTTTCCTCCTTAATTTATACCACTAAACTTTATTATGCTAATTTAAGTATATAATATAACTTATGTGAATCTCATTCAATTAAATTTTCAAACTTTTAACTAAAGTTTCTTACTAAAATTTTTTTATAAATCCCCTTAAAATACCTTTTAATATATTCTATATTTTATAACTACACTAATAAAATTTTGATATAATATTACAAGAAATAATATAAGGAGGAAACTATGAATATAATTGTTTGTTTAGATGATAAAAATGGAATGACCTTTAATAAAAGAAGACAAAGTCAAGATAAAGTTCTTAGAGCAGATATAAAAGAATTAGTTAAAAATAAAAATCTTTATATGAATAACTATTCTTACAAACTATATAAAGATATAGATAATGGAAATATTAAAGTTTGTGAAGACTTTTTAAATCAATGTAATGAAAATGACTTCTGCTTAGTTGAAGATAAATCATTATGTAACTATATCAATAAAATTAACAACCTAATTATCTATAACTGGAATCGTATTTATCCCGCTGACTTGCATTTTGATATTAACTTAAATAATAATTCATGGGAGTTAATTACTGAATTTGAATTTCAAGGATCATCCCATGAAAAAATAACAAAGAAAATTTATAGGAGAATATACTAATGAAAAAAATACTTAAATTTAAAAACTCATTAATTATGATGTTAGGAACCTTACTATGTCTAAGTGGACTTATTAGTTGTTCTATAACTATTGATCTTTCTACAGACAATAATGGACAAGTAATTGAAAATTCTAATAATAAAAATTCACCTACATCAAATACAACAACTACTGATAGTAGTAATATAACTATTAACAATATTCCAGCATATTCTGGTGACGATTATATTATTTTAAATAATAATGTACCTAACTTTTCTGACTCAGATTTAACAACTACCTCTTTTGAGGAATATGCACCTTTAGATGATTTAGGTAGATGTGGAGTTGCATATTCAAATATAGGAACTGATATAATGCCAACAGAAAAAAGAGAATCTATTAGTTCTGTTAAACCAAGTGGATGGCAGTCTATAAAATATGATATTGTTGAAGGAAAATATCTTTATAATAGATCTCACTTAATTGGATATCAGTTAACTGCTGAAAATGCAAATGATAGAAATTTAATTACTGGAACAAGATATTTTAATGCTACTTTAATGCTTCCATACGAAAATATGGTTGCTGACTATATTAAAGAAACAAATAACCATGTTTTATACAGAGTAACTCCGGTATTCGAAGGCAATAATCTAGTTGCTACTGGTGTTCAAATGGAAGCAAAATCTGTTGAAGATAATGGGGAAGGTATTGAATTTAATGTGTTTGTATATAATGTTCAACCCGGCATTACAATAGATTACGCTACTGGTAATAGTGCACTTAGTGGTGAAGAAATAAATAGCACTGGTTCTTCAAGTGCTTCAAACACAACTTCTTCTAATAATACTACATCTACTGAAGAAACAATAATAAGAGGAAATTCTAAATCAAAAATATATCATTGTCCTGGTCAAAGGGATTATGAAAATATGGCCGATTCTGATTACCTAGTTAATTTCAATAGTGAAGAAGAAGCTATAGCTGCTGGCTATAGAAAAGCTTCAAGATAAATTTAAAGGCAATACATTATACCTAAGTATAATATATTGCCTTTTTACTTAAATTTATAGTTCTTACTGTATCTATTGATATAATATATTATCTTAAGAATCAAATAAATACTAAGTATTATAGCTTCAAAATCCTATTTCTTATTTAATATTTAAATTAATAAGGATAAACTGGATATTGATATGGATAAAAATAATCCCTTCTACTCTAGCTCCATTCCTCAGTATGTTAACAGAGTAACATGATATACATTTTTTTACACTCATTATACAAAGATTCTGCATCACGATAAAGCCCTACAACTTCGAATTACATTAATTAATTTCTGAAATATAGATGAATTATTAATGCCTTACTTTAAAATACTTTTATATCATACTTCTATCATTTATTAACTCAGTTTTATCAACCTCATTAAGATTATCTATTTTTTTCTTTCTAATTTGCTTCATAAATATTATTGCAATTATAAATGCACAAGCTTCAGCAATTGGGAATGATATCCATACAATATTTTGAGCATTTTGAAGCTTCGTTAATACCCACGCTAATGGTAAAGTAACAACTATTAAACGTATTAAAGAAACAATTAAAGAACGAACACCACATCCAAGTGCCTGGAATATACCTTGATATGCTACATTAGCACCAACAAATAAATATCCTAAAGTAACTATTCGTATAGCCTTAATACATAAAATTTGAGTTTGCTCTGATAATGCAAATATCCCAATTAACTGCTTTGCAAATAACTGAAGTATTACCATACCAATAGCCATAATTATTAATGTATATATCATTCCATATTTAATTGCCTCATTAACCCTTTTCTCATCTCTCTTCCCATAGTTAAAACCTATAATAGGAATAATAGCATTATTCATTCCAAAAGCTGCAAAAAAGACAAACTGTTGAATTTTATAATATACTCCATATGCAGTAACTAGAGAAATAGAAAGTGCTCCAAAAATAATATTTACTCCATATGTCATAACAGACATTAATGCCTGCATTACAATTGCAGGAATACCTACTTTATACATTTCCACAATTATATGCTTTTGCGGCTTCATATACTTTAACTTTGAATCAATATCTTTATTAAATTTATAGTGAAAAATCATATCCATTATACAAGATAAAATTTGTCCTATTATAGTTGCATATGCTGCACCATTTACTCCCATGGCAGGCAAACCAAACATACCAAATATTAAAATTGGGTCAAGTATCATATTAGAAACAGCTCCTGTAATTTGAGCTATTGTAGATAATGTAGTTCTTCCAGTTGCTTGTAATAACTTCTCATATATAGTAAATTGAACTACACCAAAAGAAAATATTGTACAAATACTTAAATAAGAATTTCCCATTTCAGTTATTATAGAATTAGTTGTCTGAGAAGTTATATATGAATTTACGCCAAATAAACCAAAAACTAAAAACACCAAATAAATGCATATTCCAATAAAAATTGCATTCCCTGAAATATGACTTGCCTTTTCTCTATTACCCTCTCCGATACTTTTTGATAATAAAGAATTAACTCCAACTCCCGTACCTACCCCTATCGCTATCATTAACATTTGAATAGGAAATGCTAATGTAAGTGCATTTACTGCATAATCACCCATTCCTGGAATATTACTTACAAAATAACTATCAACAATATTGTATAGTGCTTGTAATATCATAGATAAAATCATTGGCATCCCCATTGTTATCATTAGCTTCTTTATAGGAATAATCCCCATCTTATTCATTGAAACTTCTTTTTCCATAGCTTTTCCTCCTAATAATTTATATGGAGTCTTTTTACTGGAAAGCTACCATAACCAATACTGAAAAGAAAAAAATGCGTAAATCCTTGATCTGGATTTACGCATTTTGCTACTCGATTAATTCTATTTTATTCCAATTGCAAAAAAAAGTCAATAACCTTATTTTTTAATTTTCTAATTAATTCTTATATCATACCTTTACTTTCAAGAAAATCCCTTGCAACTTTTGAAGGTGATTCTTGTAACTCATCAACCTTATAGTTAAGCTCCATCATGACTTCATTTGTAAGAATAGATCCTAATTCATCTAAAATACCCTCTATTTCTGGACACTCCTCTAACTTTTCTGAAGTTATAATAGGCATTGCATAGTAAGGTGGGAAAAAATTTTTATCATCACTTAGAGTTTTTAAGTTAAACTTTTTCAATAAACCATCAGTTGCAAATGCATCAACGATATCTACTTCTTTATTGACTAATGCTGTATATCTTGGTGCTCCATCTAAAGTTACCACGCTACCCATTTTAAAATTATATTCCTTTTGCAATCCTGGTAATCCATCTTCCCTATTTGCAAATTCAAAAACAGTTCCTGCTTTCATACCGCTAGCAACTTTAGCTAAATCGCTTATTGTCTCTAAATTATATTTGTCAGCTGTTTCTTCAGTTACTGCTAAAACCCAAGTATTGTTAAAACTCATTGAGTTTAATACTTCAATATCATAAATCTCCTTAAACTCTTTTTTAACTGTACTATAAACTTGTTCAACATCACTAATTGGAGAATGCTTTAATGTATCACTATACGCTGTTCCACTATATTCAATATACATATCTATATCACCACTTTGAAGTGCCCCAAAACAGACTTGAGTTCCACCTAAGTCTAAATTTCTATTTACTGTAATATCTGTCTTTGCTTCTATTAATTCTGCAACTAAGTTTCCTAAAACAGCTTGTTCAGTATAATCCTTAGAACCAAGACTAATTGTACGCCCTTCACTTACTGTATTTCCAAAAGAAGTTACTACAAAAATAATAACAACAACTAAAGCTGAAATACTCAATATCACCTTTTGTGTTATACGTTTCTTTTTCTTAGATTTTATATTACCCTTTTGAAGACTCATAGGCATAACTAGATTTTCTACTAATCCAATTAAGAAATCTACTAATAATGCTAATAAACATGCTGGAATAGCTCCTGCCAATATTTGATTATTATTTACTGTTCTAATACCAGAAAAGACAAGATAACCTAAACCACCAGCACCTATAAATGCTGCCATAGTCATAAGTCCAACTGCAGTTACTGATGCAATACGTACACCTGCCATGATGACTGGAAGCGCTAAAGGTATCTGTACCTTAGTTAATACCTGAAATGCTGTAAGTCCAATCCCCTTTGCTGCCTCAAGAGTCTGTTGATTAATATTCTCAATTCCAGTATAGGTATTTTTTATAATAGGAAGAAGTGAGTAAAGAACAACTGCAACTATAGCTGGTACTGTTCCTATCCCTAAGAAAGGTATCATAAATCCAAGCAATGCCATACTAGGTATAGCTTGAATAATATTTGCCACACATAAAATTGGTTTGCTAGCTTTCGCTGCATATGAAATAAAAATTCCTAAAGGTACTCCAATTAAAATTGCTACACCAACAGAAATTGCTGTCAATTTTATATGTTCTATTAATAATGATAATATTTGGGCTTGATTCTCAATTAAATATTGCAATAAACTCATATCATTTCATCCTCCCCGTAATCAAAGTATTGTTGACTTAATGTTGTAACTAGACTACTTTTAGTAACTAAACCTACTAAATGTGAATCACCATCGACAACTGGAACAGTAGATACATGCTCTTCTGTAACCACCTTTAAGGCATCTAAAATACATTGATTTATGGAAAGAGTTGTAAAATTTTTATTCATAAATTCTTCTACGACCTGCGTTTTATCATCAATACCTCTAAGTTTACTTGCTTTTGCAACACCAATTAATTTATGGTTATTAGGTTCAATTATAAGAAGACTGTCCACCTTCTTTTGACGCATTTTATCTATACATTTAAAAATAGATAAGTTTTTATATGCAGTAATTGGCTTATCAATCATTATATCAGAAATTTTTATATATTCAGGAGATGCCCATATTCTATTTTTACCTACAAAGTTAGAAACAAATTCATCAATCGGATTCCTCAATATATTTTCTGGAGTATCGTATTGTAATACTTCTCCATCCTTCATTATGCAAATCATATCTGAAATCTTAATAGCCTCATCCATATCATGCGTAACAAATACAACAGTCTTTTTTAATTTTGACTGTAATTCAACCAGCTCATCTTGTAAATCTGATCTTGTCATTGGATCTAGCGCTGAAAATGGCTCATCCATAAGAATTATATCTGGATCATTAGCAAATGCTCTAGCTACACCGACCCGTTGCTGTTGTCCACCACTTAATTCAGTTGGATAACGGTCTAAGAACTCTTCGCAATTTAATCCTACCATCTGCATTAATCTTCTAGTGTTTTCAATTACCTTTTCCGAATCTAGTTTTTGTAATTTCGGAATAAGCTCTATATTTTGCCTAATAGTCATATGAGGAAATAATCCAGTCTGCTGTATAACATAACCTATATTTCGCCTTAACATAACTTCATCTATTGACTGTATTTTTTTATTATTAATATAAATAAATCCACTAGACGGCTTAATTAATCTATTTATCATTTTTAATAAAGTTGTTTTACCACAACCACTTTCCCCGATAATTGTAACAAGTTTTCCCTTCTCAATTGTTAAGTTAATTTCTTTTAATACTTGTTGCGTTTTATACCTTTTTGTAACTTTTTCAAATCTAATCATTTCGTTCCTCCTTTTTCCAAGTAACAACCTCATTTTATTATAAAGTTGTTACTTTGTCAAATAATAGAAAAATGCCCAAAACTATTTCTAGCCTTGGGCACTTCAAAAGTCCACTATTATTTTATAGGATATAAAAACTCCTTCACCCTTTGTGATGAGTCATCTTGTGATAAAAAATATATAGTATCATTTTCTAATAATATAGCATATGGTCCTGGTGATTTAAGTACATTTCCATTTCTACCAATAGCAAGTATAGTAGCTCCTGTATGTTGCCAAAACTGAATTTCTGATACAGTTTTATTTAAGTAATAACATTCTGCAGTTATTTTTACCTCAAATGGCATAAATGGATTCATTGATCTAAAGTGTTCTGATGCCGTAATCAAATCAGATAAACATTCATTTAAAGTATTCATCTCTTTTTGTTGGCGTGCTATACTTTTTAATAAATTTTCTTTTATAGTATCAATTGTTTGACGCTTACTATATTGTTTAATGAAATTAATTGCTTTTTCATAGGATTTAATTGTAACTCCACTTCCCTTTTCTGAAGTAACAATTTCTAAGTCACTTAATATACAAATCGCACGTCTTGCAGTTTCCGAAGAAACACCATATTGACTTGCTATTGATGAACGTGCATATATCTTTTCACCAACCTTATATTCCCCACTTGAAATCCTCGAGGCAATCTCAATTGCTATTTGTTGATATCGAGGAATTGAAATTTTACTTTTAACTTCTTCCATAATTATTATTTCCCTTTTATATATTCTTATATTTTATAGATTCAGTATAATTTATAAAGATAAATAAGACAATATAACAATTACGATTCTCTCCTTAATTTTAATTCTCTTAAGTAATTTATGAGTTCTAAATATTCCTTATTAAGTTGCTCCTTTTTCTCTTCTTTAGTTTCTATTGATAAAAGAGAAATCACCTCTGAAACTTTATTTTCAAGAACTAATATTTCATCATCTAAATGCTTCTTTTTCTCACTTTTATTTTTATCAGCATTTTTAATATAATCAGAATATCTTCCTTCAAATTCATGTATTTCTTTATCTTTAATTTCTATTATATAATTACATACATTTGATATAAACTCTATATCATGAGATACTAACAATACTGTCTTATTTGTATTTATTAAAGCATTTTCTAATGCTTCTATAGTTTTTATATCTAAATAATTCGTAGGCTCATCTAATATTAGCAAGTTATTATTAGATAATATTATCTTACATATAGCAACTTTTACTCTTTCTCCACCTGATAATTGCCCTACTAATTTATTTACTGAGTCTCTTTTAAACCCGAATTCCCCCAAATTTATTCTTATAAAACTTTCATCCCATATAGAATCTTCCTTTATATTTTCTAAGATACTTTTTTCATCTTTTAAACTATCTTGCCTTTGATCAAAATATCCTACCTTTACGTTACTTGCTATCTTTACTTCCTCTGAATTATTGCTTAAGATTCTATTTAATAAAGTCGTTTTTCCACATCCATTTTCTCCAATTAATGCAATCTTCAATCCATTTTTTATATTTAAATTAATTTCATCTATTAATACTTTATCTTGTACACATAGTTTTAACTTTTTAATTTCTATTAAATTCTTAACTGCAACTTCTGTACCTTCATTTATATTTATTATAATATTTTCTTTTTTCTTAGGTGGCATAACAACTTCCATATGCTTTATTCTTTTCTCTATTGATCTTATATTATTTTCAATATGTTTTTTTCCCCTTTGATCACCCATTTTAATAGTTTTTGCTTCTGATTTTCCCATTCCCTTAGGTGCCTTTTTTATTCTATCTCTCAATATCTCTTTCTCACCTATTACCTCTTCTAATCTTTCCTTTTCATGAACATACTTTTCATATTCTCTTTTTTGTTTTTTATAATCTTCTCCTTTTAATCCTAAATATCTACTATAATTGCCTTTATATACTTTTAATTTTCCATCTTCTATTTCTGCAATTTCATTACATACATCATCTAAAAACTTTCTATCATGAGAAACTACTAATAACGCTCCGCTATATTTTTTAAACATATCATCTAAATTTTTTATACTTCTACTATCTAAATTGGAGGTAGGTTCATCAGCAATAATAAGGCTCGTATTTTCCTGTAATGCTCCTACTACTCTCATTTTCACCTTTTCTCCGCCTGATAAATACTCTTCATATTCATCAGGAACATTAAAAATCTTTTTTATTTTACTATTATCACATACTTTACATTCTTCATCTAATTGACTTATGTACGAATAACTATCTGTTAAATATACTGATCCTTCATCAGCTTTTAATTCTCCTATTAAAATTTTTAATAATGTTGTTTTTCCTACTCCATTTTCTCCTACAATTCCTATTTTCTCTTTTTCTTCTATTTCAAATTTATCTATATCTAATATTAATTTATCACCATAATACTTTTTTAAATTTTTAATTGTTACAAGTTTCATCTTACACCTCCATGTAGTCATATAAAAAGTTTATGCAAATTTTTTATTACTACTCAACAACCTCAAGACTTGTCTAATATTAGTAAAATAAAACTCTATACTAAAGTAATATTAAAAATATAAAAGATGCCTAAATAGGCACCTTTTATATTTATTCTTTAAAATTAACTATTCCTAATAATTTATTATTATTTAATGCTGAAAGCACTTCTACTGCTATTTTACCATCTTCATATGTACAAAGACTAAACTGAGCATTCTCCTCAAATCTTACTATTCCATTACTTTCATCATGCCCTATAAAACTAAGGCTACCTGTTGAAAAATATGGCTTACCCGCAAAAATTCCATTAAAGGGATGATGAGTATGTCCAACAAAAATTCCAACCAATGAGCTTTCTCTTATTATCTTTTCAAAGTTATCATCTATATCCACTGATGGTGTAGTAAATTGATCTTTTATAAGATGATGGTGAAGCATTAAAATAGTATCTTTTTTACTCTTATCCTTTAATTGCTTTTGTAACCACTTATACTGTTGATTTGAAATAAATCCATCACTATTTTTATATACTGAATTATCAAAACTAATAATTCTAAGATTGCCAATTTCATTAACAATATTATAAGGCTCGCTACACTCCTTATTAAACCACCCCTTATAAAAGGCTTCCTTATTATCATGGTTTCCTAATGTAAGTATGTAGGGAACATTACCTAATAATTTTTCTAACTCACATTTTAAAATACAATAATCCTCATACACTCCTGATTCTACTAAATCACCAGTTATAATAACAAAATCAATTTTACTTAAATCAACCATACTTAAAGCCTTTTTTAGCTGAATCAAAGGACTTGTCATATTATTAAAAATAGAATTATATCCCTTTTCAGCTTTAGGATACTCCTTTAAGAAATGAATATCTGATAAATGTAAAAATTTCATATTCTACACCTACTTAATCTTCTTTTTCTTATTTCTTTTAGTTTGTATACTAAATAATATAAGTGCAACTATTGTAGCTACATAAGGTATAGATGCAGTAATTTGTGTTTTTAATGATGTATTTTGAAGTACATTTCCAGCTGCTTGTGAGAATCCAAAAAATAAACTTGATAAAAGTACCCCTATTGGATGAGATTTACCTAAGTTATTAGCTGCCATAGCAATATATCCTCGCCCTGAAGTCATGTTTTGCATGAATAATGTTACAGTTCCCATAGAAAGGAGAACCCCACCTAATCCACATAATATTCCTGATAAACTTATAGTAAGGAATTGATATTTTTCTACTGGTGTACCAAGACTTCTAGCAGCTTCTTTATTAATTCCAACAGCACGCAATCTATATCCTAATACCGTTTTGTATAAGAAAATATACATTCCTATAGCTAATATAAATGCTAAATAATCAACAATTGTTAATCCTGAAAAAATAGTCCCTAATATAGGAATATCCTTAATAATAGGCAAATCTATTTTTGGAAGACTTACTAAACTAGTATCAGTAAATACTCCTTTTGTCTTAAAAATTATATAAAGTAAATATGTTGTAACCCCACCCATCATAGTATTTGTTGCCATACCAACAACAACCGGAGAGGCTTTTAATTTAATTATACAGAATCCTACAACAGCAGATACTATCATTCCACTAACTGCTCCAGCAAGAACAGATAAAAATACATTATGAGTATAATAGTTAGCAACAATACTGAAAAATGCTCCTGTTAGCATTGTTCCTTCCATTGCAATATTAAAAATACGTACTTTAGTACATATAGCTGCAGCCAAAGTTACTAATAAAATAGGTGTCATCATACGAAGAGTCGAATTAGCTACTACTGCTAAATAATCTACACTTAACTCCATTATTGTACTCCTTCCTTGCTTGTTGCATTTTTCTTTTTATACCACTTTACAGCAAATCTCGCTGTAATTAACAAAGTAATAATTCCTTGAATAATTGTTGTTACTTCCGATGGAACTCCCATACTACGTTCAATAGTACTTCCTCCTGTAGTAATTCCAGCTAAGAAAATACTACTAACTAAAATACCAACTGGGTGATTGCTTGACATTAATGAAGCTATAATACCAGTCCATGCATAACCTGGCGATGTAATCATACTATCTACATAACGATATCTTGTTCCTAGAACTTCACATGCTCCACCAAGACCTGCTAATGCTCCACTAAGCATTAATACATAGTACATCATCTTAGTACTATTAACACCACCGTAGTTTGCAAAGTTAGAGTTTAATCCTCCCATTTTGGCTTTATATCCAAAGCTTGTTCTCTTCATTATGAAAAGTACAATTAGAACACAAATAACAGAAATTACAAATCCCCAATGCAATGAATATCCTTCAAATATCTTAGGCAAAATATTATCAGTTAGCTTTTGTGTTTGAATTGCTGAAGAATCTAAACCTAGTGGGTCTTTTACAACATATGTTGTAAAGTAAGAAGCTATATAATCAGCAACATAATTCATCATAAGAGTTATAATAAGTAAATCTAACTTAAATCTTTCACTTACATAAGCTGAAATAAGTGAATATAAAACACCCACTATTGCACCACTGGCAAGAGACATAGCAACAACAAAAGCAGGTGGTCCTGGACATATAACAGCTACAACAGCTGAAGTAAATGCACCTAAAACCATTTGCCCCGCAGCACCTAAGCTTGAATAACCTGATCCCCAAGCTAATGCACCAGCAAGACCAGCGAATATAATAGGAACTGAACGTGTTAAAGTCGTAGTTAAATAATAAGCAGATCCAAATCCACCTTTAAACATTCCTATAATTGCTTCAAAAGGATTAAATCCAGAAAATGCAATAATTACACCACCTAATACTAGTCCAACAACAATAGCTTGTAGAGGATGCTTTAATGGCTCAAATATACTTGAAAGTCTACTATTTGCAATACTCCCAGATAACGAATTTTTACTTTTCATTATACTTACCTCCTACCATTAAAAGACCTAATGCCTTTTCATCAATACTTCCTCTTTTAAATTCACCAACAATTTCACCCTCATAAATAACGTAAATTCTATCACTTAAATCCATAATTTCACTTAACTCTGAAGATACTAATAATACACTATCTCCTTTATTTCTTTTTTCAACAAGCTGATCATGAATAAACTCTATTGCACCTATATCAATTCCTCTTGTAGGCTCACAAGCAATAATAAGTGGTGTTTCCATGGACATTTCTCTTGCAACAATAAGTTTTTGTGCATTTCCACCTGAAAGCTCTTTTATCTTTTGTGAAGGTGAATCTGCCTTAACACGGAATTTAGAAATCAAATCTATTGCATGTTTTGTTACCTTATTAATATTTAAAATTCCCTTTTTAGAAAATTCTTTATTATCTTCATATCCCATTAATGCATTTTCAGCTAATGTTGCATCTGGTGCACTTCCCCACATATAACGATCTTCAGGAATATGAGCAATACCAGACTCTCTAATATTCATTACGGTATGATTTGTAATATCTTTATTATTGATAATTACATTACCACCATCAACTTTTTCTAAACCTGTTATACATCTAATTAGCTCAGATTGACCATTTCCTGATACACCGGCAATACCTACTATCTCACCTTTTTTAACATGTAAATTAACATTATTTAAGATATTTTTATCATGCTCACCTTTTAATATTAAGTTATTAACTTCTAAAAGTTGTTCCTTTGTTTCTTTTTCAGGAATTACTCTATTAGCTATTTGTCTTCCAACCATTAAATACGATAACTCTTCAACACTTGTATCCTTCTTTAATCTTTCAGCTACAACTTCTCCAAGTCTCATTACTACAACCCTATCTGCAACTTCCATAACTTCATGAAGCTTATGAGTTATAATTATTAAACTTTTTCCTAACTTAGCTAATTGCTTCATAGTCTTTAAAAGCTCATCTACTTCAATCGGTGTAAGCACCGCTGAAGGTTCATCAAAAATAATAACATCTGCATTTTGATAAAGTGTTTTTAATATCTCTACACGTTGTTGAAGTCCTACTGGACACTCCCCTACAATAGCACTTGGATCTACTTGTAACATATAACGCTTTGACAGATCTTCTACCACCTTAATATTCTTTTTATAATCAAAGAATATTCCTTTTTTCATTTCATTTTTATATACAATATTTTCTGCAACAGTCATTGATTCAAAAAGCATAAAATGTTGCTGTACCATCCCTATTCCTTGTTTCATAGCATCAGATGGATTGTGAAAATTCATTTTATTTCCATTAATAAGTATTTCCCCCGAATCCGGTCTTTCCAATCCATAAAGTATCTTCATTATGGTAGACTTCCCAGCTCCATTTTCTCCAACAACAGCTAGTATTTCACCCTTATTAAGATTTATATTAACTTTGTTGTTAGCCACTACATTACCATATGTTTTTACGATATTTCTCATTTCTAAAAGCATATCCAAGTTACTCCTTTTTCTAAATTAATCTAGAATATTAATAAGAGGCAAAGCTAAAATTGCTTCTGCCCCTTATATGATTGGTACTACGTACTCTTTTTTATATTCTAATTAGTTTGCAGCTTCTTCAGGAACTTCTATTACTAATTCCCCTGAAATAATTTTTTCTGCTGCCTCTTTACCAGCTGCTATAACTTCATCAGTTATAATTTCAGTATTTCTATAATTCATTTCTTCTGGAGAAACACCAACAACTCCAAATGCACCTTCTTTTAATCCAAGGATTTGTGAACCACCATTTAATTCGCCCGCTAAGAATCTATCAATTATAGTATCTACAACAGCCCCTGTATTCTTTAATAATCCACTAATAATACTTGTATTTTCAGAAGTAGTTTGGTCTACACTTAATCCTGTTGTGTATATTGGCGTACCCTTTTTACTTAACTCTTGAGCGGCTTGGTATATACCAGAGTTTGCACTAGCAGAAACTCCACCAAAAATAAAGTTTGCTCCTGCAGCCTTTTGTTGTAATGTGTATTCATAAGCTAAATTAGTATCATTGTAAGAATTAGTATAGTTGTACATGAATTTAGCATCAGGATTAACAGCCTTTACTCCTTCTGCAAATCCATATCTATATTTATATGTAGCTTGTGTTTGGAATGATGAAATATATCCATATAAGCTTTCATTAGGGAAAGCAGTTCCAACCATTACCCCTAAAACGTATGAACCTTGCGCTTCATCAAATCCAAAGCTTGTTACTTTTTCATTAGATGCAGTCGTATCAATTACAGCATATTTTGTATTTGGGAATTTATCAGCAGCATCACTAAATGGATCAGCTGCTTGCCAACCAATACCAATTATTAAGTCATACCCTTCATTAGATGCAGCAAGTGTATTTTCTTCCCATGCAGCAGTATCAGTACATTCAATAGATGTCATTTTAAATCCGTAAGTTTTGCTTGCTTCTTCTAAAGCTTCATATGCTTGAAGAATAAATTTCTCAGTTCCAATTGTGTCAGAAATTAAGGCTATATTTAAATTTGAATAATCACCATTATCCAGTTTACTTCCTGCTGATTCATTATTTCCAGAGTTTGAACATCCAGCAAAAAGAAGTGTAGTCATAATAAGCAATAAAGAAGTTACTATTTTTCTCATTATTTCATCTCCTAAAATTCATTTATAATTTGATTATAATGATTATGAGGATAAAAAAATATGACTTATGTCATATTTCGACTAAAAAACTGTATATTATTTTATTTTTTTTATTCATTATTCGCTTTTTATCTTAATATTGTTATTTTACTTAATATATATTGAATATTATTCAATATATATTAGACATTTTTCGTTATATTTATTAATCATATATTTGATTATTTATTTACCAATTAGCTATTATTCCTTATTTTTCTTAGTATTAGGCCTTATTGTTATCTGTTTATTGTTATGTTAAAATAATTACACGAATATACGAATAATATTATTAATTTACTCATTTATGTGGAGGAACTTATGGTAAAGGTTACAGATAATGTATTATTACATAAATACATTAATAATACGGGTATTTCTAAATTATTTTCACAAGATATTAATAACTACTTAGAACTTTTTTCCTTAGATAAAGGTGATTTTTTAATTAATGAAGGTGAATGCTCTAATTATCTATATTTTTTAGTAAGTGGAAAGCTAAAAGTTTTCTCGCATTCTACATCTGGTAAAATAATGTCGATAACACTTTTTAATTCCTTTGAAATTATAGGCGAAACATGCAGTTTATGGGAAAAACCTCCAACTGCCTCAGTTCAAGCTAGTTCAAAGGCATACTGCATTGGTATATCTATGCAATATAGAAACCTTCTTTTAAATGATGTAGTATTCTTAAGATATATTTGTCAAAACCTTGGTGAAAGACTTAGTTATATGAATAACAGCACTTGCACTAATCTTTATGAATCATTAGAAAGTCGTTTGGCATCTTTTATCTTAAAAACTGAGAAAGATGGAATCTTCTCTTATAATCTAACAGAATGCGCCGAGCTTTTATGTGCAAGCTATAGACATTTGTTGAGAATCATTAATTCATTTTGTAGTACAAATAAACTTTTTAAAAGTGGAAAATATTATAAGATACTAGATAGAGATTATTTAGAAAAAATTGCTTCAAATTCTTCTATAACATAAAAAAATGTATTGATTTTATAATCAATACATTTTTCATTTTAAATAAAATATTATTTAATATAATAATTGATAGTATATGTTGTTAAACACTATTTAGCTCTCATTAAATAATTCTTTATTAATATTAAAACTATACTTAATATAGCCATTACTAAAAATACTAGTATTTCTTGTATTCTTAAATTACTTAAATGTAATATACTTCTAAATAATATTGCCGCTACAAAAAATCCTATTGCTGTTGTTGTACATAAAAATAAACGTAATTTATTAAACGGTCTACACGCTCTTATTACAGCTAAAATACTTGTTAATCCAATCATATAATACATAAGCGTAGTCATTTCATATAATTTTATATTTAAAGTCGGAGCTATTAAATATAAAGTTATAATATTTATTATTATCACTACAGCATATGGCAAGGAATTCTTTAATACACTCTTTAAAAATTTCTCTTTTATTTGCTTTCCATTTGGTTCAAAGGATAAGAAGAATGATGTATATCCTTCAATAGCAAGATCTATTAATGTAATTTGTATTGGCATAAATGGGAACGCCGTACAAGTTATAATATTTAATATTGATAACATTACAGAATATAATGTTTTTATAAAAAATATTGTTGCAACATTAGTAATATTATTTACAACCCTTCTTCCTTCCATTAATACATCTTTTAAAACACTAAAATCTGAATTTAAAAGCACTATTTGTGATACTTGCTTTGCTACATCACTAGCTTCCGGAAGAGTTATACTGCAATCAGCCTGTCTTAATGCAATAACATCATTTACACCATCACCTGTCATTGCAACTGTATGCCCTTTGGCTTGTAAAGCCTGAACTAATAAGCTTTTTTGATTTGGAGAAACTCTAGCAAATATACTATACTTATCAGCTATTTCAATTATTTCATCATCATTTTTTATAGTAGATAAATCTATATACGATTCATAATCCTCTAATCCTGCTTGCCTAGCTATACTAGAAACTGTTAATGGATTATCACCTGAAATTACCTTTACTGTTACTCCTTCACCCTTAAAAAATCCAAGCATTTCTTTTGCATTTTTTCTTAGCGGATCAGATAATTCTATAGCAGAAATTACCTCTATATCAGGCAGTGTATCTTCTACTATTTCATTAGAGAAACCTACAAGCAATACTCTTTTACCTTGTTTTTGCGCTTCTAACATTCCTTCATCCATTTTAAAGTTACTTTTTACTATTAATTTTTCAGGTGCTCCAACTATTATAGATCCTATATTCTTAAATGAAATAGAACTCCACTTTCTTTCAGATGAAAATGCATTTTTGTACTCAACTTCAAAAGTATCATCTTCCTTAAAATAGTCTTTTAAAGCTTGAAAAGTACCATTATTATCTCCAATTTCATTAACAAAGGCACTTAAAACTTGATTTAATGAAATTGGCATTATTTCCTCATTAAACATTACAACATTAGAAACCTGCATTTTTCCCTCTGTAATAGTCCCAGTCTTATCAAGACATAATGTATCTACATGAGCTAACGTCTCTACACTATATAAATCTTGTACTAATACCTTTTTCTTAGCAAGCTTTATAACCCCTGTTGCAAGTGATATACTAATTAATAAAACTAGCCCTTTTGGTAGCATTCCTAATAATGCTGCTGCTGTTGATATTACAGAACTTTTTATTAATTCATTTCTAAAGAAATAAGCTTCTATAAATAACAATGCCCCTACTGGTATTATTATAAAACTAGTGAATTTTGTAACCTTTCTCATTGAGCTTAATAATTCTGAATTTATCTTCTTATGTTTTTTACTCTTTAATGTAATTTCAGCTGCTAAATTATCCTTTCCTACTTTTTCAACTTTTGCATAGCACTTTCCACTAACAACATAACTTCCTGAAAATAATTTATCTCCAGGTAGCTTTATAATTGTATCTGACTCTCCAGTAAGTAAAGATTCATTTACTTCTATTTTTCCGTCAATAACAACTGAATCCGAACAAATTTGATTCCCCATATTTAATATAGTTATATCATCTAAAACTATTTCATCAACACCTATACTAACTTCTTTTCCATTTCTTATTACATCAACCTTTGATACTGTTAGTACAGATAACCTTTCTACCAAATTTTTAGCATGTATTTCTTGAAAACTACCAATACATATATTCAATATAATTATTAACATAAATGCTAAATTAGAATATGCACCAACTGACATTAAAGCAATAGCAATAAGAAAGTTATATAAATTAAATAATGTAAATACATTTCCTGAAATAATCTCCCTATTAGATTTTACAGTTTTTTCTTCTACAATATTAATTTGCCCTTTTTTCTTTCTTTCTGCTACTTCTTCTTCCGTTAATCCTAATATAGTTTGCTGCTCCTGCACACTAACCACACTCCCTATAAATTTGTCTTAAATAATCGATTTTCAATAATTTTATTCTATATTTTTACATAATTTCCTAGTAAATATCACTTATTATACCTCTATAATGTAAAATCTATGTTAAATATTTTAATTTTTTTTACAAATTTACATTTAAAAATACAAAAAAAATAGAGCCTTTATCACTAAGAATAAAAGCTCTATTTCCTTAAAACTAATTTAATATTAAAAACAATTCATTGTTTTTATCTTTACCTATAAAATATATCATCAAATATAAATAATATTATATTATCTCTTCTGTATTGATAAACAAATTAACAAATTGTTCCTCCAACAGCTTTGATATCATCATCATTTTCAACAGCTGCCTTTATTGATAATTCTAATGCCTTACTAATATCAACGATACTCATTGATGGCTTTTCAGGCTTATCTACTACTTGTGCAGGTATGTATGGAACATGAATAAACCCAGCTTTCATGTTAGGATATTTTTTATCGACTAAGTATAATAAACCATACATAACGTGATTACATACAAATGTTCCTGCTGTATTTGAAACTGCTGCTGGAAGTCCACCATCTTTAATTTCCTTAACCATAGCCTTTATTGGTAAATTAGAAAAATATGCAGGTTCTCCATCTTCATATATAGCTATATCTAATGGTTGGTTACCTTCATTATCTTCTATTCTTGCATCATCAATATTAATTGCCACTCTTTCTGGAGTAACTCCAAATCTTCCACCAGCTTGTCCTATAGAGATAACTATATCTGGATTATGTTTTTCTATAGCTTCTTCTATTTTCGCTAGTGATTTTCTAAAGACAGTTGGAATTTCTAGCTTAATTACTTCTGCTCCACTAATATTTTCTGGTAATAATTTAACAGCTTCTAAAGCTGGATTTATATTTTCTCCGCCAAATGGATCAAATCCTGTTATTAATACCTTCATCTTTATCTTCTCCCTTATTTTGTATTATCTTCTTTTACAAATATGAGATACTTCCTTTAATCAAAAGATTTAAAGAAAATACCTCATAAATCAAATTTTAAATTTTAACTTAGCTAATTGAATTTATTTAACAACATAAAATGCTGAGTTTCCTTCTAAATAATTATATATAATTATCCATCAAATTTAAATGCTAATATTCATCAAATTAAAATGCTAAGAAATACATTAATAAAATATGAATAGCTAATAAAATTAATGCTACTGGAGCTTGTTGCTTAATTATTGCATTTTTATCTTCAATTTCAAGTAACGCAGCTGGCATTATATTAAAGTTAGCTGCCATTGGTGTTAATAATGTACCACAGTAACCTGCTGTCAAAGCTAAAGACCCTGCTATCGCTACATTAGCTCCTTGCGCAAATACAAATGGTATACCTATACCAACTGTTATTACTGAGAACGCTGCAAAGGCATTTCCCATAATCATTGTAAATAACGCCATACCTACACAATAAGCAGTAACTCCTATAAATACATTTCCTTGTGGTAATACACTTGATATCCCTGAAGAAATTACATCACCAACTCCTGCCGCTGTAAATAATACACCAAGTGCTGCTAATAATTGTGGTAATATACTTACTGCACCTACTGATTGAAGCATTCTATCTGACTCTTCAACTAATACTCTTGGTTTTGCTTTTGTTATAACGAATGTTACTATTACTGCAATTACAGCTGCTACCCCTATAGCTGCTGTTCCTGAAATTGCTGTAAATTGGGCAATTCCTAAAGCTGCTAGAGCTATAACTAATGATGGTATAAATACCTTTAATCCCAATTTTTTTGCTTGTTCTTCTCCGAATTTTTCATCTAATGCTTTAACAGTACCTGGTTTAACTTGCTTAGTTAAAGTAAGCACTGCAATAACTACTAATATTCCACCAACAACTACTGATGGTATATATGGTCCAAATATAAATATTATTCCTAATAATGCCCAAAATAGAGATGTCCCTATTTTAGCCTTATGATTTTTATCTCTTAATGTTAATACTGCTGTGTTTAACATCATAATTCCAATTATTATGTAGAATATTTCTAATAACATATTAGAAATTGCTGCAAAATCCATATGCCTCTTCTCCTTTGTTAACTATTTATTCTTTTTTCCAAACTCTCTTTCTAATCTCTTGTCCAGTAAAATGTTTTGAATTACAACTAATCCAAATGCAATTATTGCTACAGGTATTGATGCTTTTGCAATATCTAACCCTGATGTTGCATATCCTAAATCACTTAATGTATTAGCAATTAATAAAACTCCTGAACTTGCTAAGAAAAGATTCTGTCCATAGAAATTACCATAGTTGTCCATAGATGCTGCTGCAGCTTTTATTCTAGCTTCTGTTTTTTCATCTATCTTTCCATATTTACTTATCGCTGCACCTTGAGCCATTGGATTTATTAATGGTCTAACAAATTGAGGATGTCCACTTATTCTTAATGACATAGCCCCTGCAATTTGTCTTATTAAACAATAAAGTGTTAAAAGCTTTCCTGTTGAAAGATTTTTTACTTGTTTAATTAATGCAACTGCCTTTTCCTTTAATCCGTATCTTTCTGATATTCCTATTACAGGTAATGTTAATATAAAAATTGTTATTAATCTTTGATTAACAAATGTATCCCCAAGTATTGATAGTATTTCAGTAATATTCATATTAGCTGCAAAACCGGTAGCTAGTGCTGATATTATTATTACAGCAATACTATCAAGTTTTAATGCAAAACCTACTATTACCATCAAAATTCCTATTAGTACCATTTAAATCATCCCTCCACTATTTCCTATATAATATTTATACTTCTTTTTTCTGCATTTGTCTACAAGTTTTTGTTTATTTTGAATACTTTTATGATAATTATTCAATTTAATCCCTATTTAATTAACAAAATGTTAATGTATAGCATCGCAAACGATTATATCTATATATTGCTAGTTCATATTTTATACATAGAAAATCAACCATTTTTGTATAATTATTCATTAACCTTTATATAAATTTGCATAATATTAAAGAGATTACTAATTTCAGCAATCTCTTTAATATCAAACCCATTATCTTTTTCATACCTACCTATAAATTTTGATACTTTTATTATCTATTAATTATTTCTAATATATATACCAAGAGTCCTAAAATTAATAATAAAAGTAATATAAATAATATGGTATTAAATATACTTCTCTTCCTCTCATAAATACTTTGTTTAAATATATTCTATTTATAAATTAAATATTATATTATTTGACCCTTTTTAGGTAATAGCACATCTCCATTCTCATTATAAAGCTTCTCTGGACGATATGAATGAATTGGAATTAACAACTTTGGACTAATTAAATTAATTATTTTTATTAAATCATAAGGTCTAGCATGACCACTACATGACATCATCTTAAATTCAATATCATTATCCTCAAATTGTTTCACAAATGGTGCAAATCTAGGGTCAAAATCTCCTAATGGAGATGCATCTGAATGTATATAAATTCCCTTTTTCTTTAATTTATCTATATATTTTAATGCAAGTGTATCTAACTGCCAAAAATATTTACCTTCATCATTTATTAATTCTTTAAAATCAACCTTTAAGTTTTCATCTAAGCCATATTCTTTATTATCTAATTGATAATAATAAGTTTGTATTCCTGTAGCCTCTTTTACAACATATGAAAAATATGCATCTAACACAACAACCCTTGGATTAGTTTTAATTATATTTAATATTCTTTCTACATTGGCAATATAATAATTAAATGTAATCTGCTTATCAGCATTCACCTTAACAAGTTCATTTATTTTTTCTATAAGCTCTTGCTCATTTTCAGATTCATTTTCTCTTAATTCATCTCCAAACTCTTGAAATGAAACGCTTACTCCTTCAATTAATAGCACATCACAATTTTTACTTTCTTTGCAGAAATTAATAGTATCATTTTCTCTATAACCATGTAATCTTATATCACCTGAGTATGCTATCTTTAAATCTGGTGTCTCAATTAATAGTCCACATGCTCCATATGCATCATGATCAACTGGCATTACTTTAACTTTAATTTTCCCAACGTTAATAATTTCATTTTCTTTTACTCCAATTACTTCTCTTGTATTCGTTTCTCCTTTTTCATATAATGGAAAAATAAAATCATTATTTATATTTAATGTATTTAATAATGACTTTGTCCCCTCTAATGTATACAATGGTATTTTAGGATTTAAATAATTTACAATTTTTGAATGATCTAAATGAATATGAGATAAAAATACAGCTGTATCTTTAAATGTATCTTCTTTTGATTTATATCCCTTTAACGGTATCTTTTGATCAAATATATTAGCTAGATATGGTACTAAATTATTATCTAACAATCCCTGTAAGTCGTTTGGTTGTACCTTTGCAGCTGGATTAAATTCACTTCCAAAATCAAAGAATATATGACTATTTTCATATGCAACTTCTATAATAGTTCCACCTATTGTTAGAACTCCACTATGAAATGTAATTCTTGTTTTTTTATCCTTTATCATTCTTATAAACCACTCCTCGTATCTTAAATATTTTTGTCATTAGTAACTTTATAATTCTATAATAACGTATTTACTATTATTTATAAACTCTTTACCTATTCTCCCTAATACTATTACTCTAGAAATTGCTCCTTATCTTTCACTTAAAATTACAATTAATTTTCACAGTATTTATTTTATTTAATATGTAACCACAATCTACAATTGTTAAAATATCATTTCATAATATCTTTTTATATTTCTTTCAAGCTCTAATAAATCAATATTTCTACCGCTTCTTAAAGTTTCCTTACCTTCAATATATAACAAAAATATAGGTAAAGAAAATACATCATATTTAGCTGCTAGCTCTACATTTTTTTCTCCATCTATTTCTACGCTCTTTATATTGGGCAATGCTCTCAAAATACTCTCAATCTTATATTTTATCGCTTCACAAGCTCCACAATCTCTACCTGTAAAGTAAACTACTACCATTTCATTATCATTAATTAATTTTAAAATTTCACTTTCACTTGATACCCTATTCAAAATTATCCCTCATTTCAATAAATTAATTTAAGTAATTACATGTTTATAGACTAATTTAATAATATATTACTACTTTTATAAGTAAATTATATACAAAAATATAGCTAGCACATGAATATTCAAGTACTAGCTACTTATTTAACTATTTATTATTTTTATAAAAATATTCTAAAATATCATCAAATTTTTCAAATGCTAATCCCGCAGCTTCACAACATTCTGTTATAGCCTCTTCCATTTCCTTAATAGGAATATCTTTTACAGTATCACACTCAATTCCTTCTTGACGATAGGATTCACATATTGCATTTTCTAAATCTTCTTGTGAAATGCCATCTTCCTTAAATATGCTTAAAAAAATTTCTCTAATATTATTTTCCCTTTCGATTTCAGTTAATATGTTTTCCATATATCCTCCAAATGTCATCTCAAAAATTTATCTTCTAATTCATAATTATACCATAATTTATAAATTTATAACATTTACAAATAGGTTTTTAATCTCTCCTATTGTCAATCCTTATCTAATTATTATTCTCCAACTTCTAATTTATATAAAAAGAGTTATCTTTAATTAATTTATTAATCATTAAAGATAACTCTAGTTTTAACTCTTATTTCATTAAATATTCATCAACAGCTAATGCTGCATTTCTTCCTTCAGCAATTCCCCATACAACCAATGATGGTCCTCTTCTTGCATCTCCAGCAACAAAAACTTTCTCCTTAGATGTTCTATAATCTATATCATTGGCAGCAATATTGCCTCTTTTATTTAGTTCTACCCCTAAATCATTAGCTATATAATCTTCAACTCCAGTGAATCCCATAGCTATTAAAACTAAATCAGCATTCCAAATCTTTTCAGAACCTTCTATTTCTTTAAGATTCATTCTACCGTCTTCTCCCTTAACCCATTGTACATCAACCGTTTTTAGAGATTTAACATTTCCATTTTCATCTCCATAAAACTCTTTAACACTTGTTAAATATCTTCTTGGATCATGACCAAATTTTGCAATATATTCTTCTTGCCCATAATCAACCTTCAATACTTTTGCATATTCTGGCCATGGATTATTTTCAGCTCTAGTTCTTGATGGTTGACCCATAATTTCAAATTGATTTACAGATTTACATCCTTGTCTAAGGGCTGTTCCAACACAGTCAGTCCCTGTATCTCCACCACCAATTACTATTACATCCTTATTAGTTGCTAAAATATCTGCACCCTTATTAAACTGAGAATCAATTATTCTCTTAGTATTATTAGTCAAATATTTTACTGCAAAGTGAATTCCATTAAGTTCTCTACCCGGAGCCTTTAAATCTCTTGGATTAGATGCTCCTATAGTAATTACTATCGCATCATACTCTTGCTCTAATTCACTATACTTTACATCAACCCCAACATTAACGCAAGTTTTAAAAATTATTCCCTCTTCTTTAAGGATTTCAGCTCTTCTTTCTATAACAGTTTTCTCAAGCTTCATATTTGGTATACCATACATCATAAGACCGCCAACATGATCTTCTCTTTCATATACAGTAACACTATGTCCTAACTTATTTAAAAAGTCTGCAGCTGCAAGTCCTGATGGCCCTGAACCTATTATAGCAACCTTTTTATCTGTTCTTACTTCTGGTGGATTTGCTTTAATCTTTCCTTCGCTAAATCCTTTTTCAATAAGATACTTTTCATTTGCTTTAACAGTTACAGCATCTCCATGTAATCCACAAGTACATGCATTTTCACATAAGGCTGGACACACTCTTGATGTAAACTCAGGAAAGTTACTTGTTTTTAAAAGCCTTTCTAATCCTAATTCCCATTTTCCTAGGTATACAAAGTTATTCCATTCTGGAATAAGATTATGAAGCGGACACCCTGTTGCCATATTATTCAACATAACACCAGACTGACAAAATGGGACTCCACAGTCCATACATCTTGCCCCTTGTTTTCTTCTTTCATCTTCTGTAAGAGGTGTATCAAATTCATTCCAATGATTCACTCTATTTAGTGCATCCTCTCTGCTACAATTTTTTCTACTAAATTCCATAAAACCTGTTGCTCTTCCCATGATACTCCCCCCTTACATAACCTTTCCTGTTTTTTCATAAAAGGCATTTACTAAAGCTTCATCTCTAGTACAACCTTTTTCTTCATTAATTCTAACTAGTTCTAAAACTTCCTTATAATCTATCGGAATAACCTTCTTAATTTTAGTTATATATAACTCAAAATTATCTAAAATATTTTTAGCTTTAGCTGAATTAGTAAGTTCATAATGTTCAGTAATTATATTCTTCAAGAATTTAACATCCTTATCATCTGGATTTTCAATAAGAACCATTTCTTTATTAACCTTAGAATTAAATTCTTCTTTTTCATCTAAAACGTAAGCGATTCCTCCACTCATTCCAGCTGCAAAGTTAACTCCTGTTTCTCCTAATATAACGGCTCTTCCTCCAGTCATATATTCGCATCCATGTGCTCCACAACCTTCTACTACTGCTGTAGCCCCTGAATTTCTTACACAGAATCTTTCTCCTACAATTCCACTAAAGAAAGCCTTTCCTGAAGTAGCTCCATATAATGCAACATTACCAACAATAATATTATCAGCTGCAACTAATTTGCTATTCTTAGGTTTATATACAACTATCTTTCCTCCTGATAATCCCTTACCAACATAGTCATTACCATCACCTTCAACTTCTAAAGTTAAACCACTTGGTATAAATGCCCCAAAGCTTTGACCTGCTGCTCCAGTACACTTAATCCAAACAGTATCTTCTGGTAACCCTTCAGTTTTATATCTTCTAGTTATTTCAGAACCTAGAATAGTTCCAAATGTTCTATCTGTATTTACAATATCTATATCTATTTTAACTTTTTCTTTATTTTCTAAAGCTGGCTTTGCTAGTTCTAAAAGAACAGTTGTATCTTTAACTTCATTAAGCTTATGATCAAACTTCTTATCTTTATTAAAGATAATTCCGTTTTCTGAATTAATTTGAGATTTATCTAATATTAATGATAAATCAACTCTTTCAGCTTTCCAGTTATTAAGATTTTCCTTCTTCTTTAATTTATCTACTCTACCAACCATTTCATCTATACTTCTAAATCCAAGCTTAGCCATGTATTCCCTTAACTCCTCTGCTATAAACTCCATAAAGTTTACAACATATTCAGGTTTACCTGTAAATCTCTTTCTAAGCTCTTCATTTTGAGTTGCAATTCCTACTGGACAAGTATCTAAATTACAAACTCTCATCATTACACACCCTAAAGATACAAGTGGTGCTGTTGCAAATCCAAATTCTTCTGCCCCAAGTAATGCAGCTATTGCAACATCTCTTCCCGTCATAAGCTTACCATCAGTTTCAACTCTAACTCTATCTCTTAAGTTATTCATAACAAGAGTTTGATGAACTTCTGCAAGTCCTAATTCCCATGGAAGCCCTGCATGTTGGATTGATGTCTTAGGAGATGCCCCTGTACCTCCATCATAACCTGATACTAATATTACATCAGCCCCAGCCTTAGCAACACCAGCTGCAACTGTTCCAACTCCTGCTTCAGCAACTAATTTTACTGAAACATCTGCATATATATTTGAATTTTTCAAATCATATATAAGCTGTGCTAAATCCTCAATCGAATAAATATCATGATGAGGTGGTGGTGAAATTAATCCAACTGCTGTAGTTGAATGTCTTGTCTTAGCAATCCAAGGATATACCTTTGATGCTGGTAACTGTCCACCTTCTCCTGGCTTTGCTCCTTGAGCCATTTTAATTTGCAATTCATCTGCATTAACTAAATATTCTGATGTAACCCCAAATCTACCAGATGCTATTTGTTTAATTTTAGATCTCTTTGTATCTCCATTTGCTAATGGAATCCACCTTTCTCTATCTTCTCCACCTTCACCAGTATTAGATTTACCACCTAATCTGTTCATTGCAATAGCAAGAGCTTCATGAGCTTCTTTTGAAATTGATCCATATGACATTGCTCCTGTTTTAAATCTCTTTACTATTTCAGATACAGGCTCAACTTCTTCTAATGGAATAGGATTTTCTTCAAATTCAAAGTCTAATAATCCTCTTAAAGTTAGACCCTCTTCTTCTTTCATTATTAATGAAGAATATTCCTTAAACTTTTTATAATCTCCACTTTTAGTTGCTTGTTGTAGTAAATAAATACTTACTGGATTATATAAATGCATTTCTCCATTACTTCTTAATTTATCTCTACCAAAATTATCTAAATCAAAATTTAATTGCTTAAGTCTCTTATCATAAGCTTTTTCATGCTTACCTAAAGTTTCTTTTTCAATCCCCTTTAATGTTAATCCACCAATTCTACTTGCTGTATTTGTAAAGTATTTATCTATTACTTCTTTATCAATCCCTAAAGCTTCAAATATTTGAGCCCCTTGATAAGATCTAATAGATGATATTCCCATTTTAGAAAGTATCTTAGTTATACCTTTTACAACAGCCTTGTCATAATTATTAATTGCTTTTTCATAAGGAATTGTGATCATTCCATCTTGCACTAATTCATGAATTGTCTGATATGCTAGATATGGATTAACTGCTGTTGCTCCATATCCTAAAAGTGTTGCAAAATGATGTACTTCTCTTGCTTCACCTGTTTCAACAATTATATCTGCTAAACTTCTAACACCTTTTTTAATTAAATAATTATTCATTGCAGCAACTGCCAATAATGAAGGTATTGGTGCATTATCCTTATCTACAAATCTATCTGATAATATAATTACATTAGTTCCTTCTTTAATTAATTGAAGTGCTTCTCTACATAAATACTTTAAAGATATTTCTAGACTATTTTTTTTTCTAATATCAAAAGTGATATCCAATGTGTTAATTTTGTATCCATGTCCATCTAATGACTTTATTTTTGCTAAGTCCTTATCATTAATAATTGGATTTACTATTTCTATTTGTCTACAACTTTCTGGACAATCATCTAAAATATTTCCTTTAGATCCTAAGTAAACATTAGTAGATGTTACAACTTCCTCTCTTATTGCATCTATTGGTGGATTTGTTACTTGTGCAAATAATTGCTTAAAGTAATTAAATAATGGCTGTTCCTTTAATGATAATACAGCAAGTGGTGTATCAATTCCCATAGCAGCCATTGGTTCATGCATGTTTTGAGCCATTTCAAAAATATTAGTTTTTAAATCTTCATATCCATAGCCAAAAGTTTTTTGATAAGTTGTCCTCTCATCCTTGTCCATAATTTTTTCTTCATAGTTTTCAATTTTTATATCTTTCAATGGTGTTAATCTTTCATCTAACCATTCTTGATATGGATGCTCTAAGCTATACTTTTTCTTAACTTCTGAATCTTCTATTAATTCTCCCTTAACAGTATCAACTAGTAAAATTTTCCCTGGCTCTAATCTTTCTTTTCTAATTACTCTTTCCTCATCAATTTCAACAGCTCCTGTTTCTGATGCTAAGAAAAGATAATCATCATCAGTTATGTAATATCTAGACGGTCTTAATCCATTTCTATCTAAAACTGCACCAACTTTATCGCCATCAGTAAATACTATTGAGGCTGGTCCATCCCACGGTTCCATTATTGTTGAATTATATTTATAGAAAGCTTTTTTATCTGGATCTATGTTTTTAGATTTTTCCCATGGCTCTGGAATTAACATTAATATAGATCTTGCTAAATCTCTCCCACCCATGTATAAGAATTCTAATACATTATCAAATGTTGCTGAATCAGAACCCTCCTTATTAATAATAGGTAATACATCTTGTAATCTTTCGCCAAAAACTTCTGATTTAATAGAATCTTCTCTTGAATAAATTTTATTAACATTACCTCTTAAAGTGTTTATTTCACCATTATGAACCATCATTCTATTAGGATGTGCTCTTTCCCAACTTGGAAATGTATTTGTTGAATATCTTGAATGAACTAAAGCAATAGCTGATTCTATATCTTTATCTACTAAGTCATGATAAAATTCTCTAACTTGTGTAGATAATAACATTCCTTTATAAACTATTGTCTTAGAAGAAAGTGATGCAATATAAGTGCTACAATCACTTAATTCCTCTTCATCATTAAATAATTTTTCAATATTCCTTCTTAATATATATAGTTCTCTTTCGAACTCTCTATTGGATTTTATAGCTTCAGGCTTATTGATTATGATTTGCATAATCTTTGGCATAGACTCTAAAGCAGCCTTACCAAGCCCACTATAATCCACTGGAACTACTCTTAATAATAAAAGTGAATATCCCCTTTTACTTAAAACTTCATTAATTATATTTAACGCTAACCTTCTTTTGCCTTCTTCAGATGGTAAAAATAATGCTCCTACCGCATAATTCCCTAAATCCGGTAAATCAATCTTAGCTTCATTACATACTTTTTTAAAGAATTTATGTGGTATTTGAATTAATATACCAGCACCATCACCAGTATTTTCATCAGCTCCAGTACCACCTCTGTGCTTTAAATTTTCTAAAATATCTAATGCGTCATTAATAACCTTATTAGATTTCTTCCCTTTAATATTTACTACTGCACCTATTCCACATGCGTCATGTTCAAAATTGTTATTATACAAACCCCAATTTTTTTCCATAATATAACGCTCCTTTATTTATAATTTATTTATAAATGTATTTGGCGTTTTCTAATTAAATAGCTATTTATTAATAAGCCCCATTGCTTAATAAACCTAACTAAAAATTATACTGAAAACAAAATATGAAATAAATCTTTTGCAAAACATCTCTTTCTACTATTTTAATACAATTTTTATATTATTAACATTATATACAACTTTATGTATAATTTCAATTTTTTATTAATATTTTTATATACTTTTCTTAAAAAAATTAAGTAAAACGTACTAAAACTTGTTTTTTTTAAGAATATGTTATTTTCAGCACTTTATTTTCTTATAATATTTACAGACATATTTTTACGAAATTATGAATGTTATATTTTTATTTCTGTCATTTTCTCAAAAAAAAAAATTCATTTTCTTTTAAATATGAAATTTATGTATTACTTTTCAATAATATAAATAGCTATATTACTATGTCTTCTAAAAAAATCTTTCTAAAAAAAATATTATTTCATATATTATTAATAAAATAAATTTATATAGGTGCTTATATGAACGATATACTTTTTAAATTGAATACCTTAGAAAAATTAATTGGCCATACTCCTTTGGTTGAAATCTCCTTCATATATAAAGAAAGAAAAATGAAGGTTTATGCTAAACTAGAATATTATAATTTAACTGGAAGTATAAAGGATAGAATTGCATTGCATATGTTAAAAAAAGCTTATATCAATAATGAACTACATGACGATGATCTTATTTTAGAAGCAACTAGTGGAAATACTGGTATTTCTTTTGCTGCTATCGGAGCTTATTTAGGTTTTAATGTTCATATTTATATGCCTGATTGGATGATTCCTGAAAGAATTAAATTGCTAGAAAGCTATAATGCTACTGTACATTTGGTTTCAAAGGAAGCTGGCGGATTTTCAAAATGTATATCTTTGACTGAAGAATGTAAGGCTAATTGTTCTAATATATATTTACCACAGCAATTTTCTAATAATACAAATTTATATTCTCATTACTATTCAACAGCCCCTGAAATATACAATACCTTAAAACGTCACCATTTAACTCCTTCGATATTAGTTTCTGGTGTAGGTACAGGCGGTACAATAATGGGAATTAATAAGTACTTAAAAGAAAAAAATCGTCACTTCAAGTCATATCCTTTAGAGCCATCTTCATCACCAACATTATCGACTGGTAGTCATACTGGTACTCATAGAATCCAAGGTATATCAGATGAATTTATTCCCCCAATAGTAAATTTAAGTAACTTAAACGAGATAATTAGCATTGATGATGGAGATGCAATAATTATGGCACAAAAGTTATCTCGAGAATTAGGCCTTGGAGTTGGAATTTCTTCTGGTGCAAACTTTATCGGTGCTGTGAAAGCCTTAGACCTTAATAGTTCAACTTCTGTTGTAGTAACTGTCTTTTCTGATGATAATAAAAAATATTTATCTACAGATTTAATGAATAAAGAACCTATTAAAGAAAACTATATTTCTTCTGATGTAAAGCTCATCGACCTTAGAGTTCTTTAGTTATAATCATGCTCCTTAAAAGAAATATTATTTTTAGATTTATATTCTTTTAAAGATAATATTTCTTTTTTTCATTACACATATTAACTTAATTTTATTCAATAAAAATTAATGCTATACTATTTTTATAAAAATCATCATCATAATATTTATCACCTATCTTTCTTTATATACCAAAAGAACAGTTGATATTTTATATAAAAAACTATCTTATTTTAATTTTTACTTTTATTTACTGAACAAATTTCAACACTTTAATGAATACTAATATTTATCTTAAGCAAACTATATATATAAATTATTTCAAGGAGATGTTTAAGATGAAGAAAAAATTTAAAGCCCTAACATTAGTATTATTATCTCTACTTATGTTTGGTTTAGTTGGATGTGGTAGCAATAATAATACTGCTAAAAAAAATCCTCCAACTAATCAGGAATATTATGATTATCTAACAGAAAGATATAATCATTACTTTAATGATTATACCCTTGATACTAAATATGATATTTATGTAGATGATTTTACATATGATAACACATATGATGAATTTATAACTGCATACAATGGTTCTTATGACCAATTAAAAAATGACTTAGAAGCTTTTAAGAATGACTTAAAAAATAACGTTGTAAAAGGAAACGCCGAAGTTGATAAATACAACGAAGAAGTAATAACAGCTGTTGATAAAGCTATTATCGCTGTTGATGATTATAGTGGAACCTTTGTTGAAAAAACAAAAGATTATGCTACTTTATCTAAAGACGAAGTAGTAAAAGGTTTAAGATCATTAACATTAGATGCTCATAATGCTAGATTAGACTTAAAAAATATGATTGATAATGCTAAAGATAAATTAGGAATTAAATAAGCTAAAAAAGGTGAATTCCATTTCTAGTTAAAATTGGAGTTCACCTTTTTTATTTCTATCTTACTCTAAACCCCAAATATAGTTTGTCCATTATCCCTCTCATATACTCCTTCAGCTCCAGCAATAAGATAAAGAAGGGAGATTATAGATAATATATTAGATTTAATAATATTTATATTTGGTTCAAGCGAATAATCAATCTCCCCTTTTTCCTTTTCTTCATATAATATGTTGTATCTAACAATCGCTATTCTAGTAAGTATTAATTGTATTGCAAAAAAAATATATACTGCTTGTAAAGCTGTCTCATCAGCCCTTATTTCATCAGTATATTCACCATTATACTTACCATATATTAATTGAATTCCTTGAATAGTAGCTACATTTAACACCCCATAGGCATATATTGTTATATATATCATTAATATTTGCAATTTTAATAATTCCAATGACTTAATATCTGCTTCACTCATTTCATAAGAAGCGTCCACACCTTCATTATACTCACTATATTTATTATTATTATTATTATTTCTTTTCTTCTTACATCTATGTTTCTTTTTAGTCATAATAACTTTTCCTTTATTATACTCATACTTTTATAATATTTATTATTTTATTGTTTGCTCCATAATTAACCATTTTACTAAAACATTATAACTTCTGAATAAATTATATTTATCCTGCTTATTCTAATAAGTAATAAAAATTATAATTATGAGGTATAAACTAATGAAAAAGATTTTTAAATTTACACTTACTTTACTATTAACTATTATAATTTTATTAACATCAAATTCATTTCCAATTAGGGCTTTAAGCGATGTTAATATTATTCAAGATTCCGCTAATACTAATTCGCTACCAAGTCATTTTCGTAAAACAACAGATATTTCTAACTCCTCAGCTCTATCCTCATTAAACTTAAAAGGATTAGAACAACTTAATATATCTGGAAGTGGTCAATTTACTCCTACTAATTTACCTTTATTAATAGAAAATATAAATACAAATATTCCAATTGTAGATATTGATTTAAGGGAAGAATCTCATGGATTTATAAATGATGATACAGCCATTAGCTTTGCAAATGCAAATAATAGTGCAAATGCTAGCCTTACTTTAAATGAAGTTATTGAGAAAGAAAATAGCGATTTATCTTCTATTAAATTAAATGAACTCTTAACCTTATATAATAATAAAAAAACAATTACACCTAATCTAGTTCAAAATGAATCTACCTTAGCAAAATCAAATAATATAGCTTATATTAGGATTCCTGTAACAGATGGCAATTTACCTAGTGATGATATGGTTAATTACTTTATTGACGTTGTTGAAAGTCATCCTGAAAATACGTGGTTTCATTTTCACTGCAAAGCTGGAGTAGGTAGAACTACAACATTTATGATAATGTATGACATTATTAAAAACGGTAATAATGTTAGCCTAAATGATATTATTGGACGTCAAATATTACTCTCTGGAATCTCTCAACAAAATGCTGTAGGTTTTTATGTTGGTAATAGATATGACTTTTTAAATGAATTTTATAATAAATATAAAGGCTATAAGTCTACATTTTCTAATTATGACTTAACTAACGATATAAATTCTTCTAACAAAAATATAAACTTATTATCTTGTAGTTGTAACAATTACATAGATGTTAATGACTCCTTTATTAAAAACCCAATAATACCTAAATTACTTTATATTATTTCTGATAATAATATGACAAATGCTGAGCAGACCATGATTGTAACTCTTCAAGGCCTTATAGCTTCAAAAAGCGATAAACAAATATATATATTAAGTTCCGGCGAGCCTGATTATAAAATATGGCTTGATGATTTAAATAAAAACTACAATGTAAAATGTAAAGTAATAAATGATCCTTGGAAACTTATAGATAAATTTAAATCTTATATAAATGGATATGTACTATACAGTACTGTAAAAGAACCATCAATAAATAATGCCTGCACCTTAGCCTCATTAAATGATTCAATAGTAATTGACGAGGCAATAGAATCCATATTAAATGATCATGGGATAACAAATCTAATTGGAGATTGCAGAGAAACTGATAAATATTGGGCATTTAATACCCTTTGGAATTCCGGCTTAAACCATTCTACCGTACTAGAATTACCTAGTAATAAATATATGTCATTAAGGGACTATGCTATTCTTTCAAAGTCATTAGTTTTCTACGAAGATGATATACACGATACTACATTAAGAGAAGCCATATTTAGCTGTATGGATGATGGTGGTCGAATATTAGGCTGGGGCCCTGATGAACATACAAATGTTTCAATTGCATCTAGCTTTGGTGTTGATATGATTGCTGCAGATTGGTCTTATAACCTTTCAGTATTAAGCTCATATCCTTCAACAGAAATTCTTCAAAATATTAATAGTGAAGTTTCTGAAGAAGATGGAGTTCATTATATTACTTTTATTATGTCTGATGGTGATAATCAACAATGGTTATTGGGAAGTAATTTTAATATGAAAAATTGGTTTGGCTCTCCTCATAGAGGTAAGTTTAATTTAGGTTGGTCTTTAAGTCCATCATTATATTATTTAGCCCCAACAGTTTTCAATAAATATTATGAATCTGCAAGCTCAACTAAATATAATGATAATTATGTAGTTGCAGCTTCTGGTAATGGATACATGTATCCTAGTAAATATCCAGCTGATAAACTAATTAGCTATACTAAAAAACTTAATGAATATATGTCAAATGTTGATGCACATAATGTATTAATTCTTGATGATGAGGCTTTTTATAGAAAGGATTTATGGGATAAGTATACCTGTAATTCCAATATAGATGGATTGCTTTATTTAAATTATGATATAAATAATGCTTATAAAGGAAAAATAATTTGGTCCAATGATAAGCCAATTATCTCCTGTCGAGATTTGCTTTGGGGTGGAATAGAAGATGAAAATCAATTACTTTCTAATATCAACAATAGAATTGATTGCGGTTATACCAATATTCAAGACCCTAATTCCTATACTTTTGTTTATGTTCATGTTTGGAGTAATACAATGGACAATGTTAATGATGTGATAACTAAGTTAAATAAAAATCCTAAAGTTAGGATAGTTACTCCTGATACATTTGTTAAGCTAATACAAAATAATGTTCCACATAATACATAATTAATTCAAAAGAAACTATAACAAAACTTCAATTTTGTTATAGTTTCTAACAACCTAAGATAAATTCTACTAATTGCAACTTAAATAAATCACTATTTTATATGGAGGATATAAATTATAATTCAATACAAAAATTGCTGAGCGAAAGTAATCTTCTATTTAAATTATTGATTTATTATTTATAATATAATATATGTAAATCTAACTCTTATGTTACATATATTAAAATTTATTTATTATTCTTTTAAATAAAACAGCCTTATTAAACTTGCTTAATAAAACTATTTCAGATAATTATTTTATTTTGCCAATTGAATGGCTCTTGCTGCTGCTTGTGGAGGAGTACTCTTAGTCATTGCTTCACTCAATACAAAAAATACAGTGTCACCTTTTTCTATTTTAAATTCCTTAGGGTTAACCTTCTTAATATCTGGTTCTTCCCCCTCCTTAGGACATTCATTTGGTATTATTAATGTTTCATCACTAACAATAGCTATAAGTTCCTCACTTTGAACTACTAATCCCTTTAAATATCCCTTAACCTTTACATTAATTGTATTATTATCATCATTTCTTTGAACTTCTTCTACAGTTCCCATAAATATAGCATTTGGTTCTGGTTTTCTTCTTTCAGCAAAAACATTACTACTAAATACTAATAAAAATAATAGTGCCAATGCAATTATTCTTTTGTTTTTCATAATAATCTCCTTTTTATAATTAAAATTCTATATACGCTTATTATTCTTCTAACAAAGATAAATATTCATAAAAATAAACTTACTCTTTTACATATTTAAAAACTAGTTATCAGTAGTTTATTATTCTAAGTTATTTAATATATCGTTATTTTTAATTAACCTTTCATTATAAATATTCTGTAATTTCAACCTTTTATTTACTTATATTTAATTGAATATAACCTTTACATAAGTTATTATTATATTATGGTATTTATATGGGAGGAATTTTTTATGGGAAGTATGTTTAATCTAGATAGTGGATTTTCGAAATTTATGAATAGAGTCAGTGATTTATTTTTAATTAATATTTTATGGGTAGCTTGTAGCATTCCAACTTTTTACGATTTTCCTTTGCTCCAATTCCATCCAGTGATATTCGTCAGCAAAACACCTACCTGGCTAACGTAATACTGGAATTTTGATTTCTTTTAATACTTCAACAACATCTTTTCTCATTCTATTTACATTTGATATTGGAGAATTTCCTCCTACATATATTTCTTCATAAATATATCTTCCTAAATCTTCAGAAAAATGACCATATATTTCTTTTCTAATTTTATACTTTTTACCATACGAAATTTAGGAAAATATTATAAATAGTATATAAAAGATAAAAAGCATATATTTAAATACAACAAATAAATGCCCTTAAGTTTATTCATTATATAAAATAAACTTAAAGGCACTGCTCATTTTTACAATTATTTTTATAGCCTAAAATAATTATATAATGCTCAATTTAAATTATTATCATTAAGCAAATATAGTATTTTGCTATTTTATTAAACCATACTAAGCTTGTATCTCTTATATATTTCCTTTTGTTCTTCTAGTACTAATAAGTCTAACCTTTGACTTATGCTTATTGTCTCCAAGCTACCAATTCCATTTGCCTCTATGGATTCATTTAACAATACTTTAAAAGTACATATTAAAATTTTAATTATATTCATTATTTTCCTCCACTGGTAACATTTCAACATAAATTATTTTTGAATTATTATATGATTATTATATTATTTCTAATTTAAATAGTTAAATATACCGTTAGTCTTATTTCGTCATTATAAATATATTTAATGTATTATTTTATTTACTTTTTGTAAAATAATTGTTTTATGACTAAATCCACACTATTACATCAATTTTAAAATAAGCAATAAATATAAAGCTTTTAGATTATTTGGTATAGAAGTATCAATTGTATTCTAGTAGTGGAACTGATTATAATGAGGATAATAAAGGTAATATTGGAATTGGTTTTGGTTTTGGTGAAGAGAATCTTAAAATTCCTTATTATTTGATTGATAGTTTAAAAAGATCTTAACTTACATTTTTTAAAGCTGGAAATATTCATTCCACCTTTTACCATAAAATTAAATCTCTATTCCAAAACTTCTATTCTAATTTTATCTATTAATTCATCAACAACCTCTTTCCTAACACTACCTGTCTCCCTTTCCATAGCATTAGCGGTTCCACAAGCTGAAGCTAATTTCAACACATCATTTATATTATAATTTCTTGCTAATCCAATAGCTACACCCGCAACATACGAATCACCTGATCCAACAGGATTAATCGCATTAACCTTAGGTACCGTTACCTTATATATCTTATTATTAAAACCAACTACTGAGCCTTCTTCACCTAAAGATATAACAACAAATTCTATTCCCTGATTATGAAAGTATCTAATTTCATTTATCGCATCATTAATACATTCTATTTTTCTACCAGTCAATGCTTCAATTTCATCTCTGTTTGGCTTTATGAAATAAGGCTTTCCTTTAACACCATTAACTAAAAGTATTCCACTTGTATCTAATAATACTTTCTTATTCTTTTTATTAGCTATTTCTATTAACTCTCTGTAAAATTCAGATTCAATATTTTGTGGAACACTACCTGAAATTACTATAATATTCGCACTTTCACTTAGCTGATTAAATTTCTCTATAAAGTTCACTCGTTCATTATCATCAATGATTGGTCCTGGCTCAAGTATTTCTGTTTGTATTAAATCATTAGTTATTATAGCTAAACATTCTCTTGTATCACCCTTAATTTTTACAAAGTCAGATTTAATTCCATAATCCTTAAGCTTTTCTTCAATAAATTCTCCTGTCTTCCCTCCTAAAAAACCAGTTACTATACATTCTTCATCTAATATTGTAGCTACATTAGCAACATGTATACCCTTTCCACCAGGTGTATTCTCCACTGTTGTAGCTCTCATTACTTTTCCTTTATCTAAATTTTCCATTTCGTATCTCTTATCTACAGATGCATTTAAATTTACCATTAATATCATATATACCTCCAATATTCTCCACTTTAATGCTTTTTATCCAAAAAGGCTGTGCATTTACTGCAACAGCCCTTTCCTACTAGTATCTATTCATACTTCCACACACTTCAATCTTATTCTTAACTATTTCCTTCATAGCTACTTTCCCTGGTGTCATATATTTTCTTGGATCACTTTCCTCATTATGCTCATCTAAGTATTCTTTTACTGCCCTTGCAAAAGGAATTTTTAAATCAGTAGCAACATTCACTTTACAGATTCCTAAAGATATAGCCTTTTTAACTAAATCGTCAGGTACATCAGATGCTCCATGTAAAACTAACGGAATATCTACTTTTTCTTTTATTTCTACTAACCTTTCAAAGTCTAATTTAGGTTCCCCTTTATACAAACCATGAGCAGTTCCAATTGCTACTGCTAAAGAATCAATATTAGTTCTACGTACAAACTCTGCAGCATCCTCAGGATTTGTATACATTGTATCTTTTTCATCAACAACTAAATCATCTTCTCTTCCACCAAGCTTACCTAATTCAGCCTCTACTACTACATCATATCTATGAGCATAATCTACAACTTCTTTAACTATCTCAATGTTTTTTTCAAATTCCATTTTAGATGCATCTATCATACACGACTTAAAGCCTAAGTCTATATTCTTCTTAATAGCATCAACATCTTCAAAATGATCTAAGTGAATAGCAATAGGAACATCATATTTACTTGCTGCAACCTCAGCCATTGCTTTAATATAATCTGGTCCGGCGTAACTTTCTATTGTAGATGGAGTTCCTGCTACAATAACAGGAGACCTCATTTCCATTGCAGTTTCAACAACCACTTGCAAAGTTTCTAGATTATGAATATTAAATGCAGGCACTGCATATCTTTCTCTTTGAGCCTTTAAAAGCATTTCCTTAGTAGATAATATCATTTACACCATCTCCTTAATACCTTATTTCATTTAAATCAACTAATCTTTTTTCTTCTGACATTTTCTTAAACCAATAAGCACTTTTCTTTGGATATCTTTGTTGAGTATTAAAATCTACATAAAATAGACCATATCTTTTATTAAATCCATTGCTCCATGAAAGTACATCCATAAGTGACCATATAAAGTATCCCTTTACATTTACCCCTTTTTCTTTAGCTTCTAGTATAGCTTTTAAATGTCTTGCTACATAATCAATACGAGGAGTATCTTCTATTTTGCCATTTATAAATTCATCTTTATATCCCATTCCATTTTCAGTTACATATATCTTTTTATAGTTAGGATAATCATTTTTAATTTTTATTAACATATCACAAAGCCCTTGAGGGTAAATTGGCCAATCCCATTCAGTTGTTTCTACTTTAGGATTATTTACACGTGCTCCTACACCTTTAAGTGCAAAAATACTTGTCCCTTTTTCTCCATTACCATTATGATATATATTGCTTTCACCTTCGTAAGCTTGTAAGAAATGACTTGAATAATAATTCATTCCTAAAAAATCTATTTTTTCAGATGCTGATTTAATAACCTCTAAATCACCAGAATAAATCTTAAGTTCACCATGATTCTTATCCATAATTTCATTAATAACTTCCATAGTTTCTTTGGAATAATACCCCTTAAAATTAGAATCTAACATAAATTGATTAGATAATACATAATCTAATTTTGCAGCTCTAACATCTTCTGGAGAATTAGTAATTGGATATTTACCTTCTAGAGTATGAACTATTCCTATTTCTCCATTTAGATTCATACTTTTATATAATTCAATAACTTTACTATGAGCTACCATCATATTATGCATAGATTGTATAGCTTTAGGAATATCATACTTTATACCTGGTGGAAAATTACCAATTATATATCCATTTTGAGCTACTGCCCACGCTTCATTAAATGTTATCCATTTAGTTACCCTATCTCCAAAATTATCAAAACACACTTTAGCAAAATTAACAAAATGATCAATATTATTTCTATCTAACCAATCACCATTTTTGAATAATTGTAATGGTGTATCAAAATGATGCAACGTAACATAAGGTTCAATGTTATTAGCTATACACTCATTTATTAAATTATTGTAATACTCTATTCCTTTTTCATTAACTTCTCCTACACCTTTTGGTATAACTCTACTCCAAGAAATAGATACCCTAATTCCATTTATCCCAAATTCATTTGATAATTTTATATCCTCTTTATATTTATGATAAAAATCACTTGCTACATCGCCATTAAATTTACTTTCTGGTCTATTTAAATACTCATCCCATATACATGGTCCTCTTCCATCATCTTTTGCTCCACCTTCTGCTTGATATGCAGCTGTTGCCCCACCAAAGATAAAATCGTCTCCAAAGTTATACATATTATTCTTTCTCCTTTTACACTCATAGTATGATATTTACTTTATTTCTAAAATTAATTATTTATTATATCTAATGCAAATTTTAATGCACCTAATGAATCTCTTGTTAATTTTACATATTCTACTCCAGAAGTAGTAGCTGATTTTACACCTTTTGCATTACAATCCTTCTCTAACTCCTTATACATAGATGCCATTTGAGGAGCTAAAATTATCAAATCATAGTCTGTTATAACTTCTTTATGTTGCCCATATGCCATTGCAATTGATTCTAATTTTATATTCTTCTCTTTTGCACCTTTTGAAATAGAGTTTGCTAACATACTACTTGTTGCTCCACTAGCACAAAGTACTAATACACTTAACTCTTTATCTGATTTATTAGCTATATCCATTTCTGTTACTGCTGCAACTTCAGCTTTTGCTTCTTCTTCAGCATTTTCTATAATTACATCTGCTCTTTTCTTTGCTTCTTCTTCAACTAACTGTGCATCATATACTTTAAAGAATGGATAATACATTGCAAAATCAATTACTAATAATAATGGTGCTAACACAAATGATAACGCTGCAAATCCAGTTCCTAAAATTAAACCAATTGTTCCTGGTGTTGTCCAAGGTAAAGTATAAATAAAGCTGTTCATTCCTAATACTTCAACGAAGAATTTAAATATCCATACATTAAATATAGGAGTCAATATAAATGGAACAAAGAATATAGGATTTAAAACTATAGGAGCACCAAATAATACTGGTTCATTTACTGCACATAATACAGGTATAAATGATGTTTTCCCTAAAGCCTTAAGTTGCTTTGATTTAGCCATAAATGCAAACATAGCTGTTAACATTAAAGTTGCTCCAGTTCCCCCTAAAGTAGCAACAAAATATGATGTACCATGTGTTAAAATATTGGTAGCTTGTTCCCCAGCTTGTACGAGTTGTAAGTTTGCCTCAATATTTGCAATGTAAATTGCTGTTACAGCGGGTTCAACAATTGAAGGTCCATGGATTCCAACAAACCAAAACATAGACATAGCTCCATAAATGATAGCTACACCCAAATATCCATCTGCTGCTGTAAATAATGGTTGAAGAACCTCTAAAATCCATGCACTAAAACACATTCCTGCAAAATTAGTAAATACTATATCAAATAACCAGAAAAATAGTACACAAATTGATAACGGAATTAAATCAGCAAAAGTTTGAGAAATATTTTTAGGCACTTCATCCGGCATTTTTATAGTAACATTATTCTTTACACAAACTTTATAAATATTAGGTACTATAAATGCAACAATAAATCCTGCTAATAGACCTTTTGTTCCCATATAAGTGGTTGATAAACCACCTTCAATAGTTTCTACACTTACTAATAAGAAAGAAATTATTGCTACAATCATTACTGATACAATATTTATTTGCCTTGTTTTAGGTAATTTATTATTAAAATTTTCTGCTAGACTCTTAGCTATTGTTGCTACCATAAGTATAGATAATATTCCCATTGAATAGTTATAAGCTTTCCATAATGCAGTATCTACATCAGCTGGCCAATAATACCCAAAAATATTTGGCACACATGCTACTAAAATGAAAAGACTCGAAAATAAAACTACTGGAATACAACTTACAAAACCATCTCTTATAGCTCTTAAATAAGGATTTCTTGAAACCTTTTCAAAAAAGGGCTTCATTTTTTCAATTAGACCTATTACTTTGTTCATCTATATCTCCCCTTACCAATTTTTCAATACCCAATTACACTTTTTATACTATCCTATTTTTTTTGCCAAATTTACAAAGTTTTTAACTATATCTCTTAATAACATTACTGTCATTAGATGATCCTGTGCATGTACCATTAAAAAGCTAACATCTACTTTATTTCCTGCTGCCTCCATTTGTATCATATTAGTTTGTACTTTATGTGCTTCATTTATTAACTCTGATGCTTCTTCTATTAATTTTTCTGCTTCTTCAAAATTACCTTCATTTGCATAATTTAACGCTTCTACATATTTAGATCTTGCATCTCCTGCATAAGCTACTATTTCAACTGTTATTAATTCTAATTCTTCTGGTCTCATAATTTAACCCTCCATTATTTTTTATTTTTATTTTTATTTTTTAATCGTGATATTCTCCTCTATCCCACTTTTCTAAAAATTCATCAAAGAATTTTTCATTACCAAATTGCCCTTCTTTTGCTACCGCAATTGAATCAATCTTTTCAATTATTTTATTATCTGCTTCAGTTGGCTCAAATTTAGTTTCTAAAAACGCATCAATTATATTCTCCATTAGTCCTACTCCAGTAATTCTTCCCCCAAAACCCAATATATTGGCATTTAAATGTTTCCTTGCATATACTGCTGAAGATATATCCCTTACTAATGCTGGTCTAGTACCTACAACTTTAGCTGTAGATGCTGTAATTCCAACACCAGTTCCACAAAGGACTACACCCAAATCGGCTTGTCCACTAACAACTTTCTCAGCTGCTTTTTTACCATATATAGCATAGTGAGTTCTTTCATTATCATAAGTCCCACAATCTATAACTTCATGACCTTTTTCCTTTAAATATTCTACTACATGATTTTTTCTATCTGTAACAATATGATCACACGCAACTGCTATTCTCATCTTTAATCCCCCTATAACATTTTATTCAACATATCTACTCTTATTTGATGTCTACCACCATCATATTCTGATTCTAAATACGAATCGACTATTCTTTCAGCTAATTTTTCTCCAATTATCCCTGATCCTAAAGCTATTACAGATGTATTATTATGACCTATTGTCATATGTGCTGAATGCTCATCAGATACCTCTGCACATATTATTCCTTTATGCTTATTAGCAGCCATAAATGATCCTGCGCCAAATTCATCTATTAGTATTCCCCTATCTCCTTCATTACTAAGTATTCCTTTACAAACTACATGAGCTGAATCAACAAAATCCATTTCATCTTCTGTTTTATCAATCACTTGATATCCTTTACAGATAAGATATGATTTTAGGTGATTCTTTAAAGATTCACCCTTTTTATCTGACCCTATTAATATTTTCATTTTTATTCCCCCTTTATACTACAAATTATTTTACAATAATTAGAATACTTATCTTTTAATTCTTTATCTAAACATTCATTAGTAACCAATGCAGTAATGTCCTCTAACTTATATAATGTATAGAAATCTTCTTTTTCAATTTTGCTACAATCACACATTAAATACCTTTCCATTGAATTATTAATTATAATTCTTTGGCTTTCACCTTCTTCTTCATTAGATGTCATTATATTATTATCTGAAATACCATTAGCACCAATAAACGCCATTTTAACTCTTATTTTACTTAAAGTTTCATTGGCAAAGGCCCCAACAAATGTACTTGTTTTCTTTCTTAATCTACCACCAACTAATATGACCTCAAATTTATCATCATCTTTGAACTTTTCAAAAATATTAAGGCAATTAGTTATAATTTTTACATTTCGAGCTTCAATATAATCATACATATACTCAGTTGTTGTTCCTGGCCCTATATATATATTATCATTATCGCTTATTAAACTTGCTGCAATCTTGGCCACTTCTATTTTATGTTGAGTATTTATACTCCTCTTTTCGTTTGGCGAAAGCTCCTCGAATCTTATATATTCCTTAAGCCTTGCACCACCATGAATTCTTATTAATAATCCCTTATCTTCTAAAAATCTTAAATCTCTTCTTATTGTCATTTCAGTTGCTTCAAGCTCCTCTGTTAAATCTGCAACCTTAATAATTCCATTCTTATTTAGTTTTTCTAAAATGAACTGATGTCTTTCTTCTTTAAGCATATTTTTCACCTCCTCTGCTCGCTTTTGTTTGTATTTGTTTGGTTTTTATCTTTTTTGTTTATATTTTTATTATATACCTATTTCCTTTTTTTTCAATAAACTTATTTGCTCATATTACGCTTAATTTTGGTATTTATTAAAATTATCTCATTCTTACTCTTTATTACTGCTAATTACTTAGTTTTTCTACTTTTTTCTTTTTAATACATTAATCTCCTATTAATATCTGTTTTGAATTAATAGTTTTTTCTTTGATTATGTTTACATTTAATGTTTTTACTTATAAAATATATTTAAAGACGTCTTTTATTCTTTTTAACAAAATAGGATTTGCTATATTAATTTCTAAATTACTTAATAAATATATTTAGCTTATACACAAAAACAAACATTTTCAAACATACTCTATAAAGTTCTACCCTATTTTGAAAATTCAATTTATTTTTTAGGAGGTAACGCTTATGTTTAAAAATTTTCTCAAAATTATTTTATTAGTAATTATTTCATTTTCCTTATTGAGTTCTTTTAATAACTCTACTAAAAGTATTGCTGTCTCAGCTTACTCTACTATTTCTAAGGGTGCTGATATTGGATGGATAAGTCAGCTTCAAGATAATGGAATATCATGGGTAAATGAATCTGGAGTTACTGAAAATCCATTAAAAATACTTAAAGACCAAGGGATTGATTCTGTTAGATTAAGGGTTTTTGTTAATCCGCCTACAAGTGCTCAATGGACTAAAAATGATGGTACTACTTGTTTATTAGGCTATGCTGATAAAGATAGTGTAGTTGAAATGGCTAAACAAGCTTCTGATTTAGGGCTAAAAATAATGATTGACTTCCATTATAGCGATCATTTTGCTGATCCTGCTTATCAGGACATCCCTGAGGAATGGTCCAATCATTCATTAGAACAACTCAAGGAGGATGTATATAATCATACTTACGAGGTCATGACTTCCCTTGCTAATGCTGGTATTTATCCTGAATGGGTACAAGTTGGTAATGAAAATAATTCAGGAATGCTTTGGCCTTACGGCTATATCTGGAATGGAAGTAGCACTCCTGATGTTACTAACTGGGTATCATTCATAAATAAAGGTTATGAAGCTGTAAAAAAAGTTAGTCCATCATCAAAGGTTATTATTCATTTAGCAGAAGGTCATGAAAATGAATTATTTAGAACCATTTTTGATTCCTTAACTACTGCTGGAGCTAACTATGATGTTATTGGTATGTCTTATTATCCTTATTGGGCCGATATGGATTATAAAGATAGTATTGATGAATTATCTTATAACTTAAACGATATGGCTTTTCGTTATAATAAGGAAGTTATGGTTTGTGAAGTTGGTGGGTTAGATAGTGATGAAACTGAAAGTTATAACCTAATTAAAGCTGTTATTAATGCTGTTATGGAGGTTCCTAACAATAAAGGTTTAGGTGTCTTTTATTGGGAACCAGCAGTTACCTCCTCTGTTCTTCCAGATGAATATCCTTTAGGTGCTTGCAAAGAAATTTCTACTAATACTCTTAAATTTACAACAGCATTAGATGCCTTTAAGACTATTAATAGTTCTTTTCCTAATACTGATACCAATTATAAGATAGTAAATAGATTAAGTGGAAAAGCCTTAAATGTTTCTGGAGGCTCTCTTGATAATGGAAGCACTATAGAACAATACACTTATTACGGTTGGGATAGTCAAAAATGGAAGCTAATTTCTACGGGAGATGGTTATTATAAAATTCAAAATGTCGGAAGCGGAAAAGTTTTAGATATATCATCTTCTTCATTGTATGATGGTGCATCCTGTATCCAATGGCAAGATAATAATGGATATAACCAACAATGGAAATTTAATAGCACATGGGACTCTTATTATACACTGGAAAATAGAAATAGTAATAAAATACTAGGATTGCAATATGATTCTCGTGAAGAATTAATTCCAACAATTCAAACTACTAATACCGAAGCTTGGTCTCATATGTGGATATTAGTAGAGGTAGATTAAATTTACCTAATATAGATAAATCAAAAATCATATGTGTTTTTAATAATCTCACATATGATTTTTTGTTTTACTTTTGGCAATTAAATATATTCCTAATTGGAATATATCCATTTTACAAATTGAATTGCTTACTTTCCCATAATAATCTTAAAATTATATAAAAGAATATTATTGAAAGGAGCCATAAAATGAATTACGACTTAAAATTTAATGATAAGAAATATACTGTAGAAACAATAACTTTAGATGAGAAAACATTAAAATATCGTGCATTTGAAAACATAATATATGTTGAAAATCCAGTAGATACTAACTTTCAAAAACTAAGCATATTTGTACCTGAAACTTATTATGAAGGAAATTCAATAGGAAACTATAATTTAAAAACTGCAGCAATCTTTTTTCCAAATACAGAATGAAATATAAAGTATTCTTTTTTTGCTCTTATATCAATGGTCTTAAAATAATAAAAGTAGATATACTTATTATTAAAAATACATATATCTACTTTTATCATAATTCATCTTTGTATACCTTATATCTCTAAATTTACATTATAAAAAATACACCTTCTAATAATATATCTGTAATACTCCTTAGAAATTATATAATTTAATTTTATCTACCAAAAATAGGTTCATTAGAATTTCTATTATACAATTTAATAAATCCCATTAACGAAGTAATATTTGCTACAACTCCAAATATATTTGCAACTACTAAAATTTGTTTAGGTAAAAGTAATAACTCCCTTTCAAGCCCATCCCCACTATTTATTAAATCTTCTAATTCACTGCAACTAATATTATAAAGTACTCCCCTTTGTATAACATAAATTTCTGCTGCAATTACCGCATCTACATCAGGATTTTCTATTTTGCCTATTCTTTTATCATATTTACTTCTTATTAAATTAATACTTTTTAATGTAGCTCTTAACAAAAAATAATCACCATAAAATCTCATTATAAAGCAAGCTGCTTGTAAAGATAATCTATCTATATGCTTTTTATCACATTTAAAAGTATTTATAACAAAACTAGCTTTATATGTTGCCACTCCTACAATTATATTCAATTCATATAATATCACTGAAAGTATAGATGCTTGCTTTATTAAAGCTTCTGGCTCCAGCGACCTATTTATCTCCCCTTTTTTACATCTTTCATTCAATTCATTATATCTACTAAAATCTATATAAGAAATTAATATACTTGCAATTAAAGCTAGGTATTGTCCTTCAACTAATAATATATTTGGATTACTACCTACTTCCCCTTTATCACAACTTAATTTTATACTTTGTAATACACCATAAAAAAGAAATATTGTTGATATCATATATATTAAAATTACCTTTACTTGTAGATTTAATAATGATAATTGAAATTCATCACTCTTAGATATATTCTTAATATCCTCTTTACCCTTGTTATTTTTTGATTTCTTACACCCCATATATAGTTTACCCCATATTTCTTGCCATACATAAAGCTTCACAAACTAAAATATCAAATTAAAAATTCTCTTATATAAAATTTGTACACTTTGAGAGGTTATAAAAAGTGCTAGACCTAAAATCTCATCTAACACTCTGATACTTACAATATTAATTATTCAAATAAACTACTAATATCCTAAATTCTCTTTGTATTATATGTAAACACTTAATAGTTAGTTACATCTTTCAAATTCAAAAATACCACCACTAACTTATTAGTAGTCATATTACGAACCTATTAAATAATTTAATAGAGGCATCAAAAGTTATTTTGATGTCTCTTATTCACTATTATTTATATTCTTCTATTTTAAACTTCTCTAAATCTACTTCAGTAAATTTAGCTCTCTTAAATTTATCTTTTAATTCATAAGGTACAGTACAATCAAATATAGTTTTACATGCTATTCCCCTATCTCTAATAGTCCAACTATATTCTGGACTTTGTGAAGGGTCTAAAGGATGACATCTTACTCCTGGAATAAATATTGTATCAATATCCCCTTGATATCTAGTATTTAATGCCCATAAAACATCATTACTATCAAATGGATCTACATCTTCATCAACTAATATTACAGTTTTTAATTCTGAAAATGCTGATAATGCCAATAATGCCGCTTGTCTTTCTCTACCTTGATCACTAGCCATACTCTTTTTAATTTGTAATATAGCCATATATTTTCCACCACCTGCTGGATGAGCATATACATTTACAAGTCTACCTGGCATTGCTTTTTCAACCATTTGAATTATACTTGCTTCTGTTGGAATACCAGCCATATTAACATGCTCTTCACTTGGTCCTATACAAGTTTGCATTATTGGATTTTTTCTATGAGTTATAGCTTTTACTCTAATTACAGGTAATTCTTTAGCAGCTTCACCTGTGTAACCTGGAAACTCTGGCATTGCCTTTCCAGTGTTTGTATTCATATCCTCTCTTACCCTCTTATTAGGTACTAACTCACCTTCAATTACATATTCAGCTCTTGCAATTGCAGCTTCATCAACAGTTAAACATTTTACCATTTCAACTGGTTTCTTTCTTATTGCTCCAGCTATAGATAATTCATTAAATCCAATTGGTGTAGTTGGTGGTTCAAAACATGATGCTATTTCAATTGCAGGATCAACACCTATACTAATAGATATTGGTAAAGGTTCTCCACTTTCCTCAGCCTTTTTTCTAAATGCATCTAAATGTCTTACCCCAGGTGTAAAGAACATTGATAATTCATCCTTACCTTGTAAACATAAACGATGAATTGTAACATCACCGTCTCCAGTTTCAGGATCTCTTGCATAACACATTCCTAAAGTTATATATGGTCCAGCATCCTCTTCTGTATTAGTAGGTGCAGGTAATATTTTTCTTATATCAAAACCTTCATCTGTTGCATAATGTACAACCTCTTGGCACGGTGCATTTTCATTTTCTATTATAATTGGATTTATTGGATTCTTTACTGCTTCATTCAATAAAAACCCTAACTTTTTAGGTTCACAACCTAAAAGCATACCAACTCTTTCCCTACTAGCTAAAAGACCGATTATAACTTTAGAGTCTTTATGACCTTTAATATTATTAAAAATCATAGCCGGCCCTATCTTTGTTGGTCTCTTTACAGTTCCTCCAGCACCAACATATCTATATACCCCTGCAAGTTCCCCATGTGGATTTACTTCAACATCACTTTTTACTAATTGTCCTTTAATATATTTTAAGTATTCAATAGCACTTCTTAAATCATTAATTTCTACTTTATTCATACTCATTTACCTTCCATCTTAAATCATTTCTTATATTTATATTAAATTGATCTAATATTTTCATAATATGATGATTTATAATATCATCTAAAGATTTAGGATTTGAATAGAAACCTGGCATTGGTGGCACTATTCTAACCCCTAACTTTGAAAGTTTTAGCATATTTTCTAAATGTATTGAACTTAAGGGTGTTTCTCTAGGTGAAATAACTAATTTTCTCCCTTCTTTAATCATTACATCTGCAGCTCTATCTATTAATGTAGTTGAAAACCCATTACTTATACTGCTTAGTGTCTTCATACTACAAGGAAGAATAATCATTCCATCTGTTAAAAAAGAACCACTCGCAACACAAGCTCCTAAATCATCATTATTATGTACAAAGTCAGCTAAACCATAAACATAATCTAATGAATAATGCGTTTCAACTTCTAAATTATTAATTGCCCATTTACTCATTATTAAGTGAGTTTTTATTTCTTCTATGCCTTTTAAATATTCAAGTAACCTAACTGCATATACAGTGCCAGTTGCTCCAGTAACTCCTATAACTAAATTCATTTTTTCACCTCATTTAATTAGTAGTAACTTTAAAAAGTTCCACCTTTAATTCTTGAAAAATTTTATTACAACATTCATAGACATCTTCTATCTGATCTTTTGATATATTATCTATATGTATCCCACAGCTCACAGATATATTTCCATTAAAATTATCTTTTATACTGTTTATGAAAACCTCTCCAATAATATAATCCTTATGATTTTTCAAAGAAATTGTTTTTATTCCCTCTTCTTTTGAATATACAGATATTGTTCCAACATGAGGCTTATCCCCGCCTGTTACTACTGCACATAAATCATCCCCTACGAATATTGCCTCTAATTTTATATTTATATTTTTATAACAACGTTCTATTTTCATCATATAATTTTCCCTATTTCTCAAAGTTTTTTTAAAGTTACTACTATATACTCAAATTATATTTAACATTCTCTTCATGAACAATTCTTTAATTAATATACATTTATTCCATTATGGAATAAATTCTAAATATATGTATATTCCTTAATAATCATCATGATATAATATTAATATATTTCAGAAATGACGGTGATAAACTTATGAATATAGAAAGCTTAAAATACTTCTTAAGTGTAGAAAAATATAGTAGTTTTTCTTTGGCTGCTGAAGAATTATGTATATCTCAATCTTCATTATCTAAGCATATAAAAAAATTAGAAAGTGAACTTAATTGTCTACTTTTTGAAAGATGTACTCGCCATGTTAAGTTAACAGATGCAGGAATTTCATTGAAAAAATATGCTATAAATATAGTTAGTAATTATGATGAACTAATACTTGATTTAAATAAATTTACCTCTTCATTCCCTAAATTATCTATTGGATACATTCCGGTAATAAATCAATATAATATTGCAAATCTTATTGGAAGTTTTAAAAATAAAGTTATTGATTTGCAACTTACCTTCCATGAAGGTGAGCATGCTGATATATTAAATTTATTATTATCTCAAAAAATAGACTTTGCATTTTTAAGAAGTGATACATTAGATTATTCAAATTTAGATATTACACCTTTAGCTCAAGATGAACTTGTGTTAATTGTTCCTAAATCTCATCCACTTTCAAAAAGGAAATATGTTTCTATTTCTGAATTATCAAATGAAAGTTTTATTTCTTTAGGACCGAATTCTGGTGTTTATGATTTTTTTGTAAGTGAATGTATGAAAGCTTCATTTGAACCTAATATTGTTTGCTTTAATAGTAGGATAGAAAATATTATAGGTCTTGTTTCTGCTGGCATGGGAATTTCTCCACTTATGAGAAAATCTGTAGAATGTTTTGATAAGAAAAGTATTTCTGTTGTTTTGTTAAAGGAAAAAATACATAGTAATTTATGTTTGGTTCATTTAAAGGATAAGAAGTTATCTAAAATTGAAAAAAAGTTTAAAGACTATTTGAGCAAATAATGAATTAATATATCATGCTCACTAATTCCTCCCCCGATAGCTATAACTTCAGTATCCAAAACACAATGTAAGTTATATAGTTGAGCTGCTAATTGATATATAAATTTATCCAATACCTCTATAGCTTCCTTTTTTGAATAAAATACTCAATTCTTTCTTCAATCTTAATCATTCTATAATTAAGTAAAACTATTGATTAGTTTATAAGATAAAAAATGAGAGCTCCTTCCATTTTAAAAGAGCTCTCATTTTAATTATTATTACTATTTTAATGCATTTTTAATATCTTCAACAATTAACTCTTCTGTTAAATGATATCTTTCATATAATTCTTCCATTGATACTCTATCTGTAAATTCTTTTGTAGCACCAAAATTTAATACCTTCATATCTTTATCACCATAGAATCTAGAAATTTTTTCTCCGAAACCACCATCAAGAACTCCATCTTCTAAAGTAATTACTAATTTGTGATTTTCTAATAAATTCACTAACATTTCCTTATCAATGCCTGTAATAAATCTAGGATTTATTAATGTTGCATTTATTCCAGTATCCACCTTCAACTTTTCTTGAACCTTTCTTCCAAGGTCATGGAATGATCCAAGTCCAATAATTGCAACTTCATTTCCTTGTATAGTTTTTTCATAAACATTTAAATCACCAAAATTAGGTTCAACCCTTACTCCAGTTGATATAACATTCCCATTTGGTACACGTATAGCTACTGGATGATCTTTTTGTTCTATACCCCATTCAATCATTGCAAGATACTCTTCTTTATTTGTAGGTGCAAGATATACTATATTAGGTATATTAGATATTAATGGTATATCGAATATACCTAAATGTGTAACATCTCCACCAGTTATTCCTGCCCAAGAAACCATAATAAGTGCAGGATTATTATTTATTGCAAGGTCTTGTGATAATTGATCATAAGTTCTTTGAACAAATGAACTTAAAATTGATACTACTGGCTTTCCACCTTGTGAAGCTATTCCTGATGCAAGGGCTATTGCATGTTCTTCTGCTATCCCAACATCTACATATTGTTCCTTAAGACTTTCTTCTTGTCTGAAATAATTTAATCCAGCTGGCCCTGGAGTTGCTGCTGTTATTGCTACAATTTTTTTATCTTCTTTAGCTTTTTCAACTAAAAATTTTCCTAAAATGTCTGTGTAACCTTCTGGAAATTCAATTTTATTTGATTCTTTATTTTCTAAATCAAATGGCATTACCCAATGAAAAGCTTCTTTATTCTTTTCCGCGTCTTCAAATCCTTTACCTTTAATTGTATTGATATGAACTACTACTGGATGATTAGTATCCTTAACTTTATTAAATGCTTCTATAAGCTTTTCAAGATTATTTCCTTCTTCTACATAAAAATATTCAAATCCTAGAGACTTAAAGAAATTATCTTCTGCAGTTCCATTAGTTGCTCTAAGTTTTGCTAAGTTTTTATATAATCCACCATGGTTTTCTGCAATTGACATGTCATTATCATTTACTACTATTATTATATTTTTTCCTGATTCTGCAGCATTGTTTAAACCTTCATAAGCTTCCCCACCACTTAAAGAACCATCGCCAATTACAGCTATAATATTTTCATTTTGGCCTTTAACATCTCTAGCTTTAGCTAATCCACATGCTAAACTAATTGAGGTTGAAGTATGACCTACAGTAAAGAAATCATGCTCACTTTCATGTTGTGATGTATATCCTGTAATATCGCCAAACTTTTCTGGATTAATAAAACTTTCCTTTCTTCCAGTTAAAATTTTATGTGGATATGATTGATGCGAAACATCATATACTATTTTATCTACTGGTGAATTGAAAACATAATGCATTGCAATAGTTGCTTCAACCATCCCTAAATTTGGCCCAAAGTGGCCACCTGTTTTACTTACTTTCTTTATTAATACATCTCTTATTTCTTGAGCTAATATATTTAATTCCTCTCCACTAAGTACTTTTAAATCTTTTGGTTCATTTACTTTATTTAAAATATTGTTACTCATAATATTTCCTCCATTACCTTTAACATTTTCTCCTAATATGTCTATCTTAAATCCTGGAGTTAACTTCAAGTCAATACTTTTTTACATATTTAAATCTATATTTATATAAATTTATTAAAATCAGCTCTACTTACAACCTTCAACTATCTATTAACTTATAAAAATAATAAGACTAAATTATATTAATTCCAATATAATTTAGTCTCATTGTTTTATATTACAATAAAATTTTAATTTTATATATCAAGCGCAGCATGATGACCTTCATATACTGCTTTAGTTATAGTAGATGCTTTTACACAATCTCCAATTTGAGCAACATATGGTGCACAATCAATTAACTCATCAACCATATTTCTTCTTGGTCTTTGTCCAAGTGCACATATTACAGAAGTTCCATGAATCATAACTTCATTTCCATCCTTATCTTCACAAATAACACCTTCACTTGTTACACGTAAAGCCTTATATTCTGTATGAACATTAATTCCTTGTTTTTTAATCTCTTCTAATAATAATGGCCTATGTCTAATATTAGCATCTGGAGCAAGTTCAGCTCTCATTTCTACTAACTGTACAGTTTTACCTTCTTGTGCAAGGTGAATTGCTGCTTCTGTTCCTGCTAATCCTCCACCAATTACTACAACTGAATCAGAAACTTTTTCTGACTCTAAGTAGTAACTATTGACCACAACTACATTATCTCCATCTAATCCTGGAATTGGTGGTACTATTGCTTCAGAACCTACTGCAATAATTAATGCATCAACATTTTCATTTTCAACATACTCTTTAGTAACTTTTGTGTTTAATCTTATTTCAACTCCTAAGTCTTTTGCTAATTTACCAAAAGTATTCCCTAACTCATACATTTCATATTTAAATGGTAATGCTTGTTCACCTTTTAGTATTCCACCTAACTCATTAGTCATTTCACAAAGTATTACTTTATGACCACGTTTCGCAGCTGTAATTGCAGCTTGTAATCCACCTGGTCCTCCACCTGCTATTAAAACTTTTTTAGGATTTAATACTGGAGTAACTTCCATTCCATCCATTTCTCTACCTATTAATGGATTAACTGTACATCTTCTTGTAGATGTTGCAGCTCTTTCTGCCATACAAGTAAAGCATCTTAAACATTTTACTATATCTTCATCCTTGTTACTCATAACTTTTCTTGGTAACTCATGATCAACTAATAGTGCACGTGCCATTTCAACAACATCAGCTTTTCCACTAGCGATTATTTCCTCCATCATCTTTGGATCATTTAACGCACCAATAGTTGCTACTGGAATACTTACATGCTTCTTAATTTCTGCTGCAAGATAAACATTACATCCATGATCTAAAAACATTGAAGGATGTGTAATACCAAATCCTCTTTGATAAGTACCTGCAGATACATGAAGTAAATCTATCTTTGATTCTAATTCTTTTGCTATTTCAATACCATCTTCTAATGTGTATCCACCTTCAAATAATTCTGAACCACTTAATCTAAACTCTATTGGGAATCCTGGGCCAACAGCTTTACGAACACTATCTAAAACTTCTTTTGCAAAACGAACTCTATTTTCTAAACTTCCACCGTATTTATCAGTTCTTTTATTGAAGTAAGGTGATAAGAATTGATTAATTAACCATCCGTGCCCACCATGAACCATAACCATTTCAAATCCGGCTCTTTTAGCTAGTCCTGCAACTTCTCCATATGATTTTACAATATCATCTATTATTTCTTGAGTTAATTCTTTTACTTCTAATCCATCTGGACGAACACTTGGACTAACTCCCCATTGTGCCATTCCTTGCTTTTTATTCTTATCAACTAAATAAGTTCCTGCATATTGTCCTGAGTGAGATAATTCTACACTTGGAATAGCTCCATGTCTACGAATAGCATCTGCTGTATATGTGAAACTAGCTAGCGAATCTACTATTTTTAAATCTAAGTGATATGCATGTGAACCATCTGTTTCAGGATGAACCATACATTCACTAATTGTAACTGCACCAGCTCCTCCCTTTGCTCTTAATTCATAAAACTTAGTTGATTTTGGTCCTATTGTACAATCTGCTGTTATATCAGTACCTCCCATAGGTGCTGAAAACATTCTATTTCTAAAAGTTACATTTCCAATCTTAATTGGGCTACATAAATTTGGATATTTTCTTTCCATTTCTTCTTCTCCTTATTAATTAAGCATTTATACTTTTTTTATTATTTACTTTAAGTGTTTCTTTATTATTTATATATCTATAAGCAAATGTTAATAATAAACCTACTATTGCAATTACAATTGCTATAACAAATGCTCTTTGATAACTTCCATCTGTTGCATATACATTTTTTAATACCGTTGGCCCGACATAACCTGCAAATGCAAATCCAATAAACATAATTCCATAGTTAACACTATTATTCTTTACACCAAATTGGTCCACAGTGAACCCTGGGAAAACTCCCATAAACGCTCCAAAACATACTCCTATAATTGAAATTCCAACATAGAATAATGCTACATCCCCTTCACCTGATAAAAGCAAACATACTAATCCAGTAATAGAAATAATAAATGCAAGTGATAAAGTATTTATTCTTCCAATTTTATCTGATATATAACCAGCAATAATACGCCCTGCAGTATTAAACAATGCTAAAACTGAAACTACTATAGCTGCTGCCGCTGCTGTCATACCAATCATATTTTGAGCAATTGCAGATGCTAACGAAGTACACATCAATCCATAAAACGCTCCACAAGTTAATAAAATAATCATTACATAGAATATTGGTGTTGAAATCATTCCCTTCCAGTCCTTATCAATATTCTTAGCAACTCCCCCTTTAGCAACAGGTGCAGTCCATCCTTCTGGAATAAAATCTGCAGGACATTTTTCAATAAAGAATGATGAAATACATACAATTAATAAAAATACAATTCCTATAATCTTAAATGCTGAAGTTATTCCAAAATTCCCTGTTAAAGAATTTGCTATTGGAGGTATTATTACTGAACTAAGTCCATAAGCTGCAGTTGTAACTCCTCCCACTAGCCCTCTTTTGTCTGGGAAAAATTTAACAGAGTTACTTATTGTACATCCATAAACCATTCCAACTCCAAGTCCAGTTATTATTCCATAACATACTATCAGCATAGGTAAGCTATTTGAAAAACCAGATAATATCATTCCTATTCCAAACAGTAACCCACCAAAGAAAATAACCTTTTTAGGTCCAAATTTATCATTTATTCTACCGCCTGTAATCATTGTAATTGGCCCAACTGAATTAGTTACAGTGAATACAATCGCTAAAGTTCCAGCTGTATAAGTTGCTCCTGTAATACCATTTAAATATTCTGCCATAGGTGTTGCAAATACACTCCATGCATAAATTGATCCAATGCATAGATTAATAAAGCAACTTGCCACCAATATAATCCACCTTTTTTTCGTTAAATTCATTACTTTTCTCTCCTAACTACTTGTTAAATTATTAACTATTTACAGCATTATATTATCATAAAAATTTTTACATGTAAACACAAACATATAAATATTTATATGTTTGTGTTTATATATTGTTACTATATATCTATAAATTTGATATTAAATTATATCATCACTCTTTCTGCTACATTGTAAATTTGTTCATTCATGTTATAATTAATTGATAAATAAGGAAGAGGTGCATTTAAATGAGAACCCTTAAATTTGCAATTTTAGGATTGTTAAATAGACGTCCTATGACTGGTTATGATATAGGAAAAGAATTTAATTTTCAGTTAGCTGAATTCTGGAGTGCAAAACATAGTCAAATTTATCCTGAACTTAAAAAGCTAGTTGATGAAGGTCTTATAGTTTTTGATATTGAAATAAGTGGTGATGTACTAGAAAAAAAGCTTTATAGCATTACTGAAAAAGGTAAAAAAGAATTTTTAGATTGGCTAAAAAAAGATCAACCTATGGAATCTACTCCAAAAAATATTTTCAGACTTAGAATGTATTTTTCTAATAATTTAGATGTTAATACTAGAATTTCTCTATTAGAACATCAACTTGAGCAACATAATGATAGACTTGAATTTTTATATAGTCAAATAGTTCGTTATAACGGTGTTCCACCAATTGATAGTAATGATTTTGGCGATTATATTGTTTTAGAAAGTGCCATTATAAGAGAAAAAGGATCTATTGAATGGCTAAATAAATGTATTGGCTATTGTAAAAACTAAGTTATATACATTATAAATCATAATAATTAAATTAATAATTATTATGATTTATAAATGCTAAAAGCAGTATATTAATATCCTTTTATGATTTTTATATACTGCTTTTTTATCTACTCTTAAAATACTTATTTTCTTATAAAATAACACTTAATTAAAGCTTTTATAAATAACTCTCTATAATATTAGGTATATTAAAATTCCTTATTAATTATTTCTGTTGCTGCTGATGCAATACTTGGATATTGTTTAGATAACAATTTTAAATAATCTAATTCACTTATAGTTTCTTTATTAACTCTCTCTAAATCATTGACCATTCTATTCTCCCTTTAGATTTATATAAATAAGACTTTTCCCTAATATAAATTTTTTCATCCATAAATTTTTTCATAAATTTCACAATTTGCTTACAATTCAATTATTGTTATAGTCTATATAAATAAATTACCTTCAGGATCAATTTAAATATTTAATTGATTCTGAAGGTAACTACATCTTTATTATCTTTTTTAAAATGGTAACTTTCCTTTACCGACAAATTTAATGACTACTTTATCAATATCTAACCCACTTGCTCCAAAGTATAACTTAATATAATGATTTACACCAAAAACAAATCCTAATTCCCTACTTTCAGTAACCCATTCACCTTCTGTTCCCCTAATAGTAATAGTTGATTTTAATGAATTATCGTAATAAATAGAAAGTGGTAATTGAGCTAATGGTCCTTGCTCTGATTTCATTGTTACTTCAACATTATAAAGTCCCATTTCATTTAAAGTTATTCCAAAAACTTCTGAATCACCTTTTTTATTATTAAAATTACTTCCATCTATAATAATATTATTACTATCTTTATCTGCATGATAATAAACAATATCTTCAATTGAAGCTTCATTATCGTCTTCTCCATTAATCTCTTCTAAATCTTCTTCACTTATCAAATTTAATTCATGTAACATAGCTTGTGATTTCATAATAAATTTTAATATATTCTTAGCATTCCTTTGTAAATCACTTCTTTTAACTTCTCCTGCTTCAAACTTTTCCTTAACATTATCATTTTCAGGGTTTTCTAATGAATTTGATACACACATATATAAATCATTTTGTGCTATTACCATAGGAGCCTTATTTTCTCTTGTAGACTTTTCACCTTCAATATTTGCTTCTGCCCACCAATCTGTCATTACTATACCATCAAATCCCCATTCTTTTCGTAAAATAGTAGTGCATAAATCATAGCTTCCTGCTGTCCATATGCCATTTACAGGATTATAAGTAGTCATAACTGAACGTGCTTTGCCTTCTTTAACTGCAATTTCAAAACCTTTTAAATAAATTTCACGAAGTGCTCTTTCTGATACTATTGAATCTACAAATCGCCTTGAAGCTTCTTGGTTATTAGCACAAAAATGCTTAATTGTTGCAGTAGATCCCGCTTCTTGAATACCACTAACTTGAGCTGCACTTATTTTTCCAGTTAATATAGGATCTTCTGATACGTACTCAAAGTTTCTTCCGTTTAATGGATTTCTATGAATATTCATTCCTGGTCCTAAAAGTGAGTCTATTTTATTTTTACATAACTCTATCCCAGTCATTTTATAAAGTTTCTTAACTAAATCAACATTAAATGTACACCCTAATGCAGTACCATTTGGTAATGAAAATGCCTTCGTTCCACAATCCATTCTTATCCCAGAAGGACCATCAGCACAACATGCAACAGGTATTCCAAAACTTCTTAATGATTCAGTAATTCCTCCAAATGCAGCTGCTGTTCCTGGAGTTACCTTCGGACTGCACATTCCCTCTCCTCTAAACATATAAATTAAATCATTATAACTTAACTGCGCTACAAAATCATCTAATTTTACTTTATTTTCAAATACATCACCAAGCTTGTATCCTCTATCCCCTGTATAGATTATTTCTTCCTGGCGGTTTTTAATAATCCTTTCAGTTAGATTAACTTTTCTTACAGGAGCTTCTTCACTTTTTATATTAAATTCATTATTTTCATTTAATGCAGGCTTAATTCTTTTAAAATTAACTGTTGGTGCACAAGCCTCTTCTAAACTTTCTACTATTGTAAATTTTTCATCGTATTGTCCTGACTCTTGAGCACTTCTAACATCTGATCCTATATAGATTTTATATAAACCTTCTTCTAAAACATAACAAGACTTATATCCAGCTACACCACTATCATCATAAGATGCTATATAACTTTTAGGTATATTTATTGTCAACTTTTCACATTTACCAGGCTTAATAATACCCGTCTTCTTAAATCCAACAAGAGATCTTACTGGCTTTCCAAGTTTACCTTGTGGCGCTTCTATATAGACTTGTATAACTTCTTTTCCTGATATATCACCATTATTAGTTACATTTGCTTCAACAATTAACTCATTATGTGTAGATTCAACTAATTTCCCCTTTACCTCAAAGCTTGTATATGATAATCCATATCCAAAAGGATACATAACCTTTTCTTTTGCAAATGTCTCAAAATATCTATATCCTACATAAATATCCTCTTCATAATAATTTTTCTCTGCATCTCCGAAATTTTTAGTAGATGGATAATCATCTATACTTCTTGCAATAGTATCAGTTAACTTTCCACATGGGTTTACCCTACCTGTTAAAACATCAACTACTCCATTTCCACCTTCTTGTCCACCTTGCCAAGCATAAAGTACTGCTGATGGATTATATTCATCTACCCATTGCATATCTATAATATTACCAACATTTAGAATTACTACAGTTCTTTTAAATGCTTGACTAACCTTTTTTATCATATCTTTTTCAATATCTGTTAAAAGATAACTTCCAGCTTCATCTTTGTTATCTTGATCTTCACCAGCAGTACGCCCCACCATAACTAATGCAATATCATTTTCTTTTGATACCCTTAATATATAATCCTCTAATTTCATTTCCTTTTGAGACCAAGGTACTGTTCCCCATCCTTGTCCTTCATCATAAGGATTTTCTTTAATCCACTCGCTATATATTTCTAATAAATCTTCATCTAAAATAATATCCTTTTCATTCCTTAAAGCATCTAATATACTTACTACATATCTTGTATTTACAAGCCCTCCAGAACCCAATCCGCTTTTATAATAATTAAAAGCACTTCGTCCAAAAACAGCTACCTTATCTCCCTTTCTTAATGGAAGGGTATTATTATCATTTTTTAATAATACACAACTTTCTGCCGCAACTTCCCTAGCAAGCCTTGCATACTCCTTTAAATCTAAGCTATATTTTCCCATAATATCCTCCTAAAATAATTCTCATCCTTCATCATTTATATATATTTTTTATATGTTATAAATTTTTAATTGATTCCGATATTATCTCAGCTAAATCTTCAGCCTGAGGAACAAATCCTAACTTATCAATAAATGCATGAGTCATACCTTTATATCTATAACAAGTTACGTCAACCCCAGCATCTTGAAGCTGCTTTGCATAAAATTCTGTTTGAATACGAAGTCCATCAAACTCTGCACCTACTAAAATTGCTTTTGGTAAATTAGTATGTGATTTTGCCATCATAGGACTCACATATGTCTCTTTTATTAAATCAAAACTTGGCAGATAGCTTCTTAGCATTGGATCATTTAAATCTCTACTAGGCCTTCCCAATCCAATTAATGGTCTGACCCTTTCTTCTAACTCCGGAGCAATTTCTATCATATCTTCTGACCACTTATATCCTGGAACACATGCATCTCCTATTGCTACTGCTGGATAAATTAAAACTTGTAATGCAATCATAGGTACTTCTTCATCTCTTGCTTTTAATGATATGGCTGCAGCATAGTTACCACCAGCGCTATCCCCTGCTACTGCAATTTTACTTTTATCTATTCTATATTTTTCAGCATTATCATATATATGCTTTACTGCATAATAATTATCATTTAATCCATTTGGATATGGCTTTTCTGGAGCTAATGAATAATCTACATTAAAGACTAAACAGTTAGCTTTTTCTGCAATCAATTTGCAGAAATTTTCTACTACATATGTAGTTCCTCCAATCCATCCACCACCATGGAAGAATACTAATGCTTTATTATTTTCATTTCTATCTAAATTTCTTGGATAGTAACGCCATAATCCTACTTCATTTCCACTATCAGTAATAGTTTCAAACTTTGTATAAATTTCGGCTGTATTTAAGTTATAATTAGGGAATCCCATACTATCTCTAATCGTTGAAATTACCATATCTAATGTAGGTGCCTCATCACTTCCTATTATTTTATCTACATTTCCTTTTACTTCTTCCAGCTTTTCACTTTTATCATTTCTTCTACTTGCCCAATGTCCATCCATTATTTCCTTTTCACATGGATCTAAATACCCATCTCTTTTTTCTCCAGGACTTGGTTTAAATATTATTTTAACTCCATTATTCTCTATTATATTTACTTCATCTTTTAATACTTCTAAATACTTTTCTGGATATTTTCTCATAAATACTCCCTCCTACCTTTATTACTTTTATTATACCATTAACGTTTACATAGTTCTAAATATTTATATATTAATAATAATATAGTTTATATATGTAAAAAAACTGGACTACAAAGCCCAGTTTTTTATATTATCTAACTTCATTTAAGAACTTTTCAATTCTCTTTAAAGCTTCCATTATATTTTCCATAGATGATGCATAGCATGCTCTAATAAATCCTTCACCACATTCACCAAATGCATTTCCTGGAACTGCTAGTACCTTTTCTTGTAGTAATAACTTTTCACAGAATTCATCAGATGTCATTCCTGTTGACTTAATACATGGAAATACATAAAAAGCTCCTAATGGTTCAAAACAATCTAATCCAAGCTTCCTAAATCCATCAACTAAAACTCTTCTTCTTCTATTGTATTCTTTCACCATTTTACTAACACTTTCATCACCATTCTTTAATGCTTCAATTGCTGCAAATTGTGCGGTTGTAGGTGAACACATTATTGCATATTGATGAATTTTTTTCATGGCATCTAAAAGAATGTGATGTCCACAAACATATCCAAGTCTCCATCCTGTCATAGCATAAGATTTTGAAAATCCATTTATAACAAGTGTTTTATCCTTAATTTCTGGGAAACTTGCTATAGATACATGTGGCTTATCATAAGATAATTCTGCATAAATTTCATCAGAAATAACTATTACATCCTTATCTTTTAAAACTTCCACTAATGGAGCTAATTCTTCTCTTGTCATTATTGCTCCTGTTGGGTTATTAGGAAATGGAATTATAACTACCTTTGTTTTTTCAGTAATTGCTTCTTCTAACTCTTGTGCTGTTAACTTGAAGTCATTTTCTGCTTTAAGATTTATTATCTTTGCTGTTGCTCCAGTAAATGCAGTACATCCTTTATATGCAACAAAGCTTGGTTCTGGAATAATTACTTCATCTCCAGGTCCTGTTAATGCTCTTAATGCAATATCAATACCTTCACTACCACCAACAGTAACTAAAATCTCATCCTTAGGATTATACTTTAAATCAAATTTTCTATATAAATACTTAGCTATTTCTTCTCTAAGTTCTATAAATCCAGCATTAGAAGAATAATGAGTATCACCCTGCTCTAAAGAGTATATTCCTGCTTCTCTAACATTCCAAGGTGTAACAAAATCTGGCTCTCCTACCCCTAAAGATATTACACCTTCCATTTCATTTACTATGTCAAAATATTTTCTTATACCTGAAGGAGGCATTTCTCTAACTTCTTTTCTTATCATATTTTCTAGCATCATATAAATATTACCTCCCTATTAGAAGCTTTCTTTTCTTTAAATATAGTTCCATGATCTTTATATTTCTTTAATACAAAATGAGTTGCTGTACCTATTACATTATCTTGAACTGCTAATTTTTCTGATACAAACATTGCAACTTCTTTCATTGTTTTTCCTTCTACTATAACCGTTAAATCAAATCCTCCTGAAGACATTAAATAACATGCTTTAACCTGATCAAAGTTATATATTCTTTCAGCTACCTTATCAAAACCTTCTCCTCTTTGAGGTGTTATCTTAACTTCAATTAATGCAGTAACTGTTTCTTTCCCTGTATTTTCCCAGTTTATTAGTGTTGTATATCCTGCAATTATGCTTTTTTCTTCATAGTCTCTAATTGCTTCCCTAACTTCTTCTACTGTTTTACCTGCCATAACAGCTATTTGTTCATCAGTATACCTACTGTTTTGCTCTAAAATCTCTAAAATTTCTTCCATGATAAACCCTCCTTAAATAGTTAGTAGTTTAGAGTTATTAGTTAATGTTAAAACTCCTTAAGGAGTTTCTAAAATATATTTTAAAATCTGCATTAGCAGATTTTATTCCTTTACTATTAACTATTAACTAAAAAAAAAGCTTCGTCCTTCTACAAAATAGAAGGGACGAAGCTATAAAATTCCGCGGTACCACCCTAATAAGTAAATTGCTTTACTCACTCAGTAAAATATAAATTAATCCAACTCTTTTCTATAACTAAGAGTTCTAAACTCGTCTTGCCAAATTTCATATATAATCTTCTGAAAACTTGGAGACACATTCATATTTTATTCCTTATAACGTTAGGAAATACGACTTTGCCTACATTAAGAAAATTCTTAGTTCTCAACAAAGCGATTCAAAGGCTGCTTCTTAAAAGTATTATTACTAAGTTTCACCATACCTTAGCTCTCTAAAAATAATAGCTTAAAATACTCTTCCTTATCATAATCTTTAACTATAATATTAAATAATATTTTACTAAAAGTTTAAGAACTTCTTAAAAAAATTCAAAATCTTCAATTTAAGAAATTAAACTTTCTTTTTTATCTAAAATATTAAGATGTTTCTTTATAATATTATCTATTATATCCTTTTTTAAGTCAATAATAAAACTCTATAATTCACTTTAAATTTTACCATTTACTAACTTAACCTAACTTTCTTTATAATAGTTCACCCCTTCATATCCTAATCTTTCTTCTTGTTTTTCTAATCTCATTTTATATTCTTCCCAATTTCTATTTTCTTTAGGAGTCCACCCTATTTCTGCATATCCAAGTAGTCTTGGATATATCATATAGTCCATTTGTTCTTGTGTAGAAATTGTTTCAGTCCATAAAGGCGCTTCTAATCCTAAAGCCAAATTCTTTGGTGCATAATCTGTTACATCCCATTTATATGCTGTTTCTACTGGAATATACCCTGCCCAATCAAGTCCATATGGTGTTTTTTCATTATATTTCATATCTAAATAAGTTTTACTTGCAATTGATACTATTATTTTCATATTCTTCTTTACAGCTTCTTCATTAGAATCTTTCCAATTTTGTAGTATTACACTTGAATTTATTTCTGGAGATGTATCTATTGGATCCCAACCTATTGGTGTCTTCCCATACTTTTGAGCTATTTTAGCAACCCTTCCTACAAAATAATCATAATCTTCTTTTTTAGTATTAAGGGCTTCATCTCCACCTATTTGAATATATTTAGAAGGTGATATTTGAACGACTTCTTTTATTACATCCTCTATAAATTCATAAGTTTTTTCACTATGCGCCATGAATGAGCTAAATCCTACATCAGTTCCTGTATATAAAGGAGCCTTTTTACCATTAGGATTTAAAAATCCATAAGAAGCTAACGCTGCATTAGTATGCCCTGGCATATCAAACTCAGGAACTATTTCAACATATCTTTGCATAGCATAACTAACAATATCCTTAAATTGTTCTTGGGTATAATATCCTCCTGGACCTCCACCAACTTCTGTACTTCCACCTATAAGAGTTAATTCTGGATATTTTTTAATTTCTAATCTCCATCCTTGATCATCACTTAAGTGTAAATGTACTCTATTTATCTTATATTGTGCTGCTAAATCTATTTGTCTCTTAATTTCATCTACAGTAAAAAAATGCCTTGCAACATCAATCATTAATCCTCTATAGTTATAAACTGGTTTATCATTAATTATTGATGCTGGAATAGTCCATTCTACATTATTAACTACTGTACTATTAGCAATTTGTGCTGGTAACATTTGTCTTAATGTTTGTACCCCTCTTGATATTCCCTCTGGTTTATATGCTGATATTTTAACTATTTTAGGAGTAGCTAATATATTATATCCCTCTACTCCAAGTTCAGGATTTGCATTAATTGTAGTTAAGTAAATACTACCTTCTGGTGGATTATCCCCTTTTATAATATTTAATTCAAACCCAGTAGCTGCACTTAACTTTTCTCTAAGAAAATCAGCTATCCATCGTATCGCTTCTGTTTCTTCATCAGTAATTCCTTTAACATAAATTGAAGTATCCCTAGTCAAAATAAACCTTCCTTGATTAGTTTCAATACTTATTGGTTTTGGAATAATACTAATTTTATCTGCACTTCCTTCTTCGCTAAATGTCTCTTTAGCCAAATATTTTTCATTATCTAAATCTTCTTCTACTTTTATTGTACCAAAAGTAGTAACTGTTATTATTACTATAAGAACTAATGCAATATAAAAATGAGGAACTTTTTTTCTTTTCATCTTTTGTTCACATCCTTAAATAATATTCTAAAATTCACCAAAATGATTACATTTAATTTAGTTGATTAAACCAACTTAAAATCTTTAATTTACATATAATGTACTTGCTAGATAAATAGTAGAATGAATTTTCTTTTAATTAGTATCTTTCATAAATTTTATTATTTGCCATTTTTTTAATATTAATTCTTATAACCAATAAAAAAACTGCTAATATTCTCTTCAATATTAGCAGTACCTTACTCTATAACAGATTTTTTGCAAATTCCATATTATTAAACTCATTTCTCTTTATGTATGCTAAAGCATCAATTAAAAATACTTTATGATGTTCTATAGTCTTTGAAAACACTTGTATAAATCCAACTATTTCCCCTTTATTATTATCATATCCATTTAAATATAATCCAACTAAATAAAATTTCATAAAAGCTACTCTCATCAATAACATTATATAGCTATCAAATGGTGTTAATACCTCATTAAATGGGAACATATTATTATAAATAAAATTAACTAAGTAATTTTCAAATATATAATTATATTCATTTTCTATAATTTCCTCATATTCTTCAAAAGCTTTTATATATATAAGTGAATTTTCATTTATGGATTTATCATTTTCAATCTTATATCCTTCTAGCATTTCTTTTGTATACTTTTTAAATGTAATACTTTCAACTTCTTTATCTACTTTTAAAATCTTAAGCATCTTTATAAAAAAATTCATTTGTATAATATAATTCATATTATCATTCCCTAGTAGTGAATTTATATCAGCACTTGAATATTCTTTAGCCACTTTTCTAATATCATATTTGCTTATAAATTTAGCTACATCATCTAAATTATTATTAAACTTATCCTCAAGATTATTTATAAAATCGCCTAAAATATATAATCTTTCATTTAACCTAAAGTCTCTATTTTGAATTATATCTATACAAAAATCCCTTATTTCTTTAAAGTATTTTAAAGATGTACTTTTAACTTCCTTTAAGTTTGTATCTATTTGTGCCGATATTATATGTTTCCCTAACTCATCTTCTTTACTTGTAAATTTTATTCCTTCTTCATTTAATAAAACAAGCCTTGCAGCTTCTGGACATGCTACATCAAGTGACATTTCATAAGTATCATCTATTTTATTAGTTACTCTTGGGAAACATGTACAAACATTTGAAAGATAGTCTTCACCTAAGTTCGAATGAATAACACAATAATTTTCTTCATCTAAGAATGGACATCTCTTATCCTTTTTTAATTTAACTATTCCATAATCAACATCTTCACTACTACATCTTTCATTATTTTGAACATTCTTTTGAAACATTCTCTTCATCTCTGGATCTTTGACTTTAAAATACTTTTTAAATGTTATTTTATCTATATCAATATTCCAACCAATGCAACAACTATCTTCACATTTTCCTCCTATGCATTTGAATTCTTCAAAATATCTTGGATATCTCTTTTTAATATTTTTCACCATTGTTTACTTCCTTTAAACTTTCTCTATAATAATCTCATTATAAAGTTAATTAACATTTTCCTAAACGTTCTTTATCATTAATTAAATTATTTCCAATATTAATACCATTATATCAAACTTTTTATAGTTATCTATAAATTATCCTAACCTAACATTTATCTTATAATATAAAAGGCATGTAATTTATACTTTAAATTACACGCCCTTCAAGCTTATCAATTAAATATATTCATCCCTATAAATTTCATAAGGCCTTGATGAATATACCCTATAAACTACTTGTCCATTAAATTCTATCATATCCTTAGCTCTTTCCCTTATCCAAGGCTCACTTACCATATCTAAGACTATATTTTTACTAAACCATCCAACCTCAGTACTTTCTTCACTTCCCCTTAGCTCTCCTCCAACCTTTTCTGCTAAAAAATCAAATATTACTTTAGTCGGTACAAATGTTTCATTATCCCATCCTAAATATGATTTTGTGTTAGAATAAACTCCAGCAAGCTTCTTAACACTAATTTTTATCCCAGATTCCTCTAATACCTCTCTAGTTATTCCCTCAATTAAATCTTCTCCATTTTCAATTTGTCCACCTGGAAATTCCCATCCCCTATGTGGATTCTTAACCAATAAAACCTCATCTTTTTCATTAGTAACCAATGCTCCTGCAGCTACTATATGTGTTGGAAATACCATAGTCTCTACGCCCTCCTTTACTACCTCTTCTAAACTTTCCTTAATAAACTATAAAAAGATTATTACACTTTACAAATCTATTATATAACTACTAACTAAAATATCTTTACACAAAATTTGTACAATTAATGATAAATTAAAAATTAGAGAAAGTATATTAACAAATTATAATTTAAAATAATATTACTATTATTTCTAAACCTAAAAATGCTGAATCATAAATTAAAATATGATTCAGCATTTTATAGTTATTTACTAGTTTTAATCTTAACTCTTCCCCACATCATAGTTAGTAATATACCACCTAAAATTGCAATTAAATGAGCTATTATATAATTAATATATCCATTATTTGCTGGATTAACTATTGCAAACCCTGGTACTGCAGTGGTACCAAAACCTATTGCAGTTAACTTACTTATATAAATATATCCTCCAGCTAATGCAGCTGCTATGCATCCACAAACTAATGGATACTTATTTCTTAAAGTAACACCAAAAATTGCTGGTTCTGATATACCGAATAATGTTGATGTAAATGCTGGAATACACATTTCTCTTGCTTTTACATTCTTCCAATGTAATGCTAAATATCCTAACACTGCTCCTCCTTGAGCAACAACTGCTACTGAGAATATTGGATTTAAGAAGTTTACTCCTGTATCAACCAATAATTGACTTTCTATGGCTCCAAATATATGATGTAATCCTGTTATTACAATAATTTGATGTAATCCTGCAAATATCATATATCCAAAAACACCTAAGTTTGTAGTAGCCCAAACTAATGTTGTAGTAATTAGGCTTGCTAATGTACGTCCAATAGGCCCAATTATAGTAAATAATAATAATGCTGAAACAAAAACTGTAAGCATTGGAGAAACTAATAATTTAACACTGTTTGCAACCTTCTTTTCAAATAATTTATCAAAATAAGCTACAACGGCTCCCATCATTAATGCAATAATAACTCCACCTTGGAATCCAACTAATTGTATTTTTAATCCTAACACACTAATTGTTTCTGGTATAATAGTTCCTTGTGCTGCTGAATAAGCATCTGTTAATTTTGAATTAAGCATTATAGCACCTATAACAAGTCCTAATACTGGTCTACCACCATATCTTTTTGTCGCTGAGTAAACAACTATTAATGGTAAAATATCAAATACACTTGATGATACTATTGATATAAATCTATTTATTCCTTCAAGCCAAGGCCACATTTCAACTACAGATTGATCACCAAAGATACCTTGTTGTCCTAACAAACCTGATAATCCTAATAATAGAGCAGCTGCAAGAATTGCCGGCATTATTTCTATAAATACATCTGAAATTGATTTAATTCCTTTTTGAAATATATTTTGCTTTTCAGCCGATTTAGTCTTTATGTCTGAAAGGGACATATTTTGCATATTAGTCACTTTTGCAAACACCTCATATACTTCATTAACTAATCCTGCTCCAAAAATTATTTGAAGTTGATCTCCAACCATAAATACTCCCTTAGCCATATCTACTTCATCTAAAGCCTTCATATTTATTTTACTATCATCATCTAAAACAATTCTAAGCCTTGTTGCACAATGTGCTACCCCTTTAATATTCTCTTTACCACCAATATTCTTAATAATTTCATTAGTGATATTTATATATCTTTCATTTTTACTAATAACCTTACTCATTACAAATTCCCCCTTAACTAACAATCCTAAATATCCATTTTTTGCTATAAAAATCTTGCTTTACTCTTTCAATTGTTATACCGACATTCATAAGCTCATCGCCAGCAAATATCTCGCCTGTTTCAACATCCTTATATAAATATTCTGGATTTAACCCTTTAAATTTTATAATTCTAATTTGAGCTGCTGGTAAAGATAAAACCTTTACGTATGTAGCAACAAACTGTGTCTTATCTTTTGAAACAATATTCCATGCTGATTCATTTCCATCAAAAGGATTAAATATTCTATATAAATCACCAAATTGAATTATTTCTCTTATATCCTTATATTCTTTTATTTGATCTTTAACTATTTCCTTTTCTTCTTCAGTTAATTTAGTTAAATCTAATTCATATCCAAAATTTCCAGCCATAGCTACATTTCCTCTTGTTTCAAGTGGTGTTATTCTTCCAACCTGATGATTGGCTACTGTTGATACATGACATCCCATAGTTATTGGCGGATATGCTAAACTAGTCCCATATTGTATTTTAGTTCTGCAAATAGCATCAGTATTATCACTTACCCATGTTTGTGGCATATAATAAAGCATTCCTGGATCAAATCTCCCTCCCCCACTTGAGCAGCTTTCAAATAATATATCAGGAAATCTACTAGTTATTCTCTCCATAACCTCATATAATCCTAACATATATCTATGGCTTGTTTCTTCTTGTCTTTCTGCCGGTAATAACGCTGAACCTATATCCGTAATATGTCTATTCATATCCCATTTAACATAAGTTATTGGTGCTGAATCTAATATATTGCATACTGATTCAACTATATAATCACAAACATCTTTTCTAGATAAATCTAAAACTAATTGTCCTCTTCCCATTGTATATGGTCTATTTGGTACATGAATGCACCAATCCGGATGCTCTTTATATAAATTGCTTTCAATAGAAATCATTTCTGGCTCAAACCATAACCCAAACTCCATTCCCATATCTACAATCTTATTTGCAATCCCTTCTATTCCATTAGGTAATTTTCTTTTATCTACTATCCAATCTCCTAAAGAAGTATTATCATCATCTCTTTTTCCAAACCATCCATCATCAAGAACAAAAAGTTCCATTCCAAGTTCTTTACCCTCTTCTGCTATTTTAATAATCTTATCTTCATTAAAATCAAAATAAGTAGCTTCCCAATTATTTATCAATATAGGCCTAATCTTATGCTTAAAATTTCCTCTACATAGATTTTCTGTATATAAATTATGGAACTTTCTTGACATTTCTCCTATTCCTTTATTGGAGTAAATCATTACAACCTCTGGTGTTTGAAATTCCTCACCTTGCTTTAATAACCAAGAAAAATCAAATGGATTAATTCCCATAGCAACCCTTGTATTTCTATATTGGTCAACTTGTACCTGTGCGGTAAAGTTCCCACTATATACAAAATTAAATGCATAAACCTCTCCAGAGTCCTCATTAGTATCTTTTCTAACTAATGCAACAAATGGGGCTTGATGAGGACTACTTGCTCCTCTAGTACTCTCTACCATTTGAATTCCTGATACTATTTTTCTTCTTTCAATATTTTTCTCATTATTATGAGCTCCATATAAAGTAATCATTTCAAAATCATCATCTCTAAAATCAATACTCATACTTAATGCTCTTAAAAGTCTTAAGTCCTCTACCCCTTCATTAATGAATTTAACACTTCTTGTTATTACATCTAGCTCATTAAATATAGAATAAGTTAATATTACTTTTAATCCTATTATTTTATCTTCTAAATATATTTCTAAAGTATCACACTCATCATCATTCCCATAAGTTGCAGGTAAGCCTATTAATTCCTTTTTTCCTTTAAATACTTTATATCCTAAATATCTTAAATCTGAGATTCTTGTCCCATTTTCTAGTTTAATTTGATATGCTGGAATTCTAAAGTCACCATTACCAAATCCCTGATACTCTTGTGGTATTGTATCTAAAGAAAAAGTTCTATCTTTATCATATGGATTTGGTGAAAACCCCCTATCTAAATAAATAATCTTATTACTTCCTCTATATTCGTTTACCTTTGAACCATAATATAAATGAGCTAAATATCCACCATCTAAAACTTGCATAATGTAGCTTGTATTTTTTCCTTGTATATGGAACAAATATTTTTTATCATCTATCTTAATCCCCATACTTTCTCTCTTTCTTCATATCTTATTTTTTTCCTTGAACTTATTGTAAACCTTTTTAAAATATATTAATATGGAATTATGTGGACAAAACCTATGATTTTTGTGACTAAATATTTAATTCTGGAGGATATTATGGCCTTTAATTTTTCCTATAGAAACCCTTACGATAATATTGAATTAAATCTTTATACTTGTGGACATGAAGCTTGTAAAAGCTTGCATTCATATGGACCTGCTATACGAAGTGGTTATTTAATTCATATAGTTTTAAGAGGTAAAGGAACTTATAAAATTAATAATACTGAATATACATTATCTGCTGGAGATGCTTTTTTAATCTATCCTAATGAACTTATATATTATGAGGCTGATAAAGATCATCCATGGGAATATATTTGGGTTGGACTTGTTGGTACTAAGGTTTGTGATTATTTAAATAAAACATCAATCTCTAAGTCAAATCCTATATTTACTATAAGAAATGATAGCTCATTGATAAGTTCTATTAACTCTATAATTGATAGTACTAAAATTGATGCTAATAAAAATTTAAAAATATTATCCACACTATATAATTTTCTTTTTGTATTATTAAATGAATTTCCTAATACATCAAATAATAATAAAAATACTCAACAAACTTATTTAGATGAAGCATTACTATATATTCAATTAAATTTTCACGATAATATTTCTATCATTGATATTGCAACTCATCTATCTATTGATAGATCTTATTTACATAGAATTTTTAAAAAGAATTTAAATATATCTCCACAGGAATATATTTTAAACTTAAGATTAGAAAAAGCTGCTGAATTATTATCAACAACTTCTTTAACTATAGGAGATATATCACGTTCTGTAGGTTATAATGATACTATGCTATTTTCTAAAACTTTTAAAAAACATAATGGCTGTACACCTTCTTTATATAGAAAATTTAACAATCATATCTAGAGTATTTCTACTAGCTATGATTGTTAAATCAAATATTTAATGAAATTATGAAATAAATTACGTATTAAATACACTTTTTCTTATAACTCAACTTGAACTTTAATTCTTAATATTGCTTCTTAATTAGTGCTTATTTCATTTTATGCATGAGATAATGCTGGAAACATTAGATAATCATCTTTAAAAATATTTTCTGTATCCTTCAAAATAAATAAAGTATCATTATCATCATCCAATATACTTTTCTCATATCCATTTGTATTAATAGGTGTAAACCCTAAATTCACTTTTTTAGTTTTACTGTCCATTAAAACATTTATTACTTTATCTAAATCAAAGCTTCTATCACAAAATACATCATTAATATTTAATACATCATCTTCATACTCACAAATTGCAATTACATTATATTCTTTAACATAATAAATACATTCTTTTAAAAATCCTAAACAATAGAACATAATTAAATTCTTATTATCTTCAACATAGAGTTTAGAATTTATTATACTATTATCAAGAATACCTTCCAATATCTTTTTATCTTCCTCATTATCAATATTTAATTTTCTATTATTAATATTAGTAGCTTCTTTAGCTTTACTTATTGAATACTGATATTCGTTGACTTTTTCAAACCCAAACTTAGGATAAAAGTTCAATACCGTATCATTTGCTGATAAATAAATACAATCACTTTTTTCTTTATATTCACTAATTATTTTTTCAATTAAATATCTTGATAAGCCTCTATTTCTATATTCATCATCAGTCATTACTGTCCCTATTTGAATATAGTTTTTCTTTTTACCTAAAACATTCATTTTCATAATACTTACAGATGCATTTGCTATTAATTTATCTCCATCTAATAATGAATATGGAACATATCCTTTTCCCCAATAACCGGCTTCATACCATTCCTTAAAGTTAAATCCATAAGTTTTATCAGTTAAATCATTTAATCCTTCTCTTAACTTTTCATTATCTCTATAATCTTTTACAAAAGTATATTCTTTATTACTAATTAATACTTTCCCATTCATTTTCTCACTCCCCCTATTATATCCCCTACAAGTATTTTATTTTAATATTATTCATAAACATACCTATATTATTTTTAATAAAAAAAGTTGAGCCATACTACTTAACTATTACTCAACCTTATCACTATATTATATATTCTTTTTTAAACGGCCTTAAAAATACTGCTTGTCTTCTCTGATATTGATACCTTTTCAATTTTATACCCCTTTTCATCAAGTACATTAAAAGCTATATAATCAATCATATCAGTAATTTCATCATCATATACTAGCTTATATGAAATCTCATACTCAAAATGAATATATCCATCATTTTGTGTTTCACTAGTTTTTGTAATATTAATATCTGTAACATCACTTACCTCTGATATAACACTGCTATATATAGTAAATGTTCTATTAGCTATCAATAAATCAAAAGCATCATCTGTAAGATATTCACTAAATATTGATTTGAAAGCTTCAATAAGTTGATCTGGCTCATCAACACTTACTATATTTTTATAAGTATCATATGATACCAATTTCCTAATGAAACTTTCTACATTTTGCTCTTTTGATGAATTACTACATCCCACTAATAATCCTATTGTTACAATACATAAAAATAAATATTTAATTCTTTTCCTCATTTTTCTTCTACCCCTAATATAGTATTTTATCTATAATTTTTAAAAATTGAGCCATAAACTCCATTATGACTCAAAATTATATCCTATCTAATTTGTTTATATTGATTTAGTATTATTTATATATCTTTCTTTATTTATCATTTAATTCTTTATCTAAATTTTTAACTTCATTCATTGCTTCTTCATACTTCTTTGCCTTAGCATTTGGATTTCTTCGTAATATTTTTATTGACTTTATATACACATTATTTTCAGTATTATGAATTCTACTTTCATGTATCCTTAATTTATTAATATAATCTTTAAATTCTAACTTTAAATGCTCAGTATCTTCTGAACCCCTGAAAGGTACACCCTCAAGTTTATCCATATACAATGATATTTTTTCAGATAAATCTCTGATTTTTTCTTCAGTTATAGATAAATTTTTTCTTATAATAGCTTCTATATACATTGCCTTTTTTGTCTTTTTCTCAATCTTCTTTTCTTGTTTAATTTCAAGTTTATCAAGTATTCTTCCTTGTAAATCCTTGATATCTTCATTAATAAAGGCTTCAACAATTTCTAATCTCTTTTTTATAACACTTACAGTTTCATTTCTTTCAGTTATTTTAACTAATACATTCTTTAAATTAATTGCTTCATTAAATGATTGGACTGCATCAACGGTAATAAAAATAGTAGCTAAATAAGCTATTATCTCAGAAATTTGATTTGGTATCATTACAACTAAATTAGCTATTTTAGGATTAGCTATCTTTACCAAAAGCACTGAAAATATTCCCCAAGCCAAAGATGATAATAAACATATATGCCCATTAATATTAAATGGTTTATCACTATAATCCCAATATCTAACATGAAATATTCTTTCCATTAACTCTCCAGTAATATATTCTAATATAGTTGCTGCAATCATCCCTATAATAAATATTAAAAAAGTATTATTTTTTACTGTTAGAGTTGAAACTAATACAACTATTGCTCCTGAACCATAAATAGGCAGTAGAGGGCCTTTTAAAAAACCTCTATTTATCCATTTACGCTTTTTTAATGAAACATAGCATGATTCCCATATCCATCCTGCAAAGCAATATAAATAAAATAATAAAAGCCATTGGTGTATTGTGTACAATATACCTCCTCCTCTTTTCCTTTTTATACCATATTAACATATATTGTATTATAATAAAAATAAAAAAATTGCCTATAGTATAAATTTAACTCTTTATTTTATACTATAGGCATTTAAAAACCTTATATTACTTAATTCTATACATTATAGCTTCATATGGTTTCAAAGTTAAATTTTCTAATAAAGTACTTGAATCCTTGTAATTGCTTAATAAAATTTCACAGTGATTAAAATCTTCCTCAAAATTAAAATTAACTTCCTTATCATAGAAATTACAAACAACTAATATTTTATCACCATTTAATTCTCTAACATATGCAAATATATTATTATCATCCTCACATAATAAAGTATAATCGCCGTAGATTATAGTATCATTATGCTTTCTTATATTTATAAGCTTTTTATAATGATGGAAAATTGAATTTTCATCTTCTAGGCATTGTTTTGCATTTATAACTTCATAATTTTCATTTACAGAAATCCAAGGCTTTCCTGTTGTAAATCCAGCATTTTCTGAATTATCCCACTGCATTGGAGTTCTTGCATTATCTCTTCCCTTAGCATAAATGGACTCCATTATTTCTTCATGGGTATATCCCTTTGAAATTCTATCCTTATACATATTTAAAGATTCAATATCATTATACTCATTAATATCTTCAAATCTTACATTAGTCATCCCTAGCTCTTCGCCTTGATAAATATAAGGAGTTCCCTTCATTCCATGAAGAAGTGTAGCAAGCATTTTAGCACTTAGAACTCTATATTCCTTATCATTTCCCCATCTTGAAACTATTCTAGGAAGGTCATGATTATTCCAGAAAAGACTGTTCCAGCCTTGTCCTTCAAGTTCTGTTTGCCATTTAGATAAAACTTTCTTTAATTCAAGTAATTCTAATGGTTTAAGATCCCACTTTTCCTTTCCTTCAATTTGATCTAATCCTATATGTTCAAATTGGAATACCATGCTTAATTCATGTCTCTCTGGATTTGAGTACATCTTTGCAACTTCTGGAGTCGCTCCCCACGTTTCCCCTACAGTTAACAAATCATTTCCTTCTAAAGCAGCTTTATTCATTTCTTGTAGATAATCATGAAGTTTTGGTCCATTACCTGTTATCATCTTATCTGGAACTTTCCCTATAAGATCTATAACGTCCATTCTAAATCCGCCAATTCCTTTATCAATCCAGAAGTTCATCATTTTATAAACTTCATTTCTTACCTTTTCATTTTCCCAATTTAAATCAGGTTGCTTCTTACTAAATAAATGTAAATAGTATTGACCTGTCGTTTCATCATATTGCCATGCGCTTCCACTAAAGCAAGAACCTAATTCATTTGGCTCATGTCCTTCTACTGGATCTCTCCATATATAATAATCTCTATATTCATTATCTTTAGATTTTTTTGCTTCAATAAACCATTTATGCTCGTCAGAAGTATGGTTAACAACTAAATCCATAAGAATCTTTATTCCTTTTTCATTAGCTTCTTTTAAAAGGTTGTCCATATCTTCCATTGTTCCAAATTCATCCATGATATCACAATAATCACTTATATCATATCCATTATCATCATTTGGCGATTTATAAACTGGACTAAGCCAAATAACATCTATACCAAGGTCCTTTAGATAATCTAATTTTTCTCTAATCCCATTGATATCACCTATTCCATCACCGTTACTATCATTAAAGCTCCTTGGATATATTTGATACACTACTGAGCTATGCCACCATTGTCTTTCCATATTTGTTACCTCCACATTATAAAAACTCAATTCATTTCTTTACATAATTAATTTATCTAATAACTAGCCGTTGTAACATTCCAATCTCTTTACTATGAAAACTATCAACGGATTCGTATCTAGACTAGCTACCCTTTTAGTATAACGAACTCTAACCTTAAGTTGTAATTAAAACTATATCTCAATCTAAGAATTCAGTTTATAATGTGATTATAACTAATAATACTATTATTTTTCTTGCAAAATATAGGCTTTTTTTAACACAATAATGCTATTTATTTTATCTTCTCCTTATCTTTTTAACCTTTCTATAACCTTCTCTAATCTTTTTTTCTTGCTCATCTTTTTTATTATTGCATTAAATTTTTTCATTTGTTAATTACCTCACTAAAATAAGTTTTTCTAAAAAGGTTATTTACTAAATCTTTATTAATAATATCAATGTTCCAACTACAATTAATACTAATCCAAATATTGATTTTTTTGATAATTTTTCTTTTAAAAACACATAAGCAAATAATATAGTTATCAAAATACTAAGCTTATCTATTGGAACAACTATAGAAGCTAGTCCATCTTGTAATGCCTTATAATAACATAACCATGAAGCACCAGTTGCTATTCCTGACAATATTAAAAATAACAAACTTTTCTTATCTATCTTTTTTACATCATTTTGTTTTTTAGTAGCAAAAACAATAATCCATGCCATTATAAGTACGACTATTGTCCTAATTGCCGTTCCTAAATTCGACTCTACATTTTCTATCCCAACTTTACCTAATATAGACGTTAATGAAGCAAACATAGCCGATAATAATGCATATACTAACCAAGCTTTTCCTTTAACTACTTTTTCTACGCTTTCTTTTTTTTGAATCATCAAATAAGTACCAATACCTATACCTATCATCCCAACTACCATGTTTATAGTTATGTTTTCCCCTAAAAAAATAAAGGCTAATACCATTGTTAAGATTGTACTACTTTTATCAATAGGTACTACCTTATTTACATCACCCAATTGCAATGCTTTAAAATAACATAACCATGATGCTCCTGTTGCAAATCCCGATAATATTAAGAATATCAATGTTGTTCCACTTATATCACCTATAGTTCCTTGTGATCCTACTATAAATACCATAATCCATGAAAAAATCAATACTACTATAGTTCTTATTGCAGTAGCAACATGAGAATCAATATCCTTAACCCCTATCTTTGCTAAAATTGATGTTACACCAGCAAAAAATGCAGATCCAAATGCATATAATATCCACATATTTTTATTTCCTTTCTTTGCATAATTCTTATTATAATATTAATCTTATTCTTAACTAAAATTAAAAGAAGTGATATGAAAATTTAATTTCACACACTTCCTTACATCATTTATATATTTTTCAGATTACTTCTTGTGTTTAATCTTATCTCTAGCAAATGTTAATATACTAGCTAATATTATAGAAATAACGGCTGCTATCAAAACCGAAATTTTTGATACACTAAGTTCAACTTCTTCCCCTGCAAAGGCTATCTCTGAAACGAATAATGACATTGTAAATCCTATACCTGCAAGTATTGATACTTCTAATACATCATACCAAGATGAATTCTGTGGTTTATTTGTTATACCTATTAAAGTTCCTAAATATCCAAAAAGCATTATTCCTAATGGTTTTCCAACAACTAACCCTAATATTATTCCTATCATTAAAGGATAATCCTTTGCTAAGTTTAAATTTCCACCTAAACTTATTCCAGTATTAGCAAATGCAAATAAAGGAAGTATTACAAAATTAGAAAATGGTTCAAGTTTGTGCTGAACCTTATAACTTAGATCTTTTTCTCTATCTTTTTCATGTAAAACAGGTATACTAAATGCTAATATTACTCCACTTAATGTTGAATGAATTCCACTATAAAATACAGCCATCCATAATAATAAACCTAATATTAAATATGGATATAGTTTATTCCTTTTATTAAAGAACTTAACACAAAACAAAGCTCCTATTAAAATTAATGAAATAATTATTCCTGAAATTCTTATATGTGAAGAATAAAAAACACCAATTATAATTATAGATAATAAATCATCTACAACTGCTAGGGTAAGTAAAAATAATTTTAATGATAAATTAAGTTTACTTTCAAGTATTGAAAATATTCCTATTGCAAATGCTATATCTGTAGATAACGGTATTCCAGCTCCTATTTCAAATCCACTTTGAAAATTGAATAAAGTAAATATTAATGCTGGTACAACCATTCCTCCAACTGCAGCTAACACAGGAAATGATGCTTCCTTTATACTTGAAAGTTTTCCATATACAAGTTCTCTTTTAATCTCACATCCTACTACTAAGAAAAAAATAGCCATTAAAAAATCATTTATAATCAAATGCAAATTAAACTCTTCTCCAAATTTTAAATCATATAAAATATAATTATAATATGTATCTAATTCTGTATTTGCTAATATTAATGCTAATATTGTAGCTCCCAATAATAAGATTCCTGGAAATGCTTCTGAACTTACTACGCTTTTATAATTTTTTTTACTCTCTTCCATAACTGTACTCCTACTCTATCCTTGTTTTTTTCTTTATTCTTATATTTTGCACAGTTCTTTTATTTTTATCCTTTGTATAATATCATGCCATCCTTTATTAATACCTTTTTATATTTGTTGATTAATTGTATAATTGTATAAAAAAGGAGGATTAGCTAATGTATTTTTTAATTTTAGTAGTTTTTCTTATAGTTGCATTTTTATCACTGAAGAACAATACCAATAGCAATAAAAATCATAACTCTTCTAATCATACTTATGATAATACTCAATTTTCTAATGATAATAGTTATTCATTCTTTGATTCTATTGGTTCCGACTTTCCCCATTGTGATTGCGGATGTGATAACACTTGTGATTGTGATGGTGGATGTGACTAAATAAAATAAGGGGCTGTATCAAAATAAATTTTGATAATAGCCGATAAAAAAAGGAGGGTTCGAA
>NZ_JADPBQ010000007.1:143498-150348 GCF_015670405.1 Clostridium sp. 1001271B_151109_B4 | reverse complement strand
ATATATATTGACAAATAAATGGTAATGATATAGTATAATAATTAAATGAGAATGAATATCAATATTATTTAGGAGGAGAGGAATGAAGATAGTTTATTATTCAGGTACAGGGAATACTGAGAAAATGGCAAATTTAATTGCAAAAGGTATTGAAAGTGAAGGAAAAGATGTAGAAGTAGTTAATGTTTCTGCTGCTGGATTAGATATTTTTGATAATGAAGATGTTGTAGTATTAGGATGCCCTGCTATGGGAGATGAGGTTTTAGAAGAAGGTGAATTTGAACCTTTTATTGACGGAATATCTTCTAAGCTTTCTGGTAAAAAAGTTGCTTTATTTGGATCATATGGATGGGGTGATGGCCAATGGATGAGAGATTGGCAAGAAAGAATGGAATCTTTAGGTTGTACATTAATTGATGATGGTTTAATTATTAATTATGAACCAGAAGATGAATCTTCTGAGTGCGTAAATTTTGGAATTCAAATAGCAAAGGTATAGTACAAGGCTTGAAGCAAGTAGAGTTTTATAAAAGTCTTTCTAAAATGGGAGATAGAGAGTGCATTGAAAAATTTTTAATTTACAATGCCTCTCTGGTAATATCAGGAGTAAAACCATCAGCAACTGTTACTATAAAAAAAGATAATGACAACCTATATGATAAATGGATAAAGTATGGAATAGGCTTTTTAAAGAAAATTGATATTCAATATATAAATTTGAGAGAGTGTGATAATGCATTAATTATACTAATATATAATGAAAAGAAATTAGAGAATTATGTATTAAGAAAAGAAAATAAAGAATTTTTATTGCAATTAGGATATTGTAATAAAGGAGATATTAATGATCATTTATTAAATTTAAAAGAAAGATACAAAAAGTTTAATTGTCCGCATGAATTAGGAGTATTTTTAGGCTTTCCATTAAATGATGTTAAAGATTTTATGAATTGTAAAGAAAAGAAATGTTTAACTTGTGGATATTGGCTTGTATACAATGATTTACAGGAAGCGAAGAAAACTTTTTATAAATATGACAAAATAAAAGAACATACAGTAAGTTATATATTAAAGGGGACTTCATCCTATAAAGTAGCTTGCAACATAAAGAGTTTATTTAATGAATTAGAAAGTATCAATATATAGAGGAAGAAAGGAGAAATAAGATGAGTGTAGTTATTGTTGGTGGTCATGATAAAATGAGCAAAGAGTATATTAAGATATGTAAGAAATATAATTGTAAAGCAAAAGTTTTTACTCAAATGGAAACCGGGTTAAAAGATAAAATAGGAATGCCAGATGCCGTAATATTATTAACAGATGTTGTATCACATAAACTTGTATTAACAGCAAAGAGAGAAGCTGATAAAAAAAATATTATGGTTATAAGAAATCATAAAAGTACAGTAAATGCAGTGGAGTCACTTATAAAGCAAATGGTATTAAATTAAAAGAGTTGAATATGGTAATTATATATATGAGGTTCCTCTAGTTATAATTAATAGTTATATATAGAGGAATTTTTATTTTTTGTAAAAAACTATTGAAAATACTTATCAATTAGGTTATAGTGATTTAAGTGATAATAAAAATCAGTTGAAATAATATTTCAAGTGATTTAAGTATTCAAAGGAGGAAATGATATTATGATGATTAATAAAAGGTTGATAAACCTTTGTAAAGAGTCAAAAAAGTATATAGCTTTAACTATATTAGTAAATTGGATTGCAGTTTTATGTAATATTATTACCATAATATTAATAGGTCAATTTATTAATAAAATTTATGTTGGCCAAAGATTAGACCTTGATGGTAATAATATTTTAGGTGCTATGATGGAATTCAATGTTTGGGGACAAGTGTCATTGTTAGCAGCGATTGTAATAATAGCAATTTTATTAAGTGTTAGATATTCTTGTAATATTTTATATGCTAAATTTTCAAATGCAGCATCAGCAAATGCAAGAGTAACATTAAGAGAACTTATTTATAAAAAATTACTAAAATTAGGAACAGGTTATACTTCTGTTGAAAGTACATCAGCAGTAGTTCAAGTATCGGTTGAGGGAATTGAACAACTTGAAATATATTTTGGGAAGTATTTATCTCAATTTTTCTATGCGCTTTTAGTTCCAGTAACGTTATTTGTATTTATGAGTTTTATATCATTTAAAGCGGCAGTAGTGTTTATACTTTGTGTACCACTTATTCCAGTATCAATTATTGCAATAATGAAAATTGCTAAGAGAATATTAAAAGATTATTGGAAGTCTTATTCAGATTTAGGTGGAACATTCTTAGAAAATCTTCAAGGGTTAACTACATTAAAAGTATTTAATATTGATGAAGAACGTCATGAAAAAATGAATGTAGAAGCAGAAAAGTTTAGAAAAATAACAATGAAAGTTTTAAGTATGCAGCTTAATTCTATTACAATAATGGATTTAGTAGCATTTGGTGGAGCTGCTGCAGGAACTATAGTTGCATTAATTCAATTTAAAAATGGACAAATTCCAGTAGGAAGCTTACTTATAATAATTCTACTTTCATCTGAATTCTTTATACCACTTAGATTATTAGGTTCATACTTCCATATAGCTATGAATGGTATGGCAGCAAGCGATAGAATGTTTGGTATTTTAGATGCAGAAGAAAGACAAAAAGATGTTGAAACAAATGAAGATATTAAATTAGAGGAAGTTAGAGTTAGTTTAAAAAATGTTGATTTTAGTTATGATGGTGAAAGAGAAGTATTAAAGAATATTAATATGGATATTACACCAGGTGGATTAGTTGCAATAGTTGGGGAAAGTGGTTCTGGTAAGAGTACAATTGCATCACTTATTTTAAATAATCATAAAGTAACTAAGGGAGAAATTGATATTAATGATACAAATATAGAAAAAGTATCATTAGATAATATTTATGGAAATATAGCATTAGTTTCTACTAACAGTTACATTTTTAATGGAACTATTTTAGATAATTTAATAATGGCTAAAAAGGATGCTTCTGAAGAGGAAATAAACAATGCATTAAAGACTGCAAGATTATATGACTTTGTAAAAGGGTTAAAAGATGGATTATTAACTGATGTAGGTCAAGCTGGTAGTGCATTGTCTGGTGGACAAAAACAAAGATTAGCACTAGCAAGAGTTATTTTAGCTGATAGGCCAATGATTATATTTGATGAAGCAACTTCTAATATAGATGTTGAAAGTGAAGAAAGTATTTGGGAAGCCATTTATGAGCTTTCTAAGGACAAAACTATATTAGTAATTTCACATAGATTAGCTAACGTGACAGAAGCTAAAAATATCTATGTTATGAATAAAGGGATTTTAGTTGAAAATGGAACTCATGATGAATTAATGAAAAATGAATCATGCTACTATGAGATGGTTAATAAACAAAATGAATTAGAAATGATAAGGGAGGTTTGCTAATATGAAAAGAAGATCAGGCTTCCAAATAATGAAGAGATTAATTGTTGAGTTAAAACCATTAGCTCCAATTATGGCAATAACTATAAGCATGGGGGTTGTTGGTTTCTTAGCTGCAATAGCAATAGCAAGCTTTGGGGCAATAGCTATAGGAGCTTTTATAGGAGATATTACATTTATAAGCTTTACTGGAGCAATGGTAGTTATGGCAGTAAGTGCAGTTTTAAGAGGATTCCTAAGATATGGAGAACAATTATCAGGACATTATATTGCATTTAAAATACTTTATATATTAAGAGATAAGATATTTGCTAAACTTAGAAAATTAGCTCCTGCAAAATTAGAAGGTCAGGAAAAAGGAAATCTTATATCATTAATTACTTCTGATATAGAACTTTTAGAAGTTTTCTATGCTCATACTATAGCTCCAATATCAATTGCAATAATAACAAACACTATTATTTCAATAATACTATATGTTATAAATCCATGGTTTGGAGTATTATCAGTTATATTCTTCTTAATTGTTGGATTTGTAATACCATATGCCTCTTCAAGTTTAGGTAAAGAAGCTGGAGTTAGATATAGAAATATGTTTGGTGAATGTAATAATTATATACTTGATTCATTAAGAGGATTAAAGGAAGTTTTATTATTTAAATCTGGTGATGAAAGATTAAGTGAAATTAATTCAAAATCACATAGAATAAATGAAAGCCTTGATAAAATTAAAGAACATGAAGGTATAATAAGAGCTATTACAGATTTAACTATAATGATTGCAATATTAACTTTTGTTGGTGTTGGATTTGCACAATATTCAATTGGAAATATATCATTTACATGGATGCTTGTTGGAATAGTAATAATAGCATCATCATTTGGTCCAGTAGTTGCTTTAAGTAACCTTTCAAATACATTACTTCAAACTTTTGCTTGTGCAGAAAGATTATTTGATTTAATTGATGAGGAACCACATGTAGAAGAAGTAGCAGATGGACATGAAATAAAGGGTGAATCAATAGCATATGATAATGTAACATTCTCTTATCCTAATAGAAAAGAAAAGATTTTTGATACGGCATCAGTTGATATTAAAAAGGGTGATAAAATTGCACTTATTGGTGAAAGTGGAATAGGTAAGAGTACATTTGTTAAGCTTATGATGAGATTCTGGGATGTTAATGAAGGAAAAATTAATCTTGATGATAAGAATATTAAAGAGGTTAATACAGCATCACTTAGAAATAGTCAAACTTTAGTAAGTCAAGAAACATATTTATTTAATGAATCTATATTAGATAATATAAAGATAGGAAATCCAAAAGCTTCGAAAGAAGAAGTTATAGAAGCAGCTAAAATGGCATCTATACATGACTTTATTGAAACTTTACCTAATGGATATGATACAAAAGTTGGAGAGCTTGGAGGAAACCTTTCTTCTGGTGAAAAACAAAGAATAGGGTTAGCAAGAGCATTTTTAAGTAATGGAGATGTTTTAATTTTAGATGAACCTACAAGTAATTTAGATACGTTAAATGAAGGTGAAATATTAAAATCAATAAAGGAAAACTGTGAAGATAAAACAATAGTACTTATTTCGCATAGAAAATCAACAACTGCTGTTTGTAATAAGACTTATAAGCTTGAAAATAGCAAGTTAGTAGTAAGCTAATTAAAAGAAAGGCTGTATTGCTATGTAATATGAACATACTTGAAAAAGTGGGCAAAGGTTCATAGTTAACAGATACAGCCTTTTATTAGAAAATATATGATAATGATTATCATTTGTATGTTGGGAGAAAATTTATATGGGGAAAATTGATAGGGAAAAAAAGACTATAAAGCTAATGATAGATATATACTGTCAAAAGAAGCATGGTAATAAGAAAGGTGAGCTTTGTGAAGAATGTGCAGAGTTATTAGAATATGCACATAAAAGACTAAGTTTTTGTAAGTTTGGAGAGAATAAATCAACTTGCTCAAGATGTCCAATTCATTGTTATAAAAAGGACATGAAGGAAAAAGTTAAAGAAGTAATGAGGTTCTCAGGACCAAGACTTATTATCTATAATCCTCTTGAACTTATTAGACATGCATTAAATAAGTAGTGGGTATTATCAAATTATAAAGATTAGGAAATAGAAAATTAATAATTTAAAGGGGAGTAAACATGAATAAGGCAAAGAAGTATTTTTATATAATTTTAGGATTTTTAGCACTTGGAATAGGTCTTATAGGCGTAATATTACCTATATTACCAACAACACCATTTTTATTAGTAACATCATTTTGTTTTGCAAAGGGATCTGAGAGATTTCATACTTGGTTTACAAATTCTAATATTTATAAGAAACATCTAGAAAGTTTTGTTAAAGAAAGAGCTATGACACTAAAGCAAAAGGTTGTGTTATTAAGTTTTGTCAATTTTATGTTGGCGTTTCCTTTAATATTAGTGGATGTATTACCTATGAGAATAACTATTATTGTATTAATAATAATTAAATTGTATTATTTTATATTTAAGGTTAGAACAATTTCTCCAGAAGAAAAGAAAGCTATGGAAGCTTCAAAAGGAGAAATTGCTTAGAATAATATAAATTATTTATAAAAGAGAAAGTAGGAAGTTGTCACAATGGAAAGAATATCATCTATGTTTTTTTGCTTATCATTATTAATTTATTATATATTAAAATTATTTAAGGTAAAAAAGAGTATATGTTTAAAAACACATATAGTTTTAGGAAGTATATCAGTTTTAGCTATGATAGCTGAATTGGTTTTAAGAGTTGGGCAAGAAGGATTTATAAAGTATATTGGTTTTGCAGTTATTATGATCGTAATTGGAATAACTGGAGTCATGATGAAAAATAACTATAAATTATATAAGAAAATTCATATTGTATTTACTATAGGATTTTTCATATATTTACCTATAGCTATTAAATTTTTATAATTAATAAAAAATAATATTATAAATTATTATAGGCTTTACAAGTAAGTAAAGTCTTTTTTGTCGTGTTTGTGATTTATATAATAAAAAATTGGTAATGCTTATTTAATGAGGTGTTGCTCAAGTGAATATAAGTAAATATAAGGATTTTAATAATCCGTTAGTATATATTTTTATTACATTTATATTATCGTCTATTTCATATGAAGCATATAGCAAAAATAAGTTTATTGGAATTTTTTATATAGGTAGCTTTTTTGCATTTATATTATATTTTAAGGGGATACAAATAACCATAGTAATCTTTTTATTTTTTATAGTGTCTTTAAATAATAATATATGGTTTTATTCTTATATACCTAAGGATATAGAGGTTATTAGAATAACTAGTATTAATAATAACTATTATGCTAAAGGAGAAGTTAACGGGCGTATAATCAATTTGTCTAATATT
>NZ_JADPBQ010000007.1:7673-143489 GCF_015670405.1 Clostridium sp. 1001271B_151109_B4 | reverse complement strand
CTAATATTAATAATGAAATTAAAGTTGGAAATAAATTAATTGTAAAGGGAGAGTTTAGTAGCGATATAAATATTGTAAAAGGAATAGTAGGAGATTATAAAATAGAAGAATATTATATAGAGAAAGATGATATCATTTCTAAATTTTATAAAAGAAGAGAAGATTTATTTAAGAAAATAAATGAAAAATTGGGGAGAAGAAAGGCTGCATTAATTACTTCAGTATCATTTGGATATAAAAGTGAATTAGATCAGGATCATAAAAGTTTAATGAAAAATTTAGGTATATCTCATGCTATTTCAATATCAGGACTACATTTAGCATTAATATATAGTATTTTAAAAAGAATATTTGGAGCTAAATTAAGTTTGGTTATAGCATTTGCTTATGTATTATTTACAGGGGCACCAGCTTCGGCTGTAAGAGCTTATATAATGATATTAATATTAAACCTTGGAATGATTGTTAAACGAAATTATAGCCCGTTAGCAGCCTTGTCGCTTGCGGGTATAATAATAATCCTTATAAAGCCATATGATATTTATAATTTAGGATTTATATTATCTTTTTTAGCAACCCTAGGAATAATATTATTTAGTAAAAAATTAAGTAAAGAGATTTATAGGCTACCTAATTTATTCAGGAGTACAATTGCAATTTCAATTAGTGCTCAAATGCTAACTTTTCCTATAATTTTGTTATATTTCAATGAAGTATCCTTAAATTTTATAATTGGTAATATTATAGTAGTTCCATTCATTAATATATTGGTTGTATTTGGCAATTGTCTTGTGTTCTTTGAGTATATTCCTATTTTATTTAATTTTAGTTTGTATATTTGTCATTATATAATTAAGTATATAGATGTTATTATGTATAAGATTGATAGTCTTTCTTGTGGATTAATTTATTTACATTATACTATTGCATATTTTTATATAGCATTATTAATAACATATTATTTTTATAAAAGGGGATTTAAAGTGTTTTTATATTATCCTTTAATTATAGGTGTATATACATTTTTATTAATATATAGTCCTTTTCCTAAAATAAAATATTATAATGATGGAGCACTTTTAATAAGTTATAAAGGGCAAAGGGTTTTGATTCAAACTAAAGAGAAAATCGATGAAGAAAAATTAAAGTCTATATGCCTTACAGATAGGATATTAAAAGATTTAAATAAGATTAAAATAGATAATAAAATAAGTTTAACTAAAGATAGCGAAAATTATATTTTAACTACAGATAAAAATCAATATTTGCTATTTGTGAATTATGAAAAAATTAATAATGATTATGATATAATAGATTTTAGAAAAGGCGACATAAATGAAATAACGGTATTTAATAATGAAGTTATTAACAATTAGTGAGGAGTGGCATTAAACGTTGATTAATATAGATGTTTTAGAGGGAGAAATTAAAAAAAATAATATTGAAAATGGATACATATTTTGTGGATTAGATGAAGAATTAATTAAATCAAGTATTGATCCAATAATTAAGAAGGTTGTTGATAAAGATTTTTTAGATTTAAATTTTATAAAATTAGATGGTTTAACAACTACTTTTGATGAAATAGAAAATGCTTGCGAGACATTGCCTTTCTTTGGCGAAAAAAAGGTTGTATTAGTATATAGAGCTAATTTTTTAAAAGATAAACCCGATAAAGATGGAGCAAAAACATATACAGAGCTTTTAAAGTACATAAAAGAGTTGCCAAATCATACAGTACTAATTATGTATTATTTATTTAATGATAAGAGAGATACACCTAAAAAAAATAAAAAGCTATCTACTTTAGATAAATATGTCAAAGTTGTTCATTGTGATAAGCTAAAAAAAGATAAATATTATAAGAAGGTTGAGGATTTATTTAAAGAAAAGGGAAGAAGTATAGGTAAAATTCAATTAAAATATTTTGCAGATAAGGTTCAAAATAATTTTGATATTATTAAAAGGGAAGTAGATAAAATAGATTGTTATACAATTGGCAGAGAAATAACTAAAGAGGATATAGATAAATTAATACAAAATAAGAGTGAAGATGATATTTTTGATTTAGTCGAATATATATCTATAAGAAAAGTTGAAAAGGCAATAGATCTATTAGATGAATTATTATTTAAAGCAGATCAGCATATGCTGATTATTTCATCTATAGGAAATCATTTTAAAAGATTATATGAGATAAAAGTATACTTAGGAAGAGGTAAAAGATTAGATTTCTTTATGTCTAAATATAGATTGCCTCAATTTGTATGTGAAAAATTAATGAATCAAGCATCTAAATTTAGTGTAAAACAATTAAGCGAACTCATTAAAGTATGTGTTAATACGGAAACAAAATTAAAATCATCAACAACAGATAAGCAAATGGAAATGGAACTTATGTTATTTAAAACATTTATGGTCAAATAAAATTTAAAATTTTCATAATCAAAAAAGTGTAAAATAATAGCCGGTGATAACTCACCGGCTTCTTATTTTATTACGCCATAGCGTTTAACTTTGCAGCTAATCTTGATTTCTTTCTAGCAGCCATGTTCTTATGAACAGTACCTTTTTGAGCAGCCATGTCTAAAGACTTAGCAGCTTTAACGAATAAAGCTTTAGCTTCTTCAACGTTATTAGCAGCAACAGCAGCTTCAAACTTCTTTATAGCAGTTTTTAATGCTGATTTGATCATTCTGTTTTGTAAAGTTTTCTTTTCAGTAACTTTAATTCTTTTCTTTGCTGATTTAATGTTTGCCATTCAATTCACCCCCTTGATATTTTATAGGGCCTCTGCAGTTTTTGGGGAAATCTGCGTACGAGTTCATTTTCAACAAATCATATTATAACATCTAAAGTTTTTAAGTTCAAGTATGAAATTAAAACTTATTTGGGAAAATAAATTTGATAAGTAAGAAACCTTAGGAGGAATATTATGATAAATGTAAGAACAGACCTTGCAATTGAAGCAAAACAGGCATATACAGAAGAAAATAAAAGGGAGTTAGATGGAGTAAAAGTAGATGAAGAAATGGAAGGAGAGGTTAAAATTACTACGGTAACTATCGAAAGTGATGAAGCAGGAAAGGAACTTGGTAAACCAAAAGGGCATTATATCACAATAGATTTTCCTGAATTTACACCATATGATGGAGAATCAATGGATGAATTATCATTAATTGTAGGAAAAGTAATGAAAAAACTTGTAGATATTTCTGAAGACAAGTTAGCATTAGTTGTTGGATTAGGTAATTGGAATGTTACTCCAGATGCATTGGGACCAAAAGTTGCAGAAAAAATAATGGTAACAAGACATTTAAAACAAGTAATGCCAGATGCAATTGATGATTCAGTAAGACCAGTATGTGCTATTGCTCCAGGTGTTCTTGGAATAACAGGAATTGAAACTGGAGAAATAATTAAATCATTGGTAGAAAAAATAAAGCCAGATTTGGTTATATGTGTAGATGCATTAGGTTCAAGAAGACTTGAAAGAGTAAATAGAACAATACAAATAGGAGATACAGGAATATCACCAGGAGCTGGTGTAGGAAATCATAGAATGCAAATTAATGAGCAAAGCTTAGGTGTGAAAGTTTTAGCTGTAGGTGTTCCTACAGTAGTTGATGCTGCAACAATAGCAAATGATACTATGGATTTATTATTAGATGACTTAATCAATAAATCACAAAAAGGAAAAGAGTTTTATAATATGTTGAAAAGTGTAGATAGAAATGAGAAAAATATGCTTATAAGAGAAATATTAAATCCATCGTTTGGAGATTTAATGGTTACTCCAAAAGATGTTGATACAGTAATAGAATCATTAGCAAAAATAATAGCCAATGGAATAAATATAGCAATTCAACCCAACATGGATATGGAAGAGATAAATAAATTTATGAATTAATGAAAAAAGTGAAAAATACTTTTTTAGTTATAGGTTTTGAGTTAATAGTTAAAGAATAAATTTTTAGAAATTCTATAGGAATTTCTAACTAAACTATTAACTCATAACTAAAAAAACAATTTGTTTATAAAATTATTAATAATTATGTAAATCCCCCCATATATATAAATGGTGAGGAGGGATATACAATGCAGTGGGTTAATGGTAATAAAAGGGCTAAAAAGAAAAAACATATTAGTGTAGGATATATAATATTGTTAGTTCTTATGATTATATTTGCAATAAGAGCAGTTAAGGTTGTAAATAAATATAGTGAACGTGGAGGACTAGCATATGTGCAGTTACTTAATTATTCAATGCCAGTTGTTGAAACTCAAATATATGATAGTACAGCTTATAGGGAAAATAAGGTGAGTTTAAAAAGAGTTATAGTAGAAGCATTAGGACTTAATAACATATCAACATATGGAATAGTTGGAAATGAGGTTTCATTTTTTAAGGAAGTAGCCAATTACACTAATGATTCAGGAAGTAATGCTAAATCTACTTTTAGTTTCTTTGAACCATATGTAATGAAAGAAGAAAGCATAGCCAGGGTTACTGAAGAGGAGCAGGCTGAATTAGATAAAACAAGTGAGGCATATAATCCTTCTCTAAAAAAGACATTAGATGCATCAAACGTAGAAATATTAATTTATCATACCCATACTCATGAGGGATATGCCGAAGCAGGAGCAGATACAGAACAAGAAGAGTTTAGTGTTGTAGGAGTAGGTGATGTATTAGCACAAGAACTACAAGAGGGATATGGAATTTCTGTTATTCATGATAAAACTATTCATGATACTAGTCCATATGCAGAATCATATTATAGATCAGAACCCACGGTGCAAAGCTATATAAATCAATTTCCGAATTTGAAGTTAATTATAGATTTGCATAGGAATAGTGGACCAAGTAAAGAAGCAACAACAACAGTAATAAATGATCAAAGTTTAGCAAGATTATTATTTGTTACATCAAAAAATTCAGGTAATTATTCTCAAATGATGGAGGCAGTAAATGGAATGATCTCAATCTCTGAAGAGCTTTTCCCAGGGTTAATGGGGGATGGAAAAGATGGTACAGGATTATATGAATATAATCATGGATCTAATACATTTAATCAAAAATTAAGCCCTGCATGTATATTAACAGAGTTTGGAACTGACCTTAATACTGCTCAAGAAGCTAAATTAAGTGCAAAATATCTAGCAAGAGTTATTGCGGAGTATTTAAATAAACAGTAAAAAGTTGAATAAAAAAAGTGAAATTGAGCATCCTTATAGCTAAGTACTAGGGGGTGCTTATTATGTTTAAATTAATAAAAAAATATTTTATACCATTAGTAGCTATTATTTTACTGATAATAGGATTTGTTAAAATAAATATGGTAAATACTGAATCGTTATCACCATTGGGAACTACTGATGATAACTTTAAAGTTGTTAGTACAGAATTTGGTGAAGATTTTCAAGAGTTTATAATGGATAAAAGTCCTGTGAAGATTTATATTGGTGAAAAAAATGATGGTCTTGCTACGGTTAAGGTATATGATAAGTCAATTAATTTAACTAATAATAATTTTTTTATGAAATCAATAAAAAAATTAGAAAGTTATATTAGTAAGACTTACTCAAATTTAAAGGATAAAATAATTGAAATTACAAAAACTAAAAAAGAAGATACAAAAAGTGAAGAAAATAATAGTAATAATAGTGAATTTGATAAAAGTGTAGATGAATTTATAAAAAATAATAGTAATTAATGTGTAGTAATAAAGGATAATATCATTTCAATGCTATTATCCTTGACACTTACTCTATATTCTATGTTATAATTTAGCTTGATTTAACAATATGGGGGTGAAGAGACTGCTAATTCATAGCAGTTAAGATATATGCAAAGTAATAGACAATCAAAGATTAGAAACTTTTCAATAGTCGCACATATAGATCACGGTAAGTCAACCCTAGCGGATAGATTATTAGAGATTACAGGGACTCTTACTAAAAGAGAAATGGAAGAACAAGTTCTTGATAATATGGAAATCGAAAGAGAAAGAGGGATTACTATAAAATCCCAAGCAGCAAGACTTGTTTATAGACGTGATGATGGTGAAGAATATATATTAAATTTAATTGATACACCAGGACATGTAGACTTTACATATGAAGTTTCAAGAAGTTTAGCAGCATGTGAAGGTGCTTTATTAGTAGTAGATGCAACACAAGGAATTGAAGCGCAAACTTTAGCTAATTGTTATCTTGCATTAGATAATGATTTAGAAATAGCACCTGTTATTAATAAAATAGATTTACCATCTCAAAGAGCTGATGAAGTTAAACAAGAAATTGAAGATGTTATAGGTATTGAAGCAGAAGATGCACCAATGATATCAGCAAAAACAGGATTAAATGTTGAAGAGGTACTTGAAACTATAATTGAAAAAATACCAGCACCAAGTGGTGATGAAGAGGCGCCACTTAAGGCTTTAATATTTGATTCATATTATGATAGCTACAAGGGTGTTGTATGTTATGTAAGAATACTTGATGGTAAAGTTAAAGCTGGTACTAAAATAAAGCTTATGAATACAAATAAGCTTTATGATGTAGTAGAAGTAGGTGTATTTACTCCTAAGTTGTTACCAATAGGAGAACTTATGGCTGGAGATGTTGGATATATAACAGCATCTATAAAAAATGTTGCTGATGCTAGAGTTGGTGATACTGTTACAGAAGCAGAAAGACCAACTGCAGAAGCACTTCCAGGATATAAGAAAGCAGTTCCAATGGTTTATTCAGGTATTTATCCAGTTGATGGAGCTAAATATGATGAATTAAGAGAAGCTTTAGAAAAATTACAAATAAATGATGCTGCATTAGATTTTGAACCGGAAACTTCTATAGCGTTAGGATTTGGATTTAGATGTGGATTCCTTGGATTACTTCATATGGAAATAATTCAAGAAAGAATTGAAAGAGAGTTTAATTTAGATATTATAACAACAGCCCCTTCAGTTATATATAAAGTTACTAAAACTAATGGTGAAACTTTAGATTTAACAAATCCAACTAATTTACCAGAACCAACAGAAATAGAATCTATGGAAGAACCAATTGTTAAGGCATCTGTAATTGCACCTACTGAATATGTTGGCGCTATAATGGATTTATGCCAAGAAAGAAGAGGGGTTTATATAGATATGCAATACTTAGAAGAAACAAGAGTATGCATAAATTATGATATTCCTTTAAATGAAATTGTTTATGATTTCTTTGATACATTAAAATCAAGAACAAGAGGATATGCTTCTTTTGATTATGAATTCAAAGGATATACAAGAACTGAGCTTGTTAAGCTTGATATATTATTAAATGGAGATGTAGTTGATGCTTTATCAATGATAGTTCCGAAAGAAAGAGCTTATCATAAGGGAAGAGGAATTGCAGAAAAACTTAAGGAAATAATTCCAAGACAAATGTTTGAAGTTCCAATTCAAGCAGCAGTAGGGTCTAAAGTAATAGCTAGAGAAACGGTTAAGGCTATGAGAAAAGACGTACTTGCTAAATGTTATGGTGGAGATATTTCAAGAAAGAAGAAGCTTCTTGAAAAGCAAAAAGAAGGTAAGAAGAGAATGAGACAAGTGGGATCTGTAGAAGTACCACAAGAAGCATTCATGGCCGTTCTTAAAGTAGATTAATAAAAAAGACATTGCAGTTGCAATGTCTTTTTTGTTAAATAGGAAGTAAATGATAAGTAAAGAAAGAATAGATAAGAAATAAGAGTATGTGAATAAATTAAGTTTAGTTTAAATTGAAAAATATATTTTACAAAATACCTAAGGGGTATAGATGTCAAGGTATCACTGGGGATTTGTAAGTTTAAATCAACTAGCTTGGAGGATAAAATAATGAAAGAAATTAGTCTATATGTACATATACCATTTTGTAAACAAAGATGTTTTTATTGTGACTTTCCTACATTTGCAGGAAAAGAACAATATAGGGAAGCATATGTAAATGCATTAATTAAAGAAATACAAGAAAAATGTTCAGATTATGTTATTAAAACTATTTTTATTGGTGGAGGAACACCATCTCATTTAGAAGTTGAGGAATTAGAAAAGTTATTAAAAGTTATAAATAAATTAAAATTTAAGGATAATATTGAGTATTCAATGGAATGTAATCCAGGAACATTATCAAAAGAAAAATTATTAGTAATGAAGGAAAATGGAGTGAATAGGATAAGCTTCGGCTTACAATCATGCAATGATAAATTACTTAAAGAAATTGGACGTATTCATACATTTAGTGAATTTTTAGAAAATTATAATCTTGCTAGAAAAATTGGATTTAAGAATATTAATGTTGACTTAATGTATGGATTGCCTAATTTAACTATAGAACTATGGAAAGATACATTAGATCAAATATGTAAGTTAAAGCCAGAACACATTTCAGCATATAGCTTAATTATAGAAGAAGGAACAGCTTTTTATAAATTGTATGAAAAAGATAAATTGAATATTCCCGAAGAAGATGAAGAAAGAGTTATGGATAAATTAACTAAAGAAATACTAAAAGAAAATGGATATCATCAATATGAAATATCTAATTATTCCTTAAATGGAATGGAATGTGAACATAATAAGGTTTATTGGTCTTTGGGGGATTATATTGGAGTTGGATGTGCCAGTAGTTCATATATAAATGGAGTAAGAAAGGTAAATGAAAGTAGCATAAATGAATACATAAAAAAAATAAATTGTGGAAAAGATGTCATAGTAGAAGAACATATTAATTCCATAGAAGATGAAATGGAGGAATTTATTTTCATGGGATTAAGAATGTTAAATGGTATAGATTTATTAAAATTTAAGAAAAAATTTGGGGTAAATATTTATAGTATATATGACAAAGTCATTGAGAAGAATATAAAAGATGGTTTATTAAATTTAAATAATAATAATATGTTTTTAACTGCAAAGGGAATAGAGCTATCTAATTACGTAATGTCTGACTTTATATTGGAAAAATAAAAAATAAAATATTAAGAAAAGAGGAGCATTATAGAGATGGAAAGAGATATTCAAGAAAAAACTAAATTATATAAAAAAATAGTTGAAAATTTAAAGAAATATGAAATTGACAAAAAAAACAAATAAGAATATATTGATAATGTAGTCATTAGCACTCGACTTAAATGAGTGCTAACAATAGGGGTGATGAAATGGCTATTGATGAAAGAAAAATTAGAATACTTCAAGCCATTATTAATGACTATATAGTAACAGGAGAACCTGTTGGATCAAGAACAATAGCTAAGAAGTATGATTTAGGTGTAGGATCTGCAACCATTAGAAATGAAATGGCAGATTTAGAAGAAATGGGTTATTTAGAGCAACCTCATACATCAGCAGGAAGAATACCTTCTAGTAAGGGATATAGGTTATATGTTGATAAGTTAATGGAAACACCAAAGCTTAGCAAGGATGAAGAGCTTAGAATTAAAGAATATTTAATTAATTCAGCTATGCATGAAGTTGATACAATATTAAAAGAAGCTTGTGTTTTGTTATCAGAATTAACAAATTTAACTTGTATAGTTCAAACACCTTCTATGAAGAGGAGTTATATAAGATCATTACAGCTAATAAAAATAGATGATTCTAATTTAATTGCTGTAATAGTAACTGATAGTGGTGTTATTAAAAATCATAGAATTAAGGTGAATAATGTACCAAGTAATGAAGAGCTTATTAGAATAAATGAGGTATTAAATTCAAAACTTAAGAATTTAACAATAGAAGCTATAAATTTAGAAGTTATCAATGAACTTAAAAATGAACTAGTGGGATTCGATGATTTATTTAATGCAATTCTTCCAGCTTTATATGATAGTTTAAATAATAATTCAAAATCAGATTTGGTAGTTGAGGGAACAACTAATCTTTTTAATTATCCAGAGTATAATGATATTGAAAAGGCGAAGGAAGTACTTCAATTAATAAGTAACAAGGATTGTGTTATAGAACTATTAGAGAATAGTGGAGATATATCAATAAAAATTGGTGATGAAAATTATATTCCGGAAGCTAAGGATTGCTCAGTAATCACAGCAGAATATTCTTTAGGAGGAAGACCTATTGGAAGTATTGGGCTAATTGGTCCACAAAGAATAAATTATTCAAAGGTAGTTACTATAATGGCTCAAGTAATGAAGGAGCTAAACAAAAGTCTTAAAGACCAAGAGTATTGATTAAAGTGAGAAGAGGTGTAAAGATGGAAGAAAACAACAAAATAAAGGACGAAGATATAATCGTTGAAAATGAACCAGTTATAGAAGAAGCGGATAAAGCAGAAGAAGAGAAAGTAGAAGAAGATAAAGTAGAAGCCGCAGGAGCTGAAGAAATCGTAGAAGAATATATTGAAAATGATGATTTATCTTTAATAAGAAAAATGAAAGATGAAAACAAAAAACTTTCTAATGAAGTGGAAGCTTTAAAAGAAAGATTACTTAGATTAACTGCTGAGTATGATAACTATAGAAAAAGAACAGCTAAAGAAAAGGAAGGAATATATACAGATGCTTGTTCAGATGTATTAAAAGAAATGCTTCCTGTAGCTGATAATTTAGAAAGAGCTTTAGCAGTAGATGGAAATGTAGAAGATCTTAAAAAGGGTGTTGAGATGACAATAAAAGGATTCTTAAACTCTTTAGAAAAATTAGGTGTTGAAGAAATTGATACAACTAATGGTTTTGATCCAAACTTACATCAAGCAATTTCAGTTATTGAAGATGCAAATTTATCAAGTAATGATGTAGCTCAAGTATATCAAAAAGGATATAAGAGAGGCGATAAAGTAATCAGATATTCAATGGTTACTGTAGCAAAATAGTAAGTAAGTAAATTTACAATATAGATATGTAAAATTCAAGGAGGAAATATATTATGGGAAAAATAATAGGTATTGATTTAGGTACAACAAATTCATGTGTAGCTGTTATGGAAGGTGGAGAACCAGTAGTTATCACTAACTCTGAAGGTGCTAGAACTACTCCATCAGTAGTTTCATTCCAAGCTAATGGTGAAAGATTGGTAGGACAAATTGCTAAAAGACAAGCAATTACAAACCCAGAACACACAATAATTTCTATAAAGAGAGAAATGGGAACAGATCATAAAACTAAAATTGATGATAAAACTTACTCACCACAAGAAATATCAGCAATGATACTTCAAAAGATTAAAGCTGATGCAGAAGCATACTTAGGTGAAACTGTATCTCAAGCTGTTATCACAGTTCCAGCTTACTTTAATGATGCTGAAAGACAAGCGACTAAAGATGCTGGTAGAATAGCAGGATTAGAAGTATTAAGAATAATAAACGAACCAACAGCTGCTTCATTAGCTTACGGATTAGATAAGACTGATCACAGCGAAAAGATATTCGTTTATGACTTAGGTGGAGGTACATTCGACGTATCTATTCTTGAATTAGGTGATGGTGTATTCGAAGTATTAGCTACAAATGGAGATACTCACCTAGGTGGAGATGATTTCGACCAAAAGATTATTGATTATATAGCAAATGATTTTAAATCACAATATGGAATTGATTTAAGAAATGATAAGAGTTCAGTTCAAAGATTAAAAGAAGCTGCAGAAAAGGCTAAGATTGAATTATCTTCATCAATGCAAACAAATATCAACTTACCATTCATTACTGCTGATGCTACAGGGCCAAAGCATATTGATATGAATTTAACTAGAGCTAAATTCAATGAATTAACTCATGATTTAGTTCAAAGATCAATTGAACCAATGAAGAAAGCATTATCAGATGCAGGTTTATCAATTGGTCAAATTGATAAAGTAATATTAGTTGGTGGATCAACAAGAATACCAGCTGTTCAAGAAGCAGTTAAGAACTTTACAGGAAAAGAACCTTCAAAGGGAGTTAACCCAGATGAATGTGTAGCTATGGGTGCTGCAATTCAAGCAGGTGTATTAACTGGTGAAGTTAAAGATGTATTATTATTAGATGTTACTCCATTAACATTAGGTATTGAAACTTTAGGAGGAGTTGCAACTCCATTAATTGAAAGAAATACAACTATACCAGCTAAAAAGAGTCAAGTATTCTCAACAGCTGCAGATGGGCAAACATCAGTTGAAATTCACGTTGTTCAAGGTGAAAGACAAATGGCAACTGATAACAAGACTTTAGGAAGATTTACTTTATCAGGAATAGCTCCAGCACCAAGAGGAATTCCACAAATCGAAGTTACATTTGATATAGATGCTAATGGTATTGTTAAGGTATCTGCTATGGATAAAGGAACTGGTAAGGAAGCAAATATTACAATTACTGCATCAACTAATCTTTCAGACGAAGAAGTAGATAAGGCAGTAAAAGAAGCAGAAAGATTTGCGGAAGAAGATAAGAAGAGAAAAGAATCAATTGAAACTAAAAACAATGCAGATCAATTAACTTATCAAACTGAAAAGCAATTAGAAGAACTTGGTGATAAGATTTCTGCTGATGATAAGGCTAAGATTACAGCTAAATTAGATGCATTAAAAGCTGTTAAAGATGGAGAAGATTTAGAAGCTATTAAGAAGGCAACTGAAGAATTAACTCAAGAGTTCTATGCTATATCTTCTAAGATGTATGCAGATGCACAAGGTGCAGCAGGAGCTCAAGGTGCAGGATTTGATCCAAACAACATGGGTGGAGCAAATACTAACCAAGGAACAGCTCATGATGATAATGTTGTAGATGCTGATTTTGAAGTTAAAGATGAAAAATAATAAATAATTAATTAGGGAAGGCAGTAGTCGTCTTCCCTTTTTAAAAGTTAAGGTGTTTACGAAAAAAGTTATAAATGATAATATAGACTAAGCAGAATATAAATAAGGTGGTGACGTTATAGATGGCAAATAAAGACTATTATGCTACGCTTGGGCTTGAAAAGGGTGCAAGTGATGATGAAATAAAAAAAGCCTTTAGAAAGCTAGCTATTAAATATCATCCTGATAAGAATCAAGGTAATAAGGAAGCAGAAGAAAAGTTTAAAGACATAAACGAAGCATATCAAGTGCTTTCTGATCCAGAAAAGAAAGCAAGATATGATCAATATGGTACTGCGGACTTTGATGGAAGTGGATTTGGTTCAGGTGGATTTGGTGGTTTTGACTTCTCAGATATGGGAGGTTTTGGAGATATATTTGAAAGTTTCTTTGGTGGGGGCGGCGGTTCTTCAAGAAGAAGAAATGGCCCTATGAAAGGTGCTGATATAGAATATACTTTAAACCTAACATTTGAAGAAGCTATCTTTGGGGTTGAAAAAGAAATTACAATTAATAGAAATGAAAATTGTGAGTCTTGTAAAGGAACAGGTGCTAAACCTGGAACTTCGCCAAAGACATGTCCAACTTGTAATGGTAGTGGTCAAGTAAGGATGCAAAGACAAAGTCCTCTTGGAAGTTTTGTAACAACTTCTACATGTGATAGATGTGGTGGTAAGGGAACAATTGTTGAAACACCGTGTTCAAGCTGTAGTGGAAGAGGAAAAGTTAGAAAGACTAGAAAAATAAAGATTAATGTTCCAGCAGGTGTAGATACAGGAAATGTTATGCCGCTTAGAGGGCAAGGAGAACATGGTTCTAATGATGGGCCTCCAGGAGACTTATATATTAGAATAAATGTAGCTAAATCAAAACAATTTGATAGAAGAGGAAATGATATATATATTGAAACTCATATATCAATGGGTAGAGCTGCATTAGGCGCAGAAATTACTGTTCCTACAGTAGATGGAGAAGTCAAATATACTATTCCAGCAGGTACTCAATCAGGTACGATGTTTAGATTAAAAGGAAAAGGGGTTCCTAAGGTTCACTCATCAGTAAGAGGAGATCAATATGTTAAAGTAGTGGTTGATATTCCTAAGAACTTAAATTCAAAGCAAAAAGAAGCTTTAGAAGCATTCATGGAAGCTTGTGGAGAAAGTGTAGATGGTGAAATAGTGCATAAAAAAGGACTAAAGGATCTATTTAATAAGAAATAAAAAAGGTGTTGCAAGATGCAACATCTTTTTTATTTTATAAATTCATTTAATATTTTGATAGCTTCTTCTGTTCTTTCAGAACTAATAGCAAGTGTTATTATAGTATTCTCTGGAAAGTTTATATTACTCAAAAGATTAAGGTTGTCTACTTTTAATCCATAGATATGTTCATTGCCATCAGAATCCTTGGAAATAACTAAATCATCTTCACTGAACCCTAGTGAGTTAAATCCGTTTAAGGTGCTTAAATCTGCTAGCATATTGTTAGAAGCAAAGTAAGTAAAATAATTTTTGTTTAAAAAAATACAAAAAAATCAATTGATATAAATTTTAAAGATTGGTAAATATTAATAAATGTGATGGCAATCATTAAATAATCAAATATTTAAAGAATAGAAAAGTGGAGCAATTAGTAATATAATTAAATTGTTAATATTAATTAGATAAATAAGGAATATTAAAAAAAGAGTAGTAGTAATTATGAGGTGATAAGATGAAGGACATAAAAAAAACATTACTTCCAGAAATTGGAGAGTTTAGAAAAGTTGGGCATAAGTTTGTAAATAGAGAAATATCTGTAATGGATTTTAAAGGTCAATCAGGAGGAATGGGTGTATATGCCCATCGTGGTGGAAAAGAGTTTATGATTAGGCTTAGAATGCCATCAGGTATAATTACAATGCCTGAATTCAAATTAATATGTGATTGGGCAGATAAATACAAATTAGGAGGATTACATTTTACTACACGTCAAGCTATTCAATACCATGGCATTTCAATTGATGATGTATGTGATTTAATGGAAGAAGCATTAGAAAATGATATATATACAAGAGGTGCAGGTGGAAACTTCCCAAGAAATGTAGCTTTATCTCCATTGTCAGGAGTTGATAAGGGTGAAGCATTTGATCCTACACCATATGCTTTAGCAACTGGTGAATACTTCATGGAAAGAATAACTGAATATAAATTACCTAGAAAGCTTAAAGTGTCTTTTTCAAATGGTTCAAGTGATACAGCACATTGTACAATACAAGATTTAGGTTTTTTAGCTGTTAAAAAAGACGGAAAAGATTATTTTAGAGTTTATTTAGGTGGAGGTCTTGGAAGAAATCCTAAGATTGCATTAGTATATCCTGAATTAATTGAGCCATCTGAAGTTTTAAATTATGTAGAAGCGATGGTTAGATTATTTAAAGCTGAAGGAAATTATGAAAATAAAGCTAAAGCTCGTATAAGATATATTGTTGATAAATTAGGAGAAGAAGGTTTTATTTCAGAGTATAAGAAGTATGTAGAAGAAGTAAAAGCAGAATGTAATTATAAGAGTGATTGCAAAGCTACAGAATATAATAAAGCTGGAGTAAAAACTAATATATCTAATAATAGATTAGTGGAACAAAAGCAATCTGGGTTATATAGCGTATATGTACATCCTGTAGGCGGACAAATTGAAGTAAATGATTTAAGGGCAATATATGAAACTTTAAGTAAATTTGATAATCCAGAAATAAGATTATCAATGACTGAAGGGGTATACTTTAGAAATTTAAATGGAAAAGAAGCAGAAGAGTTATTAGAAGTAACTAAACATATTGGAGGAGCAAATAATTTTGAATATAGTGTTTCATGTATAGGGGTACCTACATGTCAAATGGGTATAGCTGAAAGCCAATCTGCGTTAAAAGAAGTACTATCATATGTTAAGGAAAAAGTATCTAATACAAACTTACTACCTAAATTGCATTTTTCAGGATGTGGGAATTCTTGTGGAGTTCACCAAGTTGGAGAAATAGGATTTGCTGGTAAAAAGAAAAGAATAAATGATGTTGTTCAAGAAGCTTATGAACTTCATGTAAATGGAAATTGCGTAGAAGGTGAAACAAGACTTGGTAAATGTTATGGTGATATAGCTAGAAAAGATATACCAATGTTTATTTGTGAGTTAGGTAATAAATTAAATGAAGCTAATATAGAATTTAATGATTATATTAATAGCAATGAAGATGAATTTAAAGCTTTAGTAGAAAAATATAGTTGTTAATTGATATTTTAAGTATAAATTTATAAATTAAATTGTTAGCTAAAGGTAGAGCCTTAACGCTATCTCAAAGTTAAAATTAGTTATCTAGTGAAGTTGAGAACAGACAGCCATTAGATAAAATATTATAGTTAAAAATCCACAATATAGCTATTAAGAATAGGGTATATTGTGGATTTTTATTTTAAATAATATAACTATATAAAACTGCAGTAAGTAATTTAGTTGAAATAAAAGAAATTATCTGTATAATTAATCTATGAACTTAATGAATGATTTGGAGTGAACATAATTATGAGAATGAGAAGAAAGCCTTGGGCAAGACCAGAATTAGAAGCATGTAATTTTTTTATACAAAAGCCAAGTGAATATAAGGGAAGATGGAAAGAATTTTTCAAAAATGATAATCCAGTTTATATGGAATTAGGTTGTGGAAAAGGAACATTTATGGCAGTTCATGGTTCACAAAATCCAGATATTAATTATATAACAGTTGATATAAAGGATGAAGTTTTAGTTTTAGCTAAAAGAAATATTGAAGCAGCTTATGAAAAGGTAGGACGCGAAATTAATAATGTGGCTCTAATGTCTCAGGAAATATTATTAATAGATGAAATGTTAGATGAAAAAGATGTAATAGAAAGAATATACATAAACTTCTGTAATCCATGGCCAAAGGATAGACATAAGAAAAGAAGATTAACACATACAAGACAGTTGGAAAAGTATAAGAAGTTTTTAAAACATGGAGCAGAAATTTGGTTTAAAACAGATGATGATGAATTATTTGAAGAATCACTTGAATACTTTAAAGAATCAAATTTAGAAATTAAATATATTACATATGATTTACACGCTAGTGGATTTGAAGGAAATGTTACTACTGAACATGAAGAAATGTTTACGGCTCAAGGAATAAAAACTAAGTTTTTAATAGCAGAATATAAATAAAATACTCCTCAAGGTTTTAGGATTGTGAAATACTAAAACTTTGAGGAGTTTTTATTGTGAAAATATAGAATTTTATTTATTAAAATAAAAATGTTTATTTATATTTACTACTAATGCTGGAACAGCTTGAGGGAATTTATTCAATCTATTTTCTAAGGATTTAAAGGCTTCTTTAGCAATTATATGTGACAATTTAAGAACGTTCTAACTTAATAATTATTATAAAATTTTACCATAATATAAATAAAACTATAACTATTAGGTATATAAAAAGATCAAATTGAAAAATATATATAAGTAATAAAAAAATAATAGAAAAGTTTAAGGTGTATTTAATTTATAACAACTTTATTATCAGTTAAGTATATGTAAACGAAAGTGTTTTTTAAATAAATAAAATAATTAAATGGAGATACTAATTATATATTAATATTTATTAGAAAAATTTATTAAAAAGATATCTGGGGGTTTTGAATTAAATATTTATTATGTGTATACTTATACAGTTATATATTTTATGTAAATAATAAGAGTTGGTGGTAAATTATGATATATTATATTATTATGGTAGTTTTTTCACCTTTTACGGCTATTATACCAGCTGTATTTGCTGTGAATTTATTGATTAGAGGAAAAGTAAAGATAGAAAGAAATTATTGGAATATAGGATTAGGTTGTTTATTTATATATTCTATGTTTAGTGGAATAGTAAATAAAAGTATTTTATCTTTTATTGCATCATTTGGTTTATTATTGTATTTTGCACTGGGTATATTTGCTCAAAATTATTTTGTTAAAGTAAGTAGAATTAATACAGTATTGAAAACAACAGTATATTTAAGTGCTATTGCAGCTATAGGCGGTATTGTAGAAAAAATTGCATTTATGTTAGTTGGAATGTCGGAGCATAGGATATTTAGTTCTTTTGGAAATCCAAACATGACAGGTGCCTGGTTTGGTAATATAATTTTAATTATATTTTATCTTAAAGGAATAAAAAAGGATAAAAGTGAATGTGTTACTTATAATATTATAATTATTTTAATTGTGATAGCATTGATGTTAACAGAATCATCAGGTGCTTTTATAGCGTTAGTAGGTGGAATAGTTATATATTATTTGATGAAGGAAAAAAAAGATTTTAAAGGTTTAATTGCTATTTTTATAACAGTAGATATATTAGCGATTTTATTTATGACTGTTCAGAACAAAGTTGCAAAGACTACCCCAATGGGAGAAATTGTAACTTCATTTAATTCGAGAATTGGAATATGGAAAGGTGCAATTCAGATGTTCTTAAACAAGCCAATTTTAGGGTGGGGATTACTTGGAACCTTTGAACATGGATCAAATTTTATTTTTAAAGATGATCCTACTTTACAAAATAAAATAATTTCTTTTTTAATACATCCTCATAATTTATGGCTTGCTTTTTTAGTAGGTGTAGGTGTAGTGGGATTAGGGATTTATTTATATATAAAATTAAATTTATATAAAGATATGATAAAGTTATATAGGCAGCATAATAAGCTATTACCATTAATTGCTTCCATAAATGCTATGGTGATTATTCAAGGAATAGTTGATTGTACATTATATGCACCACAGTTAGGAATTGTATTTGTATGTATAGGAGCAATTACGTACAATATGGCAAATGATAAAATGATAAAGAAAGCTAGATTTACAAAAAATAAAAAGATTAACAAAAGAAATAAAGATATTGCTATTTAAAAAGATAAATAGGGGATAACTATAAATAAATATTGATAGTTATCCTTTTTCTATATAAAATTCTATAGACTTTATGTAAACATATGTGTAAAATATAGTATTAGTCAAAGAGAAAAGAATTGAAAGGATGATTCAGTGATGGATGGAACATGGATAGAGGTTAGAGTAATAACTAAGAGTGAGGCATTAGAGCCAATATCAGGGATATTTTATAGCTTAGACTGTAAAGGTGTTGCAATAGAAGATCCAGAAGATATTTTAGGAAGAGAACAAGGACCATTAACTTGGGATTTTGCAGATATAAATGTTTTAGAACACAAAGGAAAAGTTGCAGTTGTAAAAGCTTATTTCGCGGAAGAAGATAACATTGAAGAGGTTTTAGCATATGTTAATGAAAGATTAGCAGAGCTTAAAGAAATGGGACTTGATTTAGGGGAAGCTAAAGTTGAGCATGAAAAGATGCATGAAGAAGATTGGGCAAATACATGGAAGCAATATTATAAACCTTCAAAGGTTGGAGAAAAAATAGTAGTTAAACCTATTTGGAAAGAATATGAACCTAAAGAAGGTGAATTAGTAGTTGATTTAGATCCTGGAATGGCGTTTGGTACTGGTACACATGAAACTACTAGAATGTGTATTCAATCATTAGAAAAATATGTTCAAGAAGATAGTACTGTATTTGATGTTGGATGTGGATCTGGAATATTAGCAATTGCAGCTGCAAAGTTAGGAGCTAAGTTAGCTGTTGGAGTAGATTTAGATCCTGTAGCAGTAGAATCTTCTATTGAAAATGTAGGGTATAATAATTTAAATAACATAGAAATACTTCACGGGAATTTAGTTGAGGTTATAGATGGGAAAGCAGATATAGTTGTTGCTAATATTTTAGCAGAAATAATTTGTATATTAGCTGATGATGTTAAAAGAGTAATTAAAGATGGTGGTATATTTATTACATCAGGTATAATACATGATAGAGTTGATATGGTTTGTGAGAAGCTTGAAGCAACAGGATTTGAAGTTATAGAAAAAAATAGAGATGGTGAATGGAACTGTATAGTTGCCAAGTTAAAATAGTTTTTAGGAGAGAATAAAATAATGCATAAATTTTTTACTCCAAAAGAATTAATTAATGGAGATGTAGCTAAAATTATAGGTGATGATGTAAAACATATATATAAAGTGCTTAGAATTTCAGAAGGTGAAAAAGTAGTGTTAAATAACTGTGAAGGCACAGAGTATTTAGCAGAGGTTACAAACGTAAGTAAACAAGAAGTTTTACTTGAGATATTAAAAAAGCTTGATTTAAATAATGAAAGCGATATTAAAATTTATTTATTTCAAGGGCTTCCAAAGTCTCAAAAGATGGATTTGATAGTTCAAAAGGGTACAGAGTTAGGAATAACAGAGTTTATACCAACAATTACCCATAGAGTAGATGTGAAATTAAAAGGTGAGTTTAAAAAGTTAGATAGATTAAATAGAATTGCACTTGAGGCTGCAAAGCAAAGTAAAAGAAGTATTGTTCCAAAAGTAATTGAGCCTTTAGAATTTGAAGCAGTATTAGGGAAAATAAAGGACTTAGATTTATTTATAGTTCCTTATGAAAATGCAGAAAATTTTGGTGTTAAGACTTTAGTAAACAAAATTAGAAATGAAGAAAAGGCTAGCAATATAAAAAGTGTTGGAATATTTGTAGGTCCTGAAGGTGGAATTGAAGAAGAGGAAATAGAAAAGCTAAAAGAAAAAGGTGCTCATATAGTGACACTTGGAAAAAGAATATTAAGGACTGAAACAGCTGGTTTTGTTGCAACAGCTTTAATACAATATGAGCTTAGTGATTTAGGAGGAAATAATTAATGAAAGTTGCATTTGCTACATTAGGTTGTAGAGTTAATGTGTATGAGTCAGAAGCTATGGCTGAAAAGTTCATTAGAGAAGGATATGAAGTTGTAGATTTTAATGAGTTTTCAGATGTGTATGTAATAAATACTTGTACAGTTACTAATATGGGAGATAAGAAATCTAGACAAATAATAAGTAGAGCTAGAAGAACAAATCCAGAAGCAATAATTGCAGCTGTCGGATGTTATTCTCAAATGGCGCCAAAAGAAGTTTCAGAAATACCGGGTGTAGATGTAGTATTAGGTACAAGAAATAAGGGTGATGTAGTTTATTATGTTAATAAAGCTAAAGATGAAGGACAGCCACAGGTTCACGTGCAACCAGTACTTCAAAATAAAAAGTTTGAAGATTTAAAAATTGAAGATTATCAAGATAAAACAAGAGCATTTTTAAAAATTCAAGATGGATGTAATAGATTCTGTACATACTGTACAATACCTTATGCAAGAGGTTCTGTTTGTTCTAAGGATCCTGATAAGGTGTTATCAGAAGTTAGAGAGCTTGCAGCTCATGGATTTAAGGAAGTAATACTTTCAGGAATACATACAGCTTCTTATGGATTAGATTTAGAAGGTAATATAAATTTAATTAACATAATAGAAGAAATAGAAAAGATTGATGGAATAGAAAGAATAAGAATAGGGTCTATAGAGCCTGCATTCTTTACTAATGAAGTAGTTGAAAAAATTAAAGGATTTAAAAAGCTATGTCCACACTTCCATTTATCTCTTCAAAGTGGATGTGATGCAACACTAAAGAGGATGAATAGAAGATATACAGCTGAAGAATATGAAGCATCAGTTAATATGTTAAGAGAAACATTGCCGGATGTATCTATTTCTACGGATGTAATAGTTGGATTCCCAGGAGAAACAGAAGAGGAATTTAATGAAACATATGAATATTTAAAGAGAATCCATTTAACTAAAACTCATGTGTTTAAATATAGTCCAAGAAAAGGTACAAAGGCAGCTGATATGCCAAATCAATTAGATGGAAATATTAAAGATATGAGAAGTAAGGAATTAATAGAATTAAATGATATTAATGAGCATGCATTTACAGAAAAGTTTATTGGAAGAATAATGGATGTATTAATAGAAAAAGAAGTTAAAGATAAGCCAGATTTCTATGAAGGATATACAAGAAACTATATTAAGGTAATAGTACATTGCATGTCAGCTAATATTACTGGTAAAATAGTAGATGTTAAGATAGAAGAAGCTATAGAAGATTATGCTATAGCGACCATGGTTTAGGATAGTTAATAGTTTATTTTAACTATTAACTAGTTAAAAGGGAAACTCCTTCTCTTGAAATCGAAGGAGTAACTTCAACTAGCCAAATTGAAAATTTGGAGTTTCAGTTAAAGGAGGTGAGTTTATGGGAGATTGTTTATTTTGTAAAATAGTAGCAGGTGAAATACCGTCAAAAAAAATATATGAAGATGATAAAGTATTAGCTTTTTATGATATAAGTCCAGCTGCTCCAGTTCACTTTTTAGTTATACCTAAAGAACATATTAGTAGTGCTAATGAATTGAATGAAAAAAATTCTAATATAGTTTCACACATATTCATGGTTATCAATAAAATAGTAAGAGAACTAAATATTGCTGATTCAGGCTACAGAATTGTCAATAATTGTGGTACAGATGGCGGTCAAACAGTAAATCACTTACATTTTCATGTTTTAGGTGCACGTGAATTGAAATGGCCACCGGGTTAATAGAAAAATAGTATAAATAATATTGACATTTTCGTAATCATTATTGTATAATACAATATGTGTTATTAAGCCCGTAGCTGAGTTAAAGATACTAATTTGAGCTAGCGGAGGGAGGGATAATAGATGTCAGAAATCAAAGTTGGAGAAAACGAAACACTAGAAAGTGCATTAAGAAGATTTAAGAGAAAATGCGCAAGAGCTGGGGTTCTTTCAGAAGTTAGAAAGAGAGAACATTACGAAAAACCAAGTGTTAAGAGAAAGAAAAAATCAGAAGCTGCAAGAAAGAGAAAATTCAAGTAGTTTTTAGTTTTTTAAAACGGTATTTAAGTATGCCAACAATAAAAGTAGACTACAAGGAAACTGAAAATATTAAATTCTAAAAGTTATTTTAGAATTTATTTTAGAGGTTATTCTGTGATATTACTAGTAAAAAAGACCTGCGGTGTTACGCTTGAGGACGATAAGGTTATAGAGATATTAGCAAAAGAAGTCAAGCAAAGTAATGCAATGCTTGAATTTGAAAAGGGAAATAGACAGGATTTTATAGAAGAGAATAAATCTTAAGTTGAAATCTTGCTAGGTTACCTTCCTCAGCAATTAAGTGAAGAAGATATTTTACGAATTGTAAAAGAACAGCTACAGAATTGGGTGCATATAGCATGTAAGACATGGGTAAACTTATGTCAGCAGTTAGACCAAGGGTTGTAGATAGAGCAGAGGAGAAGCTTGTAAGTCAAATTGTTTAAGAGTATTTAAATAGTAAATATAAAAAAAGAACTCAATGTAAATTGAGTTCTTTTTTTATTTTTGTGATTTTCTTTAAAATTAAATCATAAGGTACAATGAGAGAGTATTTAAAAAAGGAGAGAAGTTATGGAGAAAAAGTTTAATAGAGGAAAAGAAATATTAGTAGAAAAACTAGATCTTCCTAAAGATGTACTTTTAGATTTACCAAAGATTATTGTTATAGGGAGAAATGAAATAACTATAGAAAATCACAAAGGAATAATGGTATTCGAAAAAGATAAGATAAAAATTAATACTAATATGTCACCTATAGAAATAAAAGGCAATAGTTTTGAGATACTGTATATAGCATCAGCCACAATAACTATTAAAGGTTATTTTGATTCAATTGAATATGTGAGGTGAATGATAAATGGCTTTTGATAAGATGAAAAAGGGGAAAATATTAGTTGAAATTAAAATATTAAATACCGAAAGATTATTAAATCTTTTTTGGAGTAAAAATATAAGGGTATATAAAATAAAAAGAAAAGACGCAGCGACACTAATATTGGAAATAGATTATTTAGATTATGCTGATGTTAGAGAGTTAGTTGTAAATTTAGGTGGCAGAATAAATATTATAAAAAGTGATGGATTTGTATTTTTTTTAGGTGGTATCAAAAAAAGAATGTCATTAGCAATTGGAGCTGTACTTTTTTTAGGAATAATATTGTATTTATCTACTTACATATGGTCTATAGAAGTAGAGGTTCAAAAAAATATTCCTCCATTTGAAATTAGAAAAGAATTAAGTGAAATAGGGATAAAACCAGGAATATCTAAAAACTCTATTGATGTAAAGGAGATAGAGAAGAAATTAGAAAATATGAGTAATGAAATTTTATGGCTTAGAGTAAGAATTGAAGGTTCTACATTAAAAGTTACAGTTGAGGAGAAGATTAATCCGCCGCAAGCTGAAAATTATGAGTATGGAAATCTTGTAGCTACTAGAGAAGGAGAAATAAAAAGAGTATATACTTTTGCTGGAAGAAGTACTGTAAAAGTAGGTCAATTGGTTAAAGTAGGTGATGTTATAATTCAAGGAATTGATGGAGCAGAGGGTGGAGAATATATCTTGCCACCAAGAGGAATAGTAATTGCAAATACTTTTTATGAAAAATCTATAAATGTAAAAGTTAGTGGAACTTCTTTAGAAAGAAGTGGGAGGAAGGATAGCGATATTTATATATCTATTTTTGGTAAAAAAATATACTTGAAAAAGGCTACAAAAGATTTCGAGCAATATGATAAAATAGAAAAGAGTGGAAATTTATTTAATAAGGTGTTATATTATGAGAGAGTAGAGAAAGAAATTAATTTATCTCAGGAAGAAGCAATTGAAAATTCAGTTAAAGAATTAGAAAACTCGTTGTTAAATGATTTAAATAGGGATGCAAAGATAGTAGATAAATTAATAGATAATGAAATGCAAGATGATGAGAATTTATTAGTAAAGGTAGTATTTGTTGTAGAACAAAACATAGTTAGTGAAGAAACCGTAGGATATTAAATATTAGGGGAAGATGAGAAGGTGAACTAAATGAAAGATAAAAGTGATGTTTTAAAAAAGGTGCATATGGATAAATGGAAAAGAATATTTTTATTTACTATTACATCTATTTTTATTTATTTTATAGTGTTGACTGTTGTCACACCAAAGAGATATAAATTAAATGAAGGTGACATTGCAACTGTAGATATTAAAGCACCACGTGATATAATCGATGAAGAAGCTACTAAAGCTAAAGAGCAAGAGGTTACGGCAAAAGTAGAAAAAAAGTTTACGCTTAAAAATGAAATTAAAATAGAGGCAAGTGAAAATATAAAAAGCTTTTTTGATAAGTTAATTAATTTAAAGAGCAATGAGATAGATGAAAAAAGTAAGATAAGTGAATTGAAAAAGATAGATGCATTTAAGCTTTCGGATTCAGAATATAAAACTTTGCTAGACTTAAGCGTTGATAAGGATACCGAATTACAATGGATAGCATTAACTGCTATAGATAAAGGCTACGAAAAGCAAATAGAAGATAGTAGCGAAGATATAGCAGAAGCAAAAACAATTGTCGCTGATTATTTATCAAGTCAAGATTTAGAGTCAAATATAGAAGTGATTTTGAGAGAAATGTGTGAAAGTCAGATTAAGGCTAATTATTTCTTTGACCAATCTAAAACTGATGAAGCTGTAAAGGAAGCATTGAAAAGTGTTTCTAAAGTTATGATTAAAAAAAATCAGACTATTGTTAAAGAAGGAGAGCCGATTACTCAGCAGCAAATAAATATTTTGACAGAACTAGGACTTGTAGGAGAGGATGTTAGTAAAGACTATATTTATACTTATATAATATTAGCCTTTTTTGTTTTATTTGTATTAGGAATGCAGTATATGTATCTAAAAAAAGAAAAGAAAGAAATTTTAGTAGATACAAAATTAGTATTTTTAATTTTATTATTAAATTTATTATCAGTAATTTCAGCAAGGGTATTTACATTTGTATCACTATTTATAATACCTATAGCTTGTGCCCCTATACTTATGACTGTATTTTTAGACTCAAAGATTTCTATTGTAATAAGTTCTTTAAATTTATTGTTTATAGGAGTTATTGTTGGATTTGATCCACAGGTAATTTTAATTGGAATTGTATCAATTATAGTATCATCAACTACATTAAAGAAGATTAGTCAAAGAAATGACATATTATATTCAACTGTTTATGTATCAGCTTCTGCTGCTGTTGTAGTTTTATCTAGTGGAATGCTTTTATCAAATAATATAAAGCAAATATTATTTGATGTGATATTAGCTGTATTTGGTGCATTTATTTCGGGGATTCTAGCAATGGGATTATTGCCATTCTTAGAATCAAGCTTTAGCTTAGTTACGAATATGAAGTTATTAGAACTTTCTAATCCTAATAATCCTTTATTAAAAAGGCTGTTAATGGAAGCACCAGGAACATATCATCATAGTGTAATGGTGGCTAATTTAGCTGAAGTTGCTGCAGAGGAAGTTGGGGCTAATCCTATGTTAGTAAGGGTAGGTGCTTATTATCATGATGTAGGAAAGATAAAGAGACCATTTTTCTTTGGAGAAAATCAATTGGGTGGAGCAAATCCACATGATAAAATTTCACCAGCTTTAAGCACTACAATAATAATATCCCATGTTAAGGATGGGTTAGAGTTAGCAAAGGAATATGATATTCCTAAGGTAGTAAGTGATATGATTGTTCAACATCATGGAACTACATTAGTTAAGTATTTTTATTATACTTTAAAAAATAGTAGTGAAAATCCAGATGAGGTAAAAGAAGAGGATTTTAGATATCCAGGTCCTAAACCTCAAAGCAAAGAAGCTGCAATTATTATGATGGCAGATAGTGTTGAAGCGGCTGTTAGATCAATTCAAGAGCCTACATTAGAGAAAATTGAAGATATGGTAAATAATATTGTTAAAGATAAAATGAACTCTAATCAGTTAAATGAGTGTGATTTAACATTTAGAGATTTAGAAGCTATTAAAGCATGCTTCTTAAGAGTTTTAAAAGGTATTTATCATCATAGGATAGAATATCCAACTGAAAAGGGGAAAGAGTAAAAAGGGAGGGAAACCTCCCTTTTTATATAAGTTGCGAAGTTTAAGTAAAAGACGTATAATGAATAAACGCAAGCAATAATATTACATATTATATGATAAGTATAAAGGAAGGAGTAAGTATGTTATATACTGATAATAGACAAAATGTAATTGAGGTAACAGATGAACTTATTAATATTATTAATGAAGTGTGTGATGTAACGTTAAAAGATGAAGAAGTTGTAATACCATATCAAATTTCACTTTTGTTTGTAGATAATAATGAAATAAGGCAAATAAATAATGAAACAAGAGGGATAGATAAAGCAACAGATGTATTATCTTTTCCTATGTTGGACTATCCAGAAAATATGGTTTTTAAGAATGTTTATAAAAATAAGAAGTTTAATGAGATATATTTAGATGGAGATGAATTAGTGCTAGGTGATATGGTTTTATCATTAGAAAGGGCTAGAGAGCAAAGCATAGAATATAATCACTCTTTTGAGAGAGAGGTTTGTTATTTAGTTGTACATTCAATACTTCATTTGTTAGGATATGATCATATGAATGATGAAGATAAAGCTAAAATGAGAACTAGAGAAGAAGAGATATTGGGAAAATTAAATATAAAGAGATAGATATGGTAAGAGGGTGAATTTATGGAGATGAAAAAGTTATTAGAGAGCTTTAATCATGCAATTAATGGAGTGATTGATGCCGTTAGAACTCAAAGAAATATGAAGATACATGTTATAGCTTCAATAGCTGTACTTATAGCTTGCTTTTTCTTTGATATTTCTAAGGCTGAGTTTTTAGCATTAGCAATTACAATTACAATGGTAATTAGTGCTGAACTTGTAAACACAGCAGTAGAAGCTGCAGTAGATTTAAATACTAATTATTATCATCCATTAGCAAAAGTAGCTAAAAACACTGCAGCAGGAGCTGTATTAGTAACAGCAATAAATGCATTGTTAGTAGGATATATTGTATTTTGGGATAAATTATCTAATTTTTCTTATGAGGTAGTATACAAGATTAAGCACTCAGAACCATATATGATTTTTATTGCATTAGTAATAGTTGTATTAGCTGTATTAATAATTAAGGCTATATTTGGTGAAGGTACACCGCTTAAAGGTGGGATGCCAAGTGGGCATAGTGCCTTGGCGTTTTCAATATCAACAGCCATTTCGCTTATAACAGAGAAACCTATTTGTATTATATTAGCTTATTTAATGGCATTTATTACAGCTCAAAGTAGGGTTGATTCAGAGGTTCATACTGTTTTTGAAGTGATTGTTGGTGGTGTATTAGGAATTTTATTAACATTATTAATATTTACTATATTTAAATTATAAAGTTAGTTATAAATATTTAGTTTTTATGAGATATTAAAATTAATATATATGATATACTATTTAAATGGAGGAATAAGAATGAAATATAGAGAGTTAATTTTAAGTGCATTAGAAGCAAGAGAAAAAGCTTATTGTCCATATTCAAATTTTAAGGTAGGTGCTGCTGTACTATTTGAAGATGGAAAAATATATGATGGAAGCAATATTGAAAATGCTTCTTTTGGCGGAACAAATTGTGCTGAAAGAACAGCTATTTTTAAGGGTGTTCATGAAGGAAATAGAGAAATTCAAGCTATAGCAGTGGTTGGTGATGTAAATGCATATACTTATCCATGTGGAATATGCAGACAGGTAATAGCTGAATTTACTAAAGATGAAAAAATACCAGTAATAATTATAAAAAATGAAAATGACTATATAGTGAAAACTTTTGAAGAAATACTTCCAGGTGTTTTTTCGAAGAAGGACTTAAAAGGCTAGGAGGATAAAATGTTTAAATCAGGATTTGTAACAATAGTAGGAAGACCAAATGTAGGGAAGTCTACATTATTAAATGAAATAATGGGGGAAAAATTATCAATAGTATCTAATAAACCTCAAACAACAAGAAATAATATTCAAACTATATTAACTGGAGATGATTATCAATTAGTCTTTGTAGATACTCCAGGGATACATAAGCCTAAACATAAATTAGGTGAGTACATGGTAAATTCAGCTAAGGATTCAATAAAAGAAGTTGATTTAGTTTTATTTTTAGTTAATCCATGCGAAGAAATTGGTAGAGGTGATAGATTCATATTAGAAGCCTTAAAAACTCAAAAAGCACCAGTTTTTTTAGTTGTAAATAAAGTTGATGAAAATTCACATGATAAGGTTGCAAAAACTTTAGAGATGTTTTCTAAGGAGTATGAGTTTGAAGAATTAATACCGATATCAGCTCTAAAAGGAAAGAATGTTGATTCATTAGTAAAATTAATGGTTGATAAAATGCCAGAGGGACCACAATATTATCCAGAAGATATGATTACTGATGTTCAAGAAAGATTTATTGTAGCTGAAATTGTAAGAGAAAAAGCACTGAAGAACTTAAGAGATGAGGTGCCTCATGGAATAGCTGTTGATGTTATTCAAATGAAACAAAACGAAAAAGGTACATATCATATTGAGGTAGACTTAATTTGTGAAAAAGACTCACATAAAGGAATAATAATAGGTAAAAATGGAACAAGTTTAAAGAAAATAGGTGAAACTTCAAGATATGAAATAGAAAGATTCCTTCGTGCTAAAATTAATTTAAAAATTTGGGTTAAGGTAAGAAAAGAATGGAGAGATAATGGACTTCTACTTAGAGAATTAGGATACAAAAAAAATAAGTAGATAGGAGTTGATTATTCTGTCTATTACAAAGACTAAAGGTATAATAATTAAATCAATAGATTATAAAGAAAATGACAAGCTTATTTGGGCTTATTGTGAAGAGTTAGGGAAAATAACATTCATAGCAAGAGGAGCTAAGAAGAGTAAAAGTAAAAACTTAGCACTTACATTGCCATTATGCTTTGCAGATTATATATTTTTTAAAGGAAGAAATTTATATAACTTACAAGAAGGAAGAATTATAAATTCATTTCAAGGGTTATTGGATAATTTGGATAAATTAACATATTCATCGTATATTTGTGAATTAATTGATATTTGTGTTCAAGAAGGAGAAGTCAATAAAAACTTATTTAGAGACTTTATTACATGCACATATTTATTAAATACAGATGCTATGGATTATGAAATGTTGATTAGAGCATTTGAACTAAGATTACTTGATGCAACGGGATATGGTCTGCAATTTGATAAATGTTGTATATGTAAAAAAGCAATAAGTACAAGTGATTATATTTCTTTGTCGTATTTTGGTGGAGTTTGTGATACATGTAATAAAGAACATGGAATATATATATCAAGGGCGGGGTATAATGCTCTTCGATTTTTAAGCAATACACCTATGGATAAGATATATAGATTAAATGTTACAAAAGAGGTTAAGCAACAAATAGAAAAAGTAACAACATTTATAATTAATTCGAATTACTCAAGAAGGCCTAAAAGTTTAGAAATGTTAAAATATATAAAGGAGTAGAGAGAGTATGGATATTACATTGGAAAAAGTTGATAAGGTAAAAGAAAGAACTGGAGTTAGCTATAGTGAAGCAAAAGAAGCATTAGAAGTGTCTAACGGAAGTGTTTTAGATGCAATAATATTTTTAGAAGAAAAATCTAAAAATAATGCACAAAATGAAGAGAACATGGAATATAACAAGAAAACTGAAACTATAGATGAATTAAAAGTTTGGCTAAAGGATTTAATAAACAAAGGTAATGTTACTAGAATTAAAGTAAGTAAAGATGGGAAAAAATTAGTTGATGTACCTGTAAATGCAGGAATAGCAGCAGGGGTTATTGCTATTGTTATTCCGCCTATACTAGCATTTGTAGTTGTTGCAGCAGTAGTTACGCAAGTAACTATAGAAATAACTAAAGCTGATGGAAGCGTTGAAGTAGTTAATAAATACATTTCAGCAGCTGTAAATGAAGCAAAAGATAAAGCAAGTGATTTTGCTGATAAGGTAAAAGAAAAGGTACAAGATGTTAACATTGATAGTATTAAAATGCCTGGAAAAGATAAAGGCAAAGAAAATGATGATAATAACACATTTACTTACACTGTAAATTTTAATGATGAAGATGATAAAAAATAGCAAATCGAAGAAAAACAAAGATATAATATAGGAAATTAGAAAAGAATAGGAATATTCAAACTAAATGGAAGATTTTTCTTAAAATTAGGTATAGTAAAAAGATTATAAAATGTTATAATTATACTGTAAATAGAAAAAATTCTTAATTGTCTGAATATTCCTTTAATAGTCGAAAAGAGGGGTAGCATTGAAGTTTACAAACAGACAAGAGGAAATAATTAAAATAGTTCAGGCAGGTGAGCCGGTTACAAGTGAAGCGATAGCTGAAAAGTTAGGCGTGACAAGAGCAGCTTTAAGAGCTGATTTAGCAATACTTACAATGACTGGTACTTTAGATGCTAGACCAAAAGTGGGTTATGTTTATTTGGGTAAAAAAGTTGACGGGGACATATTAGAAAATATATCCAAAATAAGAGTGGGAGACATTATGTCGAAACCTGTAACCGTTAACGATGCTACTACGGTTTATGAGGCAATTGTTCATTTGTTTTTGCATGATGTAGGAACGTTATTTGTTGAAAGTAATGGTAATTTAGTTGGTGCAGCTTCTAGAAAGGATTTCTTGAAAATTGCAATAGGGGGAACTGATATACATAAAGTCCCTGTTGGAGTAATTATGACTAGAATGCCTAATATAATTTATGGTTCACCAGATGATAGTGCTTATTCACTAGCAAAGAAAATAATAGAACATGAAATTGATAGTATACCAATAGTAGAGAAATCTTGCGATTCAGACGATGGAAAGTTTAATTTAAAAATAGTGGGTAAAATCTCTAAGACTAATATAACTAAGTTATTTGTTAATCTAGGAGAAGCAAAGTAAATTAAAGGGTAACTGCAAGATTATAATCTTGTTAGTATATATTTATTGTATGAACGGAGGAGTATTGAGATGGAGAATAAAAAGTATGTTTATCTTTTCAGTGAAGGTGACGGGTCAATGAGAAACCTTCTTGGAGGTAAAGGGGCAAATTTAGCAGAAATGACTAGAATAGGGATTCCAGTTCCTCAAGGATTTATAGTTACAACTGAGGCTTGTAATAAATATTATGAGGATGGAAAACAAATTTCAAATTCAATTGTAGAAGAGATCCATGCAAATATCAAAGAACTAGAAAGAATAACAGGAAAAGAATTTGGAAGCAACACTAATCCATTATTAGTTTCTGTAAGATCTGGTGCGAGGGTATCAATGCCAGGTATGATGGATACAATATTAAACTTAGGATTAAATGATGTTGCTGTAGAAGCTGTTGCAAAGTCAACGAATAATCCAAGATTTGCTTATGATTCATATAGAAGATTTATTCAAATGTTCTCTGATGTTGTTATGGGGATAGAAAAGAGATTATTTGAAGATTTAATAGATGAAGCTAAAGAAGCAAAAGGTGTTAAATATGACACTGAATTAGATGAAAGTGATTTAAAAGAATTAGTTGTAAAGTATAAGGAATTATACAAGAAAGAAAAAGGTGAAGAGTTCCCACAAAATCCAATAGATCAATTGACAGAATCTATTACGGCTGTATTTAGATCATGGGATAATCCAAGAGCCATCGTTTATAGAAGATTAAATGATATTCCAGGTGAATGGGGAACTGCTGTCAATGTGCAACAAATGGTTTTTGGTAACAAGGGAGAAACTTCAGGTACTGGTGTTGCATTCTCAAGAAATGCTGCAACAGGTGAAAAAGAAATTTATGGTGAATATTTAATGAATGCTCAAGGTGAGGATGTTGTTGCGGGTATTAGAACACCACTTCCAATATCTAAGTTAGAAGAACAAAACCCCGCTATATATAAACAATTCATGGATATAGTTCATACTCTTGAAAATCATTATAGGGATATGCAAGATATGGAATTTACTATTGAAGAAGGTAAATTATACTTTTTACAAACAAGAAATGGTAAAAGAACAGCTCAAGCAGCATTAAAGATTGCGGTTGATTTAGTTGAAGAAGGTATGTTAACTAAAGAAGAAGCAATACTTAAAGTTGAGCCTAAACAATTAGACTCTTTATTACATCCTACTTTTGATGCTAATGAATTAAAGAAAGCAAATGCTATAGCTAAAGGTCTTCCAGCATCACCAGGAGCAGCTTGTGGGAAAGTTGCATTTACTGCAGAAGAAGCTAAAGAAAGAGCTGAAAAAGGCGAAAAAGTAGTATTAGTAAGACTTGAGACTTCACCAGAAGATATTGAAGGTATGATTGCAGCTGAGGGTATTTTAACTGTAAGAGGTGGTATGACATCTCATGCAGCCGTTGTTGCAAGAGGTATGGGTACTTGCTGTGTTGCAGGTTGTGGAGAGTTAAAAGTTAATGAAGAGGCTAGAACTTTAGAAGCTAACGGAAAAGTTTACACAGATAAAGATTATATTTCAATAGATGGCTCTACAGGAAATATATTTGGTGAAGCTATAAAAACAGTTACTCCAGAAATTTCAGGCCATTTCGCAACATTCATGGGATGGGCAGATGATATTAGAAAGCTTAAAGTTAGAACTAATGCAGATAATCCAAGAGATACAAAGCAAGCTGTTGAATTTGGAGCTGAAGGTATAGGGCTTTGTAGAACAGAGCATATGTTCTTTGAAGAAGATAGAATTATGGCTATGAGAGAAATGATAGTAGCTAAGAATGAAGATGAAAGAAGAGCTGCACTTTCTAAATTACTTCCAATGCAAAAGAAAGACTTTATTGGAATGTATGAAGAATTAAAGGGAATGCCAGCTACAATTAGATTCTTAGATCCACCACTACATGAATTTTTACCTCATAATGATGAAGAAATTGCAGATCTTGCAAAAACAATGGGATTAACATTTGATGAGCTTAAGGGAACAGTGGAAAGTTTACATGAGTTTAATCCTATGATGGGTCATAGAGGTTGTAGATTAGCTGTTTCTTATCCAGAAATTGCTGAAATGCAAACTAGAGCTGTTATTGAAGCTGCAATAGATGTTAAGAACAATAAAGGATATAATATAGTTCCTGAAATAATGATTCCATTAGTTGGTGAAGTAAAAGAATTAAAATTTGTTAAGGATATAGTTGTTAGAACAGCAGAAGAAGTTATGGAAGAAAAGGGAGTTAAATTAGATTATCATGTTGGTACAATGATTGAAATTCCAAGAGCAGCTATAACTGCAGATGAAATAGCTAAAGAAGCTGAATTCTTCTCATTTGGAACAAATGATTTAACACAAATGACATTTGGTTTCTCAAGAGATGATGCAGCTAAATTCTTATCAGATTATTATGAGAGAAAAATATATGAACAAGATCCATTTGCTAAGCTTGACCAAAAAGGTGTTGGTCAATTAGTTAAGATTGCAGCTGAAAAGGGTAGAGCTTCAAGACCAAATATTAAATTAGGTATTTGTGGAGAACATGGAGGAGATCCATCATCAGTTGAATTTTGTCATGATATTGGATTAAACTATGTATCTTGTTCACCATTTAGAGTGCCTGTGGCAAGGCTTGCAGCTGCACAAGCACAAGTTAAGAATCCAAGAAAATAAAAAGAGATAAAAATAAAGGAGTGTGAAAACACTCCTTTATTTTTATTTCAGTTTGTTGAAAAACTCCCTGTTTAAAAACAGAGGGTTTTTCCATTATTAGTTGTGGATAAAACTTAAGATTCAAAATATCATTAAGACTAGTAATATAATATTTAAAATTTTATATCATAATAACGTTTGTAGATATCAATCATATTATTAATATAATCAAGTTGGGCTTGTGAATGATTTAAGCCTTTGTTCAATAAAGAAATAAATGAATTTTTATTGCATTTATCAATGTTCTTATAGTAATCTCTAGAAATTTTCCAGTATTTTTGAGGAAATGCTAAATAAGCTAAAATATACTTTAAATCGGATTTGCTTAAATCATTATTCTTTCTATAAGCGTTAAGGATATTGATAGTTAAGGCAGAATTCCAGTTAGTTGTATTACGTTTAAGTAATCTTCTTAAAAAATAAGAAATGTCATGAGCAGAATAATCTATTTTACATTTATCAAAGTCAATAATCCAAACATCATTATTAGATTTATTTATTAATATATTTTTATTTACATAATCGCCATGACATAGGGAGATATTTAAATCACTGTTGTCTATTGATGAAGATATTTCAAGCGATAACTTTGCAAGAGCTAAGTTATTATCAAGATTATTTAAATATATTTTTGAAAATTTATCCTTGTATGAAAAAGCCAAATTTGCATTTTCTAGAAGTTCATTAAAATGCTTACTTACAGAAAGGTGATAATCCTCTAATCCAATTCTTTTTTCACTACCATCAATTGGTCTGAAGTCTTTAGAACATTTATGTAATTTTGCAAGAGTTTTAATAGATAAATTTAAATCACTTAGTGAATCAAAATCGCATTTTTCACCTTCAACCCAAGGCGTTAAAATAAAAAGCATATCTTCATAAATAATATATCTGCACTTATCATATGAAGGAAGTAATTTGGGAACCTTGATATTATTTCTGTATAACCACTCCATTGCTGAATAAACAAACAGTAAATTTTTCTCATCATAATAAACTTTTTTTAAGCAGTAATTTTTGTTGTTTAAGCTTACTTTAAATACCGCTCTTTGTTTATCAGTATCCTTAAATTTAATCATTGTAATATCAGCATTATCTAAAAAAAATTTTGGTAGTATATTTTTTCTTATATTATCAATATCAATGACTTTATTTTCATTGTTCATTGTAAATCTCCTTATTAAATTTCTTATTATAATAATATTATGAAAAACATATAAATATACATAGCTTAGAGAGAGAATAAAATATAATCATATGATACCTATTATAAATTAGAGGAATTATGAGAAAAATATAGAATAGATTATTTTGAGGTGAGTTAGATGGAAATAAGAGAAAGAATAGAAAATAATGAAGACTTGACATTAATTCCAGAAGCTATTCATAGTAATAAAAGTGTAGGGAGAGAAATAGAAGAAGAGCCTGATAATATTAGAACTTGTTTTATGGTAGATAGAGATAGAATTATACATTGTAAATCTTTTAGAAGATTAAAGCATAAGACGCAAGTATACATACGAACTTTTGGGGATCACTATAGAACTAGACTTACTCACACTTTAGAAGTTGCACAAATAGGAAGAACTATAGGTGCAGGCATAGGTTTAAATGAAATGCTTATTGAAGCAATTGCATTAGGACATGACTTAGGGCACGTTGCTTTTGCACATAATGGCGAAGAAGTGCTTAATGAGTTTTTAGACGGTGGATTTAGGCATAATGAACAAAGTGTAAGGGTAGTGAAAAAATTAGAGAAGGATGGAAAAGGGTTAAATCTCACTGAAGAGGTTATAGATGGTATACTTAATCATAGTGGATTAGGGCAAAAAGAAAATATAGCAAAAACATTAGAAGGAAGAATAGTAAAATATAGCGATAAAATTGCATATTTAAACCATGATATTGATGATTCAATTAGAGCGGGTTTGTTGAAAGAAGAACAATTACCTAAGGAGATTATTAAAGTATTAGGTAAAACTCATTCAGATAGAATACAGGTACTTATTAACGATATGATAAATGAAACAACAGAAAATTTGAAATGTGGGAAATATGATATTAAACAAAGTGATGAAGTTAAGGAAGCTATGATTGAATTAAGGAAATATATGTTTAAAAATATTTATTTGGCAGATGTTTTAAGGGAGGAACGTGGTAAAGCGAAATTTATATTAACGCATGTAATAGATTATTTTTATAAACATAATGAAGAGTTACCTAAACTTTATAAAGACATATCTTGTGAGGAAGGATTAAAAAGAGGAGTAGCAGATTATATAGCAGGAATGACAGATGACTATTGTATTTCAACATTTAATAAGATATATGTTCCAAAGTTTGTAATTTATTAGTAAAAAAGTTGTATAATACAAAAAAATTGGGAACAATAAATTTTGTAGAATAAAAAGGATTTTAAGAATTGAGATAGAATTAATAATATTAGGGTAGAATAACAATAAAAATTCTATGAGTATGACATAATAAAATAAATTTAATTAAAAAAGTTAGAAGGAATTTATAATAATATGTCGAAATGTATAGAGTGGGAAAAAATTATATTAAGTAAGGAGGGATCTCCTTGCAGATTTCTGAAGAAATTTTAGAAAAAATAAAATCACAAAATGATATTGTAGATGTAATTTCTGAAAGGGTTAGACTAAAGAAGGCTGGTAGAAACTTCACGGGGCTATGCCCTTTTCATAATGAAAAAACACCTTCTTTTTCGGTGTCTCAAGAAAAGCAAATTTATAAGTGCTTTGGATGTGGAGAAGCTGGAAATGTCATTTCCTTTGTTATGAAAGATAAAAATTTACCTTTTATCGAAGCTGTAAAGTATTTAGCAAATAGAGCAAATATTCCTTTGAGGTTAGGAAATGGAGAACAAAGTCAAAGTAATAGAAAAAAAGATTTGTTATATAGAGTAAATGTTGAAGCAGCAAAATTTTTCTTTTCAAATCTTATGAATAACCAAAATGCAAAAGAATATTTTTTAAATAGAGGAATTAAAGAAGAAACAATTAAAAAGTTTGGCTTAGGGTATGCCAATGATAGTTGGAATAGTTTAATGTTTTATTTAAGAAAAAAAGGCATTAATGATGTGTTATTAGAAGAAGCAGGTCTTATTTCTGTTAATAAAGAGAAAGGAAGAAAGTATGACAGGTTTAGAAATAGGGTTATGTTCCCAGTATTTGATTATCAAGGTAAGGTAATTGGATTTGGCGGAAGAGTATTAGATGATTCAAAACCTAAGTATTTAAATTCACCTGAAACTTTAGTTTTCCAAAAAGGCACTAATTTGTATGGATTAAATTTTGCTTTAAAGCATAATATGAGCGAAAGGTATTTTGTTATCGTAGAAGGATATATGGATTTAATATCATTACATCAATATGGAATAACTAACGTTGTTGCATCTTTAGGAACTGCATTAACAATAAATCAAGCGAGATTATTAAAGAGATATGCAGACAAAGTAGTAATATCTTATGATGCTGATTTAGCAGGACAGATGGCAACGTTAAGAGGGCTGGAAATTTTAAGAACTGCAGGTTTTGATGTAAGGGTATTAAGCATCCCACAAGGAAAAGACCCAGATGAATATGTCAGAAGTAATGGGAGAGAGGCATTTTTAAAATTAATAAATAATGCAGAGCCGTTAATTGATTATAGAATTAAGAAGGCTGAAGAAGGAATTGATTTTAAAAATAGTCAATCTGTGATTTTATATTCAAAGAGAATAATGGATATAATTTCAGATTTGGATCCTATAGAAAAAGATGTTTACATTAAAAAAGCATCTGAAAATACTGGCATAAAAGAGCAGGCATTGTATGATATCCTTAAAAGTAAAATGAAAGATAATAGAGAAAATGATTTTAGGAATAATAAGGCAGAAGATAGGTCAAAATTATATGTAGAGCCTGGATTTTTAAAAGCAGAGAGAACACTCTTAAAAATGATGCTTGAAAATGAAGAGTATTTACAGTATATAGAGGAAAGAATATCAGAAAACGACTTTATTTTGCTAGAACATAAAGAAATTTTCACTGTTATTATATTGGCAAAAGGGGAAAATATAAATAACATAGAATCATTTATAGAGTCAAGACTAAGTAATGCAAAAAGCATTGGAGAATTAGTTAAGATTAAAGAAGAGAATATATTCTTTGCTGATAATATAAAGGTACAAATTGATGATTTAATTAATGAAATACATTCTTATAAATTGAAGCAAAGAATCGATCAACTAAGAAAAGAGCAAAAAGAACTTGAAAATCAAGGCAGAGTTGAAGAATCAATTAAATTAGCCATTGAATTAGCAAGTATTACTAAAAAGTTGAAAGAGAGTAAGAGAGTGTAGTTGGTCATATAACGAAAGGAGGTAGTCAGCTAGTGGAAGAAAAAACAAAAGTAAATAAGAATAAGCCTAAGGATGGTCAAGATAGAAATAATAGAATGAGTATCGTAAAGAATTTACTTGACAAAGGTAAAAAGAATGGGGTACTAACATATCAAGAAATATTAGATGAGGTAGAAAATATAGATTTAAGTCCAGAACAAATTGAAAAAATTTATGAAGTTCTTGAATCAATGGGAATCGAAGTTCAAGGTGCAGCTAACGATGTTGACATTATTGAAGAGGAGATTGATTTATCAGTACCAGAAGGTATTGCAATTGATGACCCAGTAAGAATGTATTTAAAGGAAATAGGTAAAGTTCCGCTATTATCATCTGAAGAAGAAATGGAGCTTGCTAAGCAAATCGAAGAAGGAAGCCAGTATGCTAAAAAGAAACTTGCTGAAGCCAATCTAAGACTTGTTGTTAGTATAGCTAAAAGATATGTTGGTAGAGGAATGCTATTCTTAGACTTAATTCAAGAAGGAAACCTTGGATTAATTAAAGCTGTAGAAAAGTTTGACTTTAGAAAGGGATTTAAATTTTCAACTTATGCTACATGGTGGATAAGACAAGCGATTACTAGAGCCATAGCTGATCAAGCAAGAACAATAAGAATACCAGTTCATATGGTAGAGACTATTAATAAGTTAATAAGAGTTCAAAGACAATTATTACAAGAATTAGGTAGAGATCCATTCCCAGAGGAGATTTCTAAAGTTATGGATCTTCCAGTAGAAAAGGTAAGAGAAATACAAAAAATTGCTCAAGAACCAGTTTCACTTGAAACACCTATTGGTGAAGAAGAAGATTCTCACTTAGGAGACTTTATACCTGATGACGATGCACCTGCACCAGCTGAAGCAGCAGCATTTACTATGCTTAAAGAACAATTAATTAATGTTTTAGATACATTAACTCCTAGAGAAGAAAAGGTACTAAGATTAAGATTTGGATTAGATGATGGAAGAGCAAGAACTCTTGAAGAAGTTGGTAAAGAGTTTAATGTTACAAGAGAAAGAATTAGACAAATAGAAGCAAAAGCATTGAGAAAGCTTAGACACCCATCTAGAAGTAAGAAATTAAAAGATTACTTAGATTAGTGAATTAGCACCAAAATTGGTGCTAATTTTTGCATTAAGTAGATAAATTTAATTAAATAAAATTTCAAAAATGACATAACTTAATAAAGTGAAAATAAATAGAGTTATTAGATTCAGATTGAGTTTTAACTCAATCTGAATATTAGAATTGGTTATGCCCTAAAAGGCACTTAGTCTAGTGGTGTGTCTATTGTTATCTTCAAGTTGAAAAAGAGGCGGGAATGTTACAATGGATAGCCATTGATAAATAATAAACATGGATTTGAAAAATAATATAAAATATATAGCAAATGATTAAATAATATATATAGAGGTAGTTAAAATGGAAGTTAGTAATAGAATAGAATTTATAATCGACAATTTAGAAAATGTAGAAGTACTTGCGGATATAGGTACTGATCATGGATATGTTCCATTAATAGCGCTAGAAAGAGGAATATGCAATAAAGCTATTGCTTGTGATATTAATAAAGATCCGTTAGATAAAGCAAGATTAAATGCAATATTAGAAGGCGCTGGAGATGAACTAGAATTTAGATTAGGTGGAGGGTTTGAACCCCTAAAACTAAATGAAGCTAATGAAGTCGTAATAGCAGGAATGGGCGGTAATTTAATTAGAGATATATTAGAAGCCGATTTAGAAAAGGTTAAATCAGCAGAATATTTAATTTTGGTTCCAGCACAAAATCCAGAAGTATTAAGAGAATATTTATATAAAAATAATTATGAGATTATAAAGGAAGACTTATGCTTTGATGAAGGAATATATTATGAATTATTTAAAGTAAGAAGTGCAGAAGGGCAAACAACTGAACTAGATAGTATATATTATGAAGTAAGTCCAATATTATTAAGAAGTAAAAATCCATTAATGAAAGATTTCTTACAAAATAAAATAGATGAATATAATAAAATTTTAGGATTTATAACTGAAGCAACTGTAAGTGCAAATAACAGAAGAGAAGAAATAAAGGAAAAAATTAGTATTATAACTGGTATGTTAAATTATTTATAAGGTGATTTTTATGATAAAGGTAAATAATATTATTAAAGAAATGGAATCATTAGCACCAATATATTTAAAAGAAGATTTTGATAATGTTGGTTTAATGGTTGGTGATAGAGAAAAAGAAGTTAAAAAAGTGTTATTAGCATTAGATTGTACTTTAAAGGTAATTGAAGAAGCAAAGAATGAAAATGCTGATTTAATTATAACTCATCATCCTCTTATTTTTAGAAAACCTAGTAGTATTACAACTGATACTTTGCAAGGAAAGAAAATAATAGAACTTATAAAAAATGATATTTCTCTTTATTCAAGTCATACTAATTTAGATTCAGTAGAAAATGGATTAAATCATACAATAGTTTCTATATTAGGGTTTAATGATTCTACAATATTAGAAAAGAATATGAAAGATGATAATGCTGGATTAGGTAGATTAGTATCTTTAAATGAGGAAATAACTTTAGAAGAGTTAGTAAACAAAATTAAGGGTGCTTTAAATATATCTAATTTAAGAGTTGTTAAAGGAAATAATAAAGTTTCTAAAGTTGCAGTAATAAATGGTAGTGGGCAAGATTTTATTGGTAAAGCTGTTGCATTAGGAGCAGATTGTATTGTTACAGGAGATACAACATATCATTTTGCATCTGATTATAAGGAAATGGGAATAAGCATTTTAGATGTAGGGCATTTTGCATCTGAGCAAATAATTTTCTTTAACGTAATGGAAAGATTAAAGGAAAAGTTTAAAGATATTGAGATTGTTACTTCTAAGGTTGAAGAGGATCCATTTAGTTTTTATTAAAAATATAAGGTATAAGTTTTACTGAATAGTAAAAATTATACCTTTTTGCTTTAACTTAAGATTTTGTAAGGTTTTCTTAAATAGGATGTAAAGTATAGATTCTATAATGAAATTAAAGTTTTTGTTATAGGAGTGAAGAAAATGAAAAGAAAGAGTAATTTTAGAAGAAATATATTAATTGGTATAATATTAATTGTAGGAATATGGTATTTAAAAAATTATAGTGAAAATGAATTAATAAATACAAAAGAAGTTAATAGTAATTTTTCACAGATGATAGTAAGTAAAAATTATGAATTAGATGAAGAATATAAACCTAACAAGTTACAAAAACCAAATATAAGTTTTGCAGATGAATCTACCAAGGAGGAAAAGCTTGTAGATAAAGTTATTAAAGAGCCGTTAGAACAATTGGTAAAGGAAGCTAAAAGTGATGGAATAATATTATTGGGTAATTCAGGATATAGATCTTATAATACTCAAAAAAAACTTTATGATATGAGGGTGTTATCAGATGGTAAGGAAATGGCTGATAAATATGTTGCTAAAGCTGGATTTAGTGAACATCAAACAGGTTTAAGTATTGATATTACAAATGAAGAGAGATATTTTGTAAAAGGCACAAAAGAAGCAGAATGGTTGGCAAATAATTGTTATAAGTATGGATTTATTATTAGGTATCCAGAAGGAAAGGAATATATAACAGGTGTAGCATATGAACCATGGCATATAAGATATGTTGGGGAAGAAGCTGCTAAGTATATTAATGATAACAATTTAACGTTAGAAGAATATTTAGGGAAATAGAAGGAATAATTTATGGAGGAAAAATGAATAATAATATTTTAGTAGTAGATGATGAAAAGGAAATAAGAGAATTATTAAATATAAATCTTATAAATGAAGGATTTAACGTATTTAAGGCTAGTTCTGGCAAAGAAGCTTTAGAAATTATAAATAAGGAAGAAATTTGCTTAATGGTATTAGATGTTATGATGCCTGATATGGATGGGCTTGAGGTATGTAGGAGAGTTAGGGAAAAATGTAATGTACCAATTCTTATGTTAAGTGCCAAGAGTGAGGATATAGATAGGATACAAGGGATTTTGACAGGAGCAGATGATTATCTATGTAAACCATTTAATTCATTAGAGCTTATTGTTAGAATAAGGGCTTTGATTAGAAGAACTTATTTTTTGAATGTAGAATCAAAAAATATAGATCATAATATAATATGTGTTGAATCTATGATTATTGATAAAAATAGGCATATAGTTAAAGTTAATGAAGAAGAGGTAACTTTAACTGCAAGAGAGTTTGAAATAGTATACCTTTTGGCAACTAATAGAGGAAGAGTATTTAGTGCTGAAGAAATATTTGAAAAAGTTTGGAAGGAAAAGTATTTTCAATCAAACAATACTGTTATGGTTCATATGAGTAGGATAAGGGATAAATTAGAATCTCATACAAAAGGTGATAAAATAATTCATACAGTATGGGGAGTTGGATATAAAATTGAAAAATAATAGGTTGGTTATATATTATTTAAAAGAAATGTTAAAAATAATATTAGCTTTAATTCTTATGGTAATAACTTTTTTTATAATAAAAATGGGATTAGATTTTTGGTATAGATATTATAGTGGATACACAATAAATTTGCTATGGTATTATTGGAGACAAATAAAGGATACATTTTTTGGTGCTTTTGCTTTGGGAATAAGTGGATTTGTTTTGTTTTTTACATGGTATGTTATCTTGACATATAGAACTAAAAATGGATTAATTGAAATTATCAATGAAACAGAAATCATGGCAAAGGGTGATTTAGATAGAGTTATTAAACCTAAAGCTGATGGAGAAATTAGAGAATTGGCTGAAAATATTAATAAGATATCTAGGGTACTTAAAAATTTAACTATAGAGGAAAGAAGAGCACAAAAAACAAAAAATGATTTAATAACTAATGTTTCACATGATTTAAGAACGCCATTGACATCTATATTAGGATATTTGGAATTTATTGACTCTGATAAGTATAAGGATGAATTAGAATTAAGGTATTATGCCAATATTGCATATGAAAAATCTAAAAGTTTAAACTTACTTATAAATGATTTATTTGAACTTACAAAGATGCAAAATAATACTGTAGATATAAATAAGAGTAATATTAATTTAGTTGATTTATTAGGACAAATAATTGCATACTTTGAATATCAATTTAAAGTTGCTGAGATGAAGGTGAGAGTAAATTTTTCTAATGAAAAGTTAATTATAAATGCAGATGGTGAAAAGTTAGTCAGAGCTTTTGAAAACTTATTAACTAATGCAATTAAATATGCAAGTGATGGATATTTTGTAGATGTAATTATACAGAAAGAAGAAGATATGGCTGTTGTACAAATAATTAATTACGGAGATGCTATACCATCAGTTGATTTACCCTATATTTTTGATAGATTTTATAGAATTGAAAAATCAAGAAATAGTAATATAGCAGGGTCTGGGTTAGGATTAGCTATTACTAAAAATATTATAGAGCTACATGGTGGAAGCATAGAAGCATATAGTGATAATGATAAAACTATATTTGAAGTTAAATTGCCAATTGTAGAGTAATAAAGAAAAACACTAGGCTTAAACCTAGTGTTTTTCATGATGCGAGATAATCCGTAAGCGGAGTTCTGTATTAAGCAATCATCTATCTAGGCTTACTGTTACCAGTAAGCTCAAGCGACACACCACATGGCGGGACGGGCAATCCCATAATGCCATTACTCGGTCTTGCTCCAGGTGGGGTTTACATAGCCATGATGTCACCACCATGCTGGTGAGCTCTTACCTCGCCTTTCCACCCTTACCAGTCATATAAAATGAACTCAGTTAAAAAACTTCTGGCGGTATATCTCTGTTGCACTATCCTTCAAGTCGCCTTGACTGGCCGTTAACCAGCACCCTGCCCTATGGAGCTCCGACTTTCCTCTCCTAGCTTAAAGCTAGCAGCGATTGCATGTATTACTCGCAGGATTTATAATAACATAAATTTTTTAATAATACAAATTTTTTTTTAAACAAAAGATAAAATAATAAACAACATGATGATTATTATCCAACTATAGATACCAATTCCAGAAAAAAGTAATGTAATTCCAATAAGTATTAAAATACATATTCGAGCTTTAGGATTTGGACAATTCGGTTGTTTAGGTTTTGAAGAAGGTGTTTTAATAGCACAAATTATATCATTAACAGTTTCTCTGACTACTTTGCCCCAATCAGTTTTCTTTGACAATTATTTCAACTCCAGAAATTTATATTACTATAATATATGCATTTTTATTGTTACAATAACAAAAATTTTTGTTAATACTTTATTACGTTAATAGAAATTTAATAGTAAATTAATATGAAATTATGAAAAGTTATTTTATAATAAATAAAAGATAAGAAAATTAGTTGGTATATGAGGAGTGAATCATAAAAAGTGAATAAAAAGAAAAAAGTGTATATGGCTATTTTTATTATTATAGCAATTACATTGGGAATTATAGGAATTAAAACTTTAGTTAATAATTTAAATATAGATTTTAGTGTGGATTCTTTAAGACTAATGATTGATTCAATGAAATATTCTGAGCTTATGTTCATAATGCTATGGTGTATCAGATTAATTAGTCTTATTCCAGGTGTTACATTAATGGTATTAGGAGGACTGATATTTGAACCCGAAAAAGCAGTTATATTATCATTAGTAGGTGTTTTAATAAGCGGTATAATAGTTTTTGCGGTTGCAAGAATTAGTGTATTTAAGGGGTTAAGAGAAAAGATAAATGAAAAGCATCCACAAATAATAGAACTTATTGATTTATATAATTATAAGATACTTGCAGTAGGTGTTTTATGTCCTGTAGCACCTACAGATGTATTAGTCTTTGTATCATCATATATGGGAATTAGTCTTAAGAAGTTTAGTTTAATATTTACACTTGCAAATATGCCTGCTATATTTTTATATAGCTATTTAGGAGAAAGTTTTGATGGATCTATTTTTAATACTATAATGATAGTTATTACTTTAATAATAACAGGAGCTTTTTCAATAAAACTATGGAATGAAATGAAATATAGATTAATAAAAGATAAATAATATAAAAAGCAAATTAATCTTTGTAAGGTTAATTTGCCTTTTTCTCTATTCTATAGTTGTTAGAGAATCCATTAATTCTCGAACTTTCCATTCATTCTTTAAATCAGTCATAGTAAGAAGGGTATCACCAGCTTTAATAAGAGTATTTCCTTTTGGAACAATAGAAATTTCATCACGCTTAATTGAAACAATAAGCGTATTCTCAGGTAGCTTAAGATTATTTAAGTATGTTTTTTCTATTTTTGAACCAAAATGAACTACGTTAGTAATAATGATTTTTTTAGTGCTTTCACTATGATATTCATTAATATTATTTTTAAGTAAAAGTCCTTTAAGTAATGAATCATATATAGGAGTGCTTTTTAATAAGTCTGCAACTATATATGAAATTATAGATACTACAGAAAGTGATAATAAATGAGTAAATGACCCAGTCATTTCTGTAATAAGAATTATTCCTGTAATAGGAGCTCTAACTATTGCAGTAAAGTAACCAGCCATAGAAATTATAATAAAATTATTAAATAGTGCAGGACTTATTCCAAGATAGTTAATTGAAATATATCCAAATACTGCACCAAAGGTTCCTCCAATAATTAGAAGTGGAAAGAAAATGCCACCAGGAGCACCAGAACCAAAAGATATAATAGAAAATAAAAATTTTGCTATAAGCATTAATAAAAGCAAACTTAAAGTTGTTGTTAAAGATAGTTCTTCGACTATTGCATGCCCACCACATAAAACTAAAGGGAATAATAAACCTAAAATTCCTGCAAGTAAAAAAGGTATCATTAATTTCATTGAAGTAGAGCATTTTAATTTACTATATAAATCTTGTGTTTTTAAGGTCAACCAGTTATAAAAGACACCAAAAAGCCCTAAGCAAATTCCTAAAATTATCAATATCCAATAGTTGTTTAAAGGAATAGCTTGGGATGTGGAAAAATTAAATATTGGATCTAAGCCGAAAAATTGCTTTGAAATAAAATCAGCAGCTACTGCAGAAGTAATTGTTGATATTAATACAAGTGGTGAAAAGTATTTGTAAATTTCCTCAAGAGAAAATAATACACCTGATAATGGGGCATTGAATGCTGCAGCTAATCCAGCAGTTGCACCACTACTTATAAGAAGTCTTCTTTCAAGTCTTGTACTTTTGAATTTTTTGCTTACTATATCACCTACGCTGGACCCAAGTTGTACAGAAGGACCTTCTCTACCAAGGGATAAGCCAGAAACAATACAAAGTGTGCCTCCAATAAATTTGTTAATTATAATTGAGAGAGGTCTGTTTTTAATATATCCTCCCATTACACCTTTAACTTGTGGAATACCACTTCCGCTTATATAAGGTTCCTTATCGATTAGCTTTCCTATAAAAAAAGCTAATAGTATTAAGATAATGAACCATATTGGTATAAGATATTTTTTGTCTTTAATAAATGAATAAATAAAAAATGAAAAATCTTCTGCATAGGATAGTGCGAATCTATATAATACAACTACAAAGGTAGTAATAACGCCAACGAGAAGACCTTTAAGAACGAGTTTAGAATGATCTTCTCTATCGTTAGTGATTATATCAAAGTTTTTCATTTATCATCACCTCCAGTTAAATTGATATAATATTAGTATAGCATTGGTAAATGTTTTCGTAAAAATAAAATAAGATAAGCATAGGAAAAATCATTAGGAAAGTATTTACTTCCATTTAAATAAGTTTTTTAGTGAGATAAAAAAGGTTATAATATAAATCAATATAGCATACTTAGAGTCTTTTAAAGAGAGGTTATTAATTAAAGATAATTATGGGGGAAGTAAATGATAAAATTAAGCCATGGATGTACATTAGATTGTGCTGATTGTTGTAAATTTAATGTGTATATAGATAAGAATGAAGTTATAAAAATAGAAGGTGATAAAGAGCATCCTTATACTAAGGGATTTATATGCAAAAAAGGTTTAGCTCATTTAAAAAGAGTAAATCATGAGAAAAGATTATATAATCCGTTATTGAAAGTAAATGGAGAGTGGAAAGAAGTATCTTTTAATGAAGCTATAGATATTATGGCAAAAAGATTAAAAGAATATAAAAATGAATTTGGAAGTAAATCTATTTTATATTATGAGCAATATGGAAATGGTTCATTATTAAAAAGTATAGGTGAAAAATTCTTTAATTTTTATGGTGGTGTTAGCTTAGCAAAGGGGGGACCTTGTTGGAGTGCAGGAATTGCTGCTCAAAAGTTGGATTTTGGAGATTCTAAAAGTCATTCATTAGAAGATATGATGAATAGTAATAGTATTTTGGTATGGGGTAAAAATCCTGCTAATACAACAATACATACTATGCAAATGATAAGAAAAGCTAAAGCGAATGGAAGTAAAATAATAGTTATAGATCCAATAGAAACTGCAACTGCAACCTTAAGTGATAAATATATTAGAATTAAGCCGAATGGAGATTTAGCCCTAGCATTAGCAATGGGAAAGGTAATAATTGAAAATGAATTTTTTGATGAAGAGTATATAAAGTCATATGTTAATGGATTTGAAGAATATAAAGAATATGTTTTATCTTTAAATATTGAAGAGTTAAGTCTTGAATGTGGAGTAGAAATTAATGAAATTAATGAATTAGTAAGATTATATTGTGAAAAGTATTCTACTATTTTATTAGGGTTTGGAATGCAGAAATATAAAAATGGAGGAATTACTATTATGGCTATAGATGCTTTAGGTGCTATAACAGGACAAATAGGATTTAGTGGTGGGGGAGTAAATTATGCAAATAAAGTTTATCCTAAAATATTAAATAGTGATCCTTATAATAGTGGAAAGATAGCTTCTAATAGATATTTTTATACTAGTGAGATTAGTGAGTTTATAGAAAAGTGTTCTTTAGGTAAAACTTATTATAAAGATAATATATTTATTGGTAATAAAGATGAAAGTGATTATGATTTAAATATTCCTGTAAAAATGGCCGTAATAACTAAAAGCAATTTAGTAAATCAGCTTCCGAATGTAAATAAATTAAAAAAATCATTATCGAAAATAGATTTTAAGGTGTGTTTTGATATGTTTATGACTGATACTGCAAAGGTATGTGATTTGATTATACCAACCAGTAGTCAACTTGAAAGTGAAGATTTATTATTTAGTTCAATGATGAATCCTTATTTAATATACAATGAGAAATTAATAGAACCTAGAGAAAAGTTAATGGATGAATATTATTTCTTCATGGAATTAGCAAAGGCAATGGGCTTAAATGATTATCCATATGTAGAAAAGATAGATTATCTTAAAAAAGTAATAGAGCCATTAAAAGATATAAATAGCAATATAAACTTGGAATTTATAAAAAATAACTATCTTACTTTACATAAAAATATTGCTTGGGAAGATAAAAAGTTTATGACTAAAAGTAGAAAATTTGAAATTATAAGAATTAGTGACTTTAATAAAAAGGTTAACTGTAATGAAAATAAAGGAAAGATAAGATTATTGACTAACCATGGAAGAGATAGTCTATCAAGTCAGCATTTCTTGGACGAAGATGGAATAGCTATTGCATATATTAATGAGAATATATCAAAAAACTTAAATATAGATAGTAATGAAATAGTATATTTAAAGTCAGATAATGGACAAATAAAGGTAAGGATAAATATAGATAGTTCTATAAGTGATAATGTTGTAATGATGTTTGTTGGTTGGTGGGGAAAGCATGGAAATCCTAATGTTTTAACTAATAGTGGTATTTCAGATATTGGTGGACAAATTACTTATAATGAAACTTTTGTGGATATAATTAAAATATAATGATTAATTTATGAGTCAGCATTTTATGCTGGCTTTTTCTTTTAAGTGAAATTTTCAATTTATAATTGTTCTAAATTAATGGAATTAATAAAAGTTATTCTGCAATTAAGATGAAGTTAACTGATAAAACTATCAGAGAGAAAACATTAAATTTAGAAGTATTAACAAAAGAAAATTCAAAAAGGTATCAAGAGGTATATAATGATTCATTTAGTGATATGCCTCATGGCACTTGGTTAGATAATGAAGGACTTAATGAATATTTAAATAACGAAAATGATAATAAATATTATTTTGTGGTTAAAGATAATAACAAAATAATTGGATTTATGAATGCGGAAATTGAAAATAATGAAGGTGTTTTTGATATAGGTTTACTTAAAAGATATAGAAGTAAAGGATTTGGGAAAAATCTTTTAGAAACTGCTATAAAATTTCTAGTTGATAAAAATGTTGATAAAATAGGACTAATAGTAATTGAGAAAAATAAGGTAGCTTATGAACTATATAAAAAGAAAGGGTTTATGAAAGAAAATACCATAAGTGAGTGGATAGAACTATAAATATAATAAAATTACATCCTATTGGGGAATTATATTAATGTAGCAAGTATTAATAAGTTTAAGGGAGGTATAATTTATGCAAATAACATTTAATGGTGATCCTATTACACTTGTTGGAAATATGCTTAAAGTAGGAGATGATGCACCAGATTTCTTAGTGGTAGATAATACTTTAAAGGATGTAAAATTAAGTGATACGAATGGAAAGAGAATATTTGTAACTGTACCATCAATAGATACTTCTGTATGTGATATGGAGGTAAGAAAGTTTAATGAAGAGGCTTCAAAGTTAAATGATGTTACAGTGTATGTAGTATCAATGGATTTACCATTTGCACAAGTAAGATGGTGTGGAAATGCTGGAGTTGATAGAGTAAAAACAGTATCAGATTTTAAGCAAAAAAGCTTTGGTAAGCAATATGGAACATTGATACAAGAATTTGGATTTTTAACTAGGGCTATATTTGTAGTGGATGAAAATAATAAAATTACATATGTTGAATATTGTAATGACGTAATAAATGAACCAAATTATGAAAAGGTATTAGATGCCGTAAAATAATTATTATAAAAGGAGATTTTATTATGAGTATAAAAGAATGAATTGAAGAAATGAAAATTCATTATGAAGACAGAAAAGAAGAAAAAGAATTTGCTCATGAATTAAAAAAGCAAATGGAGAGGGAGAATAAATAATATAAATTGTTATAAAGGCATATAGAAAGTTATTTTCTATATGCCTTTTAGTTTATTATATAATATAGAAAAAGTAAAAATATCATTTTAATAATAGTTTTAGAAAAATATACAAAATAAAGGCAACATATTTGTAAATATTGAATATGGATGAAAATAGTTACAAGTTGTACAATAAATATATCAAGTGAAGTTAATAAATTTAGAAGTTAATTTATGGGAGGAATAAAGAATGGCAAATTTATCATTACAACATATTTACAAAATATATCCAGGAGACGTAACAGCGGTTAAAGATTTTAATTTAGAAATAGAAGATAAAGAATTTATAGTATTTGTTGGGCCATCAGGATGTGGTAAGTCAACAACTTTAAGAATGATTGCAGGTCTTGAAGATATCTCTAAAGGAGAATTATATATTGGGGACAGGCTAGTTAATGATGTCGAACCTAAGGAAAGAGATATAGCTATGGTTTTCCAAAACTATGCATTATATCCACATATGACAGTATTCGATAATATGGCATTTGCATTAAAGTTAAGAAAAGTTCCTAAAGCTGAAATAGAACAAAAGGTAACTGAAGCAGCTAAAATATTAGATATTGAACATTTATTAAAGAGAAAGCCAAAGGCTTTATCAGGAGGTCAAAGACAAAGAGTTGCGTTAGGAAGAGCTATTGTAAGACATCCTAAAGTATTCTTAATGGATGAACCTTTATCAAACTTAGATGCTAAATTAAGAGTTCAAATGAGAACAGAAATAACTAAGTTATATAGAAAGTTACAAACTACATTTATATATGTAACACATGACCAAGTAGAAGCTATGACAATGGGAACTAGAATTGTTGTAATGAAAGATGGAGTTATTCAACAAGTTGATTCTCCAATAAATATTTACAATAATCCAGCAAATCTTTTTGTAGCAGGATTTATAGGAAGTCCTCAAATGAACTTCTTAGAAGGTAAAGTAGAAAAGAATGGAAATGATGTTTTTGCTGTATTTGGTGAAAATAAAATAACATTACCAGCTGAAAAGGCTGAAACATTAATTAAATCTGGATATGTTGGTAAGTCAGTAACATTTGGTATTAGACCAGAGCATTTAAGTGACAATGCAGAGTTAATTGCAGCTAATCCAGGAAGTATTGTAAAAGGTCATGTAGAAGTTATCGAACTTATGGGTTCAGAAAGTTACATCTACACTAAATGTGGAAATAGCCCAATGAACATTAAAATTGAAGGTAGTACAGAATTAAAGATTGGTGAAGTAGCAAATCTTTACTTAAAGGCAGAAAAATTGCATGTATTTGATAAAGAAACAGAATTAAGAATTGTATAATAATTAATTCGTTGGAGGAGATATTGTGAAGTGTATTGAGAAACTGGTAAATGAAGTATATAACAGTTGTAAAATACCTTTCCAATTAATAATGCAAGATGTAGGAGAATATTCTACACCGCAATTTGAAATTGCTCAAAATGAAGTTAATAAAACATTTGTTAATAATAACACTGAGTGCTGCATCAAGATAAATGCAGCATTTAGTGTTACAATTGATTTATTACAACTTTATGTAGAGGAAAAGTTAAATAAAGTATTTTTAAATAAAAAGAGCATTATTTCAGCATTGTTAGATGGTAGGGAAATTGAAGAAGAGGTAATTAAAGCTAGTTGGCCAGTGCTAACAAAGGATTTTGATTTAATTAACATATATATTGATAATTATAAGGATGAAATAATATCCTATCTTAAACAAGGATATTCTTGTAGTGAAGTGGATATTATCGATTATAAGGGGCAAATCCTTATGCTTGGAAAGTTTGAAGATATGCTAGAGCACGCTAAAAGTATTAAGGATACTATAGAAAGTGTAATTATTTGTAAGTGTTATATTAGTTATTGCTATGTTGAAAACTATTTAGCATTAAAAAAACATTATGATGATACAAGATATAAAATTGATTTAGCATTTAAATATAATATTATTGATTGCATATTTGATGCGAACAAGCTTATTTTAGAAGAAATAATAGATTCAGTTTCTGAAGAAATGAAAAAAGGTGTATATGATAGATTTGAAACAGGAATATCAAAATTAGATAATGAAATGATAAGAACTATGGAAGTTTTCTTTAAATGTGGATTAAATTTAAGTGAAGCCGCAAAAGAATTATATATTCATAGAAATACATTGATTTATAGATTAGATAAGATTCAAAAATATACAAACTATGATATAAGAAATTTTAATGATGCTGTACTGTTAAAAATTATTTTCTTTATTTGGAAAGAAAAAAAATCTTGAGAATATTTTGAAAATGGTATATAATAACATTGAAAACGATACCGAGGAACTATGAGTTTAAGGGTGATTAGAATCTCCTAATATTTCTACCAAGATATTTATTTTAATTGGTAGAAATATTCCTTAAGCTAAGTGAAAATGACTTATCAAAACACTATTAGTATATAAGGTATTAGGAGGAGATAGTTTGAGAAACATGGCTGCCTTAGTTAATGAAATATATAACAATTCACAAATACCGTTTCAATTAAATATCGATGGAGTTGGTAAATATACTACACCTAAGTTTAAATGTGCAAATAATACTGTAGAAAGAGCGATTAAATATAAAGGAGTAGATTATAAGGTTATGGTAAATAATCAACATAACCTAGCAATTAATTTATTAATGTTTTGTTTAGAAAGTGCCCTTAAAAACATAGTTATTGAAAAAGAAAATTTAATTTCTATATTATTAGATGATAATGAGGTGGAAAAATCAATAATATTGGATACATGGCCACGATTAAATGGAAAATTTCAATTAATGAATATATTTATTGAGGGAGATACTACTCATATATTAGAATGCATTAAGAAAGTATATAGAGATGTTGAAGTAGAGGTAATTCCGTATAATGGAAATGTAATAGTAACAGGGGATTTGCAAGAAACTATTAGTCATGCACGAAGTATAAAAGAAATTATAAATACTGAATTAAATAAAAAGTGCTATATAAGTTATTGTGAAGTAGAGAATTATAAAAAGATAAGACAAGCATATATTGAAAATCTTAAAAAAATCCAAGTAGCATTAAAATATGAAGTTAATGGAGATATTTTTGATGATAATAAATTGATCTTAGAAGTAATAGTTGATTCAATTTCAGATGAGATGAAAATTAAAATGTATGAAAAATTTGCTTCTAAAATAGCAAACTTAGATGAAGAAATGATAAGAACAATAGAAATATATTTTAAGTGTGGCTTAAACACTAGTAAAGCGGCTAAAGAATTGTTTATCCATAGAAATACATTGCTATATAGATTAGATAAGATACAGAAAATTACTTCCTATGATATAAGGGAATTTAATAATGCAATGTTGGTAAGAATAATGTTTTTTTATTTAGGAATAAAAAAACAATTTTGATATTGAAAATATTAAAATTATAAGATACAATTATATTTGGAAACGGTACCGAATGGATGGTATTTAAAACAAGTATATTTAGTGTAAGTATTATTTAATCAAGTATAGACATAGGTGACTCATTAGTGTAAGATTTACTAAGATTAGTGAAGCACTCCAATATAAAAATATTTTTGGTGTGGTCCACGTCAGATTTTTTTTTGATTTAATAGGTAACGATACCATAAATATTTAAAAATATTTTTTGAGGAGGTATATTGATGAATATAAGAGATATCGCAAGAATATCAGGGGTCGGAGTTAGCACTGTGTCCCGTGTTTTAAATAATCATCCTGATGTAAAAGAAAGTACTCGTGAAAAAGTTTTAGCGGTTATTAGAGAAAGCAATTATGTACCCAATAATAGTGCTAGAATATTAAAACAAAATAGTACTAAAAACATAGGAGTTTTAGTAAAAGGGGTTTTTAATCCATTTTTCTCTGAGCTTATTAATGTTATTGGAAGCAAAATTAACGAAAAGAATTATACAATGATTTTACAACAAAATGATTATGTGTTAGAGCAGGAAGTAGAAAATATAATTTCATTTGTAAAAGAAAAGAGATTACAAGGAATAATCTGTCTTGGAGGTAACTTTATTGATTTAGATGAAGATAGTTTTAGGAACATTGATGTTCCAGTAGTCTTAACTTCAGTTAATACTGTATCTCCTTTAGGTAGAGATAAATATTCTACTGTAGGGATAGATAATCTTCAAGCCTCATATTCTGCTACGGAGTATCTTATAAAAAAAGGCCATAAAAACATAGCATTAATGATAGGTGAAGAAAATGACTTTTGTGTTAGTTGGTGGAGATATAAGGGATATATAAAGGCTTTAAGGGAATATAATATTGAAGTAAATGATGATAATTTACTTATTGGAGATTATGACACTAAGAGGGCTTACGAAGAAACATTAAAGTTTTTAGAGCGTAGAAAAGATATTACTGCAATTTTTGCAATTTCAGACTTTATGGCTGTAGGAGCAGCTAGGGCTGTTGTAGATAGTGGGTTGGTTGTAGGCAAAGATGTATCTATTTTAGGATTTGATGGTATGGATATTAGTTGTTATTACAATCCAGGAATTTCTACTATAAAGCAACCTAAAAAAGAAATGGCAGAGAAGAGTGTAGAGATATTATTTGAGCTTTTAATGGGTAAAGGAGAAAATAAACATATTTTATTAGATACAGAGCTTTTGGAGAGAGAGTCAAGTTCTAGTTTTAATAAATAATAAGATATTTATTAATGTAAATATAATATAATCAATTAAAATTATCGTGATAAAAGGAGCAGAATTATATGGAAAGAAGTGCAGGGGTTATAATGCATATAGCATCTTTACCAGGAAAGTTTGGAATAGGGACTTTTGGTAAGGAGGCATATGAATATGTTGAATTTTTATTTAAATCAGGGTTAAAATACTGGCAAATATTGCCTTTAGGACAGACGGGATATGGAGATTCTCCTTATCAATCATTTTCAGCATTTGCGGGAAACCCATATTTCATAGACTTTGATATTTTAAATAAAGAGGGAATTCTTAATGAAGAAGATTATGTAAATGAAAATTATGGAGATAACGAAGAGTATATTGATTATGGTCGTTTATATGAAGTTAAATATATAGTATTAAAAAGAGCTTATGAAAATTTTAAAAGGTTAAATAATATAGATTTAAAAGATAAATTTGAAAAATTTATAAAAGAAAATAATTCATGGTTAGATGATTATTCACTTTATATGGCGGTTAAAGGTAGATTTGGACTAGTTAGCTGGCAAGAGTGGGATGAAGATATTAAGAAGAGAGAACCAGAAGCAATTAATAGATATAGAGAAGAGTTGTCTGATGAAATAGGATTTTGGTCTTTTATTCAATTCTTATTCTTTAGACAATGGAATGAATTAAAGAGTTATGCTAATGAAAAAGGAATAAATATTATAGGTGATATTCCTATATATGTAGCTGAAGATAGTGCTGATGTATGGAGTAATCCAGAAGCATATTTAATATATGAAGATACGTTAAAGCCAATATCAGTAGCTGGATGTCCACCAGATGCTTTTTCAGAAACAGGACAATTATGGGGAAATCCTCTTTATGATTGGAACTATATGGAGAAGACAGGCTATAAGTGGTGGATTAAAAGAGTAGAGGAAAGTTTAAAGATTTATGATGTAGTTAGAATTGATCATTTTAGAGGTTTTGAGAGCTATTGGGAAATTCCTTATGGAGAAGATACAGCTATTAATGGTAAGTGGGTAAAAGGACCTGGAATTAAGTTATTTAAGGCAATTAAAGAAACATTAGGAGAAATAAATGTTATTGCAGAAGATTTAGGGTATTTAACAGATGAAGTTATTGATTTCTTACAAGAAACAGGATTCCCAGGAATGAAGGTATTACAATTTGCTTTTGATGCAAGAGAAGAAAGTAATTATTTACCTCATACTTATACAAGAAATTGTATAGCATATACAGGAACTCATGATAATGATACTTTTAGAGGTTGGTTTGAATTAACAGGAAGTAAGAGTGATGTTGAATATTGTAAAGAATATTTAGCGTTATCAGAAGAAGAGGGATATAATTGGGGCTTTATAAGAGGTGCTTGGGGTAGTGTTGCAAATGTTTCAGTAGCATTAATGCAAGATTTCTTAAACCTTGGAAATGAGACAAGGGTTAACTTTCCATCAACCTTAGGTAATAACTGGAAATGGAGAGCTAAAGAAGGAAGTTATACTACTGAATTAGCGGATAAAATTTACAAGTATACAAAAATGTATGGAAGATGTTAATTGTAATAAAGGACTATTGCGTAAGTGCAATAGTCCTTTGCTGTTATATTCATCATATATCAGTTAGATATAACATAAATATAAATATATAAATTTGTATTTTATGAGGCAATAGTATGAATAAGAAAAGTGTTTATGATTTTTTTATAGGATTGCTTGCGCTTATGTTAACGTTAATGTTCATTATAGAAATTTTTATTAATATACCAAAGGAGGTAAGTTGGACATTTTATTATATTGATAATATAGTTAGATTAGTTTTTATAGGTGATTACGTTACAAGACTTGCAATAAGTAAAGAAAAAAGGAAATTTATAAAAGACAATTTAATAGATTTGATTTCGATATTTTCCATAAGATTTTATGTTAGAATTTTAAGTTTTACTATTATTCCTTCTAAAATTAATCATTCATATTGCATAAAGGCTATTAAATGTATCATGTTAATTATATGTGCAATGAAATTTAAAGTAAGGGTTAAAGATGAAATTAGAAAAAGTAGGTTGAATTTTTTATTAGTTGTTTCTACTATTTTTATAGTAATAGGAGCTGTATTAATTTCTATAGTTGAAGGGATGTCAATAGGAGATGCCTTATGGTGGAGTTTCGTAACATTTACCACAGTTGGATATGGTGATATTTTACTAAAAACTCAATTAGGTAAAGCAATTGCAGTTTTATTAATGATTATAGGTATAGGAGTTATAGGGGTCATAACAACAAGTATTACGTTATATATAATAAATGGTGGTAAAAAGATGGAAAAAACATATGAAGAAAAGGTTATTGAGGATATAAAGAGTATGCTTGATAATTTTGATGATTTAAGTAAAGAGGATTTAGACAACATTGTAAAGATATTAAAAGCTTTAAAGAAATAAATGGAAAATAGGCTTGAAATTAATGTATTATTAACATAAAATTATATTATAGCTTTTAAATTTTGCGCAGGTGTGCTGGAATAGGCAGACAGGATAGATTGAGGGTCTATTGAGGGACTCCTCGTGTGGGTTCAAGTCCCACCATCTGCACCAACAATAGAACTACATCAAAGAGATATGTGAGTAGATTTTTGATGTAGTTCTTTTTTTATAGAAATTTTTAGGAGGATTTGTAAATGAAAAAAATAGTAATACTTGATGGTAAAACTTTAGGTGATATTAGTATAGAAAAGCTTAAAGAAATTGGAGAAGTTAAATATTATGAAGCTACAGATGAAAGTGAAGTAAGTGAAAGAATAAAGGATGCTAATATAATATTAACTAATAAAGTAGTATTAAATAAAAATAATATGAAATATGCAAAAAAACTTGAATTCATAGCAGAAACAGCTACTGGGTTTAATAACATAGATATAAATTATGCAAAAGAACATAAAATAGGGGTAGCTAACGTAGCTGGATATTCAACTAATGCTGTAGTTCAACATACATTTGCTAGTGCATTAGCACTATTAGATCAAGTAGTATATTATGATAGGTATGTTAAGAGTGGTGAATATTCAAAATCAAGGTCTTTTACATGTTTAAATAAACCTTATTATGAAATTGAAAATAAAGTATGGGGAATTATAGGACTTGGAGCAATAGGAAGTAAGGTAGGAAAGATAGCTGAAGCTTTTGGTGCAGAGGTAATATATTATTCTACTTCTGGTAAAAACTCTTCAAGTGAATTTAAAAAGGTATCTTTTGAAGAGTTATTAGAGAAAAGTGATATTATTTCTATACACGCTCCATTAAATGAAAATACAAAGGGGTTAATTAATTATGAAGCATTATCTAAGATGAAGGGTAGTTCAATATTAATAAACATGGGGAGAGGATCTATTATTGTAGAAAAAGACTTAGCTAGGGCTATTGAAGAAGATGAAATAAGAGGGGCTGCGCTAGATGTATATGAAATGGAACCAGTTAGTGAGGATAATGTGTTATTATCAATAAAAAATAAAGATAAGCTTCTTTTATCACCACATATTGCATGGGCAAGTATAGAAGCTCGTGAAAGATTATTTAATGAAATTATAGAAAATATTAAAGCATTTTATAATGGCGAGGAGAGAAATAGAGTTGATAAATAAAAGTATTATGTTTATTGACAAAAATAATACAATATAGTAATATTATAGAAAAATAAATAAATATTGCTAAGAATGAGAGTAGTAAAAAATCCATGATTTTTCAGAGAGTAGACGGTTGCTGTGAGTCTGCAAATTATATTTTTGAACTCGCTCATGAGCTATAAGGGTGAACTTTTAGTAGTCCTTATCGGATGATACCGTTATTTAAATTAAGTATAAATTTTGGATGGTACCGCGTAAATACGCTCCAATGGAGGGGGATATTACGCGGTTTTTATTTATTACAAAATATGTTACTAATTTATTTTATTTATATATAAGGGGGCATTTATACATGTTAAATTACAGTAAGTATAGGAGATTTGAAACAATCAATTTGAAGGAAAGAACATGGCCAAATAATGTTATTGAAAAAGCACCAATTTGGTGTAGTGTTGATTTAAGGGATGGGAACCAAGCTCTTATAAATCCAATGAATATAGATGAAAAAGTAGAATTCTTTAATATGTTAGTTAAATTGGGGTTTAAAGAAATTGAAGTTGGTTTTCCTTCATCATCTCAAATTGAATTTGATTTTTTAAGAAGGCTAGTAGAGGATAATTGTATTCCAGATGATGTAGTAGTACAAGTATTAACTCAGGCAAGGCCACATTTAATAGAAAGGACTTTTGAAGCTTTACAAGGGGTAAAACAAGCTATAGTTCATATATATAATTCAACTTCAGTTTTACAAAGAGATGTAGTATTCAATATGAGTAAAGAAGAAATAAAGAATATTGCCGTTGAAGGCACAAGTCTTGTAAAAAAATATGCTTCAGATTTAGAAGGTAAGATATTTTTAGAGTATTCACCTGAAAGTTTTACTGGAACAGAAGTAGAATATGCATTAGAAGTTTGTGATGCAGTTGCTGATGCTTGGGGAGCATCAAGTAAAAATAAGATTATTATAAATTTACCATCAACAGTACAAATGGATACACCAAATGTATTTGCTGATCAAATTGAATATATGTGCCAAAATTTTAAGAATAGAGATAGAATTATTGTTAGTGTCCATCCGCATAATGATAGAGGTACAGGAGTTGCTGATGCTGAATTGGCGTTATTAGCAGGAGCTGATAGAATTGAAGGAACATTATTTGGTAATGGAGAAAGAACAGGTAATGTAGATATATTAACTGTTGCATATAATATGTTTTCACATGGGGTTAATCCAATGCTAAATCTTGAAAATATAAACGATATAATTGAAGTTTATGAAAGATGTGTGAAAATACCAGTACCAGTTAGGCATCCTTATGCAGGTAATTTAGTATTTACTGCGTTTTCAGGTTCACATCAAGATGCAATAAATAAAGGTATGAAGAAGTATGAGGAAAGAGGTTCAAAAATATGGGAAGTACCATATTTGCCTGTTGATCCAAGTGATCTTGGAAGAGAATATGAGCCTTTAGTTAGAATAAATAGTCAATCTGGTAAAGGCGGAGTTGCATTTGTGATGGATCATTGTTTTGGATTTAAATTACCTAAGTCAATGCAACAAGAATTTGCTGAAGTAGTACAAAAAATTTCTGAGAAAAAAGGTGAAGTTCAGCCAAATGAAATTATGGAAGCATTTAAAGAGCAGTATTTATCCTTAGAAGAACCTTTTAAATTAATAAGTATTTCTATATCAGATATTAATAGTGATACAGAGAAAACAACACAAGTAAATGCTGTTATTAATTATAAAGGGGAAAAGCGTGAAATAGAAGGGGTAGGTAATGGACCAATGGATTCATTGGGTAAAGCATTATCTAATAGTAAATTAATAGATGTTAGTATAATTGACTATAAAGAGCATGCATTAAGTACTGGATCTGAAGCAGAAGCAGCAGCATATGTTTATATGAATAGAAATGATATTAATAAAAAGACATTTGGTGTTGGAGTTGATAGTAATATTACGAGAGCTTCAATAAAATCTATAATAAGTGCTTTAAATAGATTGTATGGAAGTAAATAATAATTTCCATATTGATTAATTTGAAATTTATGTATATAATAAACTTTATAACTTAATATGTTCGGATGAAGGTAATGGGAGAGCGATTTAGATCCACCGAAGAAGTAAATCTTTCAGGTATTAGGACCGTTACTGGACGAGCCTCTGGAGAGACTCATAAGAGCACCGAAGGAGCAAGGTTTAATTTAAAATTAAACTGAAACTCTCAGGTAAAAGGACAGGGGATTAAGATTAGTTAAAAGTTAAAAGTTAAAAGTTAATAGTTAAGGTTTAAACTCATTATAGAGTTTATTGGTTTTATCTTATGGCTAGTAATTGTTTGTAATACTCCAACCTATTTTTAGGTTGGAGATAACGAGAAATATGCCTTAGATAACTAATTCTAATATTAAAAAAAATCAGCTTAGCTGAATTTTTTCCTTAACTCTTAACTAAAAACTCTTAACTAAAAACTAACTCTAATCTCCTCCTATAAATTTATAATTTTAAGGGGGATTTTTTTATGGAATTTTTAAATGGAGTTGAAAAATTATTAAATAGTATTGATGGAATAGTATGGGGACCGCCTCTGCTAATACTATTGGTGGGAACAGGAATATATTTTACCTTTAAATTAAAGTTATTACAGGTATTTAAATTACCACTAGCACTTAAATATTTATTTGTTAAAGATGATGAAGAAGGAGATGAAGATGCAAAGGGTGATGTATCAAGTTTTGCAGCATTATGTACTGCTTTATCAGCTACAATAGGTACAGGAAATATTGTTGGTGTAGCAACTGCTATTGCAGCAGGTGGGCCAGGTGCTTTATTTTGGATGTGGATTGCTGCATTTTTTGGAATGGCAACTAAATATGCAGAGGGAGTTTTGGCTATAAAGTATAGAGAAGTAGATGAAAATGGGCAAATGTCAGGTGGGCCTATGTATTACATAGAAAAAGGGCTTGGTAATAAATTTTTAGCTAAAATGTTTGCTGTATTTGGTGTTGGTGTAGCACTTCTTGGAATAGGTACTTTTGGGCAAGTAAATTCTATATCTAAAGCAGCGTTAATATCTTTTAATATTCCTTTATGGTGTACTGCAATTATAGTAACTGTATTAGTTGCATTAGTAACTTTAGGTGGTATAAAAAGAATATCAAATGTTGCTGAAAAGATTGTACCATCAATGGCTATATTATATATATTAGGAGCGTTATTAGTATTAGGATTTAATTTCAAGGAAATACCTTCAGCAGTAATGTTAATAATAAACAGTGCATTTAATCCAAAGGCAGCATTAGGTGGTACAGCAGGTATTACTGTAGCTTTAGCTATTCAAAGAGGTGTTGGAAGAGGAGTGTTTTCAAATGAAGCAGGTCTTGGTAGCGCACCAATAGCAGCTGCTGCGGCTAAAACAAAATCACCAGTTAAGCAAGGTTTAATTTCAATGACAGGTACATTTATTGATACAATAATAATATGCACTATGACAGGTCTTGCAATTGTATTAACAGGAAGCTTTAATAGTGGTCTTGAGGGTGCTGAAATGACCACATTTGCATTTCAACAAGGATTACCATTTGCAATTATAGGAAAGTATATAGTAAATATAGGATTAATTTTCTTTGCATTTACTACTATAATAGGATGGAATTATTATGGAGAAAGATGTATTCAGTATTTAACAGGTGTAAAAGGAATTATATTTTATAAAATAATATTTATTGCTTTTGTAGCAGTAGGACCATTCTTGTCATTAGATTTAGTATTTATAATAGCTGATATAGTAAATGGATTAATGGCATTACCTAATTTAGTTGGATTAATTGGATTAAGAAATGTTGTAATAAATGAAACTAATGAGTTTTTTGAAAAACTTAAGAGTGAACAAAGTAATGATTTAGGAAATGATTGTGAAATAGAATAATTAGAAAGTTGAATCTGTTATAGGGGAGATTATAAATTTAGCCTATAACAGATTCTTTTTATTATATATGTATTTTTTAAATTATGGTTACTTTAGTAATAAAAATATACTTAAAAAGGTAAAATAAAGTATAGGAGGTAAATATGATTTGTAAATATCCAAGGGCGTAGCTTTAAAACATAGATGGAAAAGTGAAGCCACTAAAGAGTATTTGAAAATTATAGGAGAGTTTAAGATGAAAAGTAATATTAAATACAGAGGTTTAAATAGCTATGTTTTATCTGGTAAAAAAACTATGCTTTATAAATTTGCTATGATAATAACTTTATCTTTATTAATGATTGTAACCATATTTAGTACATTAAAAATAAAAATTTCTCAAAGTGTTACAAATATAAGATATATAAGTGAAGAAACAGTAAATAAAGATATAAACGCTAGTAATGTAGAAGAAAATAGTGCAGATGTAAATTCAGATATAAGTAATGAAGAGGTAGTAGAGGTAAATTTAAATGTTAATTTAGATGAGGATAAAATAGAATTTTTAAAAAAAGTATCTCAAGGTGCTATTAAAAGTTATGATGAGTATAGGATTTTACCATCAATTACTATAGCACAAGCCATATTAGAATCAGGATGGGGGCAATCCGATCTTGCAGTTACACATAATAATTTATTTGGAATAAAAGCAGATTCTAGATGGAGTGGAGCTATTGCAACAATTTCTACAAGTGAAAATTATAATGACACAACTATAGCTAATTTTAGAAAGTATGATAATATTGAAGACTCAATTGAGGATCATGGAAGATTTCTTTATGAGAATTCAAGGTATGCTGAATCAGGATTGTTTTCTGGAAAGGATTATAAGGAGCAGGCACAAGCATTAGAAAATGCAGGGTATAGTACAGTTAGAAACGCGGATGGGGTAGCTGTTTATGCAGATAAATTGATTGCATTAATAGAAAAATATAATTTAATGGAATATGATAATAAGGTTAAATAGTAATATTAGTAAAAGAGTTAAATGCTTAAGGCTTTATGAACATTTAACTCTTATTTTTTTATATAGATATTATTAATATTTTTCTGTAAATTTACGCTCATTTGGAAGAACTTCAATTTTCTTTTGATAAAGTTCATCAACTCTAATGAATCTGTTACCTTTTTTTATATCTTTAATATATTTAGATATAGAAGAATCATCTCCTTGAACTTCCATTTCAACCATACCATTTTCCATATTTCTTACCCAACCAGTTAAATCATACTTTCTTGCAGTCATAGTACAAAAAAATCTAAATCCAACTCCTTGGACACGACCATCCACTATTATGTAGTATCTAACCATAAAACCCTCCTAAAGCTACTATAATCTAATATAAATTATAACATATATAATTTCGATTTTAATAATATGTTCATTTAGAAGTTTAAAGTATAGTATTTATAAAAAAACAGAATTATATACTTTCATAGTATATAATTCTGTTTTTAATAATATTATTGAGAAAGAACTTCAGTAAATGCTGATTCGTATAATTTTAAAGTTTCTTGATCTAAATTAGTAAATAATACACATTTATCTAATACAGAGTCAGAAGGATATGCAGCTGGGTTATTTTTAGTTTCATCATCAAGTAAATCATATGCTGCAGTATTAGGAGTGGAATAACCTATATAATCAACATTTTCTTTTGCATTTTCAGGATCACATAAGAAGTTTATAAATGCTTCAGCTCCAGCTTTGTTAGGGGCATCCTTAGGAATGCATAAAGCATCAACCCATTCATTTGAGCCTTCCTCTGGAATGACATATTTCATATCAGGATTTTCATTCATTATATAAATTGCATCTCCAGACCAAACGGCAGCAAGCATTTTTTCTCCAGTAATCATGTTATCTTTAACTTCATCAACAACATAAACAGGATTTGTTAAATTTCTTTGTTCTAATAATTCATCCTTAGCTGCATCTATTTCACTAGGAACTTTTGAATTGATAGAATATCCAGCTTTAATTAAAGCTATAGCTAAAGAATCTCTTAAAGAGTTAAACATATAAACTTCATTTTTGTATTTACTATCCCAAAGTATATCCCAGCTAGTTACAGGTTCTGTAATTCTAGAACTGTCATAGATAATACCAATAGTACCCCACATATATGGTACAGAGTATTCATTTGTTGGGTCATAAGATAAGTTTTTATAATTTTCACCTATATATTGATAGTTAGGAATATTGTTATAATCTATTGTTTCTAGCAAGTCTTCTTGTATCATTTTTTCAATCATATAATCAGAAGGAACTACTAAGTCGTATGTACCAGGATTAGTTTTTATCTTTTGATACATAATTTCATTAGTATCATAAGTAGAGTAGTTAACTTTAATTCCAGTTTCTTTTTCAAATTTTCTAATTAGAGCCTCATCAATATAGTCTCCTACATTAAAGAAGTTTATTGTTCCATTTTCACCAACATTACTATTTCCACAGCCGGTGAAAAGAGAAGTAGTTAATATTGCAGCAGCTGCTAATGCAACTAATGATTTAAATTTTTTCAATCTACACACCCCTTGAAGTAAATTCTTTTCTATTAACAATTAATAATAAAATTAATACAGTAATAAACATTAAAGTTGATAATGCATTTATTGATGGATTGATACCTTTTCTAGCCATAGAATATATTTCTATAGAAAGATTAGTAACTCCAGGACCAGTTGTAAAGAAACTTATTACAAAATCATCAATAGACATAGTAAATGCCATTAATAATCCTGCAAATATCCCGGGCTTTATTTGAGGAAGTATTATTTTCCACATTGCATAACCCGGTGTTGCACCTAAATCTAAAGCTGCTTCAGTTATATTATGAGGCAATTGCTTTAATTTGGGTAATACTGATAATATCACATAAGGAATATTAAAAGTAATGTGTGCTAAAAGCATTGTTCCAAATCCAAATTGAGCATTTATTCCCAACTTATGCAAAATAGGGAATATAAAAATAAATAAACTCATAAGTGAGATACCTGTAACTATATCAGGATTTAATACAGGTAGATTATTTATATTTAACAGTGTTTTTTTAGGAATACCTTTCATTCTATGAATTCCTATTGCAGCTAAAGTTCCAATTATAGTTGCTATAATTGAAGCAAGTATAGCAATTATTAATGTATATTTTAATGCATCCATTATTCTTGTATTTTGGAAAAGTTCACTATACCATCTTAATGTGAATCCATTCCACTTTGCAGTTGATTTCGAATCATTAAAGGAGAATATCATTAAGGTAACTATTGGTGTATATAAAAATACAAAAATAATTAGTAGATAAAATCTTTTAATGAAAGATTCAAGCTTTTTAACCATAATATATGTCCTCCTTATTATTTATCATCGGTACCTTCAAATTTATTCATGAAGGCCATAGATATTAAAATTATTATCATCATGAAAATTGCAATTGCAGATCCAAAGTTCCAATCATCCATTGAAGTATATTGAGTTTCAATTAAATTACCAAGTAGCATGTATTGGCCTCCACCTAATATTCTTGAAATAACAAAGGTAGAAACAGCAGGCATAAATACCATAGTAATACCAGAAATTATTCCAGGCATGCTTAGAGGAAAAATTATTTTTGTGAAAATTTCCTTTCTACTTGCACCTAAATCTGAAGCTGCATTAATTAAATCAGTATCCATTTTTATTAAAACAGTATAAATAGGTAAAATCATAAAAGGTAAAAAGTTATAAATCATACCTAATAAAACCGCAAAATCATTATAAAGAAGGTTAACGCGTCCAAATCCTAGCATAACTAAAAGGGAGTTAATTAATCCGTTCTTACCTAAAATAGGTAACCAAGCATAGGTTCTTAATAAGAAATTCATCCACATTGGTATTATGAATAGCATAATTAAAATATTTCTTTTACCTTCACGCATTTTTGAAATTAAATACGCAACAGGATAACCTAATATAAGGCAACCTAAAGTAGCTTCTACAGCTAAGAGAATACTTCTCCCAAAAACTTTTAAGTATTTAGGGTCCATTAATCTTTGGAAATTCTCTAGTGAAAAATGATAACTATCTCCAGATTTTATTGTGAAACCAAAGAATACTACTATTAATAGTGGAATAACAATAAAAAGTGAACTCCAAACAATATAAGGTGCTGCAGGTAAAGCGCTTTGATTATTTTTCTTTCTCATAGTCTTTCGCCTTTCTCATTATATGTATTGATTCTGGATCTATTATTAAACCAACAGTACTTCCCACATTTGCGGTTTTTATATTATGAATAATCCAATTGTTATTTTCTGTAACAACCTCAATTTCGTAATGAACTCCTTTGAAGGTAACAGAGTTAACCTTACCTGATAACATTCCTTTTTCGACAGTAGTTATTTCTATATCTTCAGGTCTAATTACAATATCGATATTTTCAGATGGATTAAATCCACTGTCTACACATTCAAATATAGTATCTGCAAATTTAACTTTATAATCCTCAAGCATTACTCCATCTAAAATGTTACTTTCGCCAATAAAGTCAGCAACAAAAGCATTTGCTGGTTCATTATAAATATCTTCAGGAGATCCCATTTGTTGTATTTTTCCCTTGTTCATTACAACTATTGTATCAGACATAGTAAGAGCTTCTTCTTGATCGTGAGTTACAAAGATAAAAGTAATACCAAGTCTTTTTTGAATTTTTTTAAGCTCTAATTGCATTTCTTTTCTAAGTTTTAAATCTAATGCACCAAGAGGTTCATCTAATAAAAGAACTTGAGGTTCATTAACTAAAGCTCTAGCAATTGCAACTCTTTGTTGTTGACCACCACTAAGTGAATCAACAGATCTTTTTTCAAAACCTTCTAAAGCCACCATTTTTAACATTTCATGAACTTTTTTATCAATTTCATTTTTTGGTAGTTTTTTAATTTTTAAACCAAATGCAATATTCTCATAAATATTCATATGAGGGAATAAAGCATACTTTTGGAATACTGTATTTAATTGTCTTTTGTAAGGAGGCACATTAGAAATATCATTTCCAGCAAAGACAACCTTTCCACTGTCAGCAGTTTCAAAGCCTGCTATTATTTTAAGAGTCGTAGTTTTACCGCAGCCACTAGGACCAAGTAATGTTAAAAATTCATTTTTTCTTATATTTAATGAAAGATTATCTAAGACAGTATTATCACCGTAAACTTTAGATACACCTTGTATTTCTATAATATTTTGACTCAAAAAAAACACCTCTTTCTTTAATATTAAAAGGAAACACCTTATCACATTTCTCTAATGATTATATGTTAATTTCTTTAAAATGATGGGGGAGTAGAAATCCAAATAACCTTAGCTGTAGTTTTACCATCATTGCTAATATAATGATTTGCCCTAGGTTTAAAATAAAAACTTTCGTTTTTACGAACTTTATATGATTTATCTCCTAAATGTAGAGTTATACTTCCAGATAAAACATATCCAAATTCTTCGCCTTCATGAGGTTCTTCTTCTATATACTTTCCACCAGCTTCAATTGTTATCATTATAGGTTCCATTTCATTTTTTTGTGCATTAGGAACTAGCCACATTAATTTATATTTCAAATCAGAGTTTTCTGTCTCAAACATATCTTCATATGTATAAGTGATTTTTTCGTCCTTATCATCACTAAAAAATTCTTTTAGGTTTGTCCCTAGTATTTCAAGAATATCTATTAGTGTTGCTATAGAAGGAGAAGTTAAATCATTTTCTACTTGAGATATAAATCCCTTAGATAATTCGCATCTATTAGCAAGTTCTTCTTGTGTTAATCCTTTTTCAATTCTCATTCGTTTAATTTTATCACCAATTTGCACAATTTCACCTTGCCTTTCATTTTGTTTGATAATAACTATTACTAAACTAAAGGTTTAAAATTACTAAACAAACAATGTTATTATATAGAGATATAAATAAAAAATCAATAATTTTAAAAAAAAATGTTAAAAATATAATTTTCAATTTTCCTTTAGAAATAAGGGGTTAAAGTAAAAGGGAGAAACATAAGTTTAACATTTATACATTAAAAGTTTAGTAAAACTAAGAATTGTAGAATTAAAATAAAAAATTAAAAAATAAATTATAGAGATAGTAGGAGCATTAACTTAAATTAATACTATATAAATTTATAATTAGTAAACTAAGAAAAAAATATCCATATAATAAAAAAATATAAAATTAATAATTATGTAACGTATTGTCTTAAAATAAATAATAATTATTATGAATAAATAACGATTATGATAGAGTATTAACAAATATAAGATTAAGGTGTATAATGAAAGAAAAAAAGTTTAACAATAAATAAAATTAATTGTTTAAGAACTTATAGATAAATTGGAGGAAGTACTATGTTAAAAGGAACAATACATTCAATAGAAACAATGGGACTTGTCGATGGACCAGGAATAAGAGTTGTAGTATTTATGCAAGGGTGTGCATTAAGATGTCAATATTGTCATAATCCTGATACATGGAGTAATAAGGGTGAAGATACTTTAGAATTAACACCGGAAGAATTAGTTAATAGAATAGCTAGATTTAGAGCTTATTTTGAGAGATCTGGTGGTGGTGTTACTTTTTCAGGAGGAGATCCTTTAAGACAACCAGAATTCTTAAAGGAATGTTTAAAGCTTTGTAAAGAAAAAGGAATACATACAACATTAGATACTTCAGGTGTAGGATTTGGAGATTATGAAGAAATATTAAAATATACGGATTTAGTTCTTTTTGATATTAAGCATTTAACACCGGAAGGGTACAAGTATATGACATCAATTAATATTGATGAAAGTTTAAAATTCCTTGAAGCATGTAAAAAATGTAACACCAAAATGTGGATAAGGCAAGTAGTTGTTCCAGGATTAACAGATAGTGAAGAATATATTACTGAACTAGGTAAATTTATTAAAACTTTAAATAACGTTGAGAAAGTTGAATTATTACCATATCACTTACTAGGAGTAAATAAGTATGAAAGTATGGGAATAAAGTATAGATTAGACGGAACTCCAGCAATGGACAAAGAAAAATGTAAAGAGCTATACAAATTATTAGATATATAAAGTATATAAAAGAGGATGTTAATTAAAAAATATCCTCTTTTAATATTTATAATTAAAGCTGACTTGAAAAAAATCCAGGTTTAATATATTTCTTTTTCATACCTTCTATAACTAAAAGATAAACTGCAGCGGTATCAAATCTTGCATCATGATAATTTCCACTTCCTTGGAATAATTCATCAGCCTTTTTTGCAATAGTATCATCAGATATTCCTAAAAAGTTTATTACTTCAGATAGTTTAGGGTTTTTTATTCCATTCCCACTTGGTGAAGGAATTTGACAAATATTTTTATAATAAGCCATAGTACAAAATGTTTTTTTAGGCTCCCAAGAACAATCAATCATACCAGCTTCATATAAAGAGTTAACTTCATGTTTTAAGAACTTAACGTCAAACTGAACATTATGACCAATTACAAAGTCAGCATCAAAGAAGTCAGACATAAAATCTTGAATTTGTTCAAGAAATTCTAAACCATTAGATAATTCATATAATTTTTCTAATGAAAATCCATGAACTTCTTCTGCTGCAGGATCCATTTCATCTACTGTAAAGAAGAAGTTTTTTCCTATTGTAGTTTGTGGTTTAGTTGATGTATCAACTGTTATATAACTTAACTGACAGATATGGCCAGGTCTTACACTAGTTGTTTCAGTATCAAAAAATAAAAGTTTCATCTGTGCCTCCAAAAATATTTTTATTGATTTTATAATATCATAAGTTATATTAATTAACAATTTTTCATAAAAAAATGCTTTTTACTTATTTGAAAGTAAAAAGCATTTTTATTAATTTAATTCATTTGAGATTAAATTTAGTAATTCAATACAAGTTTCTTTTGTTTTATTATTTTTATCTAAATCAGGATTATATTCTACAAAATCCATAGAACTTACTAAGCTTGTACTCATAATTCCTTTAAGAAGTTCTTTACTTTGAGTATAAGTTAATCCATCACTTACAGGAGTTCCTGTACCTGGTACATAATCAGGATCTAAACAGTCAATATCATAAGAAAGATGAATATTTTTTATATTCTTTTCTTTAATTAGTAATAATAATTGATTTAATACTTCACTTGTACCTAAGCTATTAATTTGTTCATTTGTCCATACATTCATATTTAATTCATTTATTAAATCTACTTCACCTTTGTCTAAATCGCGGCAAGCTAAAATAAAAACATTTTCTGGTTTAATTTTAGCTTCATCAAAGAAAATTGAAGTTAGTTTTTCATAACCATAACCCATTGAAGCAGCTAAAGGCATACCGTGAATATTTCCTGAAGGTGAGGTCTTGTCTGTATTAATGTCTCCATGAGCATCTATCCAAATTACTGCTAAATCATCTCCAAAATATTTACTTGCGCCTGCAAGTGATCCTAAGGCTAAAGAATGATCTCCACCAACTATAAATGGGAAGGTATCATTTTCTAATGCTTCTAAAACTTTAGAAGCTAGTCCATTATTTGCATTAACAACTTGTGTTAAATATTTTAAATTTTGATCATCTTTATATTTTTCTTTTTCGCTAACTATTTCAACTTCTATATCTCCTAAATCATAAACAGTATGATTTTTTTCAAATATATCAATGAGGTTGTTTTTTCTTAACTCTTCAGGGCCCTTTTCTACTCCAGGTTTATCACAACCATAAAAAAGAGGCATTCCAATAATACTTATATTCATAAAAAGACCTCCATTAATCTACTAATTTTTCATATTACTTATAATAATACTTTAAAGTATATAAGTAAATATTAAAATTTTTTTATTTTTAAATATTATATAATAATATTTTCTTTAGTAATAGTTTATCCAAAATAAGTAGAATAATGTTAATATAATTAAAGCATATAAGTAATAAACTACAAATTAATTTATAATGAAAATAACAAAGCATAAATACAACTTAAATGAACAAAATATTCCACTTTTTTTGAAAAAAATACTAAATATCTAAAAATTTAATAAAACTTTGAAACAAATTGTGGTATTATTATATTTATTATTTTATAATTATAAAATGTAAGTTGCATAAACTACATTTAGGAAAATAATAATAATGCAATATTTAACTTAAAAAATGAATAAATATTTTCGAAGGGATGGCACAGCTATGAGTGAACAAAAAAAGAAGAAAAAAAAGCGTTCTAATAAAAAAAGATGGTCTATAAAAAAGAAAATAATAGTATCGACTGTAGTTGTTTTTGCATTAATAATCGGTATGTTAGCTTCGGGATATCTTTATGTAAGAAGTAGAATATATTCAGGATTAAATCCATCAGAAATAACAAGTGATACTGAATACCACGAAGTTGACGGAATTACAAATGTTTTATTATTAGGAACAGATGCAAGAACATTAGATGAGGCTGCTAGAGCAGATTCGATTATTATAGCAACATTAGATAATAACAATAAAAATATAAGATTAACATCATTATTTAGAGATACATTAGTAAATATACCTGGACATGGCGAAGGGAAATTAAATGCAGCTTTAGCTTATGGCGGACCAGAGCTGCTAATAGAAACTATTAAAAATACATATGGAATAAGTTTAGATAAATATATTATAATTAACTTTTGGGGATTTGAAGCTATAATCGATCAAATGGGAGGATTAGAATTTGATGTTGAAGAGTATATGCTTGAAGAGTTAAATAAATATATTGGAGAGTCTACTGGTGGAAATGATTGTCCAGTAACTGAAGCAGGAGTGCAAGTTTTAAATGGTAAACAAGCACTATCATATGCGAGAATAAGAAAAGGCGTTGGAGATGAATATGCTAGAACTGATAGACAAAGAGAAGTTTTAGTTAAGGTTGCAGAAAAATTAAAAGAAACAAAACCAAGTAAGTACTTAGGAATTATGAATAGTATGCTTGATTATATTAAAACAAATATTGATCCACTAGAAGCATTAAATATGGCTTATACTATTTATAAATTCCCAGCTTTAGAAATAGAGCAATTACAGATACCAATACCAGATTTAGCAGATGGAAGATTATATAAAAATTTAGGTTGGGTATTTTTAATGGATACAGAACAAAATGCTAAATATTTAAGAGAATTTGTTTTTGAAAATAAAATACCAGACTCATCAACTTATGATTATGATTCATTTAAGCAAGCAATGGCAGATTACAAGGCTGAGGAAAGTGATTATAATGATAGGCATAATATAAATCCTGAAGACTATGAAGATAATAGTGCAGATGTTACTGAACCGCCAGCATCTAATAATAGTAATCAAGGTGGAACAACAGGTGGAAGTAATGGAGGAACAACAAAACCACCAGTAAGTGATGAAAAGGAAGAGGAAGTAACACCGCCAACAACACCACCAACAGAAGAGCAAAAACCAGTAACGCCACCAAGTGATGAAAAGGAAGAAGAAGAAACACCACCAACAACACCACCAACAGAAGAGCAAAAGCCAGAAACACCACCAAGTGATGATGGAGGACAACAAGAAACTAATCCAACTGAAGTAAAACCAGCTGAATAGTAAAAGATAAAGCGATGAACTTAGGTCATCGCTTTATTTATTAAATTATTTTAAATAAGATAATATGTACCATAATATGTGATATAATGTTTTTAAAAGAAATGAAAGGAGTGGAAAGATGAGCTCATTTAGATTGCAATTGCTTTACCTTATTTTAAAAATTCCGGCTATATTAATAGCTTTTACTGCACAAGGATATGCAAAAGCTTTGGTTGCAGATAAATTAGGTGATAAAACACCTAGGTTTCAAGGAAGATTGACTTTAAATCCAGCAGCTCATATAGATTTAATAGGGTTTATAATGATTTTAATAGCTGGATTTGGATGGACTAAACCATTAAATACAAATCCTAGCGCATATAAAAGAGGATATAAGGATGCAATAAAGGTTTCTATTGCAGCACCTTTAGCAAATTTATTAGTAGGTTTTATAGGTATGATTTTACTTGTATTTACATCAAAATTTTTATCAAGTATATTACCTGAAACAATATTCTTTATAGTATTTTATATGTTGAGATTTATCACTGTAATAAACATAAGTTTATTTGTATTTAATTTATTGCCATTACCAGGATTAGCTGGATTTGAAATATTTAGAGATATATGGCCAAAAACATTTTATAAGGTTTCAGATAAGATATATCAATATCAATTATTAATACTTATATTAATAATTTTGGGTGGTGGAACTATATTATCAATTCCAGTTAACTTAATTTATAACTTTTTCTATACAATAGCTAAATTAATTTTTGGAATGTAATAAAAGGTGGCAATTAATTTTGCCACCTTTCCTTTTCTATAAATAAATCTCTATGGTATATTTCTTTAAAGAAATTCTTTCCTCTAAGCGCTTGATGAATTTCAACATCCAAGTTAGAAGGTGATGATACAGTAATTATTACTTTTTCATCATCATAATAAACATTTAATTTTTTAACAACACCAACTAGACTTCTATCTAAACCTTCAGCAATTTTAACTAAAGCGCCTAATTTATTAATTATATCAATATCTAATTTGTTAATTAAATAAGAAAACTGTGCCAAAGGTAAATGATAGTCGTTAAATCTATGAGAAGCTGCAACAGCTGCACTCATTAAATGCTCTTTATGAGTTAACTCATTAATTAAAGAATTTAAAATTATATAAAATGAATGCTTATGATGATTTTGATAGTTTATACTAGTACCACAATCATGAAGCATTGAACCTGTTTTTAATATATTTAAATATTTATCATCTAATCTGTGAAGAGGTTTTAATTCCTCAAACAATTGAGCAGATATAAAATATACTTGTTCAGCATGAGTAATATTAGAATTTAGAGAGTTCAAAATACCATATATACTATAATCTAAAATATCATCCATAACATTATAATTTTTATAAAGATAATCATAAAGAATACCTTCTCTTATAGTATTATTACAAATTCTAATAATTTCAGGTGAAACCATTTTTACTAATTCATTTAAAATTAGTAATGAGCTAAACATGCTATCAACCATATCTAGATCAATTCCATCTATTTTTCTACGTAATTTTAAGTCTTTGCATTTTATTGTATTATAAATTTCGTGTATTCCTACAGGGGTAATTTCGTAATTATTGATTATTTCTAAAGGATAATGAGTTTTAAATTTATCCATTTTAAATATAGTTTTAGCCAAATCACCTAGGAAGATTATTGACTCATAATCATTATTTAGCCAAGAGATATCATCTAATTTATCTTTTACATATGAGGATGAAATATCTAAATTAGTATTTAAAATTCTATCATTAATATTAAAAGTATATGCTAAATTTATTCCGCCAAAAGGAAGAATAGCAAAGTTATTTATTTTACCATCTTTAACATCAATTAAATTAGTTGATGTGCCTGTTATTTCTACAATAAGAGAATTACTTAACTTCATACTTCTATTTACAGCTAATACAGTGAATTTAATTTCTTCTTCTTGTGATAGTATTTTTAAATCTAAATTAAGATTTAATTTAATCATAGAAACAATAGATTCACTATCTTTTAAATCGTTAAAGAAGCTAGTTGTTATTGCAAAAATTTCTTTAGCACCAGAAGCTTCACAAAGGGATTTATATGTTTTTATTGTAGATAATATATAATTTAACTTTTCTGAGCATAAAATACATTCCTTAGATAATTCATAACAAATTTTAAAAGGAGTTTTTAATTCATCAATAACTTTAAAATATCCCATTTCCTCTACTTCAGCTAATATTAATCTAATTTTACTAGAACCTATGTGTATTACACCTACTCTAATCATATTTAATCATTCCTATCAAAATACTTTATATAATTCTATCTTATATAAAAACTATATAAAAATAAAGGGTAGTTGACAAAAAATATTTTTAATACCTAAAATATTATGTAAATAGGAGAAAATAAAATGGATTATAAGAGAGATGTAGCAAAAAAAATAAATGAATATATTAATGTATCTATTGATGAGATAGAAAGTATATTAGAAATTCCGGAAAAGTATGAAAATGGAGATTATTCATTACCTTGCTTTCGATTAAGTAAAATATTGAAAAAGTCACCTAATTTAATTGCCGAAGAATTAAAAAAAGAAATAAAAGATGATATGTTTGAAAAAATCGATAATTTAGGGCCATACTTGAATTTCTTTGTTAATAAAGTTATTTATATTAAGACTATATTAGAACAGGTTATACGGCAAGGTGATGGCTTTGGGGGGAGTTGTATAGCGAATGGGAAAGTTGTTTGCATTGAACATTCAGTTTATAAAAAATCAGGATGTTTTGATATAAGTAATCCATTTACTATTGTAGTTGCTAATTCATTATGCAATTTATTAAGAAATAGAGGTTTTAATGTCATAGATATTAATAATGTAAATAAAGCATGGAATGAGTTTGATAAATTAATTTTAAATCAGTTTTATTATAAAAATACGATTTCAAATAGTGAATTAGATTTATATTGTAACAAGCTAATATCAGAATTAAGCGAAAAGAAGTTATTAGTAAAGTGTAATGAAACTTATGCAGTAAATCTTGAAAATTATAACATGCCTCCATATATAGTAAGTAATGAATATAAAAAAGATAAAAAAGTATTAAAGATAGCACATTTAATGCATATAAATAATAAATATAATTTTCATAAATATTTATATTTAGCTAGTAGTTCAGAAAAAGTAAATGTAAATCAGGTTTTTAATGTATTAGAATTGTTAGACTATGAGTGGGGTAAAGAATGTGAGCATGTAAAACTTGGACTTGTTAAATTTGCAAAAAGTGATACATTTATTAGAAGTGAAAAATATTTGAGTTTTAATAACTTACTAAGTAATAGCATTAATGAAATAATGAAAAAAAATATAGAATTAAAAAAGGATAAGAAATTATTAAAAGCTATATTACAAAGCGTATTAGTGTTTACTTATTTAATGGATTATAGAATAGAAAATAAAATAATAGATTTTGATAAAATCTTTTCATTTGAAGATAAGACTGGTCCTTATGTTATATATTCATATATTAAAATAAAAGATATATTGTTAAAGTTTGAAAATTTGGATTGTAACTGTGATTATAGTAAAGTGAATTTTAATGAAGAAATAGAATTAGTAAAACTATTAGATAGATATGAATATTTTATACAAAAAGCTATTGAGGAATTAGAACCTTCAATAATAAGTAGATATATAATTAAGTTAACAGATTTAGTTAATGAAATTTCAAACTCTATATTTAATTTAGGGGGGGAGGAGTTTACTAAGCCTAAATTAAAATTAATTAAAGCTACAAGGATAGTACTAAAAAACTCATTAAGATTACTAGGAGTATATATAGATTAATGTTGTAAATCTAAGAAAGAACCTAAATGATAAATAATGGTTTTTAAATTTTAATATTTAAATAATGGTATATTTGATATAATTATTTAAATGATAGATTAAAAGGTAAGGGAAGAGGAAAATTAATAAATATAGTAAAATCTGAATATGTTATTTTATTAGCAATATTAGTAGGGATAACAAAAATGATTCCTTATTTTGAACCATTTGTAGGTGAAATTATAGGATTTTTAATTAATGTATTTGTATCACCAGCTAAAGGCATAGTTGTCTTTTTAACTTTATTTGGATTGCAAATGTTTGATGGGTGGTACTTAGATCAGAAGCTTATAGGAGATAAGGTTGGAGTCAGGCCTTTTTGGATTATATATTCAGTTGTTATAGGGGGAGGATTCTTTGGTCTGTTAGGAATGCTCTTGGCATCGACTACAGCAGCGACAATAAAAATATATTATGGAAAACTTTTGGGGAAAACAAAGAAATTATAGCGGAATTAGTTAACGATAAAAAGGTAAATTTTAAAAAAGAGAAATGTAAAAACACAAAGAAAGAAGAGTAGCGAAATTTATCGCTACTCTTACTTTTTACAATTAGAGCAATTAGATGAACAACTTCCGCAGTTACAATTACCCTTAGATGATTTTTTTATATTTTTAAAAATTATATATCCAGAAGCAATAACTAAAATTGCAGTTATTAATATTTCCAAATAAATTCACCTTCTTTATAGGATTGGTTTAGAAAATTAATGAACCAATATTAAATACTAAGAATGAAACGACCCAAGCTAAAATTAATTGATAAGCTACAGAAAATAATGTCATCTTAGTACCAAATTCTTTTTTCATAGTACCAACAACTGTTATACATGGTGTGTAAAGTAATACGAATACCATAAATGACAAAGCTGAAAGTGCTGTAAAATGAAGTGGAAGAAGCGTTTGAAGATTTCCACCAAATATTACACCCATAGAAGAAACAACTGTCTCTTTAGCAATTAAGCCTGTTAATAGTGATACTGAAGCTTGCCAGTTTCCAAAACCAAGTGGTTTAAATATTGGAGCAATAAATCCTCCAATTGCAGATAATATACTATTATTAACATCTGTCATTCCGGTAAAATTAAAGTTTGATAAGAACCATAAAACTATACTCATTGCAAATATTAATGTACCAGCTTTTATTATAAAGCTTTTACTCTTTTCATAAAGTTGATTAAGTAAATTCTTTGGTGATGGTAATTTATATTCAGGTAATTCAATAAGTAGAGGTTCTTCTTCATTTTTAAATATTGTATGTTTAAAAATAATACCAAGTATAAAGGCTAAAACAATACCTAAGAAGTATAGTGAAGCAACTACTAAGCCAACGTATTTAGGGAAAAATACAGCTGCAAATATACTATAAACAGGTAATCTTGCATTACAGCTCATAAGAGGTATTAATAATGCTGTTAATTTTCTATCCTTTTCACTTTCTAATGTTCTTGCTGTCATAATTGCAGGAACAGAACATCCAAATCCAACAATCATAGGAATAAAAGCCTTTCCTGATAAGCCCATCTTTCTCATAATTTTATCCATTATAAATGCAACTCTTGCCATATATCCACTATCTTCTAACACTGTTATACATGCAAATAAAGATAAAATAATAGGTAAAAGAACTAATATTCCTCCAACCCCACCAATTATACCGTCAATGATAAGTGATTGGAACCAGGGTGAAGTAGTATGAAGCAAGCCTTCGATTATTGGAACTAATGAATCATTTAATAATGAATCAAGTAAATCCGAAAGAGGTTGTCCTATCCAAGCAAATGTAACTTGAAATGTTAATGCCATTATTAAAAAGAATATAGGATAAGCAAGCCATGGGTTTAACATTATATTATCTAATTTTTCTTTAATAGGTTTATTAGAGGTATTAGATATTTTAGTACATTTACTTAATATGTTTTCTATGTAATCATAAGTTTCTTTTTCAGATGAAAAAGAATAGTTAATAGTATCAATTTTATTATAATTAATATTATTTAGAGCTGACTTAATATCATCTATTCCCATTTCTTTTGAAGCTTGAATAGGAACTACAATAACATTTAGCAATTCTCCAAGTTTTTTGTAATCTATATTTATACCTTTCTTTTCTGCTACGTCAATCATGTTAACTGCTAAAACAATAGGCTTTTTAAATTGTTTTAACTGCATAGTTAAGTATAAGTTTCTATCAATGTTAGAAGCATCAATAATGTTTAAAATTAAATCAACCTTTTCGTTTTCTAGAAATTCTTTTGATATTTTTTCTTCGTTAGAATAGGTATCCATAGCATATATACCAGGTAGGTCTACTATAGTAAAATCGCCAAAGAATCCTTCTTTTTTATCAACAGTAACACCAGCCCAGTTTCCAACTCTTTGATTAGAACCAGTTAAACTATTGAATAATGTAGTTTTACCTACATTAGGATTACCAAGTAAGGCTATATTCTTCATTCTGTCATCTCCCTTTATACTTAAGCTGTTAATAATATATTTTTAGCATCCTTTTTACGAATTGCTAAATCAAAGCCTCTCAAATTTACAATTAGTGGATCGCCTAAAGGAGCAACTCTTTTTAATTCAATTTCTGTTCCTTGAATTAATCCTAAAGCAGAAAGTCTTTTAGAAAGCTTATCATTTCCATTAATAGTATGGATTATTGCTTTTTCACCAAGTTTTAAATCACAAATGCACATAAAATTCACCTCAAATTGAAAATCATTCTCACGTTTTTATATATTTATAATAGCAAAAAAGGTATAGTGGGTCAAGCATAGGGGGAATGACAAAAGTAATTTCCAGTAAATTTTGAAAAAAGTATGAAGTTGAAATAGTATTCACTATAGCAATAACATGATATAATAAAGAGATATAAGCAATAGTAAAAAGTTTAATACGGGAGATAAATTTAGCAAGGAAAGAGTGATATTGTGTGATTATTCGAGAAAATATTGTGGATGTAGAAGAATATAGACTTGAAAAAATGTTAGAGAGTAAGGAGGGAACTTGCAAACCGGAAGAAAGTATTTATTTTGATTTAGAGCATTACGTATATAAAAAACCAAAATGTATAGGAGTCTTTGGAGCCTGTGTATACAATAAAGATGATAATAAAATTTATGTAACTCAATATATGATCGAAAATAAGAATGAAGTTGTAGAAATTTTATTACTTGCAAAAAGATATTTTATACGTATGAAAAAACTAGGGAAAAAAACTATAGTTACATTTTCTGGAAATAATGATTTTACTGTAATAAAATACTTATTTAATAAATATAATATTTATTTTGATTTTGAAAAAGAATTTAAGTCAGTTGATATTCAAAAAGAGTACGAAAAAGATATGAATACATCAATTGGATTAAAAAAATTAGAAAAACTATTTGAAATTTATAGAGAAGGCGATGTAATAAGCGGTTCAAATTTAGCTAAAACTTTTCATAAGGTTCTTAAAGATAAAGAATATATTGAAAGAATGCCTAAAGAAAAAATTGAAACTATATTACAGTATAATGAACAAGATGTAGTTAATTTATATAAAATATTTGTTAATTGGAAAAAGTATATAAATGTTCAATGTGAAGAAGAAGAAAATACTAATATAAAATTAGAAGAAAATGATATAGACAATGAGGAAAATGTTGATGAAGAAATAGTTGCTTTAAAAGATGATAATTGTATAGAAAAAGCAATTAAAAAGCAGGATATTGATACAGATATAGAAGAGAAAGAAGAAAGTTCTCAAGAAGAAAATATATTATAGATGAATAATATATTTTTATATTATTGATTTAAGGAAATAATCCTTAAATGATAGATGCTCCTAAGAAATTAGGAGCATCTATCATTTAGAGGAGAAATTACTTTTTTAAGGAGTCAATAGATATAGTATTACCATTTGAAGTAACTATTATTGTACCATTTAAATCTGTTCTGTAAGTTTTAATATTCATTAAGTTAAGATTTAATAAAGTATCCAAACTAGGATGACCATATTTATTATTTTCACCTACAGAAATTATTGCAAAGGATGGATTAACTTCATGTAAAAAGTTATAAGAAGTAGAAGTTTTAGAACCATGATGGCCTATTTTGATAATATCAGATTTTAAGTTTACATTATCAGAGAGAAGTTGATTTTCTGTATAAGCTTCTGAATCTCCTGTGAATAAAAAGGAATTATTATGAAATGTTATTTTAATAACTGGAGAATAATCATTATAATTTTCACTAATCATATTTCCTAAGGGAGAAAAAATTTCTATATTAGTATTTTCACCAAGGTCTATATCACTTTCACCTTTTTTTAAAACATTAATTTTTAAAGATTTATCTACTAATGCATTTACCATATTTTCAAAGCAAATAGAGGTATGAGTTACTTTAGGAGCATAAAATTTATCAGTATTAAATCTTTTTATAATTGTGTCCATATTGCCTATGTGGTCTTCGTGAGGATGTGTTGCAATAATGTAATCAAACTTTTTTATATTTAATTTACTTAAATAATCTAATAAATCATTTCTACTACTAGCGGGACCAGAATCAATCAATAGATTTTTTTCATTAACTTGAATTAATATGCAATCACCTTGACCAACATCTATATAATGAATAAGTATTTCATTATTTGAACATGATTTTGAGGATAGTTGAAAATAATTAAGAGAACAAATAATAAGAACTAGAAATAAATTTAAAATAAGTAATTTGCGCTTTTTCATTAAATTTCTCCAATAAAAAATATATTTGTTATTAATTATTGCCTAAAAAATAGAATTAATAACAGAGTTCATAAATAATTAAAAGTTTGAAGAATGGAATTTATGGTATTATATGTTATAATTGTATAATATATAAAATTGTTGGTAAAAATAAGAAAAATGATTAGGGGGAGAACTATGAAAAAAGAATTTTCAATAAGCAATGATAAGGTATTGATGAATTTCTCAGCTAGATATTGTAATAATTTTGAAAGCTTATTAGAGAGTGAAGGATTTAGAAGAGTTTTAAGTGTATATTTAAAAAAGGCAGAAAAGAAAAGAACATTATCTTACAGATATTTAATAAATTCATTAAATACTACGGATTTACCAAGAATAAGAGAGGATATCACTCAAGTATTTAAGTGGTTAACAATAATGGATGTAAAAGAAATAGTAGAGTTCAATCCAAAATATGAAGGTCTATTGGGGAATAAAGAAGAATTCATTAATGTAATTGAAGATTTTTATTTGTTTTGGAGAAGGTTAGAAAGATATACGATAATACAAAATGATAAAATTAGTCAAGGTCTTGCTGCTATGAATTTTACTGAAGCAAATTCATCTTTTGAAAAGCTAATATTAAAGTTTTACAGAAAAATTGAGCAAAATGTATTAGGAAGATATCCCTTAGTATTTAGACAAATTACAGTCGGTGGAAATTGTAGTATTATGATTAATAAATTATTATGGCCAATACCAAGGGGATATGAGATTTTAGAGGATATAAATTTTATTGATTGTATTTTACTTGAGCCACCATTTATTACTTATCCAAAGAAAAATACTAGAAATGGAATGTTTACAGAAGTACAAGAAAATCCATTAAAGTATACACATATAAATAAGGAACATTGGTTCTGTTGTCCTATTAAAGTAGGAGAATTAATAGCTTATGTTTATTTTCATAGAGATTATATGAATCATGGAATTACATTATGTAATTTATTCGAAATGGTAACTAGAGAAGAGTGTAGAGGTAGAAGACCAGATATTGTATATGTATTTGGCATAAATGATGGGGAAGAATTAAAAACTGTTTTTTATGATGATAATCAAAATAATATTATGTTAGGTTATGTTAATTATTCTGAAGAAATAGATTATTTTGGATATATGAAAAAAATGATTTTGACATTGCATAATTTAATAATGATTAAAAGAGGAAATTTACCTATCCATGGTGCTATGGTTAATATACAAATGAAAAATGGAAATCATGCAAATGTTGTAATCATGGGGGATAGTGGAGCAGGTAAATCGGAAAGTCTAGAAGCATTTAGAACAATGAGTGAAGAATATATAAGTAATATGACTGTTATTTTTGATGATATGGGAACATTTAAGGAAATTAATGGTGATATTTATGGATATGGTACTGAAATAGGAGCATTTGTTAGATTGGATGATTTAGCTCAAGGATATGCATTTAAAGAAATAGATAGAAGTATATTTATGAATCCAGATAAAATTAATGCAAGATTAGTAATGCCAGTTTCACCTTATAGTGAAATAGTGAAAGGATATAAAGTTGATTTATTCTTATACGCTAATAATTTTACCGATGTTTCAGAAGGAGAAAAATCCATAGATTATTTTGACAATGTAGAAGAGGCTATAAAACTATTTAAATCAGGACCAAGAATGGCTAAAGGAACAACAACTGAAGAAGGGCTTGTACAAAGCTATTTTGCAAATCCATTTGGACCAGCACAAAAGCAAGATGAAACTGATATATTGATAGATAAGTATTTTAATACTATGTTTAATGGTAGTGTAAAAGTTGGGCAAATAAAGACTTGCTTAGGTATTAAAGGAAGAGAACAACAAGGGCCAAGGGATGCAGCACTTGACTTATTCGAAATAATTAAAAATTTATAAGGAAATATATTGATTGTCATATGATTTAAAAAAGAACTGGATTATATTAATTTCTGAATATAATCCAGTTCTTTTTTTCTTTATTAAATATAGTAATTAATTCATTTTTTTATAAACCTATCTTTAGCAAAAAATGAAATAGAATATAATCCACAGATTCCTATTATTGAATAAATTATTCTACTAAACATAGTCATATCACCAAAAATAGCTGCTACAAGATCGAATTCGAAGAAACCTAATAATCCCCAATTAACAGCTCCAATTATAACGAGAGAAAGTACTATACTATCTAAAATTTTCAAAAAAACAACTCCTTTAGTTTTAATAACATAGTTATTTTTTCCAAAGAAGCTGTATATATGCATGAGAATATTGTATTAAGTTAAAATATTATTAAATAGAAATATTTCTATCAATAGGTTGATTTAAAGAAATGATAGTATCAGTTCTTTGAATTCCTGAAATTACATTAATCTTATTTAATAATATGTCTTGAAGATCACTTATATTTTTACAAATAACTTTAGCAAATACTGAATAATCTCCTGTTGTTAAATGTAATTCTACAACTTCTTTAATCTTAGACATTTCGTCAAAAACTTCAGAGAATGATGATGTTTTATCTACATAAATACCAACAAAACAACAAACATCATATCCAAGCTTAGGAAGATTTAAAAGAATTTTTGTACCTTTTATTATTCCAAGTTCCTCCATTTTTTTCATACGAACATGAATAGTTCCACCACTTACGTGACATAATCTGGCGATTTCTAAATATGGTGTTCTACAATCTTTTATTAATATATCTAAAATTTGAAGATCTAAGTCATCAAGTTGATAGGCTTGGTTTAAACCCATAATAACACCCCTTTATTAAATTTATAATATCTTTAATATATTTTATCAAATTTTACATAAAAAATGAAGCGTAAAAGTAATATTATTATAAAAAAGAATAATATTATTAATAAATTATAAATATATGGAAATAAAAGCGTCTTGAAAATATGTAAATTTGACAGTAATATATATAGTAGAAAGATAATAGGAAGGAGAACGATTAATGGGGAATTTTTTAGGAACATTATTATATTTTTTAGTTTTATTAGCTATAGTATTTGGTGTAATGTTTTTAGGTAGAAAATATGTATTTTCTAAAGTTAGAATAAATAAATATATACCACTAGGAATTGCAATAGCAGTATTTATTTTACAAATATTTATGCCTGTTATTTTAGGGAAAAATATTGTATGGGTATCATTTTTATTAACAATATTAACAGTTATTTTCTTTTTATGGTTTATGGATATTGTTACAACTGGTGGACCAAAGCAAAAAGAGAAAAAGATAGAAATAAGACCAAAAGCTAAGCCAAATAGAGTTAAGCATTTGAATAATGCACAAAATAATAAGAAATAATAAAAGCGCCATTTAAAGGCGCTTTATTATTTTTAAATATGATTAACATTTAAATGATTAATAAAGATAGGTGAGCTTACAGCAGTTTTATTGTCTTCTTGTAAGACTTTTATTACATACCAAGTTTCTTTTGGAGAATTTTGGTGTTCATAAATATATTTTATACTATTTAAATTTATATCATCTACCTTTTTTATTATAGTACCTCCGTTTGAAAGAATTTGTATTTCTTTAATTTTATATCGAATATCTTCAGTGAAAATAGAAAACTTTATTTTAGGTGAGGATATTGATATGGTTTCTCCCATAAATGTTTCATCAATTGTGAAATTAAGTTTTAAAAATCTTGATTCAGTAGAATATGTTCTATGGCTTCTAAAAGCATCAATTAATGAATTCTTTGATAAATCATTTGCAATATATGCTGTAAGATAATCTGCTTGATCAAAATTAATTCTATGATTATCCTGTCCATTAATAGCACCTAATTTCCAACCGTCATCAAGTAATTGGTAATAGTATTTTTCATGTTTTGTATATTTGCTTGCGGGATTACCATTATATACTTCTATAGATGTTATTATTTTATTAAAGAATTCACTATATCTAAGTTTTCCAACTTCCTTATGTGGATGATTGATTATTATAAAAGCTTGATTGTTATTTAACATCCATAATGTTAATAGTCTTAGGTCTTTTATACTACCTGTAAAATAATTAGAAGGATTTATTATATTAAAATCACCATAAGGAATGGTTTTACATTCAAATCCAACAATAGGAAGAAAATAATCCTCGCTTTTTTTAATTTTATTAGCATAGTAATTCGTAGCATTCCATCTTGTTAAAGTATTATCCTTTACGGAGGTTTTGTTTGATAGAAAATCATTATGGTCAGTTACAAATAGGAAGTCTAATTTACATTTGATTGCAAATTGATATAAATCTAATGGTGTACCCTTCCCAGTTGAATAGCTTGAATGGCAGTGAGGAATGCCATAATAATATTTTAATTTATTTTGATCAAAATTAACTTTGTTTTTATGTTTACTTTTACCCACAAATTCGCCTCAAAAATTATTACTTACTTATATATAGTATTATATACATTAAAATAATGACAATAATTATAAAGGGTGATAAAATAAAGTGAAACTTTATGGTAAATTTCAAAGATAAGGGAGTTTGAATAATATGATTATTGATTTTGAAGGAGTTACTCCTAGAATAAATGAAAATACATACATTTCTGAAAATGTTGATATAATAGGAAAAGTTAATATTGAAGAAAATGTTAATATATGGTTTGGGACTAGGCTTAGAGGTGATATGAATAATATTGTTATTGGTGAAAATACTAATATTCAAGAAAATTCAGTAGTACATGTAGATGTGAACTCACCATGTATTATAGGAAAGAATGTAACAATAGGTCATGGAACAATTATTCATGGATGTAATATAGCTGATAATGTACTTGTAGGAATGGGGTCAATAATATTAAATAATGCTAAAATTGGAAAGAATACTATTATAGGAGCAGGGAGCTTAGTTACTCAAGGAAAAGATTTTCCAGATGGTGTTCTTATCTTAGGAAATCCAGCAAAGGTTATAAGACAATTAACAGAAGCAGAAGTTGAAAGTATCCAACGCTCTGCTGATAATTATGTTAGTTTAAGTAAAAAATATAAAAAATAGGAGGATATATGTTAAGAATAGGTGAATACAATACGTTAATAGTAGATAGAGAAAAGGACTTTGGTTTTTATTTAATTGATAAACAAAGCAAGGAAGATGTTTTACTTCCAAAGTCTTTAGCAGAAGGAATGGGGGTAGAAGTTGGTAAAGAAGTTACTGTATTTATATATAGAGATTCTAAAGATAGACCAATAGCTACTTTTAAAAAGCCTTTAGCAACAGTAGGAGATGTAGCATACTTAAAAGTAGTACATCAAGGGGAATTTGGTGCATTTATTGATTTTGGATTAGATAGAGATATATTTGTACCTTTAAAAGAGCAAAGATATAAATTACATACAGGAAAAAAATATTTATTTTACATATATGTAGATAAAACTGGAAGACTTGCAGCTACAACAGAAGTTGAACCTTATATTGAAGTTGCAGAAGAAGGAACATTTAAAGTTGGAGATGAAGTTACTGCAATGGTATTTTCAAAGACTCCATCAGGAACTTTAAATGTTGCAATTGATGCAAAGTATAGAGGACTAGTTTTACCTAATGAGTATTATGATGAAGTACATCCTGGATATGAAATGAAATTAAGAGTTAAAAGACTTTATGAAGATGGAGTAATTGGATTAACTCCAAGAAAGACTAGATTAAGTGAAAGAGATGAACTTCAAGAAAAGATAGTTGCATATATGAGAAAGAATGGTGGATTTATGGAATTTAATGATAAATCAAATCCAGATGATATAAGGGTAACTTTTGGAACTAGTAAGAATTACTTTAAGATGGCTTTAGGTGGCCTTATGAAGGCTGGAAAGCTTACTCAAGATAAAGAAGGAAGCAGACTTATTTAGTGACAAGTTTCAAGTAATATGTAGTACATTTAGTTTAAGTAATAAAGGTTATAAGCAAATTTGAAATATTTAAGTTTGCGTTCTTAAGGAGAGCACTGTAAATACAGTGCTCTTTTTGATATTGAATATAAGATATTTTTGATACGTAACAATTTGGCAATAAGTAAATTATATTATGTAAAAAATATAAGGTATTATTAAAGTATAAAGTTAATTGAAGTATCTAATGAAATTTATGAGATAACAGAAAAAATAAAAGATAATTTATTTGATCCATTTGTTAAGCATAGTAATGATATTGTTCTGCAGAAGGAATGAATAACAAGCTCTGGTTTAATATTATATATTTTTAATAAACTAGCTGAAGATAATAATTTTAAATTAGAATATGCAATAGAGGAAAATATAATAAGCTTTAAATTAATAATCTCTAAAAGCAATTAATTGTTGTTTTTAGGGATTATTTTTTATATATAAAAAAAGTGAGAATAATACTTGTAAAGGAAAAAATTTACAAATAATTAACTTTATAATAAAATGAATATAACAATAATGAAGTAGATTTATATTAGGAGGGCATAATGGGAAATAGGTATGTAATTGTTATATCTTTTGATGCAGTATCAAAAGAAGATTTAGATTTTTTAAGTAAGCTGCCAAATTTCTCAAAATTAATAAAGGAGGGATCATTAATTAAAAATGTGGAAAGTATATATCCATCTTTAACATATCCAGCGCATGCAACAATAGTAACTGGTAAGTATCCTAAGAATCATGGGGTCATAAATAATACGGTCTTAGATTTTAAAAGTTATAATCCGGATTGGTATTGGTACAGAAAATATATCAAGGGTGATACAATTTTTGATTTAGCAGAACAAAATGGGATGAGGACTTGTTCTATTTTATGGCCTGTAACTGGAAGAAGTAAAATTACTTATAATATGCCAGAGATATGCTGTACTAAAAAATATGATAATCAAGCAATAAAGTCAGCTTTAGCAGGAAGTATATTTTATCAGTTAGATATGAATAAAAGGTTTGGATACTTAAGAAGAGGAATAGACCAACCGTATTTAGATAATTTTGCAATGGAAGTTGCAAAGAAAACAATTAGAGAATTAAAACCTAATTTATTATTACTTCATTTAGTAGATGTTGATAGTCAAAAACATAAGTATGGTGTTAAAAGTCAACAAACCATTGAAGCATTGAGACGACATGATGATAGGTTAGGAGAAATAGTTGAAGTATTAAAAGTTACTGGAATATATAATGATTCAACAATAATTGCTCTAGGAGATCATAGTCAAATAGATGTTAGCAGTGTAATTAGATTAAATTCAATATTAGTGGAAAATAATCTTATAGAAGTAAAAAAGAATAAAGTTAAAAGTTATAAGGCTATAGCAAAAAGTTGTGATGGTAGTAGTTATATTTATTTAAATAATAAAAATGATAAAGATACTATAAATAAATTAAAAGAAATATTAAATGATTTAAAAAATCAAAAAGATAGTCCTATAGAAGAAATTTATAGTAATGACTCAATAAGTAATTTGGGAGGAGATAGAAATGCTATTTTTATGGTTGAAGCTAGAGAGGGTTATTATTTTATAGATGATTTATTTGGTGAAATTATTGAAGAATTAAGTGAGGACAAGTCTTTTAAGATAAAACATAAAATAATGGCATCACATGGATATTTACCTACTAAGGATAATTATAAAACATTTTTTATTGCTTCAGGTAAAGGAATAAAAAGTGGAGTAGTATTAGAAAATGGAAAGTTGATAAATCATGGACCAACAATTGCTAAAATTTTGGGCATTGATTTAAAAGATGCAGATGGTATGGCAGAAGAAAAAATATTAGATATTTAGGGGGAAGAGAATGAGTAAAGTAAACAAAGAGGAAAAAAGCTGGATTTTATATGACTGGGCAAACTCGGCATATTCTATGACAATTACATCTACAATATTACCAATTTATTTTAAATTAGTAGCAGAACAAGGTGGAATGAGTTCTGCAACATCTACAGCATTATGGGGTTATACTATATCAATAGGAACCTTTATTGTAGCAATGATTGCACCAATATTGGGTAATATAGCTGATTATAAAGGAAATAAAAAGAAATTATTTAATTTGTTTTTTATCATTGGATTAATATCAACAGTATTTTTAGTTTTTGTACCAGAAAATAACCCAATTGCTTTATTAGTTGTTTATACATTAAGTACGGTAGGATTTTGTGGTGCAAATGTATTTTATGATGCTTTTTTAGTTGATGTTACAACTGAAGATAGGATGGATTATGTATCATCTATGGGATATGGTATGGGGTATATAGGAAGCACTATTCCTTTTATAATTTGTATAGTTGTAGTTTTGTTATCTCAAAGTGGTTTAATTAATATAAGTCTAACATTTGCGTGTAAAATTACATTTTTAATAACAGCAATATGGTGGTGTGTTTTTACAATACCACTAGTTAAGAATGTTAATCAAAAATATTATGTGGAAAAACAAAATCATATTATAAAAAATTCATTTAAAGATTTAGGAAGTACTTTAAAGAAGATAAAAAAAGATAAAGCAGTATTGTTATTTTTAATTGCATACTTTTTCTATATAGATGGTGTTCATACTATAATTAGTATGGCAACATCATATGGTACAGATTTAGGGATATCGATGATTTCCTTGCTAATAATACTATTACTAACACAATTTGTGGCATTTCCATTTACAATTATTTATGGGAAGTTATCAGAAAGATTTGGTGGTAAAAAGCTAATAATGGCAGGAATAATAACTTACGCTCTTATTTGCTGCTATGGATATTTTATTAAAACTGTAGTTGATTTTTGGATATTAGCAATGCTTGTTGGATCAGCTCAAGGAGGCATACAAGCTATATCAAGGTCATATTTTGCAAAGCTTGTACCAAAAGAGAAATCAGCAGAGTATTTTGGGTTTTATAGTATATTTGGTAAGTTTGCAGCTGTATTAGGACCATTCTTAGTAGCAATAGTTACACAAATAACAGGAAAAACAAATAATGGAATAATAAGCTTAATAGTTTTATTTATTATAGGTGGTATTGTAATGATGAAGGTACCAGATATTAAGGAAAGCAATAAATTAATAACTACAAATGAAAGTGTGTAAAACTAAATATTGTTCAGCATTATAGGATGAAAAATAAATAGATTATCTCCAGTAATATTATAATTCCAAGAGATAATCTATTTGTTTTCTCTTTATAGCTAGAATTACTTATCGAAAACAAATTTAATTTATTGTAAGTTAATATTTATTTGTTTGCATTGCCAAGAATAAGTTTGGATATTTTGGATATGTCCATATTCATGATGGAATAGGTGCTTGTAATAGGCCCGTCAATTTCTGGTGAAAGATTAGAATGTAGGTAAAGTGAATTTAGTCCTGCATTAGTTGCACCCTCAATATCGCAAATGTAATCATTTCCGATCATGATACTATCTTTAATGTCTAAATTATGCTTTTTAATTAATGCATTATAAAAATTTATATCGGGTTTGCAAATTTCATAATCTGCAGAAAATAAAATGTCATCAAAATATTTTTCAATTCCTAGCATTTTCATTTCTGCCAAAGTAAAAATTCTTTGTGCATTAGAAAGCAAATAGATATTTTTACCCTTCGATTTTAGTAGTTCTAATAACTCGATTACACCATCATATAATTTAATATATTTTATAGATAAAGTTCTAAATAAATGAGCAGTATCAGCAACAAGATCATTAGAAGGATTAATTCCCTTAAGTTTATATAAGTTACTGAAAATAGTATCAAGGGGTGTATCTGGATAATTAGTATTAGTATAGCTTTGTAGTTTAGTTTGTATCATATTGCTATATGATGTTTGTAATTCTTCAGCTGTATATAAAGCGCCTTTGAATGAATAGAATAATGAAAGCTTGTACCAAAATTCTTTGCTAGATTCATCTGTATTAATATCTACTAGTGTTCCATATAAATCGAAAATATAATTTGAATACATGTTAAATAATCTCCTTAATAAAAAAATATTAATATATTTATTATAACATTATGTTATTAAGTATTAATATTGTATTTTTTTACAAAAAAATAATTTGTAAATTAAATTAATGTGAAATTTTATGAAGAATATAAGTAAGAAAAGCATATGGAGATTAAAAGTGAATTATAATTGAAAAGTATAGATTATATTAGTAATTTCATTGATAGGTGTAGTTATAACATTTATAAGAAAAAAATAAAATGAAGAGGGATGTTCATTAAAAATGACACATCCCTTATATAATTAAAAGGAAAATGAGATAGCTAAAAATTAATTAGGATTAAGAATATATTCAGTATAAGGAATATCTAAATCTTTAGAACTTATAATGCTAATATTATATGGTTTTTCTATTTGATTTAAAATAGATTTAGCTTCATCAGATACAGTTACTGTCGTTATTATTATTCCATTATTTATATTATCACCAATCATTGCACCTAACAGTTTCTCAATTTGAAAGGCAGTAATAGAATTAGAAAGTGAATATCTTTTACATTCAACATAAAATTTTTCACTATCTTTTTCGCAAATTATATCTTTTCCACCATCAGGGCCTAAAGGAAGAACAACTATATTATTAAAGCCTTTATTTGATAAATATTCACTGCACCAAATTTCAAATTCATGAGGGGTAAGCCTATGAACTAAGTTATACAGTAAGTCACTTCTTTTAAATTCTTTATAAGCTTTATAATAAATAGTAATATTTTTAATTAGCTTACCTATTAAAGGTGAAAATAGAATTATTATAAAATAACTATATATTGTATTTAACTTCATTCATTAAACCCTCCTTAATAATATAATATTTATGATTTCTTATTGATTTTGTTAGTTCATATCCATCAATAAGTTTAATTTCTAATCCTTTGTTTTGATCATTAAGATTATTAACAAATTCTATAGCAGGGACTGAAAAAGTACTATTAGTAATAATAATTCCTTTTTTGCAATCATTAAGAACCATTCGAGCTAAAAAGCTTTGCACATCAGGTCTTCCAGTTAATTCCCAGTTATCTTCATCTTTTGGGGTTTCTCCTATTAAATCATTTTGAATGCAACTAATAAAGATATTAGTATTATTTAGAGAACATTTAAAATTACTATTATCATTACTATCAGGTAGAGCTACTATTTCTTTACAACCTAATATATCAAGATATATATTTATGATTTTAAGAAAAGTATCATAGTTGTTTTTTTGTATATCTTTTATTGATAATAGTCCGAGCTCAATTTGTCTTTTAATTGCTTTATTATTTAAGTTAATTGTAGCTTTTTCTATATAAGATATTAAGAATTTTAAAGCAAAAAAAGATAATACAATAAGTGGTAAATATCTAAAATATCCCAAAAAAATCACCTCTTCTTAAGTATTAACAATTTTTGGCGAGATATTCACATGAAAATAAATTTATTAATATCAAAAAATTGTATTATTTTAAAGAATAGGGTATAATTATTAATATTAATTAATATATAAAATTGAAAAGTGTAGAAAAAAGTTCTGATGGAGGTACATATGGGGAAAGTAGTAAGATGCTCAATTGTTATTTATGATGATTTTGGTAATGTGTTAGTTGCCGAAAGAGGAAAGAAGAATGAAAGAACATGGGGGATATTCGGTAAAGAACTTAAAGGTAAAGAAACAGATGAAAAGTGTATTAATAAAGCAGTAGATAAGGATTTAAAATGTACAATTTTCGATTTAAAGCCATTTAAAGATTATACACTTGAAAATAATAATATATTAAGGGTGTTTACAGGAACAGTTAGAGAATATATTACTTGTCATAAAACTATAAGCAGTACAAAGTGGATATCTAAAAATAAATTAAATGATTATAATTTCAATGAAGAAGAAATGAAGATATTACAAGATTTCTTTATGGATTAATTTAATATAAAACAAAATATGAGCAATAATAAAAAAAGAGGGAAATAAATGCTTTACAGAATAATAATAAAAAAAGAAACAGATAAATATTTCGTAGGTAAATCTTATGATAATAAAAGGTATAAAATATTAAAAAATGAAAATATCAAAAGCCTAAAAGTAGGGTTAGATTATCATTTATATGCCAAGAAAGAAGAAAAAATGTTTGCTACAGTATTAATTCCTATTTCAGATGATGAGGCTGGAGTTATTGATGTTCATGGAGAAAAATAACATATAATTTATATTAAAGGACAAGAGGATATTTATCTTGTCCTTATTTTATGTTATAAAAAGTAAATAATAAAACACACTTATATAAGGTGTAAAATAAATTTAAAATTTGATAGGAGGACACTGAAATAATGATAAAAAAATTTATTTCATATTATAAGCCGTATAAAAAATTATTCATATTGGATTTAATAGTAGCAACTATCGCAACGATATGTAGCTTGGTATATCCAATGATGACAAGAGTATTGATAAATGAAACTATACCTAATAAAGAAGTTAAAGTAATAGGTATATTTGCAATAGTTTTAATGTTACTGTATTTAATAAAGGCAGGGTGTTGTTATTTCATGCAGTATTTTGGACACCTTGTAGGTGTAGGAATGCAAGCAGATATGAGAAGAGATATGTTTAATCATCTTGAAGAATTACCTAATTATTATTTTGACAATAATAGAACCGGAGATTTAATGAGTAGAATGATTAATGACCTTATGGAGATATCAGAATTAGCACATCATGGGCCAGAAGACTTGTTTATTTCCGTAGTAATGTTTTTAGGTTCATTTATAATTTTATCAACGATTAATATACCACTTACAATATTAGTTTTTGCATTTGTTCCATTTATAGTTATATTTACATTAAAGAAAAGGAAAAAGATGAATGATTGCTTTATGGAAACTAGAGTTCATACATCTAATATAAATTCAACTTTAGAAAACTCTATAGCTGGAATTAGAATTTCAAAAGCTTTTGTAGCACATGAATATGAAAAAGAAAAGTTCAATAAAGGTAATGACAAATTTAGAGAGGTTAGAAGAAAAGCATATAAGGTAATGGCAGAGTACTTTGCAGGAGTTAATTTTGGAGTAGATATATTAGACTATGTTGTACTAATTGCAGGTGGTATTTTTACATATTATGGAGTGATAAACTTAGGGGATTTTCTAGCATATATGCTTTATGTAAAATTATTTACTGATCCAATTAAGAAGTTAATTAATTTTGTTGAACAGTATCAAAATGGTATGACTGGATTTAAGAGATTCATGGAAATAATGGATGTTGAAAAAGAAAAGGAAAATCCAAATGCAGTTGAAATTAATAATGTAGGAGGTAATATAAAATTTGAAAATGTAAGTTTTAGTTATGAAAATGAAAGTGTACTAAACGATATTAATTTATCTATAGAAAGTGGAAAAATGATTGCATTAGTTGGTCCATCAGGTAGTGGGAAGACTACTTTTTGTAGCTTAATACCAAGATTTTATGATGTAGATAAAGGAAATATAAAAATTGACGGTAAAAGTATATATGATATTAAACTTAATTCCTTAAGAAAAAATATTGGAATAGTACAACAAGATGTGTTTTTATATACAGGAACAATAAAAGAAAATATTAGATATGGTAATCAAAATGCAACTGATGAGGAAGTAATTGAAGCTGCTAAAAAAGCTAATATACATGAGTTCATCATGGAACTAAAGGATGGATATAATACATATATTGGAGAAAGGGGAGTTAAATTATCTGGAGGACAAAAGCAAAGAATATCTATTGCAAGAGTATTTTTGAAGAATCCACCAATATTAATACTAGATGAAGCAACATCGGCTTTAGATAATGTAACAGAGTATTTAATTCAAAAATCTTTAGAAGAGTTATGTAAAAATAGGACAACTATTGTTGTAGCTCATAGATTATCGACAATTAAAAATGCTGATGAGATAATAGTATTAACAGATAAGGGGATTGAAGAAAGAGGAAGTCATGATGAACTTATAGAAAAGGGCGGTATTTATGAAAATTTAAATAGATACTCAATGGTTAAATAGAGATTTATTTTATAGAATTATAATAAAAAAGTAGGGTAAACTATCATTAAGGATAAAATTATTGACTAATAATAATTATCGCTGTAAAATAAAACAAATAATATTAATATCCCCCTAAGGGGGGAGTAGGAGGAAATATAATGGTTAAGCATTTAAAAGAAAATGAATTTAATACAGAAGTAGTTGATTTTGATGGAGTTAGTATAGTAGATTTCTGGGCTGAATGGTGTGGTCCTTGTAAAATGATAGGACCTATCTTTGAAGAAGTAGCAGGAGAGTTAACAAATGCTAAATTTACAAAGGTTAATGTTGATGAATGTCCAAACTTAGCTGGTAAGTACAGAGTTGCAAGCATACCAACAATAATGGTATTTAAAAATGGAGCACCTGTTGATACTTTAGTTGGATTTATGCCAAAGAATCAATTAAAAGAAGCTGTTAAAAAGCATATTTAGAGGGAAGAGGTTACTATGGAGAGATATGATATAGCCATAGTAGGTAGTGGTCCAGCAGGATTATCTGCAGCTCTTAATGCCAAAATAAGAAATAAAAAGTTTATTATTTTTGGGAATAAGGAATTAAGTCATAAATTAAGCAAAGCTCCTAAGATTAATAATTACTTAGGTTTTTATGGAGTAAATGGAGCTGATGTTAAGGATAAATTTCTTGAGCATATAGATAAGATGGGGATTGAAATTACAGAGGAAAGGGTTAATAATATATATGCCATGGGCGATTACTTTGCTTTAATGGTTAATGAGAAAATGTATGAGGCTACAACTGTAATTTTAGCTACTGGTATGGAATATACTAAACCAATAAAAGGTGAAGAGGAATTAATAGGCAAAGGTGTAGGTTATTGTGCTACATGCGATGCACCTCTTTATAAAGGAAAAACTGTAACAATAATAGGATATAATAAAGAAGCAGAAGAAGAAACTAATTATGTTAGTGAACTTGCTGGAAAAGTTTATTATATACCAATGTATAAAGGTGAAACTAGTTTAAATGAAAATATAGAAGTAGTTACTAAAAAACCATTAGAAATAGTTGGAGAAGCAAAAGTTTCTGCAGTTAAATTGGATGATGGTGAATTAGAAACTGATGGAGTATTTATATTAAAGGATAGTATATCACCTGGTCAGTTAGTACCAGGACTAGAAATAGTAGATGGACATATTTGTGTTGATAGAGAAATGAAATGCAATATTCCAGGATGTTTTGCAGCAGGAGATTGTGTTGGAAAACCATATCAATATATTAAATCTGCTGGAGAAGGTAATATAGCAGCATTAAGTGCAGTTAAATATATTGATACTTTAAAAATTAAGTAAATCTAAGAAGGCATATTAATACTTTGTATTTGTATGCCTTTTTATTCTGTCAAGTCTTGAATTGAAAGTAAATACAAGTTATCATTAATTAGCACTAAGGATGAATAATAAAGGATAGGTGAAGTATGTTGTTAGTAGTCGGTGGAATGATAGGTTTAGGCAAAAGTTCAGTAGCAAAAATTCTAGGAGAGCATTTTCAATCAGATGTTTTTTATGAATCTGTTGATGATAATCCACTTTTGCCATTATTTTATAGTGAGTCTGAAGAAGAGATACAAAGAAAAAGATATCCTTTCTTATTACAATTATATTTCTTAAATACTAGATTTAAAAGTATAAAGGAAGCGTTAGTTAATGATAATAATGTATTAGATAGATCAATATATGAAGATTGGTATTTTGCTAAGAAGAATATGGAGCTTGGAAGAATATCAGAATTAGAAATGGAGATATATGAAAATTTATTAAATAATATGATGGAAGAACTACAATCACTTCCAAAGAAGGCACCAGATATAATGATTTATCTAAAGGGGTCATTTGAAACAGTTATGAATAGAATTAACTTAAGAGGAAGAGATTTTGAAGTTGATGATAGTTTAAAAGAATATTATCATTTCTTATGGAAGGATTATGACAATTGGGTAAATAATCATTATAAAGCATCTGAAGTATTAATAATTGATATGAATGTTATGGATGTTGTAAATTGTGAAGATGATAAGCTTAAGTTAATACAAATGGTAGAAGAAAAATTAAAAGAAGTAAGAAAATAAGTAAGCAAGGAAATTTATATTTAAGTATAAATTTCCTTGTTTTTTTTATTTTATAAAGGAATTAAATGAAGCATCAGATGGCATTCTCCAGTCACCACGAGGACTTAAAGAAATTGAACCAACTTTAGGGCCATCAGGTAATGCACTTCTCTTAAATTGTTGAGTAAAGAATCTATAAATAAATTTATCAAGCCATTTATTAATTTCTTCTTCAGAGTAATCATCCTTAAATGCTGCTTTAGCAAGAAGTTCAATTCTTTCTTTTGAAGATCCATGTTTAATAAAGTGATATAAGAAGAAGTCATGAAGCTCATATGGACCAACGATATCTTCAGTTTTTTGAACGATATCTCCTTTTTCACCTTTTGGTAAAAGTTCAGGACTAACAGGAGTATCTAAAATATCTAATAAAGTATGAGAAACTTCTTCAGTAGATTCTTTTTCTGCTACATACTTAACTAAATATCTAACAAGAGTCTTTGGAATAGAAGGATTAACAGCATACATACTCATATGATCACCATTATAAGTACACCATCCAAGGGCTAACTCAGAAAGATCACCAGTTCCTATTAATAATCCACCTTCCTTATTTGCTAAATCCATTAATATTTGAGTTCTTTCTCTTGCTTGAACATTTTCATAAGTTACATCATGTATATCTTTATCATGACCAATATCTTTAAAGTGTTGAAGAGCAGCTTCAACAATATTTATTTCTCTTAAATCTGTACCTAATTCTCTACAAAGAGTTAATGCATTATTATATGTTCTATCAGTAGTACCAAATCCAGGCATAGTGATAGTTACAATATTTTTATTATCAATTCCTAGTAATTTAAATGTTTTAACTATAACTAATAAAGCTAAAGTTGAATCAAGTCCACCAGAGATTCCTATTACTGCTTTTTTTAGATTAGTGTGTTCTAAACGCTTTGCAAGGGCTGATGATTGAATGTTAAATATTTCTTTACATCTTTCTTCTCTCTCATGTTCATTAGATGGAACAAATGGATGTTTATCTACATATCTATCAAAATCTTTAATTTCTGTATTTTTAAAATTGAAGTTAATATTTTTAGCTTTAAAAGGTACAATTTTAGATGCATCTCTATAGCTTAAATTTTTTAACCTTTCAGCATTCAATTTAAATACATCAATACAAGAAGTTATAACTTCATTTTCTCTTTGGAATCTATTATTTTCTTTTAATATAGAACCATTTTCACTTATTATTAGATGACCACTAAATAATAAGTCGGTTGTAGATTCATGCACACCAGCTGAAGAGTAAATATAAGATGACATACATCTAGCACTTTGATTAGAAATTAATGAAAGTCTATACTCTTTTTTACTTACCAATTCATTTGAGGCTGAAAGATTACCTATAATATTAGCGCCTAAAAGTGAAAGATAAGAACTAGGAGGTATTGTTACCCAAAGGTCTTCACAAATTTCTATACCAAACTTATAATCTCCAGCAGTAAATAACAAGTTTGTACCTAGTGGTATATTATTCTGGAAAGGTAGATCTACAGTTTCATCAATTAACATTGCAGCAGATGTAAACCATCTTTTTTCATAAAATTCGCTATAGTTTGGAATATATGATTTAGGAACTATTCCAAGAATCTTTCCTTCAAAAATAATGAATGCTGCATTGTAAAGGACATTGTTATGAAGAAGCGGACATCCAACAGCGATTAACATATCCTTGTTAATACTATTTTCACAAACTAACTTAATTCCTTCTATAGATTTATTTATTAATGTAGAAGTTAAAAATAAATCAGCACAAGTATAAGAAGTAATAGATAGTTCAGGGAAAACTAAAAATTTAACATCTTTATTATAAGCATCATTAATACATGAGCATATATTTTCAACATTAAAAATAACATCTGCAACTTTAGTTTTAGGACATGCAGATCCTACTTTTATAAAATTCATAATATCATCTCCAATACTTTATATAATTTTAGTATTGTATTAGTAGTCTAATAAAATACATATAAATAAATAATAAAAGGAAAACCTTAGAAAATCAAATTATTTAAGAGATAGTTAAATTTAAACGTTTTAAGGGATAATAAATAACTCATAAAGCGATAAAAAATAACTTGCAAAAAGATTTATAATATATTACAATGAGTTTGTAGTTAAGACTTAACTATTTGGAAGAATTAATACAAAAGAAGAATAATATAGTATATAATTAAAATATTATTAAAATATTATTAATGATTTAATAATAGAATAAAGAAAGGGGGAGAAATTATGGTTGAGGTAATTATTTGGATTCTTGTTGCAGTATTTTTAATTGCTATTGATGTTATTACGAGTAGTTTCATATTTATGTGGTTTTCCTTAGGAGCTTTAGTTGCAATAATACTTTCATTATTAGAAGTTGCTGTTGTGTGGCAAGTTATAGCGTTTTTAGTTGTTGGAGTTGTGACTGTTTCAATTGGTTATCCTTGGGCAAAAAAGAAATTCAAGGCTGATGTTAATCATGTACCAACGATGGAACAAACCTATATAGGTAGAACAATGATTGCAGAAGAAGATATGGGGGAGACATCAAAGATAAAAGTAAGTGGTATTTATTGGACTGCTTATAATAAAGGGAAAATAATAAGAAAAGGTCAAGAATATACAATTACAGGACTTGAAGGTAATAAGTTAATTGTAAGTTTGAAGGAGGAATAATATGTCAGGATTAATATTTTTAGTAGCATTACTAGTAATCATTTTCTTAGTGCTATTATCATCAATTAAAGTTGTAAACACAGGTTATTTATATGTAGTAGAAAGATTAGGACAATTCCATAAAATTTTAGAACCAGGGTGGCATTTTGTAATTCCAGGTGTAGACTTTGTAAGAAAAAAAGTATCAACTAAGCAACAAATTTTAGATGTACCACCACAATCAGTTATCACTAAAGATAATGTTAAAATTTCAGTTGATAACGTTATTTTCTATAAGATGCTTAATGCAAAAGATGCAGTATATAATATTGAAGATTATAAATCAGGTATAGTTTATTCAGCTACAACAAACATAAGAAATATACTAGGTAATATGACATTGGATGAAGTTCTTGCAGGAAGAGACAGTATAAACCAACAATTACTTGGTATTATTGATGAAGTTACTGATGCTTATGGTATAAAAGTACTATCAGTTGAAATTAAGAACATAATTCCACCAGCTGAAATACAACAAGCTATGGAAAAGCAAATGAAAGCTGAAAGAGATAAGAGAGCTACTATATTAGTAGCTGAAGGTCAAAGACAATCTCAAATAGAAAAAGCTGAAGGTGAAAAGAGAGCTAAGATTCTTGAAGCTGAAGCAGAAAAAGAAGCTAATATTAGAAGAGCTGAAGGTTTAAAAGAATCTCAACTTTTAGAAGCTGAAGGTAAGGCTAAGGCTATAGAACAAATAGCTATAGCAGAAGCAGAAGCTATTAGAAAAGTAAACGAAGCTATTATTGAATCAGGAACTAATGAAACAGTTATAGCACTTAAACAAGTTGAAGCACTTAAAGAGATGTCTAAAAATCCAGCTAATAAGCTTATCTTACCAAATGAAACTTTATCATCACTTGGTAGCATAGCAGCTATTGGAGAAATGCTTAAAAAAGATAATTAATATTAAAAAAAGCATCGTATCAATTGATACGATGCTTTTATGTTATATATAATTAAAGATGCTTAAGAAAGGTTTTAAAATAAATATTTAAGGGTAACTCATTTATATGAGAGATCACTTTAAATATGAATTAATTATCAGTTAAAGTGTAAAGACTATTATCTTGAGGTAATATATTTTCTAATGAAGTATTAGCATATATGTGCAATTCATGCAATGCTCTTGTACATGCTGTATAGAATAAATGCTTATCTTCAATTGATAGATAACTTTCACCATCAGCTAAAATAACCCCATCAAACTCTAATCCTTTTGCAATATATGAAGATATTACATTAATACCAATCTTGAATTCGCATTTATCACTAATTATTAAATTTATATCATCATCTAGTTCTTTTAAAGAAGAATAAAGTTTTTCACTATTTTCTTTGTTTTTACAAATAATAGCTATAGATTTATAACCTTTATCTTTCATTTCATTTATCTTAGTAGAAATTCTTTCTTCTAAGTTATTATCAATAATATGAATAGTTGGATTATCACCAATTCTATCAACAGCTTCTATAGGTTCGTGGGTTTCTAAAATATCCTTAGTAAAATTAGTTATATTACCTGTTGAACGATAGCTTTTAGTTAGAACTACTGTTTTAACATCATTAAACACATCAGTTATACTATTTCTACTTTTTACATTAGAATGTTTATCAATTCTTTGATTTAAATCACCCATAATTGTTAGTGAAGCATTTGGGAAAGATCTTTTAACTATTTCGTAGAATAATGGACTATAGTCTTGAGCTTCATCTACTAAAACATGTTTCATATTTCCATAACTTCTGAAACCTTCTAATGAAGATCTTATATAAATTATAGGAGTAATATCTTCAAACTTTACTTCGTTATTATTTAAATAATTTAAAGTTAAATTTTTTGTATTCTTTAAATCAATATTTGTATAATTTTCAATGTTGCTCCAAAGAGATTTGTAAATAGCAACACTATCAAGTGTTTTAATCATAGCATCAACTTGTAAATCAACTTGTGCTTTACAAAAATCATAGAATGTTTTTTTATCTTCAACATAATCAAAATGAGAATTATCTTTTGAAGATAAATATTTATTTTCTACTTGAGAAAATAAACTTTGTTTAACAACATCAATTCTATTTAAGAAAGGAATATCCTTAAATCTCTCAAATATAGTTTTTTCTACTGACTTTTTGCTTACTATTTGTACGCCTTCAATTGTAATTGGAGTCACATTAGTAATAAGTCTTGGAATATCTAATATGAATTTATTTAAAGTATCCATAAAGTCTAACGTATTTTTATATTCCATAGATTTAGTTCTTAATTTGAATGTATCTAAATCAGTATGGTTAGAGTAAATATAATCTAAATGGTCATTTTTACTTTCGTATAAATAATTTGATGGTAAGAATCTCTTTGAAAAAATTTCAAATGTAGTTTGACGTATATTACTTTCGCCAAGTTCAGGTAATACATCTGAAATATATTCTGCAAAAACTTCATTTGGACTGAAGATTAAAATATTATCAGCGCTAAGATTTTTTCTATGTTTGTATAATAGGTAAGCAGATCTATGTAATGCTATAGATGTTTTACCAGAACCAGCAGCACCTTGAATGAATAATATTTTACTATCATCACTTCTTATAATGTCATTTTGTTCCTTTTGAATAGAAGCAACTATATTTTTCATTTTATCAGTAGCATTTCCACTTAGCATTGATGTTAAAGCCTCATCACATAAGCTTTCGTTTGAGTTATGCATAAAGACTATTTGACCATTTTTAATATTATATTGTCTAGTAAATTCTATATGGCCTTCTATTCTTCTAACTGGAGCATCGTAGTATGCAGGACCAGCTTCGAAGTCATAAAACATATTAGCAACAGGAGAACGCCAGTCGAATACAAAAATATCAAAATTATCTTCATCTTCTACAGTAGATAATCCTATATAAAAGCTTTCAGTATCTTCACCATTTTCTTTAAAATCAATTCTAGCAAAATAAGGATTAGCTAGTTGTTTTTCTAATGTTCTAATTCTTGATACTTTCTTAGCATGTAATTGTTCATTTAATGCAACCTGTCCACAGTTTTCATTTATTTCAATTTCATCTAATTCATTTCTATTATCCCATAAAAACTTTCTATGCTTTATTATTTCTTTATCTTGTTCTTCACTTGAAACACCATAACTATTAAGTAAATCAGTAATTTTTCCTATTGTTTTATTTAAGTATTTATTTTCATCTTGTAGTTCTTTTCCGATAATCATTTAATCTCTCCTTAAAATAATGGTCATTAAATTTTAATAGTTTCTAATAGTGTATGTCAAGTGATGAATTTAAATTAATACTTGAATAAAATGAAGTTTTAAGGGAAAAATATTAGTGACCTTTTAGGTTACGTAGGATTGTGTCGCAAGAAATATCTTGTGGCACTTTTTTATTCTTATTTTTTGTAATTACTTGATAAAAAGTTAAAGTAAGAATTCATCGTTTAAATTATTATTTGTTATATTATTTATAGTTCTATTAAATCACATCTTTGAATTAAGGCTTAACCTCCTAATGTAATGTCTTGAGTTGAATACCACTCTAGTGCATCGTATATATGCTGAACTTTAAAATCAGGCCAATAATCATCAACTACATAAAAGTCAGAATAAACTGATTGTATAGGTAAAAAGCCACTTAATCTTCTTCGTCCGCCCCACCTAATAATAAGATCAATTCTAGAAATATCTTTTGAATGTAATACTAAATCTAAATTATTTCTTTTAGTATGTGTCTGTCTAGATAAGTTTAAATCCCATTCCCAACCATAATTAACTAAAAAATTTACTTTAACTCCACCTTTTCCAAAAGTCCTTCTTGTTGTAAAAGGTAATAATTCAGGGGGGAAGCAAGGAGATTCTGTATTCCCAATAACCAATAATTCTGCATTTTCGTGAGAGAGTAACTTTACAGCATCTATGCAAGCCTTTATAAATGCATCTTTTTGAACAGTAGGTCTTTTGGTATTATCAGTAGTAAATCCATAGTAAGTTATTTCTTTTATACCTAAGTTTTCACATAACTTAAATAGTAAAAGTCCAGGATTAATGCCTATGTTATACCCCTTTTCTTTTGAAAGACCATTATTTTCAGCCCAACGTCTATTACCATCAGGAATAACACCAATGTGTTTAGGAAGTCTCATAAAATCACTCCTTAAATTATATTTATAGTCTAATTTATCCTATATAGTATTTCTAATTTTAATAATGTTAATACAGTAAAAGTTTATTTTGAGATATAAAATTGATAAATAGTCAATAAAACGAATTTAAAATATTAAAAGTTAATTAAAGTTCGGATATATGACGAAAAATATGTTAAATAATATTTCACAATGTTGACAAATATAAATCGAATTGGTAATATTTAATTAACACGAAGAATATAAATAAAAAATGTAATAATGTTCGTGTTTTGAAATTTATGTATGTGGAGGTATAGAATGTTAGGGTTTAAATGCATTTTTGTAGAAAAAAAAGATGGTTTTAATGTTGAAGCTAAAAGCCTTATGGAAGATTTTAAAAGTAATTTAAGAATAGAGAATCTTCAAGCTGTAAGAGTGGTAAATAAGTATATATTAGGTGAAATGAAAGAGGAATACTACAAAAAGTCTTTATATACAATATTTGCTGAAAAGACAGTGGATAATTTATATGAAGGAAATCTTCCTATAAACGATGATGAAATAGCATTTGCTGTAGAATTTTTACCAGGACAATATGATCAAAGAGCCGATTCAGCATCAGAATGTATTGGATTATTAGGATCTGAAGAAAGAGTTGAAGTAAAATCAGCTAAAGTTATAGTTTTAAAAGGTAACTTAACTAAAGAAGATATAGAAAAAATTAAGACTTACTATATAAATCCTGTAGATTCTAGAGAGGTAGCAATAGATAATATTGAGCTTTCTTCAAAATTAGCAGAACCTAACGATGTAGAAATACTTCATGATTTTGTTAGCAAAGATAGAAAAGCAATAGAAGACTTCCACAAAGAATTAGGACTAGCAATGAGTGTTGAAGACTTATTGATGATAAGGGATTACTTTAAAGAGGAAGAAAGAATTCCAACTATTACTGAAATAAAAGTAATTGATACTTATTGGTCAGATCACTGTAGACATACAACATTTAGTACTGCAATTGAAGATGTAACTTTTGAAATTGGTGAATTAAATAATGCAGTGCAAAAATCATATGAAGCATATTTAAAATCAAGGGATTTTGTTTATGGAGAAACTGATAGAGACGAAACATTAATGGATATAGCAGTTATTACTATGAAGGAAATGAGAAAAAGAGGAATGCTTGATGACCTAGATATCTCAGAAGAAATAAATGCTTGTTCAATAAAAGTTAACATAGAAACAGATAAGGGTAATGAAGAGTACCTAGTGATGTTTAAAAATGAAACACATAATCACCCCACTGAAATTGAACCTTTTGGTGGAGCAGCAACTTGTTTAGGAGGTGCCATAAGGGACCCACTATCAGGTAGAACATATGTATATCAAGCAATGAGAGTTACTGGTGCAGCAGATCCAACATTACCAGTAGAGAATACTATAAAAGGTAAATTACCACAAAGAACAATTACTTTAGGAGCGGCTCATGGCTATAGCTCATATGGTAACCAAATTGGTTTAGCAACTGGACAAGTTTCAGAAGTATATCATCCAAACTATGTTGCTAAAAGAATGGAAGTTGGTGCAGTTATAGCAGCAGCACCAAAAGAAAATGTAATAAGAGAAGAACCACAAGCTGGTGATATAGTAATTCTTCTTGGAGGAAGAACTGGAAGAGATGGTGTTGGGGGAGCGACAGGTTCATCAAAGGAACATACTGAAGACTCAATAAATGAATGTGGAGCAGAAGTTCAAAAAGGTAATGCACCAACAGAAAGAAAAATTCAAAGATTATTTAGAAATGCTGAAATAGCTCAAATGATTAAAAGATGTAATGATTTTGGAGCTGGGGGAGTTTCAGTAGCAATTGGAGAATTAACTAGAGGGTTAGATATCAATTTAGATAGAGTACCTAAAAAATATGAAGGTTTAGATGGAACTGAAATTGCAATTTCTGAATCACAAGAAAGAATGGCTGTAGTAGTTAATAAGGAAAATGTAGATAGATTTATAGAGTTAGCTAAAGTAGAAAACTTAGAAGCGGTTGTTGTTGCAGAAGTTACAGATACTGAAAGATTAAGAATGTATTGGAGAGGTAAAGAAATAGTTAACTTAAAGAGAAGCTTCTTAGATACAAATGGAGCAAGACAAGTAACTAATGTAGAAGTTAAGTTACCAGGAGAATATCCTTTAACAGTTGGAGATGTAAATGTTAAAGAAGAGTGGTTAAATAACTTAACAAAATTAAATGTTGCTTCACAAAAAGGATTAGTTGAAAGATTTGACTCTACTATTGGTGGAGGAACAGTTCTTATGCCATATGGTGGTAGGGATGCAAATACAGAACAAGAAGCAATGGTTGCTAAGATTCCAGTATTAAATGGGGTAAGTGAAGAGGCTACAATAATGAGTTATGGATTAAATCCAGATTTAGGAGTATGGAGTCCATATCATATGGCATACTACTCAATAATAGAAGCAGTTACAAAGCTTGCAGCTGTAGGTGGGGATTACAGAAAGGCAAGATTGACCCTTCAAGAGTATTTTGAAAAATTAGGAAAGAGTCCAGAAAGATGGGGTAAACCATTTGCAGCACTACTTGGTGCATACCAAGCACAAATAGATTTAGGAATACCTGCAATTGGTGGTAAAGACTCAATGTCTGGAAGTTTTGGAGACATAGATGTACCTCCAACATTAGTAGCTTTTGCTGTTGGAGTAGAAAAGGCAAAGAATATAATTAGTGCAGAACTTAAAGAAGTTGGTTCAAAATTAGTATTCTTAATGGCAGAAAGAAATGAAGATTACACATTAAAGGTAGAAGGATATAAAAAGAATTTAGAGAAGTTACATGAGCTTATTTTAGAAGGTAAAGTAATATCAGCTTCAAGCGTTAAGTTTGGTGGAGTGTCTGAAACACTTTCAAAGATGGCTTTCGGAAATAAAATTGGGGTTAAATTCTTTAATCTAACTAAGGAAGAATTATTCGGATTAAACTATGGAAGTTTAGTTTTAGAAGTAAAGTCTGATGTAAATGTAGATGAAGAGTTTAAAGGATGCGCTTACAAGGCAATAGGATGCACAATTAAAGATGAATTAATAGTTTCACAACAATATGATTTAAATTTAAAATTAAATATTTTAGAAGAAACTTATGAAAAGAAATTATCAAAGGTATTTAAGATTAAAACTACTGATAAAAATGAGTCAGTTAAGGAGGTCTTATACAATGAATCAAATCTTAAATCACCTATTATAAAGGTTGCTAAACCAAAGGTAATAATTCCAGTATTCCCAGGAACAAACTGCGAATATGATTGTGAAAGAGCATTTAGAAATGCTGGAGCAAAAACAGAAACTTTAGTATTTAGAAATTACTCTAAAGAAGCTTTTGCAGAGTCAATTGAAAACTTAGAAAAGCAAATTAGAGAAAGTCAAATAATAATGTTACCTGGTGGATTCTCAGCTGGAGACGAACCAGATGGCTCAGGTAAATTCATATCAACAGTATTTAGAAACGAAAGAATTAAAGATGCAGTTATGGATTTATTAAAGAATAGAGATGGATTAATGTTAGGTATTTGTAACGGCTTCCAAGCATTAATTAAGTTAGGATTAGTACCTTATGGTGAAATAGTTGATATTGAAGAAGATATGGCAACATTAACTTATAACGAAATTAATAGGCATATGAGTTCAATAATTAAGACTAAGATTGTTTCTAAGAAATCACCATGGTTTAGTGGAGTAGAATTAGGAGATATTCATAACGTTGCAATTTCTCATGGAGAGGGTAGATTTGTTGCTCCAGAAAAATTATTAAAACAATTAGTTGAAAATGGACAAGTAGCAACTCAATATGTTGATAATAAAGGAAATATAGCATTAGATATGCCATTTAATCCAAATGGGTCAATCTTAGGAATAGAAGGTATAACAAGTCCAGATGGTAGGGTTTTAGGGAAAATGGGACACTCTGAAAGAATTGGAGAAAACCTATATAAAAACGTACCAGGAAACTTTGATCAAAAGATTTTCGAATCGGGAGTTAAGTATTTTAAATAAAATTTAAAATAGTTAATAGTTAAGAGTTAATAGTTAAGGAATAAAGTCAGCGTAACTGATTTTAGAAACTCCTTAGGGAGTTTCTACCTAAACTATTAACTAAAACTAACTAAAAAAAGGTGGTTTAAAAAATGAAGGTAGCAATATTTTTCGGATCTAAATCTGATACGGAAATAATGAGAGGAGCAGCTAACTGCTTAAAGGAATTTGGAGTTGAGTATAAAGCATTTGTTTTATCAGCTCACAGAGTTCCGGAAAAGTTAGAGGAAACTTTAAGAGAATGTGAAGCACAAGGATGTGAAGTTGTAATAGCAGGTGCAGGACTTGCAGCACACTTGCCTGGAGTAATAGCTTCTCAAACAACAATGCCAGTTATAGGGGTTCCTTGTAAAGGCGCTATTGAAGGGTTAGATGCATTATTTTCAATAGTACAAATGCCAAAAGCTATTCCAGTTGCAACAGTTGGAATAAATAATGCTTATAATGCTGGAATGCTTGCAGTACAAATGTTAGCAGTGGGAAATAAAGAATTAAAAGCTAAATTAGTTGAATATAGAAAAGAAATGAAAGAAAAATTTATAGCTGAAAATGGTGAAGGAGTGGATTTATAATGGAAAAATTAGAAATGATGTACGAAGGTAAGGCAAAGAAAATATATGCTACAGATAAGGCTGATGAAGTAATAGTATTTTACAAAGATGATGCAACAGCTTTTAACGGAGAAAAGAAGGGTCAGATCGAAGATAAGGGTGTTTTAAACAATGCAATTACTTCAATGTTATTTGAAATGTTAAACAACAAAGGAGTTCCAACTCACTTTATTGAAAAGTTAAATGATAGAGAACAATTATGTAAAAAGGTTGAAATAGTACCACTAGAAGTGATTGTAAGAAATGTTGCAGCTGGTTCAATGGCTAAGAGATTAGGATTAGAAGAAGGAACAGAACTTAAAACAACAGTATTTGAATTATCATATAAAGATGATTCACTAGGAGATCCATTAATAAATGATTATCATGCAGTTGGTATAGGAGCAACAACTTTTGAAGAATTAGAAAAGATTTATTCTTTAACAGCAAAAATAAATGATATTTTAAAGGATATGTTCTTAAAATCTAACATAAGATTAATAGATTTCAAATTAGAGTTTGGTAGATATAACGGAGATATAGTTTTAGCAGATGAGATTTCGCCAGATACTTGCAGATTCTGGGATGCAACTACTGGAGAAAAATTAGATAAAGACAGATTCAGAAGAGATCTTGGAAATGTTAAAGATGCATATGTTGAAATCTTAAAGAGAATACAAGAATAGCTTAGATAGTTTCAATTTACAAGTGGTAAGTGGTGAGTTGAGGAATAAAGTTGATTCAAATCAGCTTTAGGAAAAATAAATTTTAAGAAACTGCGATAGCAGTTTCTACCTAAAACTATCAACTACTAACTATTAACTAATTAACGGGGGTAGGAGTATGAATCTAAAGTTGGACAATATTATAATGGATCCAAGTAATGATAAATTTAAAGATGAATGTGGAGTATTTGGTATTTATTCTAATAATCCATTAGATGTTGCTTCAGTAACATATTACGGTCTATATGCACTTCAACATAGAGGACAAGAAAGTGCTGGTATAGCTGTTGCAAATGGTGAAGATATAAATATTAAAAAAGGAATGGGGCTTATAACAGAAGCATTTTCTCAAGATGATATAGATAGTTTAAAGGGATTTGCTGCTATTGGACATGTTAGATATTCAACAAGTGGTGATACTAGAATAGAAAATGCACAGCCATTATTAAGCCAAACAAAGTTAGGACCAATAGCTATGGCTCATAATGGAACTTTAGTTAATGCAGATGTTATTAGAGAGTTATTAGAAGATGGAGGACATATATTCCATACATCAATTGACTCAGAAGTAATTGCTAATTTAATTGCAAGAGGCGCTAAAAAAGGTGTTGAAAGAGCTGTATTAGATGCTATTCAAGCTGTTAGAGGATCATTTGCAATGGTTATATTAACTGAAAATAAGCTTATTGGTGTAAGAGATCCACATGGAATAAGACCTCTTAGTTTAGGAAAAATTGAAGAAGGCTATGTATTAACTTCAGAAAGCTGTGCTTTAGATGCAATTGGTGCAGAGTTAGTTAGAGATATTGAGCCAGGTGAAATTGTGGTAATTGATGAAAATGGAATAAATTCATATAGATATTCTGAAAATACTCAATGTCAAACTTGTGCTTTTGAGTATATATATTTTGCTAGACCAGATTCTATAATCGATGGATTAGATGTTCATGAATCAAGGGTTAGAGCTGGAGAACAATTATATAAAGAATTCCCAATAGATGCAGATGTAGTTATTGCAGTACCAGATTCAGGTATACCAGCAGCAATAGGGTATGCTAAAGCATCAGGAGTTCCTTATGATACTGGATTTGTAAAAAATAGATATGTAGGAAGAACATTTATTACACCATCTCAAGAAGTTAGAGAAAGAGCTGTAGCAGTTAAGTTAAATCCTTTAAAGGTAAATATTAAAGATAAGAGAGTTATTCTTATAGATGATTCTATAGTAAGGGGAACAACTTCAAAGCATTTAGTAGAATCATTAAGAAGAGCAGGAGCTAAAGAAGTTCACTTCTTAGTAGCATCTCCAGTTGTTCAATATCCATGTTACTTTGGAATTGATACTCCTTATAGAAAAGACCTTATAGGAGCTAATCATTCTATAGAAGAAATGAGAGAAATAATCGGTTGTGATTCTTTAGGATATTTATCAATGGATGGTATGTACAAGTGCTTTAATGCAAATCAAGGGTATTGTGTAGGATGTTTCAATGGAATATATCCAGTTGCGACACCAATAGAAACTGAAAGGTAGGTAATTTAAATGATAACTTATAAAGAGGCTGGAGTTAATATAGAAGAAGGTTATAAGTCAGTAAAGCTTATAAAAGAATATGCACAAAGAACAATGAGTGAATATGTTTTAAATGGTCTTGGAAGTTTTGCTGGAATGGTTGAATTACCAGAAGGTTATAAGAAGCCAGTTTTAGTTTCTGGTACAGACGGTGTTGGAACTAAGCTTGAATTAGCATTCAAAACTAAGAAATATGATACAGTTGGAATTGACTGTGTAGCTATGTGTGTAAATGATATTTTATGTCATGGAGCAAAGCCATTATTCTTCTTAGATTACATTGCTTGTGGAAAGCTTGAAGCAGAAGTAGCCGCTGACTTAGTTAAAGGCGTTTCTGATGGATGTGTTATGTCAGATTGTGCTTTAGTTGGTGGAGAAACTGCTGAAATGCCAGGTTTCTATAAAGAAGGAGAATATGATATTGCAGGATTTGCAGTAGGTATTGTAGATAAAGATAAAATAATAAATGGAAAAAATATTAAACCAGGAGACAAGCTAATTGGTATTGCTTCTTCAGGAGTACATTCAAATGGCTTCTCTTTAGTTAGAAAATTATATACAGATTTAAATGAAGAATTTAATGGAGAAGAAGTTTGGAAAACATTAATTACTCCAACTAAGATATATGTTAAACCAATATTAAACTTAATAGAAAAGTTTGAGATTAAAGGTATGTCTCACATAACAGGTGGAGGATTTATTGAAAATGTTCCAAGAATGTTTAATGGTTCTGAACTAACTGCAGAAATAAGAAAAGATAGTTATCCATTACCTGCAATATTCGAAGATATGATTAATAAAGGTGTAAGCAGAGATCATATGTATAATACATTTAATATGGGCATTGGTTTTGTATTATGTGTTGATGAAAAAGATGTTGATGCTGTTATTAAAGAACTTATTGAATTAGGTGAAAAGGCTTATGAAATTGGGATTGTAACAGCTGGAGGTGAAGGAGTTTGCTTAAAGTAGCAGTACTTGTATCTGGTGGAGGGTCAAACCTCCAATCAATTTTAGATTATGAACAAGATTCTTTTAAAGTTGAAATGGTTATTGGAAGTAAAGATGGTATTTATGGTTTAGAAAGAGCTAAAAATGCAGGAGTTCCAAGTTATGTTGTTTCAAGAAAAGAATATGGAAATGAAGTTTCAAATAAAATATTAGAATTAACTAAAGGTAAAGTTGATTTAATAGTACTAGCTGGTTACCTTTCAATATTAGATGGGGAAATATTAAAAGTATTTAAGGATAGAATAGTGAACATTCATCCTTCATTAATTCCAAGTTTTTGTGGGGATAAAATGTATGGAATGCATGTACATAATGCGGTAAGAGCTTCTGGGGTAAGAGTTACTGGATGTACAGTTCACTTTGTAAATGAAGAAGTAGATGGTGGGGCAATCATACTTCAAGAAGCAGTTCCTGTATACTTTGAGGATACGGCTGATGATATACAAAAAAGAGTATTAGTAGAAGAGCATAAATTATTACCTAGAGCTATTGAGTTAATTAGCAACGGTAAGATAGAAATTATAGACGGTAGAGTAAATATTTTAAAATAGGGAGGATTTTTACATGATTAAAAGAGCATTAATTAGTGTATTTGATAAAACTGGTATCTTAGATTTTTCTAAGTTTTTAGCGGAAAATGGAGTTGAGGTTATTTCAACTGGAGGTACTTATAAGCACTTAAAAGATAATGGATTAGCAGTAACAGAAGTTAATGAAGTTACTAATTTCCCAGAAATGCTAGATGGAAGAGTTAAGACTCTTCATCCAATCATTCATGCAGGAATACTTGCTATAAGAGATAATGAAGAACATATGAATACAATTAAAGAAAGAAATATTGAAACTATAGATATGGTTATAGTTAATTTATATCCTTTCTTTGAAAAGGTAAGAGAAGATTTAAGCTTTGAAGAAAAGGTTGAATTCATTGATATCGGTGGGCCAACAATGCTTAGAGCAGCAGCTAAGAACTTCCAAGATGTTGTTGTTATTTCAGAAGCTTCTGATTATGAAGCTGTAATGGCTGAAATTAAGGAAAATGGAGATGTTAGCTATAAGTTAAGAAAGAAATTAGCTGGGAAGGTATTTAACTTAATGAGTGCTTACGATGCTGCAATTTCTAACTTTATGCTTGCGGATGAAGAAGAATATCCAGAATACTTGTCTGTTTCATATAAGAAAAAACAAAGCTTAAGATATGGTGAAAATCCACACCAAAGTGCTGCATACTATGTTTCTACTGAATTTGAGGGTGGAATGAATGATTATGAAATATTAAATGGTAAAGAATTATCTTACAATAATATTAAGGATTTAGATATAGCATGGAAGGTTGCAAATGAATTTGATGAAGCTGCATGCTGTGCTCTTAAACATAATACTCCATGTGGTGTTGCAATAGGTGAGACTCCATACGAAGCTTACACTAAAGCATACGATGTTGATCCAACTTCAATATTTGGTGGTATAGTTGCATTTAATAGAAAGTTAGACAAGGCTACAGCAGAAGAAATGGTTAAGATTTTCTTAGAAGTAATTGCAGCTCCAGGATTTGATGAAGATGCATTAGAAGTATTAAAATCTAAGAAGAACTTAAGAGTTTTAAAATGCAATGTTAAGCCATGTGATGAAAAATTCATGGTAACAGTTGATGGTGGAATATTAGTTCAAGAAGAAGATAGACAATTAGTTGATGAAATAAAAGTTGTTACTGAAAAAGCACCAACTGAAGAAGAAATGAAAGATTTATTATTTGGTATGAAGGTTGTTAAGTATGTTAAATCTAATGCTATAGTAACAGTTAATAATGGTGTTGCTGTAGGAATTGGTGGAGGACAAGTTAATAGAATTTGGCCAACAATGGATGCTTTAAGAAGAGGTGAGGGAGCTACAATTTTAGCTTCAGATGCATTCTTCCCATTTAGAGATATTGTTGATGAATGTTCTAAGTATGGAATTAAAGCAATAATTCAACCAGGTGGTTCTATGAGGGATCAAGAATCAATTGATGCTTGCAATGAACATGGAATTGCAATGGTTATGACAGGAATCAGACACTTTAAACACTAAGAGTGTCAAAAATAAATATATTACTTCCGTGAATTAGTATAACTTCGCTAAGAATTTATATCTATGATTCCAAGGAAATAGCTAAAGTTTCGAATGTTATTGACGTTCTTCTAAACTTCTTAACGCTATTTCCTCTACATCATAGATTAAATTCTAAAGCTTGTTATAATATTCACTACAGTAATATATTTATTTTTTGTTTTATTTGTGTTTAAAGATATTCGTAAAAAACAACTAAAAGGTAATCTATTTTTTTATAATTAATGTTTAAATAAATAAAAAACAAATAGTTAATGTTTTACTACATTGTTTTTTTATTAATTGAAATTTATCGAGAAAATAAGTGAGGTATTTTGTATGAAAGTTTTATTAGTTGGTTCTGGTGGGAGAGAACATGCTATTGCTTGGAAATTAGCTAAGAGTGAAAAGGTTAGTAAGATATTTGTAGCACCTGGTAATGGTGGAACTGCAACTACAAATAAATGTGAAAATATTAATATTACTGATATAGATGAATTAGTAGTGTTTGCAAAAGAAAATAGTATAGGTTTAACTTTTGTTGGACCAGAAGATCCATTAACAAAAGGTATAACAGATAAATTTAAAGCAGCAGGATTAAGATGCTTTGGACCAGATGCAGCAGGTGCTCAATTAGAAGGAAGTAAATCTTTCTCTAAAGATTTCATGAAAAAATATGGAGTTAAAACTGCTGAATATGGTAACTTTACAAGCTGTGCTGAAGCTAAGTCTTACTTAGAAAAATGTGAATATCCAATAGTTATTAAAGCAGATGGATTAGCAGCAGGTAAAGGTGTTGTAATTGCAGAAACTAAAGAAGAAGCTATGAAAACAATTGATGATTTCATGATTTCAGACATATTTAAGGGTGCAGGTCAAAAGGTTGTTATTGAAGAATTCCTTGATGGGGTAGAAGCGTCAATACTTTCAATTACTGATGGTAACACTTTAATACCTTTCATTTCAGGAAAAGACCATAAGCAAATATTTGATGGAGATAAGGGACCAAATACTGGGGGAATGGGAGTTTTAGCACCAAATCCATTTGTTACAGAAGATGTAATGAAGGACTTTCAAGAAAATATAGTAGCTAATACTTTAAGAGGAATTCAAGAAGAAGGATTTGATTTTAAGGGAATTATTTTCTTCGGATTAATGATAACTAAAAAGGGGACTTATCTTTTAGAGTATAATGTAAGAATGGGTGATCCTGAAACTCAATCTGTATTAACTTTAATGGAAAGTGATTTAGTTGATTTAGTTGAAGCTGCTTTAGATAGCAGATTAGATGAAGTAGAAGTTAAGTGGTATGATGGAGCTTGCGTTAATGTTGTTTTAGCTTCTAGGGGATATCCAGGAACTTTTGAAAAGGGATTTGAAATCACTATCGATGAAAGCATTAAGGATAAGGTGTTCTTAGCTGGAGCTCAATTGGTTGATGGAGTTTTAAGAACTAGTGGGGGAAGAGTTTTATCTGTTGTTGGAAGAGGTAGAACTGTTCAGGAGGCTAGGGAAGAAGCTTATGGATTGACTGAGAAAGTTGACTTTGAAGGAAAGTATTTTAGAAGAGATATATAGTATATTATTAATTAATGAGGGGCTTCAGAAATTGAAGTTCCTTTTTATTTTCAAAAAGGATTTGCAATGTTAAGTGGTTACTCTTTAAGTGAGTACATTAGGAGAAGAAAACTCGCACTTGCCGGCAGTTATGGAGAAATGCCATCATCAATTCAAGAAGTTAACAAAAAAATATTTTCAGAGTGGTTACCAAACTGTATAGACTATGAGATTGCTGGAGGGTATAATATAGAAATATATAGTGATCCAAGTGAGTATGAAAAAGGGAATTTTGATGAAAACTACTATTCTGAAGTTTGGATTCCAGTAAAGAAAAAGTAGTTTAAAGAATAATAAATTACAGTGATATAAAAGTAATAAGCCGTATGTGAAAGCATATGGCTTTATTTAAATTAATAAAAGTTAAGTTTGTTTTAATATAGAATTATAAAATGTAATACAATGGATGAGAGGAAAAAGAATTATGCAGGTAAATAGGTTATTTGAAATTATATATATTCTCTTAGAAAAGAAGATAGTAACAGCAAAGGAATTAGCAGAAAGATTTGAAGTATCACAAAGAACTATTTATAGAGATATTGAAACTCTTTCTACAGCAGGAATTCCAGTTTATATGAGTAAAGGAAAAGGTGGAGGTATATCCATATTACCAGAGTTTATATTAAATAAGGCTGTATTAACGGAAGAAGAAAAGTCAGAAATATTATCATCAATAAGGGCAGTTAATGCTGTAAGTCTTAATGATAAGGAGCGGGAAAAGGTTCTTAGGAAGTTAAATAATATATTAGGTGAAAATGACACAGATTGGATAGAGGTTGATTTTTCAAACTGGGGTAATGCAGAAAGAGAAAAGGAAACTTTTAATAACCTTAAATCTGCAATATTGAGTAAAAGAATAGTTAAATTTGATTATATGAGTGGGAAAGGGGAAAATATTAATAGAGAAGTATACCCATTAAAATTATACTTTAAGGGTCAAAGCTGGTATATGTATGGCTATTGTAAAATAAGAGAAAATTATAGATTTTTTAAATTAAGAAGGATAAAAGATTTATGCATTTCTAAAGAAACTTTCAATCTTAAAGCGCCTGAAACTATAATGGGAGAAGATAATATTTATGAAGGTGAATTTGTAACTTTAAAGATGAGGATTTCTTCTAAAATGGCATATAGGGTATATGATGAATTTGAAAATTTTAAGCAGTTAGAGGATGGAAGCTTTATTGCAGAAATTAAATATCCAAAAGGTGAATGGATTTTTAGTTATATATCTTCATTTGGAGAAGAATGTGAAGTTTTAGAGCCAGAGGAAATAAGAAAAGAAGTAAAAGATAAAATTAAAAAAATGCTTTTAAATTATTCTTAATATGACATATTGTTGTCATATTAATCTCAGTATAATAAGCTTATCAAATATATGGAGGTTATGAATATGAATTATAAAATTGTAAATTTAGAAGAAAAAATAGTAGTAGGAGTTAGTGATGTTACAAGTAATGACGATCCTAAGATGGGGCAAGTTATTGGAGAGCTTTGGGAAAAGTTATATCAAGGTGGAGTTAATGAATTAATAAGGAATAAAGTAAATGAATATGCAATAGGACTTTATTCTGATTACGAAAATAATAAATATTGTGTTACGGTAGGCAATGAGGTATCTAGGGTTGAAAATGAAAGCTTTACAATAAAGAAGATTCCAGCAGGAAAATATGCTAAGTTTTCTATAGAAGGGCATATGCAAAAGGCTGTTGCAGAGGCTTGGAGTAAGATTTGGCAAATGGATTTAGATAGAAGTTATAAAGCTGATTTTGAAGAATATTTAAATGCAGATTATGATAATGCTAAAATTGATATTTATATTTCATTAAAGTAATTAAGGAAGGAAGTTACAGGTATATGCATGAGGTAATAGCAAAAGGAATACTATCCGGTAATAATGGAATGAATATTTATAGGGGATGTACTCATGGATGTATATATTGTGATGCACGAAGTCTTTGTTATGGAATGAATCATATTTTTGAAAATATAGAAGTTAAAATTAATGGACCACAGTTATTAGAGGAGATACTTAAGAAAAAAAGAAAAAAGTGTATTATTGGAACAGGTGCAATGAGTGATCCATATATTCAATTAGAAGAAAAGCTTCAAAATACAAGAAAGTGTTTGGAGATAATTGAAAAGCATGGATTTGGATTAGCAATACAAACTAAATCTAACAGAATATTAAGAGATTTGGACTTGTTAAAAAGTATAAATAATAAAGCAAAGTGTGTTGTACAAATGACATTAACAACCTATGATGAAGATTTATGCAAAATAATTGAACCTAATGTTTCTACTACTAAAGAACGTTTTGAAGTGTTAAAGATAATGAGGGATAATGGTATTCCTACAGTTGTTTGGTTAACGCCTATTTTACCTTATATAAATGACACTGAAGAGAATATAAGAGGAATATTAAATTACTGTATAGAGGCTAAAGTTAAAGGAATTATAGTATTTGGCATTGGATTAACATTAAGAGATGGAAATAGAGAGTATTATTATAAAAACTTAGATAGGCATTTTAAGGGGTTAAAAGAAAAATATATAAGTAAATATGGTAATAGTTATGAAGTAGTAAGTGAAAATCATGAAAGATTAATGAAGATTATTAAAGAAACTTGTAAGAAAAATAATATTATTTGTGGAGTAGAAGAGGTTTTTAAATATATGAAAACTTTTGAAGAAAAAAATAGTGAAGTTCAAGTAAGTTTTGATATATAGTTTTAGTTGCAATGGCAAAAGTGTTGTAGATTTTTTTAGCTGACTCATTTATAATTATTATTAATTCAAAGGTAATAAAATATTTTAATATAGAAATAGATAAAGCTATTAGGAATAAATGCCCTAATAGCTTTTTATTTGGTTGCTTAATTTGCAAAATCAGTAAGGTTACCAATATCAAAGTTACCATTACCAGAAAGACCGTTAATTAGCCCAGCAATGTTAGAGTTGGAATTAGAAAGCATATTAGAACTAAAGTTGTTATTATTAAAACTAGTGTTGTTAGATCTCCTATCATTACACCAACCAGTATTAAATCCACTACAGCGATATATATTATTATAGTCTCCGAAAAAGCTGCCTGGACCAAAGCCACCGCCACCAAATATTAATAAAATTGCTAGTATATAAAAACATGAGCCACCAAATCCAGATATACCATTGCCATATCCTCCACAAGGGTTACAGCAGTTGTTATTACAACAATATGATTCGGTATTACAATAATGTCTTGACATGTATCTCATCTCCTATCATTAGATTGTATAATATATAATATTTAGAAAGTAAGAGTTTGTTTAAAGTATATAAAATTATTTTTTATATAGAACATAGTAGTAGAAACACGTAGAGATTATGAAAAAATAAAATTATTAATTAATAAGTAAATGTATATAAATATATATATGAATGTTAAGGTTAGTTGATAGAAAGTAATTAGTAATTTTAATAAGATAAATATAGGAGGTATGAAAAGTATGATTAGTAGGAATTTGAAGAGTCTAAGAAAAAAGAATCAGTATACGCAAGAGGAAATAGCTGAGAAGATTAATGTTTCTAGGCAATCGGTAGCAAAATGGGAAAATGGAGAATCTAATCCAGATATAGAGAGTTGCATAAAGCTTGCAAATTTATATAACGTTAAATTAGATGATTTAGTTAATCACTCAGAAGAAGAAACAGGAATTGGAGTACCACCTAAAGGAAAGTTCTTCTTTGGATCTGTTGTAGTTGGAGAAAGAGGTCAAATTGTAATTCCAAAGGAAGCAAGAATTGTTTTTAATATAAATGCAGGTGATAAATTATTGATACTAGGAGATGAGGAAAGAGGCCTTGGAATTGTTCATCAAAGTGATTTAATAAATTTCGTGGAAAATATGGGATTAGCCATGAAGGATGAATAAGTTAAACCATATAAAGGGTGGTGAAAGATATGAGTAAAATAGTTTTTTTCTGTATGCCTGCACATGGACATACTAATCCAACAATAGAAGTGGTTAGAGAGTTAGTAGTTAGAGGAAATGAAGTAGTATATTATTCATTTAAAGAGTTTAAAGAAAAAATTGAATCTGCAGGTGCAAAATGTATTTGTTGTGATGAATATTTACCGGAACTTAGACCAGAAGATGAGAAGAAAGTAGGAAAGGATTTTCCGGCTTTAATAGAAATGATTGTAGACACCACTTTAGCTTTAGATAAAAAGGTTTGTAGTGAGCTTGATGCATTTAAACCAGATTGTATTGTATCAGATTCGTTAAGTTTTTGGGGGAAATTATTTGCACAAAAATTAAATATTCCATATATATGCTCTACAACAACATTTGCTTTTAATGAGCATACAGCAAGGATGATGAAACAAGGTTTAAATGAAATAATGCGTATGATTTTTGGAATGGGAAGGATTAATAAAAAAATAGAGCTTTTAAGAAATCAAGGATATGATGTAAAGAATTTTATTTCTATTGTTAACAATGATAATGATACAAATACTATTGTATATACATCAAAAGAATTTCAACCTATGGTAGAGACTTTTTCTAATAAGTATTATTTTGTAGGGCCATCTGTAGCTAATACTATGGTTGAGATTAAAGAAAGAAATAGGAAGAGAATATATATTTCGCTTGGAACAGTTAATAATAAAAATGTTAAATTTTATAAAAATTGTATAAAGGCATTTAAAGATACTAGTTTTGATGTAATCATGTCTATAGGGAATAGTACTAATATTAAAAATTTAGGAAATATACCTAGTAACTTTAAGGTTGAAAATTCTGTTGAACAAATTAAAGTACTTCAAGAAATAGATGTATTTATTACTCATTGTGGTATGAATAGTATTAATGAGAGTTTATATTATGGAGTTCCTATGGTGCTGTTTCCACAACATTCAGAACAAAAAATGGTAGCAGAGAGAGTTGAGAAGTTGGGCGCAGGAGTTATGTTAAAAAAAGATAAGCCAGAATATATCAAATCTGCAGTTATTAAAGTTATTAATAACAATGAATATAAAGAAAAGGCAAAGAATATATCAAAAAGTTTTCATAATGCAGGTGGAGCAAAGAGAGCAGCTGATGAAATATTAAAAATTATAGATGAAAGCAAATAAACTAAGTTGTAGTTTTAGACAGTATGTAAAAAATATATATAATAACATACTGTCTTTTTACTTTAAGCTATTTTATTTTCATAAGAATATATCCAAAACGATTGTAAAAATAATATAAAACTACAAACCCAAACGGCCTTAACACTTAAAGCAAGAGATATTAAAGTTCCAGGAATAGCACCAAGTGCAAAAGAAAAAGTAAGAACTATAAAAGTAATTAATTTTTTTAAAGATTCTTTATTTTCTATATCTAACGCATCAAATAAAAATAGCCCAACGCTTCTAATATTTCCAGTACATATTGTTGTATTAAATGGAACACCAAGACATGTTCTAAATAAGCATAATTGATATCCCATAAAAAAAGAAACAAGATTAGTAACTATAATATCAGGGAAAGAAGTAGGAAGCAATCCTATTAGAAATAGTGAAATTGCTTCTAATATAAGGGCAAATTTTCTCCAGTCTCCATTAAAGTTAAAGTTTACAAGTATGGTTTCAATTAATTTACTAAATGCAGCACCTAATATACAAGTTAAAATTGGAATAAAATAATGTAGCGCCTCTAGCCATTCCCCAAGTGCAATATTAATTCCTAATTTAGACATATTAGCAGTATGCATATTAGCTAATGTATTATTTCTTGTAATGTAAGTGTAGCCATTCATATATCCTCCAACAAAGGTTATTATCATTATAAATAATGGCCTTTCAAAGGGAGGTGTTTTTTGTATTTTATGATTATTGTTTTTCATATGAACTCACCTTTAATATATAAATATTGATGTCAAAGACGTATATAGTATGCCCTAAATTAGGAAAATATCTTTAGTATTTAGATAAAGGATATGATTATTTTTATTAGTGAAAATAGTATATAATAAGATGTAAAACTAATGTATATAGAAGTGAGGACAAAGGATGGCTAAGAAGAAAAATAAAAACAATACAAGAAAGACAATAGTAAAAAAAGAAAATAATATTAAAGAAAAAAGTTCTTTTAAGATATTTATGAGTAAGAAATATGTAAGAATTACGTTGCATATTATTACAGCAATAGTTTGGATATTATTTTTAGTAGATTTTTCAAATTTTGAAAGGTTAGGGGGATTTCCTAATGCAATACTATCAATTTTGGCATTAGTAACATTACTTTTAGAGTGGGAAGTTATAAATGATAAATAAGATATATTAAAGTTATAATTATAATATATGTTTTTAGATCAATGAAAATAGTGAGGTTATGAATATGGATTATGTTAAATACATACGAGAAAAAGTAGGTCATGATTCAATAAATTTAACAGGGGTAAATGTATTAATAATAAATAAATATAATCAAATATTATTACAAAAAAGAGGAACGTTTCCTTATAAGTGGGGGTTAATAGGTGGAATTACAGAGCTAGGAGAATCTCTTGAGACTACTGCAGTTAGAGAAGCAAAGGAAGAAACTGGTTTAAACATAAAGGAATTAAAACTTTTAGGAACAACTTCAGGAGAAGAGTGTTTCATTGAGTTTCCACATGGAGATAAGGCCTTTTTTATAACAATAGGATATGTATGTAAAAGTTATAGTGGGAAATTAAATATAGATAATTTTGAAACTAAGGACTTAAGATTTTTTAGTTACGATGAGTTGCCAGAAAATATACCTAGAAGTCATAAAGTATTTATAGAACAATATTATAGTTTATAAAATAAATAGTTATTAGGAGTAAGTTAAATATAATTCCTAATAGCTTTTTTATTTATTAAAATAACAATTTAGTATATAATGTATTAAAAGGGATAATTAGGGGGTAATGAGTGATTATAATAAAATAAGTATTTACATAATAATAGCTTCTATAATTACAGTTGGAAATACTATAAATATGGTATTTTATTCAGATGTTATAGGAGTGTGTATAGTACTTTTAGCATTAGGTTTAAGATGCTGGATTATAATATTAGTTAGAAAAATGAGCAAGTTATTTTAAGAAGATTAATTGAGTATTTTAAAGTTATATATAAATAAAGCTATTGATAGAGACATCAATAGCTTTTTACTTTAATCTAAGTTTTTACCTGTAAAGGCTAATGGTAAGAGTTCATCTAATGTATACTCTAAATATTCTTCAGTGCTTTTAGCAATTATTATTTTAAAGTTTTTTAAGTCACAAAACTCAGCCATAACCTGTCTGCAAACAGCGCAAGGTGCACAAAAATCACCATCTCCTGGTTTAATTCCAGCTTTATTTCCTACAATAGCAATAGCAGTGAATTCCTTTTGGCCTTCTGAAATTGCTTTGAAGAAAGCTGTTCTTTCAGCACAATTTGTAGGTGTAAATGCAGCATTTTCTATATTACAACCTTGATAAATTTCACCATTACCACAAAGTAAAGCAGCACCTACATTAAAATTAGAATATGGTGTATAACAAAATTTTTGAGCATCAAATGCCTTTTCTATTAATAATTTTTTATCTATCATAGTTACCTCCTGATTTCTTATTAAAAATACCTACTAAATTATTATTAGGATTAGGGGAGAAAATTATATCAACAAGATTATTTATATCATTTACCTTAATGAATCCTTTGTTATATTCAACAATATTTTCATCTACTAACTCTTTAATAATTCGATTAACACTTCTAATGTTTGAACCAACACCTTCTACTAGTATATCCTTATGGACAGTATTTAAATTATGATCATCTAAAAATTTCCATAAAAAGAATAGAACTCTATCCTTTAAATTATAAGCTACATTTGCTTTACTATTAATAGAGGTATGATACATTTTTTCAGAAAGCTTTATATGTACATATAAAGAAAAATTACTATCGTATTTAATCCATTCTAAAAAAGATTCTTTAGAAATTTTAATAGCTTCACAAGGTTCAATTGCCTCTACATAATTTAGGATAGGTTTATCAGCAAATATTTCTAGTTCACCAAATAGTTCATTTTCGCAATAAGTTCTTTCTAGATATTTAACTCCAGTAGGAGTTAAAGAATAAACTTTGACTTTACCTTTTTTTATTATATATACCGAATCAGCAACTTCATTTTGTGTAAGGATTTTATCAAAAGTATTAAACTTCATATTTGTAAATTTATTTTTTATATAACTAGGACAAGTATCTAAAAAATAAGGTAAGTTCTTCATTTTAATTCTCCTTATTAAGTAAGTTAAATAAAGCAAATTAATTATATCATATTAATTAATTTAAAGAAGTTATAAGAAAAAAATCAAGGACAAATGTCCAAGAGTATTGAAATGAACTTGGTGTAATTGACAATATTATTAAAAGATTAAGTATAGTTAAAGATAAATAATAGTTGAAAATAAGAATACTTTTTATGTGAAATATAAGAAAGTTGATATACTGAAGAAAATATTAAGAATTAGTTAAACAGTGTTATAATTAAAATAAATTAAGTATTATAAAAGGTGATGAGATTTTGAAAATAGGAAATTCTGAATTAATAAGAAGTATAGATAATTATTGTATAAATGATTTAGGCATTCCTTCGATTGTTCTTATGGAGAATGCAGCATTGAAGGTTATTAAAAATATAGATTTTGAAAAGTTTAAATCATTTACTATAGTTTGTGGAACAGGAAATAATGGGGGTGATGGCCTTGCTGTCGCTCGCCAACTTTTTAGTATGAATATGAAAATAGATGTTTTTATAGTAGGAAATCATTCTATGAGTAAAGATTGTTCTGCAAATTATGATATTTTAAAAAATATGGGAATTGATATAAATAATATTAATAATATTAAAGATATGATAAATCTAAGGGAAGCCATATCAAAAAATGATATGGTTATTGATGCGATTTTTGGAGTTGGTTTAACTAGAAAAATAGAAGGAATATATGAGGAAGTTATTAAGGGTATAAATAAGAGTAATTCATATGTAATGGCTATAGATATACCATCAGGAATGAAATGTGATAGCTTTGGAGTTTTAGGTACTTCTATTGAAGCAAATAAAACTGTTTCTTTTGAAGTTTATAAAAAAGGTTTTTTAGATTATGAAAGTGAAAGGTATACAGGAACTATAATAGTTGAAAAAATAGGTATACCAGAATATGTAGTTAATAAATTTCACCATAAGGAGTATTTAACAGAAATAGGTGATATAAAAAACATTATAAAAAAGAGAAATAAGTGTGCACATAAAGGTGATTTTGGAAGAGTTACTATTATGGCAGGATCTGAAAATTTTACAGGAGCAGCATATATTTCAACAGAGGCAGCGGTAAGAAGTGGAGCAGGACTTGTTACTCTTTGTACAAAGAAATCTATATTAGATATTTTAAAAAGTAAATTAGTAGAAGCTATGTCAATGTCATATGAAGATAGTGCATTTGAAAATGTTATATCAAATAGTGATAGTATAGCAATAGGACCAGGAATGGGGAACAATGAATTAACACTGAAGTATGTAAAAAAGATTCTATCTAAGAATGGCTGTCCTGCAGTACTTGATGCGGATGGATTGAATGTACTTAAAAATAATTTAGATTTATTAAAAGGTAGTAAGAGAAAGATTATAATGACACCTCATATTGGAGAAATGTCTAAGCTTACTGGTATTGATGTTAAAAATTTAGTAGAGAATAGAATTGATATTGCCGTTAATTTTGCTAAGGAATATAATGTAATACTATTACTAAAGGGATATAATACTATAATTACTGATGGGAATAAAGTTTATATAAATTCAACAGGAAATAGTAAGATGGCTTCAGGTGGAATGGGAGATGCTCTTACTGGAATTATTGCTTCTTTTATAGGGCAAGGATATGAGCCTCTTGAGGCTACAATAATATCAGCATATATTCATGGATATTGTGGTGATATTCTTTCAAAAGATATGTTTTGTGTTAATGCTTCACATGTTATCGAAAAGCTTCCTTATATAATTGAAATGTTTGTGAAATAAATTGTTTTTAATAGAATAAGTGCAGTTGATATGAAGAAGGAAAAACTAGAAGGTAAAGAATTAAAAATATTCTCATATCCAACAGTCTAAGATATAAATTATCAAAATTAAAATAGAATAAATCCCAATCTTATAAGATTGGGATTTACTAATTTTTTAGCCTTCAACATTGGCAATCCATTCTTTAACTTGAGGAGTTAAAGAAGCCATGTTTTTAGATTCAACTTTAGAAACAAATAATAAATCTTTGCTACCAACTTTAGATGAAAGTCTTTCTAAAATTTCATCTGCATTCAATGAAGTATGTACAAGGTAGCTAGTAGGCATAAAGTGAGCCCATCTACCTAAAGTTTCGATTTCACAAACTAAATCGTAATCAGGATCTCCTCCACAGTTACAATCTTCCCCATGTTCATGATGATGGTGATGAGAGTTGCTTTGCATATGGTAAGTTATAAAATAAACTGACATATAAAGGTCTCCTTAAATATTATTAATATACTTAATAGTATAGAGTTATTGAAATGTAAAGTCAATTGAAATAAAAAATCAATAATTATTACAAATCAAAATATCTATCTAAGTTTTATTATTAATCAAAAATGCAATAGATATGAATTAAAGTTTTGATTATTTTAATTGATAAAAAAGAATATTTAAGTTATATAAACCGTAGTACCATATGGAATATTATCATAAATCCATTTAGCGTTTATTTTGGCAAGTCTAATACATCCATTACTAATTTTAAAGCCAAGGCGACCATCTCTAATTGTATTATCTAAGTTATATATAATTGAGTGGAAGAGATAATTTCCTTTAAATTGTGTATAATAATAACAAACATATCCATGATTTTCTCCAAATGAATACCCTTTAGCACCTACTTTGAATGTACCTAAAGGCGTAGGGGTAGAAGGCTTACCAATAGAACAAATATAATTTTTTACTAGAATCCAGTTATTTTTAGAGCCAGAAAATATATTAACCTGAAAATTTTTAGTATCAACCCAAATAAGATACTTAGTAGTGCTAGATAAGTTACTATTATTTACAAATTGAGTAGAGTTATCATTATAATTTGATGGAAGCCTATAATTATGAGTTAATATATACTTTGAAAAAATTATTTTATTATATAAGTTTTTAAGGGTATTAAAAAATATCATAAAATCTCTCTCTTTTAATTACTAAATATTGTAGTTTATGAATGTATGCCTTAGAATGTTCTAATAAAGAGGAGAGTTTTTGTTTAATATTACTTTAATTATTATTCTAATTTGTATTTTGTATATAGAAAGATTAGTATGAAAGAATATAATAATATTAAAATAAATTATAGTATTAATGATTAGTATAAAATAGCTAAGCAAATAAAAAATAGCAGTATTAGATGATAAATAATCTGATACTGCTATTTTTTATTTGCTATTATTTCTAGAAAGATAATTTTCTTAGATATCTTTTTTTATACTTTAGTTTAGCTATTGAAGTAATATCTTGTAGGGTTAGGAAGTTAGTAACTCCACCTACTACGCCTACAATGGGAAGACCTTGAATGAATTTAGAGGTTAACATATATACCGAAATTTTATTAGAGGTTTCAATTAGCATATCTTCTATATTATAATCAGGGTTTTTATTGTTATCTATTTCACTTGCTATTAGATCTATCTTATCAAAATAATGACTTCTTTCTTTACCAGAAGTAACAGTAGCACAAATTATATTTAAAATAAATGCTTTTTCATTTTCAGTTGAATAATCAAATCCATAGCTTAAACTAATTTCATATATTGACTTCAATATAACTCCAATATAAATAGGTATATCAGGTAATCCTATTCCTAGCAAACCTAGAGCAGATCCCTCTACAATAGTTAAAGATTTATTGAAAATTGTTTTTTTATTTGTAGATTTATCTATTTTCTTTAAATTTTTTCTTGTTGGATATTTATTAACAGCATAAGTATTAATATCATATTCCATATTAATATTTTCTTTATTATAAGTTTTTTCTATAACAGTAGTACCCTTATCAAAGACTACCTTAAATCCCTTTTGAAAAGCTAACTCCAAAGTTGATTGTAATTTATCAGGAACCATATCTTCTATTTTATCTTTAATTGGAGAAATTTTATTTTTTATATAATTATCATTAGGTTCTTTTAGTAATTTTACTTCCTTTTTAGTGATTATTTCTAGTTGTTTTTGAATTAAATTATTTCTATTCGAATCCTTTTTCATACTAACATCCTTAAAAATATATTTATTTATTAAAGTATAGCATAAGTTACTAAAAATTATTAATACTTTGATTTATGTTAGTGAGAAAATGAAATTATAGCAATTAAGAATAAAAAAAAATCCACAATTAGGTTTATGGATTTTTTTATGACTATTTATAAGTTTTTTTCAATTCCATTAACATTAGCTTGCTCATTATCATCGATAGGAATAACGATATATTTTTTACCATCAATTATTTTTGTTTCTATTTGTTCTACTTTTTCAGGATTTACTTTAACTACTATATCAGCATTTAAAGAAGAATCAATATTATTTTCAAAAACATTATCACTATTTATTGAGTTTATTTCATCTTTAATTTCAGAAGTATCATTAGAATCATTAGTAGATTTAAGGTTTGGTATTTCTTCTAAATTATTTTCATTAGAACTTTCTTCAGTTGTTTTATAATTAATTGATTCAATAGCTACTTCAGATTCAGGGCCTGATTGAATTACATTGCTTTCAAGGTTGCTTGAAGCAGTTTGAGTAACTCTTTCAAGTTTATTTTCAAGAATTTTGACTTGCTTTTCTAGCATTTCTTCTTTTTTCTTTTGAGCTTTAGCTGCAAGAACTTTATTATCTATTAGTATATCAGCTACAGGAGGTGTAGTACCAAAATTTTCTGAATATGACTTTTCAATTTTAGTTGTAATTTCATCAGGTACACCACTTAATGCCAGTATTTCTTGAACTACATCGTTAGTTAATACTATAGGCTCATCAGTATCTTCATAAATACTATTATGTTCTTCAATTTTATTGTTTAAGCTTTCTTGGATTTCCATAAAGAAATGATCAGCCTTTTTTTCATCAGGACCAAGAGCGTCTCTAACAATATCATTAAAAGCTTCTTTTTGTTCTGTATTAGTTTGTTTTGAAGGACAGCCTAGAACATTTTCCATTAACTCAGGATGTGTATCTTTTGCATTTTTAGTATAATACATCACAGAGTTAACATCTGAACTACGATTTATAAAAGCAGGGAATACGAAACCATTACTTGGTGCTTCTACAACCCAATCTCTTGTACGTGATTTAATTGAATTTTCTTCTTCAAAGTATCTTAGTCCAGCTTTAGATAATTCAACAGGACATATTGCACATAAAATATATTCATATACTTCTTCAGATTCATCCAGTTTTGCATTATCTTTAGTTTTTGTAATTACATCATAAGCATCATGGAATAGAAGAATTAAGAAGTTACCCGTATAATCATAGCTTTCTATAATTGAATTATAAAACTCATCAAGTAAAGCATCATCTTTTAATCCACTGTTTTTTAGTCTCATAAAAGAAAGTTGTTTTTCGTTTATATGTTCTTCATTAAGTTCAAAGTTAAGCTCTAAAATATTATTTCCAATAGTTCCAGAGAGAATTTTTTTAGCAATTTCTAAAAATTTAAAATAATCATCTTCTTCTAAATTTAAAAATGTTTCTCTAAATTTCAAAAGTACATTTTTTTCACCATTAACATAGCATCCGCACATTTTTGTAAAAGTACAGTGATCTTTTTTAAAACGCTTTTTTAATTCTAATATATCTTTTTTTCTCATATATATTCCTTTCGTTACATTACTTCTTATTAAAAACATAGCAAAGAATATGTTACCAATATAAGTATAATATTCATTGGAAGTCTCTGCAAGTAGTTAAAAATTAGATTAAGTTGCTACAGGAAGTTATAGATTAAAGCCACAGGTTTCTATTTTAGATCCAGAATATTTATATACATTACCAGCAATTCAAACAGCTGCAGGAACAGCAGATATTATGTTATATATTTTTGAAAGTTATTTAAAAAAGACAAATGGAGCTTTCGTTCAAGATAAATTTTCAGAAGCACTATTAGAAATTTGTATTAAGTATTGTCCAATTGCTTTAAAAGATCTTAAAAATTATGAGGCAAGAGCAAATTTAATGTGGGCTAGTTCAATGGCTTCAAATGGTCTTTGTGGATCAGGAAAACTAGAAGCATGGACTTGTCATCCAATAGGGCATGAATTAAGTGTATTTTATAATATTACGTATGGTGTAGGACTTGCAATTTTAACTCCTAGATGGATGAGATATATATTAAGCGATGAAACTGTAGATAAATTTGTTGATTATGCAGTAAATTTGCAATATGCATATATTCCATTAAATGAAGACGATGTTAATAAAATTATAAATTTCCATTAATTGCTTTATTGTTGTTTTAAATAGGATTAAAATTAATATAACTAAAAAATATAATATCTTATGAAAGAAAATGATTATTTTTTTATTATGAGGTAAAAATTGAGTAATGGGGGAAGTAATATGGATATTTTAGCTTATAATTTAAAAGGAAAAGGTATAAACTCTAATGCATATTATGAAAAACTCAAAGTAGTAAGCAAAAGAATAAAAAATTTATTATTTGATTATGGAAAAATTCAATTAGAAGAATTTATGATATATGTTGTAAAAAATAATATTGAGGATTTAAGAACAAAAGATGAATATGCTATAGAGTTTTTAATGATAGGGGCTATGTTAAAGGACTATAGAAAATATATTAAAAAAATAAATAAGGGAACTTTACGTTTATTCAAAGTACTTAATAAATTAAGAGAGGGTAAAAGTTTAAATAGAAATGTAGATAAAATAAGGGGATATTTAATAAGTAATATTTTAATGAAAGAAGTCAGCGAAAATTATGATTATGATATTAATATCCTTATAAATTGGATGGAAGCTAGTGGAGATTTTAAAGAAGAAGTTTATCGAATGAAAGTATGGGGAGATTTTCTTAAAGTTAAGGATGAAGAATATAAGAAAAAGTTTTTTAAGCAGTCTTTAAGCATTGCTGAAAGTATGTGTAATATTTGTGATGGAACAATTGGATTATATATAAAGCAACTTGATATTTTTTTAAAAAAAGCAAAACATAAATATAAAAATAGAGAAGATTTAATTTATTGCACTAAGGGGAAGGTACAGTATTATTTCAATATGGTATCTGCACAAATAATGAATGAAGTATATAGTGAGCAGTTTTTACAATGTAAAGATAAGAAAATATTTGCTCCAGGATGTATGAGACAGGTTCAAAGTAAATGTAAAGCAGCTGAATGTGAATATGGATTAAAATGCAAAAAGTGTAGTATAAATTGTAATATTAATAACTTAAATAATTTGATGGAAAATAGATATATAGACGTATGTATAATACCTCATGAAACAATAATAAATAAAATAGATGTAAAAGAGAAAAATAAAATAGGAATTATAGGAATAGCATGCATACCTAACTTGATGTCTGGAGGGTGGAAGGCATTACGATTAGGTTTTATTCCACAATGTGTTTTATTAGATTATTCTGGGTGTGGTAAGCATTGGCTTGATAAAGAAAAGATTACAGAAATTAATGAGATTTATCTTGAAAAAGAAATATTAGGTAAGAAGCATTAGATAGAAAGAAGGAGTAAAAGATGTTTTTCTATATTGTACTACCATTAATATTTATGATTCCTTTGGGAATATATATGTATTTTTTTATAAGTAGAATTTTAAGTTTGCTTATGAAGGGCAAAAAAATTAAGCAACAAAAAATTATAAGTTTAATTTTAACATTAATTATAATGATACCAGCATTAAAGGTCTGGGGAACATGGGCAGTTGTAGTATTTCATATTGTTATAATTGCATGGGTAGTTGAATTAGTTTATTTTATTATAAAAAAATTTACTAATAATAGTTTCATCAAAGTAATTTATAGAAGTGGAATTATACCGTTATCATTAACAGCCATTTTAATTGTATATGGATATATAAATGTTCATAATATAATTGAAAAAGATTATACTGTGTATACAAATAAAAATATTAGGAGTGAAGGCTATAGAGTGGATTTTATATCAGACCTTCATTTTGGTACCACTATGGATAATGAGACTTTGCAAAAATACTGTGATAATATATCAAAAACTAATGCAGATGTAGTAATATTAGGTGGAGATATTGTAGATGAAAGTACGACTTTAAAACAAATGCAAGATGCATTTAAAATATTATCAACTATTAAAAGTAATTATGGTGTATATTACGTATATGGAAATCATGATAAATCTACATATACAGTAGATCCTAATTATACTGAAGAAGAGTTAGAGGAAGCAATAATAAATTCAGGAATAAAAATACTTGCAGATGATATATATGAAATAAATGATGAACTATGTATAATAGGAAGAAAAGATAGATCTTATATAGATGAAACTAGAAAATCATCACAAGAGCTATCAAGAGAAGTTAGTGATGATTATTATAAAATAATAGTTGATCATGAACCATGTGAATTAGAAGAAAATAGTGAAAGTGGATATGATTTAATGCTTTCTGGACATACACATTATGGTCAAATATGGCCACTAGGACGATTAATGGAGTTGTTTAACATTAATGAAATGGAATATGGATATGAAAAAAAAGATGATATGGATATAATAGTATCTTGTGGAATAGCAGGTTGGGGATATCCATTAAGAACAGAAAAACATTGTGAATATGTAGTAATTGATATTGTGAGGAAATAAATTTTGGAAAGAGAAGAAGTAGAATTATTACCATCAGGGTTAATAACCTGTTTATTGAATAATAAAGAAGTAAGAATAATGAAAATATCTCCTGAAAAGTTAACTATAAGATTGGCACAAGAGGTAAAGGAAATAAAGCAATTAAAAGTTGTATTTTATATATTTGATGAAAATAGGTATGAGGAAATAATTATAGAAAAATACAATTTGATAAATAATGAAAAGCATGAGTTTTATATAACTTATGTTTTTTCTATTAAAGATGAAATTTATTTACAAAATGTTAGAAATGCTTTTAATAATTATAATAGATATATTAGATTGAAGGCATATAGTGATGATAATGATTTTTCTAATGAGATGGTAGGATATCCTTCAGAAAAAGATTATGATTTCTATGAAGATTATATAAGTCAAAAGCAAGAGTGGATGGCGAATTTAAATTATGATAGCTTTAATTATAGGGTTTTAAATTCAGTAGAATTAGCCATTAATGTAGATAATTATGATCTATATAATAAATATTTAAATGAAGACATAGAAACATTTAAGAGGAATTATTTAAAAGATAATTTTATAGAAAAGAATAAGCTTATGTATAAAAAAATATCAAGAATTTATGTTGGAAATGAGTTTTGTCATAATTTATTTCCAAGCAAAAGAATGCTTATAGATATAATAAAAAAGGCAAATAATGAAGGCTTAGAAGTAACAATTTGCTTTACATATGTTAGAGAGTGTTATATTGATAAAACAAAAGCTATAATAAATGAAATATATAATTGGTGTAATGAAAATAATAAAAAAATAGAAATAGTAATAAATGATTGGGGAATGTTAAAGGTAGTAGAAAACAAACAAGATTATTTGACTTTATGTTTAGGTGTTTTGTTAAATAAAAGAAAAAAGGATCCTAGATATATTTATAAGAATGGATATGATGAAAACGAGGCATTAATAGGTGATAATAGTGTTAATAGCAAGATATTTAGTGAATTTTTAAAAGATAATAATATAAATAGATTTGAGTATGAAAGCTGTGGATACAAACTTAATATAGCAAAAGGAAATCATACTTTACATATGCCTTTTTATGTTACTAACACATCACAATATTGTACATTATATGCAAAATGTACAACTATGAATAGAGGAAGGCAAAAGCTTGTAATGGGATGTCCAATGTACTGTAAGGATTATATATTTTCATATCCAAAGCACTTAAAAATGGTTGGAAAATATAATTCATTATTTTCATTTGACGATACTTTATTACAGGATTCAAAAAAATTAGAACAATATATAAATGAAGGAATAGATAGAATTTTATTAAACTTCATTTAAAGTAAAAGAGGAAAATAACATGAAGATAGTAGCTGGAATGGGAAGTATTGATGATTATATTAGATTAGTTAAAGCAGGAGCAGATGAAGTGTTTTGTGGATATGTACCTTATGAATGGAATAAAAAATATGGCAGTTTATTTCCACTAAATAGGAGGGAGGTACTTTATTATAATATTCAAATAAATTCACTAGAAGATATGAAGATATTAAAAAGTATGGTAGATGTTTATAAGATTCCAGTAAGTATTACGTTTAATTATTTATATTACTTAGAAGAGCAATACGAAATAATAGCAAATATAATGCAAGATTTAATAG
>NZ_JADPBQ010000007.1:0-7663 GCF_015670405.1 Clostridium sp. 1001271B_151109_B4 | reverse complement strand
TTAATAGAAATTGGATTTGATGAATTTATAATTGCAGATATTGCACTTATATTATATTTAAAAGAAAAAAATATAAAATGTAAAATACATTTAAGTGGTGAAACTGCTGAAATAAATAGTCTTTCTATAGAGTTCTTTAATAAACTTAATATATCTAGGTATATTTTTCATAGAAAGAATACAATAGAAGATATGAAATCATGTATAAGAAACAATATAGTAAAAAATTTACAATATGAAGCATTTATATTAAATGAAATGTGTCATTATAGCGGGGCTTTTTGCAGTTCTTTGCACTGTGATGAGTTAGCTCATTTATGCAAAATGCCATATGATTTAGTAAAAATAAGTAGTGAAACCAATAATTTTCCAGAGGTTGATAAAAGGCTTGAACTTTATTATGAAGAATTAGATAAGGAAATTTTTTATTTTGAAGAGGAGGATGAAGAAAAATACACTTTAGGAAGTACAGGCTGTGGAATTTGTGCATTAAAAAAGCTAAAGGAAGCAGGTGTGACTCATCTTAAAGTTGTTGGAAGAGGTAAGTATATTAACGATATGGAAAAAGATATTATTGGTTTAAAAATGGCTATTAGTGTACTTGAAAATATTAATACTGAAGAAGAATATGAGAATACTATAAAAGGTAAATTATTTAAAAAAAATTGTAGTAGCAACTGTTATTATTAATTAAAAATTAGAATAATGCTAGATATTATATATGAAAAATCATCACAATACTTTAAGTAATGTGATGATTTTTTGAGTTAAATAAAAAATAACTATTAACGGTTATTTTATATATTTATTTGTAAATTCATTTACTGTTGTCCAGTACGTTTCAGGATCAACTTCGGAAGATTTAGCATGTCCAGCATTTTTAATTGTTAACATTTCCTTTTCTGAGCTTGTAGCATTATATAATTCTTCCATCATGTAATAAGGGACAAAATCATCTTCATCACCATGAATAAATAAAATTGGAGTTTTAGATTTTGCAACTTGTTTTAAGGCAGAAGCTTCACCTAAAAAATAACCAGCTCTTACTTTAGAAACTAAAGATGATACATTAAGTATTGGAAATTCAGGTAATGAAAATAAATCATCTAGTTGATAAGCAAATTCATCCCAAACAGAGGTATATCCACAATCAGCAACAATTGCTTTTACATTAGAAGGTAAATTTTCGCCAGATACCATAGATACTGTAGCAGCACCCATAGAAACACCATGTAATACAATTTCTGCATTTGGGTTATCTTCTAATATTGTATTTATCCAATCGATAATATCTAATCTATCGTCCCAGCCCATACCAATATAATTACCTTCACTTGAGCCATGTGATCTTAAATCGGGTATTAAAACATTATAACCCATGTCATAATAATTTTTAGCGTAAGAACTCATATTAATTCCTTCACTTGTATAACCATGAACAGCAATAACCCATTTATTTGAAGTGTTTTGATTTAAAACCTTATAAGCATGTAAATTTAGGTTATCAAAAGAGGTTATAGTTTCGTCACTATAATTAGATTCAGTAAGTAGCCATTGAATATCACTATCTAATACTTGTCCACTTGTTGCTTCTGCTTCCTCTGGTGTTCCAAAAACAATATCTTTAGGTGTATCAGGATTTAAAGCTAAATTATAAAAATAATTTCCTACGAAACCTAATCCTAGAATAAGAATAACTAAAACAGCACTTATAGCTATTCCAATAATTTTCTTTTTCTTCATCATTTATTCTCCTTTGTGCAATGAAATAATTTGATAATCAAATATTAAGTGAGTTTATTCTATCATGGTTTTAAAAAATGTACAATACGATAAAAGGAATATATCAATTTAAATTAGTATTAATGTTCTGCTGTAGATTATAAAAGCTTTGGCTGATATAATATTTTTTAGAATATTTACAAACGAGGAGTAATTATATGAAATATTATTTAGCACCAATGGAAGGAATTACAGGGCATATATATAGAAATGCTTACGAAAAGTACTTTCACAATATAGATAAATACTTTACACCATTTATTGTACCTAATGAAAGTTTAAGTCTTAAAACTAAAGAGTTAAGAGATATGCTACCAGAAAATAATGAAGGTTTAAATATAGTTCCACAAATATTAACTAATAATGCAGATGGATTTATATTAACTGCTAATAAACTTAAACAGTTAGGGTACAAAGAAATTAATTTGAATTTAGGTTGTCCAGCAGGTACTGTTGTTTCTAAAAATAGGGGGTCAGGATTTTTAGCTTATCCAGAAGAATTAGATAGGTTTTTAAATGAAATATATAAAATTAATGATATGAAAATATCAATAAAAACTAGATTAGGAAAAGAAAGAGCAGATGAATTTTATAAGATAATAGAAATTTATAATAAGTATCCTCTTGAAGAATTAATAATTCATCCAAGAACTAGAGAAGATTTTTATGGTAATACACCTAACCTAGAAATTTTCAAGGATTCATTAAAGTTAAGTAAACATTCAATTTGTTATAATGGAGATATTTTTACTGTTGATAATTATAATAAAATAGTAACGGAGTTTCCAAATGTAGATAAAATAATGCTTGGAAGGGGGATATTAGCCAATCCAGGTTTGATTGGTGAAATTAAAGATAACACTTTTATTACTAAAGAAATTTTAAAGCAATTTCATGATGAGATTTTTGAAAATTATACAGTTCTTTTAAATGAGGATAAGAATGCTATGTATAGAATGAAAGAACTATGGGGATATATGTCTCATATATTTACTAATAATAAAAAATACTATAAGAAAATTAAAAAAGCACAAAAAGCAATAGATTATAAGATTGCGGTTAATAGCTTGTTTGCGGAGCAAGAGATTATAAAGGGTGCTGGATTATTTAATAATGAATAGTAAAAAATTAAATATGAATATTACAAGAATAATATTTATAAAATAAAAAGTTTAAATATTGTAAAATATGATATAAAAGGTTATAATTATTCTATTGATATGAGCAAGGGTGCTAAAGGAGTTTTCTTTTAGTGCCCTTGCTTGTTATTTAAGAGGAGGTATAAATGTATGAAAAAGGTATTTTATAATGGGAATATAATAACACTTGAAGAAAATGAAAGTGTAGAGGGAGTTCTTGTAGAAGATGGGAAAATAAACGAAATAGGTAATTATGAAGATATAGTAAAAAGACATCCACAAGCAGAAAAGATAAATTTAGAGGGTAAAACATTAATACCAGCATTTTTAGATCCACATAGTCACTTTTCAGGGGCAGCGAGTGCTCTTCTACAAGTTCCACTAGAAGAGGCTGTTTCAATAGACGAAGTATTAGAAAAGTTAACTGATTTTATTAAAGATAGCAATTTGCAAGAGAATAAATGGGTTATAGGTAAAGGATATGACCATAATTATTTTGTTGAAAAAGTCCATCCAAGTTGTGAAGATTTAGATAAGGTAAGTACAAAAGTTCCGATTCTTATTCAACATAAATCAGGCCATGCAGGGGTATTTAATTCAAAGGCTTTAGAATTGCTAGGTGTAACATGTGATACAGTATCGCCAGACGGTGGAGTAATAGGAAAAATAAATAATAAATTAACAGGATATATGGAAGAAGCAGCTTTTATGAAATATATGAAAGAAGCTGCAATGCCAGATGTAAATGAGTTATTCGATGCTTATATAAAAGTTCAAGAAAAGTATGTATCTAATGGAATAAGCACTGTTCAAGAAGGAATGATGGTTTCTCAAATGATTCCACTATATGATGCTTTAATAAATAATAATATGTTAAAAATAGATTTAGTTGGATATTCGGAAGTATGTTCAGCACAAGCTTTATTTGACAAATTTGAAGATTCAATAATGAAGTATAATAAAAATTTTAAAATAGGAGGATATAAAATATTTTTAGATGGTTCACCACAAGCACGTACTGCATGGATGCTTACACCTTATTTAAAGGATAAAGAATATTATGGATATGGAACAATGAAGTATGAAGATGTATGCAATTCTATAAAAGAAGCAACAAAGCATAATATGCAAATACTTGCTCATTGTAATGGTGATGCGGCAGCACAACAATTTATAGATGCTATAAAAAAGGTGCAAGAAGAAGGTTATGATATAAAGAGTTTAAGACCTGTTATGATTCATGCACAATTACTTAGAGTAGAGCAGTTAGCAGATGTTAAGGAGTTAGGTATAATACCATCATTCTTTGTAGCACATGTATATCACTGGGGAGATGTTCATATTAATAATTTTGGTTTTGAAAGAGCATCAAAAATCAGTCCTACTGCTTCGGCTTTGGAAAATGGTATTACTTTTACATTCCATCAAGATTCACCAGTTATTGAACCAGATATGATGGAAACCATACATTGTGCAGTTAACAGAAAAACAAAAAGTGGGGTTTTATTAGGAGAAAGTGAAAGAATAAGTGTAATAGAAGCATTAAAGGCAGTTACTATAAACGCAGCATATCAGTATTTTGAAGAAGATAAAAAAGGTAGTATTAAGGTTGGCAAAAATGCTGATTTTGTAATTTTAGATAAGAATCCATTAGAGGTTTCTATTGAAAATTTAAAAGATATAAAAGTATTAGAAACAATAAAAGATGGGGTTATAATATATAAAAGAAATAAATAATACAATATAATGTGTTTTAGCACAATGAAATTTGTAAATAAGTTTATTGTATTTGGTAATATATAGTGTTGAAATTAAAATAAAATTAAAGACAAAGGCGTCAGAGTTAATAAGTGTATTAATCTGGCGCTTTTTTTATGGAGAAAAAGGGAAGGAAAGAAAAGTAATAAAGAAAAAACAAATAATAAAGGCAGCAAAGCTACAGGAGAGTTTAATGGTGCCATGGGAATTGTTTGGTGTATTATTTATACATTAACTGCCGTAGAAGGGGTACTAGTCATAGCTATTACAGGAAAAGTGTTTAATTTAAAATTACGTGGCAGCTTTAAATATTAATTTGATACTTTTTATATTTAAAATAAAATATAGTACATAAGTTTGGTATTGGTAAAAAATAATTTTGACTAAACTCAAAAAAAATATATAATAGAATAAGTGATTTTTTTTGTAAAATAGAATACGGGGTGACTTAATTTAATGGAAGATAAAAATAAACTTCAAGAGGAAATAACGAAGGCAGATTTTAAGAATGCTGAAAAAATGTGGAAAAACCTAGATGAAGATTGCACATTAAATTCATTTTTAGAAAAGATGACTAAAGATGAATTAGTTAAAATAGCTAAAAAATATTCAGTAAGAGGTATTACAACATTAAAAAAAGCAGAGGCTGTTAAAAGAATTAATGATGTTGTTTTAAATAAGGTTAGTATTGCATTAGAATTAATGGAAGAAAGCACTTTAAAATTCGTTGAAGAATTACTTAATGTAAGCGGATTAAAAAAATATGAATGTAATGAGTTAATTTATATAAATTACTTAAGAAATAGAGGATTAGCTTTTTCAGGTATTAAGGAAGAGGAAGCATTTGTAGTAATGCCAGAAGAGTTAAAAGAAGTTATTTCTAAGAAATTTAATAAAGAACTTAAGGAAAAAGTAAGATTAAATGAAGAAGTAATCAAAGCTATTGCAGGAATGGTTTATTATTATGGAGTATGTAACTTTGATTTAATAAAATCTAATTTAGAAAATATCTTTGGAAAAACTTTTGAAGTTTCATATTTAAACGGATTAATAGCTAATGGAGAAGAATTAGGATATGATTATGTTATAGATGGAGATATGATTTGTCATATAGATGTTGAAGATGTAGATAATATAATAAAGCTTCAAAAAGATGCTAAGAATGATTATTATAAATTTGATAAAAAATCATTAATTAAAGCTGGTAAAATTGACTTTGTTGAAGAGAATAAGCAAGGAAATAAATTGGAAAAAGTTCTTGGTGAGTTATTTGTAATAGATAAAAATATCTTAAAAGAAGAAATGGATGGATTTATAGTTGCTATAAAAAATGAAGTTAAAAAAGAAGAAGCAATAGATATTTTCCTTCAAGCATATGAGATTCAATCAGATGAAGAAAGAAAGATATTTATATATGAATTAGAGTTATTTGCTAAGAGTATAAGAAAATGGTCATTAAAGGGATACACTGAAGATGAAATAGCAAAACTTGAATCAAGAGTTGTTAATGTCGTTAAGATTGGAAGAAATGATCCTTGTATTTGTGGCAGTGGGAAAAAATATAAAAAATGTTGTGGATAAACAATATATTAATTCATGGGGGAATGCTATTAAAAAGCATTCTCTTTTTCTATATAAGAATATACTAAGATAATAAATAATTTTAAATAATACTGGCTTAATTTATATAATTTATTTTATAATGATAATATATTTTTAATTTTTTTTGGGAGAGTGAAACAAATGATACGAAATGAAGCGGAAGATGTATTAAATAGTTTATTAGTAGATTTATTTAATGATATATTAAAGATTGAAGGAGCTGTACTTAAGGCTGGAGAGTTTAGTGATTTATCTGTTACAGAAATGCACATAATTGAAGCAATTGGATATGATAGAGAAATGACAATGACTGAAGTTGCTAGAGACTTAGAGATTACTGTTGGAACATTAACAACAGCAATAAATAGATTAATAAAAAAAGAGTATGTAGAGAGAAGAAGAATAGAAGAAGATAGAAGAGTTGTTTTAATAAAATTAACAAGTAAAGGGGAAGAAGCTTTTAAAAGTCATGCACAATTCCATGATGATATGATAAAGAGTATAATGAAAGAGCTTCCTACAGAAGAAGAAGTAGTATTAATTTCATCGTTAAAAAGAATGGTTAATTTCTTTGAAAGAAAGTATAATTTACATAAGTAAGCCTCCAAATTTTAATTTGGTTAGGCGAACTTACTCAGCGACTGAAGGGAGCAGAGTTTCCTCTAAGCCTCCAAATTTTAATTTGGTAAATTCAATGTACACTTTAGTGTACTCAGTTAACATAAGGATGAAAAATTATTAAAATCCTAAAAATTTTAACTTATACTCTAAATCCTAGATTTAGTTACTGTAAGTTAGCTACTTCAATATTTTGTTAGGCAAGCTTACACCTGCGAATGATAGAAAGTAGTGTATTATATTTATTTGAAGAGTATGGAGTATGGGAGAAGGTATTGGAATGAATTTTAGTTCAAGTATGGAAGTTGCAAAAATTGCTACGCAAATGGCAATTTCAAGTAGAGAAGAAGAAGAGAAGTTAAAAGAAAAGTACAAAAAAATAGGAACTTTAGTAACGGCAGTAAACATTGGTGGGAATATAAATGAATCAACAACAAAGATCTTAGAAAGAACTTTAGTTGCTGCAAAAAGAAGTAATGTAATAAGAGAAGAGCATTTACATGAAGGTGGAGTAATTGGAGCAACTAGAGATGCATTAATGCAAGTAAGAGAAAGAGCTAATGGGCAGAATGTTGGTGGTAAGGTTGGTATAGCTAGAATAGGACAACATTTAAGTGTTTGTATATTTTTGAGTGTTGGACTTTTACATTTAGATGAAGTAGTAATTGGAATTGGGCATAGGGCTGTACCGGAATAAGAAAAGAATAATAAAGGGGCTGTATCAGATTGAATTAATAAATTCAATCTGAATACAACTCCTTTTT
>NZ_JADPBQ010000006.1:153495-154253 GCF_015670405.1 Clostridium sp. 1001271B_151109_B4 | reverse complement strand
AGCTGACTCCTGTAAAATACAGAAATCAGCTTTTAGTGGCTTAGCCCCTTTTTTTAATGTCCTTGACATAGGGTCCACTTTACTATTATTGCAGTTTCTTTTTTATCAAATATAATTTTATTGGTATTTTCTTTTATACTTTTATCAATTATTGCTATTCTTAATAAAAGTCCTTTTCTATCAAATTTACCTTCTTTATAATCATCTCTTATTGCATTATATTTTAATTCCGGCAATACATAAATAGGCATTTTATCCAAAGTAAATTTAATTTTATATACATTTTCTTTCCTTCTAACCTCTCCCATTTCCATTAATTTAATATTGTAGGCCAATTCTGCCCACCTTTCATGCAATGATAATATATCCTCTTTACTTACCGGCTGTTGCAATCTATAGAATTCTTTATTTTCAATAATACTATCTAAATCTGTATTTAAATAAATCTTGCACATTCTTTTCAACTCTTTTTTTTTGCTAAACTTATACTTTTTATAAATTGTGTTAATATTATCCGGATTCTCTATTATTTCAAGTATTGCATTAGTTAACTTTCTTCTTTCATAATAAGTTTTAGGGGTTAATCCCGTACTAGTCTTTATATATCTTTCCACATTTCTCTGTGAGAATAGTAAATCTTGTTCAACCCCCTTGATTAAGTCTTTATATTTTAAATTTAAATTTTTATCCATATATTCTATTATTTGTACAGAATATTCTATCTTATCTACTAAATAGCTGCTAATCATTTTTTCTCC
>NZ_JADPBQ010000006.1:60360-153485 GCF_015670405.1 Clostridium sp. 1001271B_151109_B4 | reverse complement strand
TATTTTATGATTTTAATTCTAGTTAGATTATAATAAATTATATAGGCATTTTAGCGACAACTTTTATTATATTTTTTAATCATTTGTCATATAAACTCATCCATAAATTAATGAAGGCTTGTTTTATTTAAAGTCATCGCTTTAAGCCTTTTATAAACATATTTCTAGTGTATTATATTCAAGTAATCAGCTACAAAAACATCCTCGTAGCTGATTTCATTTTAAATCCCCTTAATCAAACATAAGCCTTCCCCAACACCAAATTCACAGCTTCACTAACCTTCCTCTCAGCATCAGAAATCATACCAATAATATCAGGCTCAATATACCTACAAGCCTCAAAATCACAACTAACATACACAATAATATACCAAGACAAAATCCTATAAAGAATCCTATTCACCATAAGTGAAGTTTCAAAAACATTTTCAATCTCATCATGAATAACCCTATTTCCAAAAAACCTTAAACTTTGAAAATCCTTGGCAACATCATAAGATAAAAACTCCTGCCCCTCAAGCAAACTAATTTTTTCCTTTTGATTCATTTCCACAGTCCCAGTAATCCCCTCAGCTAAAATAATATTCCTAACAACCCTCTCTCCAATAATTCTAGCCTTCAAAATAACAGTACAAGAATCAACCAATAACATCTTATCAACGCTTTCAACTAATGATGCCAAATACTTATCCTTCTCACCAATAACCTTTATAATATCATTAAACATAATATAGCCTCCCCTAAAAATCACTTACTCTAGAATATCTTCCATGCCACCTTAATGCACATGTTCCTCTATCACCATGTCTATTTTTAATAATAACTGCATTCATACATTCTGGATTATCATCTGCATTTTTAGAATTATATTTAAGCTTACCTTGATTGAATAAATTTTCTCTATACATTTTGTCATCGAGTTTAATATTTCTATAAAGAGCTATTACCTGGTCACTGTCCTGCTCAATTCTAGCACTATCTTGAATATCACTTGAATCTATTTTTTCAACTGCATTGTCTCCACCCTTTTTATCTATAACTCTGTTAGCTTGAGCCATTAAAACAACACATATATCTTCTTCCATTGCTAGTGATTTTAACATGCCACTTATTTTACCTAATTTATTAGTAAGCATGTCTTTATCAGTAAAGTCTATATATTTATTTATATAATCTACAAATACCACATCTAATGAATTTTGAAGCTTATATACCTTTATTTCATTAATAAACTTTTCAAAGTCTGTTTCAGTAGAAACATAAAATTTATTATTTATGACTTTTGCCATGAACTTTGAAATACTCTCTTTATCTTCTTTTAAGATAGTATCTTCATCAATAGCTTTAGCTGAAAGTGAAAGTCCGCTAGCAACTATCCTATTAAAAACCTGATTTCTTGTCATTTCTGCACTTCCATAAAAGATTTTATAACCCTTTAAAGCCATATTGGCAGCAAGTTGCAGTGAAAATGTTGTTTTTCCAACACCACTTCTAGCAAATACAGTAACAAGTCTTCCTTTTTGAAAGTTTCCCAAATATTTATCTAAATAAGTAAGTCCTGACTTCATTCCTTTATCCCTATTTTCATCATAAAGCCAGTTTATATAATCATCATATTGTTTATCTATATCAAGTTCCTTTTTTATATTGCATTTATGAACCTTAACTTTAACATCTTCAACTTCACTTTCAATTTCTTCTAGTGACATATCTAAATTTATTTTGTCTTTCATCTCAACATAAAGATGTCTTTTGTAATTATTCACAAGCATGTCCAACTTAGTATTAAAGCCTATATCACTTGCACTACATGTGTATATTTCTGTAACATAAGTTACTCCATCCATATCACCAATTGTTTTTTTATGGTGCTCTAGAAATGTTATAAGATCTACTTCTAGCTTATTTGCAACCATATCCAATATCCCTAAATAGATATTGGTATGCTTTGAGTATAAAAACATCTCTGGCTTTATTTTTTCTCTAGCTTTTAGCATAAGATTATTATTTTTAAATATAGCACCTAAAAGCTCCTGCTCTAACACAATTTGATTATTAGTTAACATATCCCATTACCCACCTTATAACTTATTTTTATAAGCAAAGCCTGCCCATATTAGTTAATCTATATATTTTTCTATATCAAAATCTTCAGGAAATATAGAATTACGCTTAACATTTTTTTGCTTTGCCTTGTAATCAAGCCATATATCACCATTTTCCATGAATCTATCAATTCCATTGCTTCTAGATAAAAAGCTTTTTAAAATCCAAGCATAGTTGTAGTAATGATCACTTTTATATACAACACCAAAGTTTTCTATAGCCTTAATAATCTCCTCTTCCTTATGCTCATTTAATGCATTGGCTATTGCAGTTTTATTATCATCCGTAAGTATTTTCTCATTATTTATATTTAGTTTGTTCCAAGCATTAAAAATATATATATATAATTTATTATTATTATTTATATATTTATTATTAATATATCTATCATCACTTTTGCTAGCACTAGCTGAAACATTAGTATTTTCAACTCTTCTAGCTGTATTTTCTTTATTTGAAACACCTGGTCCTGAAATTATACTAGTGTCTTGTGAAGTACAGGTACCTGTATCTCCTGAAGTATAGGTACCTGTACTTCCTTGAGTACTAGTATCCTCTGAGGTATAGGTACCTGTACTTGTAGAACTACTAGTATCCTGAGAAGTATAAGTACTTGTACTTGCAGAGCTACTAGTCTCTTCTGAAGTACAGATGTTTTCTGATAAAAAGCCATCAATATATTTAATAACTTTATATTGATTCACTTTACCTATACTTTTTATTATTTCTATATACCCCTTCTTTTCTAAAGACTTTATAATATTTAAAACTGTTTTCTTTCCTTTACATTCAAATACCTCTAACAATGTTTTAATGGACATTGCACTAGCATCCTTCCCCTTAATAGTATTTGTTATAAATATTAAAAGCATATACCTTTCATCTTTATCGATATTAGTATCATTAAATATATTAATCATCATTGTATCTGTGCAAACCATCTTCATTACCTCCAAAACATTTTTATTTTTAGGCTGGCTATATTGCTTTGCCAGCCCATATTTTTTTATATTTTTATTCCCATAAAAGTGAAAAATCGTACTGATGTAAAAACCTATCTACACTTGCTCCATATACGGAGTTCTCTATTAAATTAGGCTGAACTACTGTAAGTGTTAAGTATTTGCAGTTTATACTTGATAAGTGCTTATTTAAAATTCCCATTCCTAACAATTGACTTTCTTCATCATCAAAAGCAAATATATAATGAAATTCAAATGGTATTATACTTATCACTTCTATTGTTTCTTTTCCAATTAGTACTACATCACAGTTTTTATCTATAAATTTATTCTTATAAAGAACTTCTACTTTTTCATTAAATAAGATCTTAACCTCTTCTTTACTTTCCATATTTTCTATTCTGTCTATTATTATTTCAAAAGCTGTCATTGATAATATTTCTGTAAAATCTGAATACCCATTCGTTATTGTTAAATCTAAAAGCATACTTTTATACTCTTCATCCTCTATAACCTTATAGTTTTTCTTTAACTTTAATATTGTTAAAGCTTTAATGTACTCACTATCTAGTTTTGATGATAAAAAATTACTATTCATGGTATCCCCTCACTTTTCCTTAACTTATTGTTAAGATAATTTTTTATTATATAAGGATTATAAACCTTCAATGTTGCAAAAATATGGATTTTTTCTCTTTTAACACAATAATTTTGTTAATTTTCACAACATTTAGAAAATATACAAAATTCCCTTTTATTGTTTGTAACTAAATGGTAAAATTATTATTATTTACAATTTTATTGTATTTTTAAGGGGGTTATATTCAATGAAGGAAACTATTTTGCTAATTGACGATAATGTTACTGATTCACGTGAACTTACTAAAGAATTAAAGATTAATGGATTTAATGTTATTTACTGTGATAATGGTGAATATGGTATTAAGGCTGTAGAAAATAATAAGATAAGTGTGATTCTTTTAGATATGATCATGCCTGGAATGGATGGACTTACTTTTTTAAGTGAACTTAAGAATAGAAATTATAATACTCCAGTAATAATGTTCACTTCTATAAATCATAATATAGTTCAACAAAAATGTTTTAATCTAGGCATAAATGATTATGTAGTTAAACCATGTTATATTGGCTTTTTAATAAAAAAAATACGTTCAGTTCTAGAAGAAAAAATTAAGATTACGGAACCCACTGGTAAGTTATGGACATATGAAAATGTAAAAATCAATTTTTCTACAAGACAAGTATTATGGAATGATAATGAAGTTTCCTTAGGAAAAACCCGACTAGAAATATTAAAACTTCTTATAAATAATAAAGGTATGGTTTTAAGTAGAGAACAAATTATAAATTACATTTGGGGAACACATTGTAAAATTAATGATAGGACTGTAGATTCTCATATTAGTAAAATAAGAACAACTTTAAATTTAGATTGTTTGAAATCTATACCAGGGTATGGATATATTTTAGATTGCTAAAAAAATGAAGGAATAAGAATTACCTCAAGGTAACCCTTATTCCTTCTTATATAATCTGTATTAAGACCGCTAGATCTTATACAGTAAATTTATTAACTTGTCTTTCAACAACTTGTGCTGCATATTTAGTAACATAAGCACCCTTTTTACTTTGGAAAATATTATTTTCAATAATACTATCCATTAATTCTTGAACTTCAGCATTAGTTATTCCGCTTTTTACATCACTTATAGAGATGTTAGATTTTTCTCCACTTTCAGTTATAAATGTCATTGTTAATGTATATTCCATATTTTACACTTCCTTTCTATTTATTATTGATTACTAAGTTGAGATAATTCAGTTATATAAATATAACCTGTATTCTTGCCAAGCATTGGTGCAATCTTAGATGCAACTGCCATAACCTTATTTGGATCAGCTCCTGGCACTAAGTTACCTAACTTCTTTTTAGTAAATGTAGGATTTCCATCCTTATCAACAGCAGTTTCCACCTCTATTGATAGTACTGTACTTTCAAGCTCTTTATTTGCCATTGTAAATTCCCCCTTTTTTAACTTTTTTGCTTTACACTTATTACATATACTGTTTTAGAGTGTTTTTGCATTTAAAATAAAATTTTATTTTTGGGGATTTGTTTTAATAAACTGTTGAAATTTGATTAACCTCTATTATATAATGACTAATTATTCTGGTATAAATAGAACCAATTATTTAAAACAAAAATAGAATGTAATTATTGATGAACAATGGTTATATATTACGATTTAAAGGGATGTCCATCGGACATCCCTTTATGTTATACTTATTTCAACATTATTTTAAAACAAAAACTTTTTATAAGGCTCTGTTAGATTAAACTGTTGATTTGCTACATAATAAATTTAATTTTTAGTATCCTGAAGCATCAATTTTCCAAACATTATTTTTACTATCTCTTATTAATATCCATTGATAATCTGAATATGTTGTATTGGGGTTTAAGACTGGGTTGTCTCCAGAAGCATCGACATCAAAATTTGATAATAGAATGTAAAGTCTACTACTGACATTGAAATATTTTCTATAAAACTCACTATATCATTATTTTCAGGATGATGTTCATAATATCCACATTTCATTCTTGTACAATCAATTAAATTGTCAACTAACTTTAATAATCTTTTAGAATTTTGATCTATTCATTGATAATAGCATACTACTCTTCAGTATATCTAACTTCATAGGCAAATTTCCTTTATTTTTTAATCTACTTATAAATTGTAATTATCTACATTTAATTTATAATCATTATACCACTCTGTATTCCATTGATTTTTATAGCATAGTTTATATAATTCTTCTTCATCGTTTACATTTTCACTTGTTATTAAATTATGAGTTGCCTTATTTACTATAAGTCCATTCCATATATATTCAGATAACTCTGGAAACATTGTAACACTTCTTATATGTGAGAATTCTGAATTTTTCCTATCTAACCTTTCATTAGTAAGCTCATCCCTTACTATATTAAAAGTTTTAATTCTATCCTTTTTAAGTTTTCTAATGTTCTTCTTTTGTAATTCTATTGCAGCATGCTGTAAGACTTTTATATCGTTAGAATTATTTATTTCTTCTAAAATCCTAAAAATAAGTTTCAAATACTCATTTTGGGGATTTTCCTCTATTCTTTTTGCTATTATCCCAATAAGACTTGACCATCTTATATAAATTATATTATTATAATTTGCTTTATATTTATTATCAATACTTTCTAAAATATAAGCCGCATCCCTTTTACTTTTAACTCTTAAAATTGTGTGCAACTTACTACAATCAAACCATATAATTCCTTTAGCATCTACAATTCCATTACCTATAGCATTGCTTATTTTCTTTACAGTAATTTTATCTAATTCTTTAGCCTGTATAGGCATTTTATACCTTATGTCTTTTATAAAAGATTTAATAACTACTAATTCCTTATTTTTATTCATACTTTATCATCTTTTTATAAATGCTTGTCAATTCTGCCATAGCCTCTGTTGCTCTTTCACACTTACAAACATCAGGATGAATACTTTTAACTATATTCGTATACCATTCCTTTGCTGCTTCTTTATTTATATATAGTGATTTATATATTTTTAGTTTCTTCATTCTTTCCTCTCCACTTAATTCTAACAAACAAAATATATATCTATCTGCTTCACTTTTAAAGTAGTCAGAATTTGAATTAGTATAATTAGCTTGTCCATTCTTATCTTCAAATATATTAATTATTTTCTTTAATGATAATATTTTATCGTATAATCCTTTCCAACTATTACTACCCATTTTTATAAAACCATCTAATTTACTTTTTCCTGTTATTTTTCTTATATCTTTATTAATTTCCATTTTAACAGTTCTAAAATTACCTATTTGTTTTAATTCCTCTACACTTTCCGCTTCATACCATTTCATTAGATCCACTCCCCACAATGTAATATATTACAATATATATTAGAATTACTTGCTAATTATAAGCAATATTTATTTCTATCTAATTCTTACATCCTGCCAATTACTTGAATTACTTAATATTTCAGCTGAATCCCCTAAGAATACTTTACCAGCTTCATCATCATTCATTAAAGTATATCTAAACCAAGCTGTCATATATCCATCAGCATAAAGGAGCATATCCCCATGATCAGTATTTTTTCTTCTTGCCATAACTGCTTTAATATTACTATTTAAATTCATATAATTTTTAACCATAGACTCTAATGGTGCTATTGTTTCAGCATCAACCTTACCTGTACCTGCTACCATAAAATAAGGTATTGATATTTTTGTTACATCATAATTCCATTCAAGAGCATTAGCTAATTCAATAGATGTTGTACTTGCAGTATAAATTGATGTAAATACGTTACTATTATCAAATTCAGTTACTGCATTTATTGCTCCTACACCACCTTGTGAATGTCCTGATATGCCTACATTTGTTATGTCTAATTTATTAAAAAATATACTTTCTTCATTACTATTTAATGATAATATATAATCTAATGTAATTGATGAAGACTTACCACTTGCAGAATTAGCATCATCATTTCCTATTACAACAAATCCCCAAGAAGCTAAATGTTCAAATGTTGCTCCATATTTTTGATATGGAACCCCTGTCCCATTTACAAATACTACAATTGGATATTTCTCATTATTGTTCTCTTCTAATTTAGTTGGATACCAAATCTTATAATTATCAAATAATTCTTCATTACTTTCAAATTCTATAGAATTAACTTCAAACTCTCCATAACTTGTATATTTTTTCTCTAATACGCCCCGCGAATCAACATAGTTGTAGTAATCACTTTTAACTGGTTTAGATGCTAGATTTTTCAATATCATTAATAAACCTATTAACAATAAAAACATAATTAATACTATTATTAATATTATTTTTAATACTTTTTTCACCATTTCTCCCCCTTGACTGCCATATGATACATCTGTATCATGTTTGTGAGGCAAGTGTATCATACACTTGTTTTTAAGACAATATATTCAATAAAAATGAGACATAATGCGAGGTTTTGTATCAACATGAATAATGAAAAAAATAATTCCTATGTGAAAAATCAAATTACTCAAGCCCTTATAAAATTAATGAAAAATAATGCTTTTGATGAAATTAAAATAACATCTATTGTAAAAGAAGCCCAAGTTGGAAGAGCTTCCTTTTATCGCAACTTTTCTAATAAAGAAGATGTATTAAAACAATATTTAATTCGCTTAATCCAAGAATGGGGCGCTGAATTTGAGCAAAGTAATAATCCTAATTTATTAGTAGAAAGCTTATTTGGACACTATTCTAAGTATAGTGAATTTTATAATCTTCTTTATAGTTCTAATTTATTTCACTTAGTTTTGGATAATATTAAATCTGTTTGTGGCCCTAAACCTGAACAGGATTCATTACAAGCATATACTAGTGCATGGTTTGCATATGGTTTATTTGGTTGGATTAATGAATGGATTGCAAGAGGTATGAAGGAATCTCCAAAAGAAATGTCTGAGTTAGGCAAAAATCAGCTGCAAAAATAACTATGCAGCTGACTTCTTTTCTTTAAATATTTATAATGTTAAGATCGTAATCCCTATTAATATTCTTGTCTTTTTCATTTTGTTTCTCCCCTCATTTTTAGTGTAAAGCTTTCACACCACTTTCTTTTTTTATATATTAAGGTTTTTCTAATTTTTTATAAAAATAACACCCATAATTTCATGTTAAAAGTTTATTATTTCATTTTGATATGCTTACGGTATACATTTTAATTTAATTCTAAAAAATATTTTTTAAGTATTTTCTTAAGTTAATCATTTTTATTTAATTTCATTTAAATAAACAAATATTTATTTAAAATTAAAATTTATCAAACTATTTCTTTAATTTTCTAAATAAATCTAACTAAATCTTTCTTTCTTTTACTTTGACTTTCTTTGACTTTAATCTTATAATGTACTTGTACAAAGAGATAAGAGAAGTAATAAATAAAGAATAAATAAACTTCTCAAATAGAAAGCTCAATTAAACTTAGTAAAAACTACTTTTGAACTTTCACAAAATTAATTTGTTAAATGAACTTAACAATTACTTTTAGCCGTAAGTTCAATTAACTAAATTAAAATTTAAATTTTTAGTATAAGGAGGTCTTTGTATGTTTGGTTTAGTACCTTTTAAATTTAATAATGGAGAAAATAATAGAGGATTAACAATTAATGACATGTTCAATGATTTCTTTAATGATGATATGTTATCAAAATTTAATTCTGATGCAAGTTTTAAAACTGATATAAAGGAAACTCCAGAAGAATATATTGTTCATGCTGAATTACCTGGAGTTAAGAAAGAAGATATAAAAATTGATTACAATAACAACTATTTAACTATTTCTGCAACTAGAAATAATGAAGTTGAAGAAAAGAAGGATAATTATATAAGACGTGAAAGAAGCTATGGATCAGTTTCAAGAGGATTCTATATTAACAATGTAAACAAAGATTCAATTAAAGCCAAATTCGATAATGGCGTTTTAAATATTGAGTTACCTAAAAAGGAATTAACTGCAAATAATAGTACTCAAATTTTAATTGAATAACCCAATTAATAATTATTTCAGAAGGAAGATGATTCCATTGTTTTAATAAAATCAAAACAGCTACAAAATAAACTATTGTAGCTGTTTTTTACTAAGTTCTATAATAGCAACATCTAAAACTTATCTTACAAAGTTTGTAAATACTGCTGGTTCAACTGTTGGAAGTTCTAAACCTTGCTTCATTGCAATTTCCTTACACTTTAATGCAAAAGCCATATTTCTTCCTAGAACTCTCATATTCATTAACCCTTCTTTATCTTCTTGTACTTGCTCTGGTGCTGCTCCATGTACCATATTCCAGTATTTTGCCGTTATTATAGGCATTTCTTGAATTGCAAAATACTTATTCATTTGGTCAAAAGTTGCTGTTGTTCCTGCTCTTCTAGCTGAAATTACACATGCTGCAGGCTTCAACCTAAAGTTCTTATTACCTTGCCCTCCAAGTTCTGAATAAAATAAACGATCCATGAATGCAGTCATATTTCCACTTGCTGAAGCATAATGTACTGGTGTTCCAAATATAAATCCATCAGCCTGCTTTGCCTTTTCATGTATTACATTTACCATATCATCAAATACACACTTTCCTGTTTTTACACATGATTTACAAGCAATGCATCCACCCATTGGCTTATTTCCAATCCAGCAAATTTCAGTTTCAATTCCTTCATTTTGTAATGTCTTTGCAACTTCACTAAGTGCTACAAATGTGCATCCTTCTTTATGAGGGCTTCCATTAATTAATAATACTTTCATTTTTATAAACTCCTTATCATTCTATACATACCTTTTTATTAATCTATTTTACAATTTTAGTTCCACCAAATACCTCGGACATTTTTATACTTGCCAGTACCTCATCAAGATTTTTGATTTCTTCTTGAGTTAGCAGTATATCAGCTGCCTTTGCATTTTCTTTAAGTCTCTCTAACTTTGTTGTTCCTGGTATTGGTGCAATATAATCCTTCTTACAAATCATCCATGCTAATGAAATCTGTGCTGGTGTTGCATTTTTTTCAGCAGCCATATCCCATAACAATTGAAGCAATTTTTTATTTTGTTCATATGCTTCCTCTTTAAACTGAGGCATCATACTTCTATAATCTGTCTTAGCATCAAATTTTGAATCTTTATTATATTTACCTGTCAAAAATCCATTTGCCATAGGTGAAAATGCAACAAATCCTATATTTAATTCCTCTAAAACAGGAAATAAAACTTCATTTTGTCTTGCCATCATGGAATAACGATTTTGTACTGCTGTAACTGGACAGACAGCATGTGCTCTACGAATAGTATCTTCACTTACTTCAGATAATCCCCAATGATTAATCTTCCCTTCCTTTATAAGTTCTGACATCACGCCTGCAACTTCTTCAACTGGCACATTAGGATCTTGTCTATGTTGATAATACAAATCTATATTATCTATACCTAATCTCATAAGTGAATTCTCTACAGAAGAACGAATTGTTTCTGGTCTAGAATCTGGAATAAGTGGCTTATTTACTTCTTTACTGCTCATATCAAATTTAATTCCAAATTTTGTTGCAATAACTATTTTATTTCTAAATAGTTTTAATGCTTGCCCTACAAGTTCTTCATTATCATGTGGATTTTCTGGGGTTCCATACACCTCTGCAGTATCAAAGAATGTATATCCCATATCTACTGCTTGTGCAAGAAGTTCTGTCATTTCTTTCTTATTAGCTGGATTACCATATCCATGGCTCATACCCATACATCCTAATCCCACTGCTGATACTTTTAAATCTTTTCCAAGTACTCTATATTTCATTTATTTCACTCCTCTTCCCATTTCATATATCTAAATTTCTTTGAAAATAAAGAGAGCCCATTTTCAGCTCCCTTTATCCCCTGAATAATTTAATTATGAATTTTCATATTGTTTAACATCTTCACAAATTCAGGATTGCTATGGTCTACAATTTCACTGTGTCCCATATCCATCTTTGAAATTATATCCATATCTTCCTTACTAAGTTCAAAATCCCAAATGTCAATGTTTTGTTCCATACGATTCTTATGAACAGACTTTGGAATAACAACAACACCTCTTTGTATGTTCCAACGAAGAACTACCTGTGCTGCAGTTTTTCCATATTTTTTACCAATTGCAGTTAACTTTTCATCTGTAAATATTCCATGATTTCCTTCTGCAAAAGGTCCCCAAGCTTCTGGCTGTACACCATACTCTTTCATAACCTTTAATGCACTTTCTTGTTGGAAGAATGGATGTAATTCCACTTGATTTACTGCTGGTTTTACTTCTACATTCAGACATAAGTCAACTAATCTTTCTGGATAGAAATTACATACCCCAATTGCTTTAAGCTTTCCATCACGATATGCTTCTTCCATAGCACGATATGCACCATAATAATCACCCATTGGCTGATGGATTAAATATAGGTCAATATACTCAAGTCCTAATTTATCAAGTGATGTTTCAATTGCTTGCTTTGCCCCTTCGTAACTTGCATCTTGTACCCATAGTTTTGTTGTAATAAATAGTTCTTCTCTTGCAACACCACATTTACTAATTGCATTACCTACTGCTTCTTCATTCATATAAGCAGCTGCTGTATCAATTAATCTGTATCCTGATGCAATTGCATCTAATACTGCTTGCTCACATACCTCATGATCTGGCACTTGAAATACTCCAAAGCCTTCCATTGGCATCTTAACTCCATTATTTAATGTTATAAATTCCATACTATTACCTCTTTCTGCGTTTTACGCTATATTTTATTAATGAATTTTCCACTGATTTAACCATTTTGCTGTACATGGGCCACTGAGATCAATAATCTCACTACAGCCAATATTTAAGCTTTCAATTTGTTTTATATCTAAATCTGACAACTCAAAATCCCAGATATCTATATTTTCATGTAGATGATTCATCTGTACTGTTCTTGGAATTGCTGAAATTCCTCTTTGAATATGCCATCTAAGGATAACCTGTGCTGTACTCTTTCCATACTTATCACCAATATCTTTCAATATTTTTATATTAAAAATATCTCTCTGTCCTTCTGATAGTGGTGCCCATGCCTGTGCTGCAATATTAAATTCTTTCATTACTTTTAATTCTTCATCATGAATATAAAAAGGATGAATTTCTATTTGATTAACTGCTGGAATTACCTTGCTGTTAATGCATAAATCTACTAGCTTTTCTTTTGAAAAGTTACATACCCCTATGCTTCTAAGAACTCCCTCTTCCAACATCTGTTCCATTACTCTCCATGCTCCATAATAATCCCCAAAAGGCTGATGAATAAGATATAAATCTAAATATTCAACTTGTAATTTCCTCATAGATTCTTCTACAGCCCTTCTAGTCTTATTAAGACCAGCATCCTGTATCCAAAGCTTTGTAATCAGAAATAATTCCTCTCTTTTCACTAACTTATCTCTAATAGCTCTTGCAATTGCTCTTCCAATTGCTTCTTCATTGTGATAAGCAGCTGCAGTATCAAACATACGATATCCTGCTCTTATTGCTTGATATATATATTGTTCACATAATTTATCATTTGTAATCTGTAATGTTCCATATCCAAGCATCGGCATGTTAATTCCATTATTCAATTTTATAAAATGCTCTGCTACTCTTTCTTTATGCATAAGAATCTCTTCCTTCCTACAATAAAAAGTATAAATAAATTTCCATAATTAGTACAATACCAATAACACATTATGCTATAATGTAGACGCATACTGAAAATATTAATTATTAATTGGAGGATATAATGTTTGAATTTATACAACTAGAACAATTGCTAGCAATTGATAAATATAAGACACTTTCAAAAGCTGCTGAAAAACTACTTATTTCCCAGCCTGCACTTAGCCGTTCTATTCAAAGACTTGAAGAAGAACTACAAGTAACTCTTTTTACTCGTCAAAAAAATAAAATAACCTTCAATGAAAATGGAAAGCTTGCTTTAGAATACGCAAGGAAAATTGTAAATAGTAGTCTTGAGATGAAAGAACATCTTCAAGCATTTGATAAAAGTAATCACACTATCAGTATTGGCTCTTGTGCACCTGCGCCTATATGGAATCTCACCCCTGAGGTATCAAGACTTTTTCCTGATATGAAAATTCAATCTGATATGAAATCTTTAGATGAGCTAGTTGATGGTTTAATAAACAACAAATATCAGATTATTATTACTACCGATGAAATGAATTTTCCTGACATTATTAGCAGAAAATATTGTGAGGAGCACTTATATATTTCTCTTCCACCTGCTCATCCACTTGCTGGACATAAAAGCTTAACTTTAAATGATTTAAATGGTCAGAGCATACTTATTCTTTCAAAGATAGGTTTTTGGTATGATATCTGCAAAGAAAAAATGCCAGATTCTTTATTTCTTGTACAGGAAGAACTATCAGCTTTAAATGAACTACGAAAGAGTTCTGCATTGCCTTCATTTTCTACAGATTTGACTAATAATAGCTCTAGCCATGATCATCGTATTTTGATTCCATTAACTGATCCTGAAGTAAATGTAACTTTTTATATAAATTACAATAAATCTTATAAAAAACAGTTTGAATCTATTATTTATACTAAATAAAAACTATAAACTTGAATAAAAAATCGAGATGAATATGCTTATTTAAGTTATTCATCTCGATAAATTATTCTTAAAATCCTATAATTAACATGTGATTTCATGATTTGCAATCATATTTTATTTATAAAATTTCTTTTCATATCATACTGACTCTTCACTTGTTATAACCTATTTTTTAATCTGCTGGTTTAAATGCACCTAAATGTTTTTCTTGCTCTTCAAGACTCATGTTAAATAACCTTAAATTTTAATATTATCTGTACTAATCTAATCTCTTAATCACCTTAGCTGGGTTTCCTCCAACTACTGTATTTGCTTCTACATCTTTTGTAACTACAGCTCCACCTGCCACAACAGCATTTTCACCAATAGTTACACCTGGTAAAATCATAGCTCCTGCTCCAATCCATACATTCTTTTTAACATGAATTGTTTTACAAATAAGTGCATTTCTATTATCAAAATCATGAGATGAAAATTGAAATTGCAAAAGAATTCTATCAAAATACTAACATTCAATTATAAATGGAGATATTAATTTTAAGTTATATAATGGGTAATAAAAAAGCTATAAGATGATTCTTGTATTTAAATCACCTTATAGCTTCCTATTATTATACTATTTAATTATGTATTTAAAATTTATTTCCTATCTATAAAACTCTTGAGTTGCATATACTGTATTTCCTACTTTATATACACCTACACCAATACTACTAAAGTTTGTAGATAATATATTTTCCTTATGTCCTTGGGAATTCATCCAATTTGTCATAAATTGATTTGCTAATGCTGTTGGGTCCGAAACTCCCCCTATATAAGCGATATTTTCTCCCCAAGCATTATATGTAACCCCATCAGCTTTCATCTTTGTAGTTATATAATTACCACTTAAATCAGTATGACTGAAATAATTGTTATCGCCCATATCTTGAGACTTAATTCTAGCATACTTCTCCATAGTTGTATTATAAGTTAATGGTGCAACTCCTGCTTTAGTTCTTTCTTCATTTACTTTATTAAATATGGCTTGTTCAACTTGTGCCATGAATTGATCATTTACAACTGTGTTATCACCTGTTTGAGTATTGTTACTAGTATTTCCTCCATTTGATGATGAATTATTACCAGTAGATGGTTTATTTTGATTGTTAGTATTATTATGTCTATTAGGTCTATATTTGGTAGATGTACTTACCTTTCTAGAATTTGCACTATTATCAATAGTTGCTGCATTAGCTTGTACTCCTCCTATAAATATACTCCCTAATAATACTAATGAAATTATCTTTGATTTCATTTCCATTCCTCCTATAATTTGAGCTAATATCTTTAACTCATTTTTAGTCGTCTTGTACTTTTACGTCTCTGACAACTTGTCCACCTAATAATAACATGGATATATAAATTTTATAATAGTGGATTAATAGTAAATGTACATTATATATCCCTCAAATAATATATTTTCTTTACATTCCTTAAAATAGTTTTTAAAGCTATTTATTTCCGTTTATTTTCATCAAAATACATAAATATTTACTTATAAATTAAATTTTATAACTTTTTTATTATCTTTATAAGTTAAGATTAATCAATGGCTTGTCGCATTAAGTTTATTGAATTACTGCACCATATTAAATAGTTACATGAAATTTTCATTGCTATCTTCATATAATATTTTATTATAACAATTTTTGTAGGTGTTTTTTTATGATTAATTCAAAAAAGGATTCTTCAATTAACGAAAGTATAAATATATATACAATTTCAGGAACAGTTGTATACAATACTGGTGGTCCCTATAAAGATGTAATAAATACTCCCATGCCCAATGTTCCTATTGCATTACAAATTCAAGGAGATAAAACTATTTATGGTGAAGTAACAGAAATTGGAATTGTTACAAGAACTGATAGTAACGGTCGATTTACATTCATCAATGTTCCTTCTAATAATAGCTATCGTGTTGTTGAAGCAGGACAATATATTGGTGAAATATCTTCCACTGGGGACTGGAATGACTCTAAGGAAATAACCATAACTCCAATTGATCCATATATATCTCTAGTTGCTAATGCTCCATCAGATTCTAATAGAATTTGTTCAATATCCCCTAATACAGTTTTTATTGATACATTAACAGAAGATATTGATAATATTTCTTTCATTGATATTTTTGTTAATGATATTCCTTTATCTTTAGGTAAATACGTTATTACTGGAAATAATTTATTTACTGGCGCTGCTAATGGCACATTTGGTAACTTACCAAATGGAACTCCTGTACAAACTAGCCCCACTTCAAATCCTTATTCAGGTTTTGGAGAAAACTTTCAATACGTTCAGTATGAACATAATCCTCCTATACAAAGTAGTAACCCTTTTATTTCTTGTCAAAATGATGATCCTGGAGAATTATGTACTTGCACAGAAGGAGGCTATCCTACCTGCCCACCATATAATGGTCAATATTCCTTAAGTAATACAATAGCTAATTCTAATTTTTGTGGTTGGCCTACTGGTGGCTGGTTTAATGTTTCTGACCACAAAGCTGGTGATGAAACTAGTAGTATGCTAATTGTAAATGGAGCTTATCCAGGTGAACTTATTTTTACAAGTGATGTTGCTCTTGAAGAAAATACTAATTATTTCTTTTCAGCATGGATTTGTAATATAGATCTTTTTCCTAGTGCTGCTTTACCAAAATTAAGAGTTGAAATAACAGAAAAAGGAAGCTCAACACCTATTTTTAATGATGATTTAATAGGAAATTTTAAGGTTACTAAAATCCCAACTTGGAATCAGATAGGTACAATGTTCAATTCAGGTACTAGCATAATTGCTGGTAAAAATAATTTAGATACCAAGACAACTATTACAATTTCTTTTATTAGTGAAGGTGCTGCTGCAACCGGAAATGATTTCATTATAGATGATATTACTCTTTATGAATTAATTGACAGTCCTATTACAAATTTAAAAAAATCCGTTGATAGATATGTAGCTAAACCTGGGGATACTCTTTTATATACTGTAACCTTTGAAAATACTAGTAATACTGAAATAACTAATTTATATTTTTATGATGAAATTCCTGCCAATACAAGTTATGTTGCTAATAGTTTAACAGTAAATAATATGCAATTTACCAATATAGGACAGCCTGGTTATATTGAAACTATAATCCCTTCACTAGGCATAAATGAAGCCATTACTATAACTTTTAATGTAAAAATTAATAATAGCACTGAAAATGGTACTGAAATACTAAATTTTTGTAAACTATTTTATGGAGCTACCGGTAATGAAACTAATATTATATCTAATACAGTTTATACTATGGTAATAGATATGGATTGTAGTCCATGCCCAACTGGACCTACTGGTCCAATTGGTATTACTGGCCCATCCGGCCCTACTGGTATACCTGGCTCTACCGGTGCTACTGGCCCCACTGGTATCCCTGGCGTAACTGGACCTATTGGTATCACAGGTACTACTGGACCTACCGGTATACCTGGTTCTACTGGTGTTACCGGTCCTACTGGTGTTACCGGTCCTACTGGTGTTACCGGTCCTACTGGTCCTATTGGTGAAACTGGAGCCACCGGTCCTACTGGACCCGCTGGTATCCCTGGCGTAATTGGACCTATTGGTATCACAGGTACTACTGGACCTACCGGTATGCCTGGTTCTACTGGTGTTACCGGTCCTACTGGTGTTCCGGGCCCAATTGGTCCTATTGGTGAAACCGGAGCCACCGGTCCTACTGGACCCGCTGGTATCCCTGGCGTAATTGGACCTATTGGTATCACAGGTACTACTGGACCTACCGGTATACCTGGTTCTACTGGTGTTACCGGTCCTACTGGTATTCCGGGCCCAATTGGTCCTATTGGTGAAACCGGAGCCACTGGTCCTACTGGTCCTCCAGGAGCACATGGTTGCTGTAAAATATGCTATATTCCACAATGTGAAAAAAGTTATTTATATGTTAATACAGCCAATATAGAAATTAAAGAAAAAAATCAATTAATTTCTTTATCAAAAAACATCCAAAAAAGGGGCTATAATATTAGACATTTAATTGACTCTCCAATTATCAACTTAGCTGCAAAGAAATCATTTATGTTCAACTGTACCTTAAATGCTACAATTTTTGATATTACCACTGAAAGTAAAGTTGATGTAGAATTATTAGTAGATGGACACCCTTATCCTGGAATGGACTTTGCTACAATATTTTCAAATACTGAAGTAATAAAAATAATTGGTTTATCCATAATAAAAACTTCAACAGGCACTACTCTAAGTTTAATAAACAAATCAAATTGTCCTGTTAAATTTTCTAATATCAATGTAACTATTATTGAAATTTAAATATTAGTATATTACTAAAAATTAATCTCATTTAACCTTCTACTTTTAATTTTAATATTTTAATCCCTCAATGAAAAATACCGTATATTACAAATTCAACATACGGTATTTTTTCTTATCTTATTATTAAATTTTCTATCTTAAACAAACTATTATCCTTATAAAACTTCTTCCCCATATAAGTATCATTAACTTTTATCTATTTAACTTATACTTTACTTATAAATTGCTTCAGTAGTTTTAATTTTTCTACTTACAGCATCAATTTGCATTTCTTTTACAACTTGTGTATATATCAAATCTACAATAAATATTTGTGCTATTTTTGATGATACTGCTCCACTTTCAAGCAAAGTTTCAGAAGAAACATAATTTAAATTTATATCAGAAACTTTTGCAAGTGTTGAATTTTCATTTTCAGTTATTGCAATTATTTTCGCACCATTTTCCTTTGCAATTTTTACAGACTTAATAATTTCTTCAGTTTCTCCAGAGTGAGAAATTGCTAATACAACTTCGCCTTCATTTGCAAGTGCAGACATCATTATCATAGTATGTGTATCTTGATAATACATACTATTTATACCTATTCTCATAAATTTATAATTAGAGTCTTGTGCAACTATTCCTGAATATCCAACTCCCATAAAATATGCCTTTTTGCAATTTTTTATTAAATCAGCACACTCATATATATCATTAGTATTTAATTTATTAACAGTTCTTTCTAATACATTAATATTGTTTCTTAAAAGCTTATTAGCTGTTTCTAATACATCTTCATTATTACTTATTTCATTATTAATAATACTATTACTATTTTTTAATGATATTTCTTGAGCTAAGGTTACCTTAAAATCCTGAAACCCTGAAAACCCCATTTTTTTAGCAAATCTAGTTACTGTTGCTTCACCTGTATTGGTTTCTTTTGCAGCTTCTGATATACTCATGTAAATAACTTTTTGTGCATTATTTCTTATATATTCAATTATCTGCTTATCCGACTTACTTGTTTTAAAATTTGGAGTATCCAACTGATTTAATATGCCCATTTCTTCTCTCCTGCCACTACTACTTTTACTTAATATTTTGTACTATATTATCTTACAATTATATAATTATCTGCTTTTAAAATTATATAAAGCTCCTAACATTCCTGCATTATTTTGATTTTCTGCAAATTCAATTTTAACATTATTATATACTCTTTCAATAAGTTTTTCTTTTAATGCCTTATTAATTTTTTCCTCTAAATATTCTTTTTGTGCCATTATTCCTCCGCCAAGCACAACTACTTCTGGATTAATAACATACACAATATATGAAATACCTAATGCTAAATTATCAACTAAATTATCTATTTCTTCAATGCAATCAACATCACCTTTTTTAGCTAAATCAAAAATTATCTTTCCATTGATGCTATCTTTATTAACATTCTTTCTTATTGCAACTTTTTCAACTAACTTACTAGTTGCAGCTATATCTTGAAATGCTGATCCATTAATTAGCATATACCCTACTTCTCCAGCACTATTGCTAAATCCATGTATTACTTTACCATTAATTATAACACATCCACCTATTCCTGTACCAATAGTTAAACATACACATGAATGTGAATCTTTAGCTGCTCCAAGCCAGTATTCTCCAAGGCCTGCACAATTCACATCATTTTCCACTTCACAAGGTATATCAAATTCCTTTTCTAGCTCTTTTTTAATTTCAACTCCTATATAATTTGGTATTAAGCTAGAAGCATATACTATTTTCCCTTCTTTAGGATCAACCATTCCAGCTGTTGATACGCATATCCCCTCAACTTTATGTTCAATTATATAGTTTCTTATTATGTTTTTTGCTTTTTCTAAAATTGATAATCCACCTTTACTAGCTTCTGTATCAATTTGAGACATTGTAATAATTTCACCATTCTCTTTTATAACTGAATGTTTTATTGCTGTTCCACCAATATCTATACAAATATATTTTTTCATAATATCACCTTTGTCGCTTATTTAATTTAAACTACTAATATTTCCTTCTTATTTCTTCTATTTCTAATAAGTACTCCTTTGCTTTTGATAACTCTACTTTATCGTCTATTTGTGGCTTTATATTATTCTTATAAAAATAATATATATTATTAGCAAGGTCTTCACCTAATTCATTTAAACCTTCTTGTGAGTAGTGTACCTCATCTATAGTTAATCCTCTTTTACTAAATGTAAGTGCTAATTTGCTAGCTAAACATAGTTTTTCATCTCTCTCACAACAAAACTCTTGCATTGCAGCAATTAATTCACACCTTTTTAAATTCTCATCTGCCCCATTCCAATATCCAATTTGACTTACGAACATCATTTCTATTTGGCATCTTTTATCTAGTTCATTTGCTATTTCTTTAAGTTTATCTTCATAATACCATGGATCACTTCCATATTTAGCATCACTTTCTCCTTGTATCCATACAGCATATTTTTTATTTACACTCATTTTATTAGATATCTTTTTTATTCCCTCATTAAACTTATCAATAGCCTCATTTAAAAATAAATTCTTATCATGATTCCAATTTTTTATTCTAGATCCATCTATAGCATAATGTATAAAACAAACTTCATTATTAGTTAACTCACTCCATGTATTTGAAAATGCTGGTGCTATCGTTCCACGACCATCTGATAACTGCAATGTTCTTCCCATAGGTATTATTGCATCTCCGCTAATACTTCTTACATACTCAAAACATCTACTATTAGGTACTTTACTTTCTTCTGGATTCCCGCACCCTTTAGCATTACTTTGACCTATTAATAAAATTACATCAACCAATATTACCACCTCTTATAATTACTTAAAAGGGAGTACAAAAATACTCCCTTAACAGTTTTTAAATTATCTTTACTTTAAATATTGCTTTTTTAATATCTTTACTTTCATCAACCTTTATAGCTGTCATATGAGCATCTTCAGGATAGCATATTAAAAAGTTTCCTTTTTCTAATGTTACTATTGAAGATTCCTCTCCATTTAGAGGTAAGAAATCACCTTCTTCTTCATATTCCTTTTGCTCTAAATTATCTATATGATTAAGGGCAATTTTTTCAGTTCCATCTAACATTAAATGAACATCAATGTATTTTCTATGAGCTTCCCAAAATCTATCTGCTTTATTTGTAGTTTTATAGGATACTACGTTAACGAATACATCATCACCATTAATTTCATGAGCTCCTGTACTAAATTCATTCAAGTTATTTTCAATAGCATATTTAAAGCATTCTAAAATTCTTTCATCTATAAAATTATATCTTTCTTTATCTTTTATATTTCCAAAAATCATCTTTATACCCCTTCTAAATCTCCTCTTAAAGCTTCATCAGTTTCCCTATCACAGAAAACTGTTGCAGCATCTAAGGTATTTACCTTTTTGCCAGTTACAGCAAGCTCTATAGAACTTGTTATATATCCAACAACTACTGATATTGATATAGAAATAATTGCATATGCCCATGAAGTTACACTTGGAACATTATATTTTAAGAATACAACAAGTACTGCTGATACTGCAAAAGCTACATAAGCACCTAAGCTTGTTGCTTTCTTTGTGAAAGCTCCTAAAACAAAGATTCCTGCCAATACTCCAAGAACTAATCCCATAAAGCTGTTAAACCATTCATAAGCTGATTTAATTTCACCATTTGCAAGTACCATTGATACTGCAATTGATACAATACCAACACCTAATGATATATATTGAGCTATTTTTGTTTGCTTTTCAAAACTTAATTTTTTAGAAGATATTTTAGATTGAATATCTAATGTCCAGCTTGTTGCAACTGAATTTAATCCAGTTGATAATGTTGATTGTGATGCTGCATATATAGCTGCTAATAATATTCCTGTTATACCAACTGGTAATTGGTATGCTATATATGATGCAAAAATTTGGTCTTGTTGAGCTGTTTGTGCTAATGCAGGATTTTGATTATAGAAAACAAATAATGCTGTTCCTATTAAATAAAATACTGTTGCTAAGAATATTGATAATACTCCATTTCCATAAGTCATCTTCTTTAATTGTTTAATATCTGTTGTAGTTGTAAATCTTTGTACTATATCTTGGCTTGAAATATATGATGAGAATGTATTGAACCCTGCACCTACTAAAATTATAAATGCACTGTTCTTTAATATGTTTATATCAAAAACTACATCTGTTGGTGCTAAGAACTTTCCTCCAGCTAATTCACTAAATACAGATCCTATTCCACCATCGATATTAAATAATAAGAATCCTAATGCAAATGTAACTCCAACTATTAATACCATACCTTGAATAAAGTCAGTCCATAATACTGATTTTAATCCACCTGTATATGAGTAAATTATAGCAATAACACCCATAACTATTATTAATATGTTTACATTAATTCCTGTAAGTTGAGCTAATACCATAGATGGTAAATACATAATAATAGACATACGTCCAATTTGATATATTATAAACATTAAAGCACCTAAAATTCTAAGGCCTTTATTTTTATATCTTATTTCTAAGTATTCATATGCTGTATCTATTTTTAATCTGCTATATAAAGGTAAGAAGAATCTTATAGTTAATGGAATTGCAATAAGCATACCTAATTGTGCAAACCATAATATCCAACTTCCTCCATAAGAGTTACCTGCTAATGATAAGAAAGATATTGGACTTAATAATGTAGCAAATATAGAAACAGATGTAACCCACCAAGGTATAGTTCCATCCCCCTTAAAGAATTCCTTACCCTTCATTTCTTTCTTTGAGAATGCTAACCCTGCTAATAATACTGCTCCTAGATATACTACGAGCACAACCATATCAATCCATGTAAAACCCTTCACTTTAATCTCTCCTTTATACCTTTAAATTTTAGAAGTATTTGCTGTAAATAACTTTAGCTTGCTTAACCATTTCTGGTGTAGCTTCCTTCATTGGCTTTCTGCAATATCCAGCTTCCACACCTTCTTCTTCTAACAATAATTTTAAAGTTCCATATAACCCATTTGCTAATATATCAGTAATTAAGTCATTAGTAACATGTTGAACTTCTAATGCTTCAGCAATTCTACCTTCTTTAGTTAATTCAAATATTTCTCTAGCTCTCTTACCATTTACATTAAATGTTGAACCAATAGCTCCATCTACTCCTAGAACTGTTGCTGGTAACATCATTTCATCAAATCCTGCATAAATTAGTTTATCTGGGAATCTTTTTCTCATTCTTTCTAATAAATAGAAATCTGCTGCTGTAAATTTAACACCAATTATTTTTTCATTTTCAAATAGCTCTGCAAATTGATCTAAACTCATATTTACTCCTGTTAAGAATGGAATTGAGTAAATTATCATAGTGTTGTCAACTGAATTTATTATTGTATTGTAATAATCCTTAATTTCTTCAAAATCAAATTTATAATAAAAAGGTGTTACTGCAGATAATGAATCATATCCAAGTTCTGTTGCATATTTTGCAAGTTCTACTGATTCCTTAACATTAATTGATCCTACTTGTGCAATTAACTTTACTGCATCTTTAGCTTCATCTTTAGCAATTCTAAATATTTCTTTCTTTTCTTCTGTTGAAAGCATAAAGTTTTCTCCTGTGCTTCCACCTACATATAAACCATCAACTTTATTTTTATCGATATTATGTCTTATAATTTGTCTAAGCCCCTTTTCGTTGATGTTTCCTTCCTTATCAAAAGATACTAATAATGCTGAATAAATTCCCTTCATTTCTTAACCCTCCATTTTGTAAATGTTTACTTTAAATTTAAAAAATTATTTATTTCTAATTTACTAAACACTGGTATTTAGCTTAATAGCTTGTCTACCAGTATGATTTTTTATTAAAGTTTAGTAAATGATTTAACTTATTGCATTAACAAATTTCTTTGTTATTAACTGTGGTCTTGTAATTGCTCCTCCAACTACACATGAATGTGCTCCACATTCAAATGCTTCTCTTAATTCTTCTGGAGTATTTATTTTTCCTTCTCCAATTACAGGTATTTTTAAATCTTTAGATAACCTTTTAATAAGCTCTAAATCTGGCCCATCGCCTTGTGTTGAATACTCTGTATATCCAGATAATGTTGTAGATACACAATCAGCTCCTAATTCTTCTGCTTTAACTGCTTCTTCATAAGTAGATATATCAGCCATAACTAATACTCCATTACTTTTGATATAACTTATTAAATCCTTCAATGATTCTCCATTTGGTCTTATTCTTTCTGTAGCATCTAAAGCTATCATTTCACATTTAGTATTTAAAAGCTTGTCTACTTCTTCTTTTGTAGGTGTTATATATATTTGTGAATCTTCATAACACTTCTTAATAATTCCTATAACTGGTAATCCAGTTACTTTTTTTATTTCTATAATATCTTCTACCCCTTGTGCTCTTATAGCAACTGCTCCACCTTCCTTTGCTGCCTTTGCCATTCTTCCCATTATGAATGAACTATGTAATGGCTCGTCCTCTAAGGCTTGACATGAAACTATAAGTTTACCTTTTACCTTATTTAGCATATAAACTCCTCCCATCAAGATTTAAAGAAAATAATTTTCATTTGTTGATATTATAATACCATGTAATCATTTACCTTGCAAGTAATTTTCATAAATTATTTTCTTTTTTCTTAATTTTATTATTTTTATAAGATTTTATATTGATTTTAGCAAAAAAGAAAATAAATTTCATTTTTATTTTGAAATTTGTTTTCAGAAATTCATTTTTATATAAGGCTTTGTTTTATTTTTAAAATAATATGGAAATTAATATAAAGCAAAAGATGTCCTAATGAGCTACTCCTGTCTACATGACAAGAGATCAGTTCATTAGGACATCCTTTTAAGACGCAATATTTTGTAATTTCAAGCACTTCATAGTAAACTATTCTTTGCTTTCTTAAAGTTTTTTTTATTTCATCAATAATTTTATTTGTATAAAAAAATAATAGTAAAAATAACGATTATATTTTCTTTATAAAAATAGGATAGGTTTTCACCTATCCTACTAACAATTACCTCTTAATGACTTTATTTCTTCTATATTTAATCCAGTTTTCGCAGCTATTGTTTCATCATCTAGAACATCTAATAAGTTTTTAGCTATCTCTATTGCTTTCCTTTGCTCTGCTGAACTAATCATATTAGCTCTTTCATGCAATGACCTTTCTCTCTCATAATAAATCTTCATAGTTTCTTCATCACTACTCAAGTATTCGATTTTTTGTTCAGCCTTTTCTATTGCCATATCCAAACTCATCAACTCCTTTAATATAGATAGATAATACATAAGCGAGCTTCTCTATCTTTTTATAATCTAGCAATTCCGGAGTATCTTTTTCATTTAAAATAAATTCAGAAATACCCTGTTGACATATATGAATATTCGGATAATCATTTTCCTCAAATGCAAAATAATCGCTTACTCCCATATTTTGCTCAAAAGCAATTTTAGCCTTTTCTGTAGGATAATCATCAACAAAATCTATATTATTATTATTAAAAATCTCCTTAATACCTGAATATAATATTTGCGACTCACTAATTCTACTTAAAGTTTTTAAACCTAAGGGATTAGAATTATATGAATCTTTCATTCCAACACAGTCAATATTTATGTTAAAAACATTTTGATATTGTAATTGTTCAAGCTTTGTTACAAAATCTCTACTGCCTGCAAAAAGAGCCATTTCTCCATTAGTCATTAGAAAAATAACATCATAATTAAGAGACTCTTTTTTTGATGTATCCTCTAATAATTTAGCTATTTCAAGAACTGTAGCAACACCTGATGCATTATCAACAGCTCCATTAAACCAAGCATCAAAGTGAGCTGTCAAAATAATAGCAGTACTGCTATCGTTTCCACTAATTTTGCCAATAACATTGCTAATATTTCTACCATCATAGGAAAAGTTGTCTAAATATGATTTACCAAAAACAAATTCTAAATTTAATTGTTTATACAATTCATCAATATATTCAGTTGCTTTTTGATTCCCTTCTTTATTATATTCCCTATCTTTAACTTTTTCTGAACATAAGTATTCAACTACTTCACTAACTGTAAATTTTCCGTCGAGGTTTTCTTCTTGAACAATAATATTACTTCCAACCTCACTTTCACCTTGTTCTATATTATTATCATTACAACCATATAATAAAAATACACTTAACACTATTAGCAGAAATCTTATTTTATTCATATTAGCCCCCTATTCATTTAATATTACAGATAAATATATATGTTCTACAGCTATTCTGATGATATAATATAAAATTATACATAAAATAATAAATCATATAATAGCAAAACTAACACACATTTTATTCTCCCTTTACATCGTATTAAGATTGTTGATTTAATCGACTGAATAACTAATTAAGATTATCCATTATTCTATTAATTTATATCTTACTATTAATGGACTTAATACAATAATGAATGATAAATATAGTAAATAAACTACTAGAATATTAATTCCTAATTTTAATAAATATGCTTGGACTAATAGCAGTAACGGTATTAATGCTATTATTATTAATCTAGATACACTGTTAATTTTCAATGCTACATTGCAATTTTTACATTCTATTTTTTTATAATCAGAAAATGACCATCTAGAAAATAGCAATTCCACATATGAAAAGTTTCCTTTGAATTTAATACATTTTTGAATAATTACCATCTCTTATACTTTTTAAATTCGTCATATAATACAACTACGAATTAATTATAACATATTTTTACAATGCCGTACTATTTAATTTTTAAAGATCATTTAGTTCGCAATAACTTCAAACTGCTGACAATATATTTGAATTTCAAACAAAAAAAATACCGCATACTCTTTTTTGAATAATACGGTATCTTAATCAATTAATATTTAAATTTTATTTATTAAAATCTTAAAAATTTTTTATTTAAATTTTATTTAATAACTTCAACAAATCAAAGTTAAATTATGCTAATTGAATACATATGAACTAACGAAATCATATACTGATTTTACTATTTTATCTAATCTATCATAATCTATTAGTTCTGGCACATCATTCTCTGTATGAATTACATCTTTTACATTTTCATCAATTATACATATAGATGGTATTCCAGCTTGATCAAATTCAACACTATCAGCAGTTCCTTTTAAAGCTGTATCCAATTCTACTTCTAGCCCATTGCTCTCTATAACTTCTTTCATTGGTAGATATAACGATGTATCCATATTTTTGTCTAAAAAAGTTACTTTTCCCCCATCTTTATATCCAACAGAGTCAATATTAATATTTATTAAACTATCATATTTCCCATTTATATCTTCAATAAAATTTCTACTTCCTTTTAATCCTTTCTCTTCACTATTAAAAGCACAAAATATTATATCAAATTCTGGTTTTTCTATGTTATATTTATTCTTTAAAGTTTCCGCTAACTCTAATAACACAGCTACACCAGATGCATTATCAATTGCTCCTTTTATTATTTTCCCCTCCTGCACTCCTATATGATCAAAATGAGCAGAAATTATTATTGCATTATTAGTTTTACCTTCTATTTTCCCAACAATATTATTAATTGTCTTTACCTCTCCATAGTCATCTTCTGCAATTAAACCATAAGTTTTATATACCTCCTGTGTATATTCATGATTATAATTTTCTCCAAACATCGAAATTAACCCAACCTTACCAAATAAATCACTAATGTACTCTCCAGCCAACTCATTTCCTAAACTTCCAACAAGTCTACCCTCAAATTCATCTGAACATAGTTTGTTAATTACTTCTTCCTTGTCTATTATCAGACTTTTTTCATTGCTTGATTCAATTGAATTATTTGTTTCAGCTGAATTTAAATCTTGTACTGTTTCAATATTTTGTGTTTTATTTGTACATGCTGATAATGATACTAAAATAATCATAATAGATAAAAATATAGATATTTTCCTATACATAATAATCTCCTTTATAAACTTATTCTATATATAATACTTACCACATTATGTTAATATGAATCAATCTATCTATTCACACACCATATATTACATATTTTTCAACATCGTATTATTCAATTTTCAAAGATCATTTAATTCGCAATAATTTCAAAATGCTCGTAATTTTTTTGAATTAGCACTAAAGAATACCGCATATTCTTTTCGAATAATACAGTATTTTTACTAATTTATATTTAAATTCATCTTCGTAATATATTAAAATTAATTCTATAAACATATCTATAAATTGCGATCTACTAAATAGTTTAATAATAATATCCATATATTTTTTTATTAAACATTTGATTTATTAATAAATTCATTTAGTCTAGATAAATTTTATAAACTAGAATTACTAGAAGTTAGCAATTAAAATATAAACTCCTCACTTTTTTATTAGCTATAATAAAAGATATTTTAATACATTAGCTTTATTCTAATACTTCTGCCTTTAATTGATATTCATCATTACTAAACTCTTCAACTTGACCATCACTATATTGAACTACTATGGAATCAGATTTTATCAGAACTGATTCTATACCATCTTTGTGTGGTATTTCTTTAGCATCTACTGGTGTTTCTGTAAATGTATAATTTTTCACACTATTATCCTCAGGTGTATCTGCAAATGTATCACTTGTATTAATAGCAAATATTGATCCTCCTACTATAAGTAGTGTTATTATTCCAAATAATACTCCACTTTTCTTTGTTTTTAAATTTAACATACTATCTATTCTCCTTTTCATTATATTTATTTTTTTATTTGTAAGTTCAGATGATATAGCTAATACTTTAAGTCCATTTTTATACTTCACTGAATTTACCAATAGTAATGCATATTCTTTTATCTCTTGAATCTCAGCATTTCTTATAACTTGTTCATCACATGATAATTCACATTGCTCATAAAAAAATCTTCTTAAAATATAAACTAATGGATTAAACCAATGTATTGCTAAGGCAAATATCATAAGTAATTTTAGTAGATTATCTTTTCTTTTCAAATGTATAAGTTCATGATTAAATATCCATTTTAATTCCTTTTCTGTATAATTATTATCTGGAAGTATTATAGTGTTTTTTAATATGCCTATAAGACTTGGTGTTGAAAGACCTTCTACAATATTTACTTTAATATCTTTACTTATTCCACTTAATGTGAGTTGATCATCCAATAATTTTTGTAATTCATCATTTTTATTAGGTTTCATAACTCTCTTTACTTTAAAATAGAATGTAAATTGAAAATAAGCATAATATGAAATTATTATAACTAATCCTATAATCCACACTTTTGAAATAATACCCAAATAATCAATTGCTTGATTATTTGCAGGTACTGATACTAGTAAATAATTTTTTAAATTATCAATACCTTCTTTATTTCTAAAAATACTATTTATTATAGGAATATTTATTTCTATCTTAGTAACAAACAACATTCTTACTATTATTACTAGTGATAATAAATAACTAAACCTCTGAGTATATTTTATTAAAAATCTATTACTAGAAAATATAATTATCCCTATTAATAAGCTTGCAAAAATGCTTGTGTCTAGCACTTGTAAAAATAACTCTTTCATATAATTACCTATTTTTTATCCATTTTTCAAGTTCATCTAAATCCTCGCTAGTAAGTTCATCACTTTCTTCAAGTGTTGATATTATACTTTTTAGTGATTTTCCGTGTAAAAAATTAAAAAAATCTTTTGTTTCAAATTTAACATAATCATGTTCTTTAATAATAGGTGTATAAAACACTTGTTTTCCTATTCGTTCTGTAGTTAAAAAACCTTTTTCTACAAGCCTTGATAAAGTCTTTGATGTTGTACTTAATTTCCACTCTAACAGTTCTTCCATATAAATACCTATGTCTTTTGTCGCTAGCTTTTCATTTTTGCTCCAAATAAATTTCATTATTTCAAGCTCTGTTTTTGGTAATTTCTTCATGAATTAATCTCACCTTTCATATTTTTGACAATTGTCGTACTTTAATTATATACTACACTTGTCGTAGTATCAATACTCTTTTTTATTTTTTTGAAATAATTACTTTTTATTACAAATATATTTGTTGCACCTTCTATTAAAGCTGAAAATTTAATTATCACCTCTGTATTTTCATACACTACATCATTATGCAGTCAATATCTAATCAATAAACAACATAATCTTTCCTTAAAACAAAAGTACTTCAATAACTGAGACACTTTTCTAAAATTAATATCTTATAAAATATTTCAAAAAATTCTTTCATCATGGATTAGTTTAATAAATAACTAACTCGTAATACTTTAAGCCTCTTCTAATATATTAATAAATCTTAGATTAATTCATAATTGCAATGTGAACATTTATTTATATTATCAGCATACTTTCCCATTAGTAATTTTGCTTTACATTTAGGACATCTCCAAATAATGTTTTCTAAAATTTTAATCCCTATATATGCAATAGATTCCACTATGAACATATATAAGTGTTTCATTGCAATTCCTATTATTAATCCAATAAAAAATATACTTCCTATAAATGATATTAACCCCATTACCTTTACACGTGATTTAAAGTTAATTTGATTCATCACATTCCTCTTAAACTTAAACAAACACTACTTTAATTTAGTATTGTTTATTTAATCTACTAAATAACTTGAAAATAATACCTCCTACCAAGCAACCTATGAAAGCAGCAGTGAACGCCATTACAACAACTAATGCCAAGTATTGATTTTTAGCAATTACACTTGAAGCACTTGTCAAAAAAAGATTAATATATAAAACAAATTAAAATAACAAACTAGTAATATTTATCTCAAAATGCAAGTCTTTTTTTATTTATTTAAAATCCAAAATTGAATTATACAAAAAATAAACCCTATAGAAATAATGATTAAAAACTCTATAATATTCCTCCCATAAATTTATCCATAAATTTAATAATCAACTAACTCGTCTTATTTTTGAATTGCGCACAAAAATACCGCATATTCTTTTTGAATAATACGGTATTTTATAATTCTATATTCATAATATTTTAAGATTGTCTATTATATATAATCTACAAATTAGAATTTGCCTTCAATTTCAATCTTTTATCATTTCATAAATATTTTGATTTATTTTAAATGGATACTCGTTATCTTCATATTTAAAAACATTAGTAAAGTTATTACTATCATCTTCTCCACTGTATATAGTTCCATCATTTAAATTATATAAAATATGTCTAACATTTTCTAAAATTAACTCATGATTATTATAGAAGGTAAATCTATGTATGTTATTAAAGAATATTTCTAAATATTTATTATTGGTATTTTTAATTATATTATTGATATTATCACCATGCCCTTGTTGTACATAACAGCTCGCCATATTACTAATATCAACCCCTATTTGGGGATAAATTTCCCAAAGAATCTCAGAATCAGTTATATCTTTTTCAGTCCCATTATCATAAATTAACATTTTTGAAATATCAGTAATTTCATCTTCAGCACTTCCAATCTCACTATACATAGCATCTTCTTGTACCTGTATAGCATCTCCATTTGCAATGAATGATAGCCCTACAAGTAATATAGTTGGCACAATTATTAAGCCTATTCCATTAATAATTGATTTTTTTCTTGTATTCCCTTTTATAATTCCATCAAAAGATTCAAAAAATAAATATCCAAGTAAAGCTCCAAATGAATTGGCAACAATATCATCGATTTCAAACATTCTTCCTCCAAATAATTGTAAAAATTCAATACAGAAAGATAACAAAAAACCAACTAGAACAACTTTCTTTAAATCCCACTTATTGCTTTTTAATGTAAGAGGAATCAAAAACCCTAAAGGTATAAAAAGCATCAAATTTAACGTAATCATCAAAATTGAACTTCCAACAAAAAGAGTAGGTACTTTAAAGAACTGAATAATTTCTACAAATGAACGTATATGAAATGACATTCCAATAATCCCTGTAACTCGTAATATAACAATTATATTTAACACTAATAAATATTCAAAAATCAGTTTGTTTATAGGAATTAATTTTGTTTTTATACTATTTCGATTACCTATTATCCATAATGTTGCTAAAATTATAGAATAAATTATTAACGCTATTGCTATACTACTTTTTAAATAGTATAATCCTTGCCCAATATACATTTCAATTTTATCTAGCATTTAATTTTTTACCTTCCCTAACTTCTATTCTAATTGTAATATAATACAATTATGAGTTAATTATAGCATATTTTGCAAATCCCGTACTATTCAATTTTCAAAGATCATTTAGTTCTCAATAATTTCAAAATGCTCGTAATTTTTTTGAATTAGCACTAAAAAATACCGCATATTCTTTTTGAATAATACGGTATTTTTATTAGTTTATATTTAATTTTACTTCGTAATAGATTAATATTACGTATTAAAGCAAATAAAATAAAATTTTTTTAATCAAACTGTGAATTAAATATATTCATATTTAATTCTATTTTTCACAAAATACATAAAGCTTACACCTAAAGCTATTATCTCTGCAAATATGACAGCCATCCATAGTCCATTCAAATCAAATAATAAAGGCAGTACAAATATCATTATTATTTGGAATACGAAGGTTCTTAAAAAAGATATAACTCCCGATACTATACCATTATTAAGACCTGTGAAGAATGCCGATGTAAAAATATTAAATCCTTTTATTATATATGACAATGAGAATATTCTAATTGCATTAGTTGTAAAGTGAAGTAAATCTATATCGTAACTTACAAATATTTTAGCAAGCATTTCTGATGATAATTCTGCTACTCCTGTTAGCACTAATGATACTATTAAAATAAGTACAAGACTCCTTTTAAGTAAACTTTTAATTTCATCTTTATTATCTGCACCATAATGATATCCTACAATTGGTGTAACACCCATGGAATATCCCATGTAAACTCCATTAAAAATAAATGATACATACATTATAACTCCATATGCTACTACTCCTTGAGTTCCAGCATATTTTATTAATTGCATGTTATATAGCATGTTTACAAGAGACATAGATAAATTTGTAAACATCTCCGAAGAACCATTTAAACAACTTATACCAATAGCATTAAAATCAAATTTAGCTCTTCCCAGTCTTAAAGGACTTTTGTTTTTCATCATGAAGTATATGAGTGGCACAAATCCACCTACCACTTGACTTATACATGTTGCTAAACCTGCTCCAACTACTCCCATATTAAATATGGCAATTAATAAGAAATCTAAAACCATATTAGTAATTCCTGCAATTATTGAAACAACAAGCCCCATTTTAGGTTTCTCTGCTACAATTAAGAAACTTTGGAAAGCATTTTGAAGTATAAATCCTACCATACCAATACTTAAAACTCTACCATATGTCACACAGTATTCTAAAATTGCTCCTTCAGCTCCTAAAGCCTTAGAAATAGGTTCAATAAATATAAATCCTATAATGCTAATGATTAATCCTAATATTATTAATAAATATATTAACATGGAGAAAGTTTCTTTTGCTTTTTTACTATCTCCTTCTCCAATTATTTTAGAAATTAAGGCTCCTCCACCTGTTCCTATCATAAATCCAAATGTTCCACCAATCATTAAAACTGGCATTACTAAATTAACTGCCGCAAAAGCATCACTTCCTACCACATTTGATACAAATAGACCATCTACCACACCATATATGGAAGTAAATATCATCATAAAAATTGTAGGTAAAGTAAATTTAATTAATTTCCTATAATTAAAACTATCTGATAATTGTATCTTCATTTAATCTCCTCCTCTTATTTTGCTTAAAAATATTAAATTTGACATACGGTAATCAAAGCCATATAATAGTATAAAGTCTACCATAATGGTAGAGTCAAGGAGGTTTTATGAAAAAAAATTTACTAACTATCGGTGAAATATCGAAAAAAACAGGTTGCAGTGTAAAGTCTCTTCGTTACTATGATTCCATCGGACTTTTAGAGCCTGCATATGTTGATGCTGATACTAATTATAGGTATTATACTTTTGAACAAACGAGAATTGTTGACATAATACAGATTTGTATTCTCTTAGATATTCCCCTTAAAGATGTAAAAAAGCTCATTATGAAAGATGATAATACTATGGATTATTCCAATTTAATTGAATATGGAAGAAAAATAACTGAGGAAAAAATACTTAGACTTAAATATAATCTTGACCTTTTAGATAATTTACAAGAAGAAATAGAAAGGCTGGATAGTTATGATAGTGATGAAGAAAAATCATTTCATATACATGAGAAGTACTACTATATTCTTCCCCTTTTTGAGGATGACATAAATGATAATTATTATAAACAGCTAAATTATTTATTTACAAATGCTATTAAGCATAATATTTTGTTTAAACATGACTACGGTGTCATTATAAATATAAAAAATAATGAGATTAATAAATTTGTAGCTCTGGAAATTGATAAAAAACACTGTAATCTTGAAAATGTTATCAAGATTAATGAGGGAGACTTTTTATGTAAGAAGACTAATGAGTTTAATTTAGTTAAAATTTGTAATATGTTTGATTATATAAAATCCCTAAATAAAACTATTATCATTACTCCAGGGTATAGCTATGATTTCTCCTGCCCTTATTTTGAAGTTAAATGTTCATTATAAAAATAAGTTCGTATTATAATACAATAACGAATTAGTTATAACATATTTTCACAATACCGTACTATTCAATTTTCAAAGATCAAATTTTCTTAATTAGCTCGCAATATAATCAAACTGCTAAAAATATATTTGAATTGCGCACTAAAAAATACCGCATATTCACTTTGAATAATACGGTATTTTTCTTAAATTAATATTTAATTATAGTTTATTCTTTTCTTAAAATTTCTTTTGGGGCTTCTATTTCATTTGCAATTGTATGCTCAGTTAGTTCAGAAAGAATCCTTATCTTATTATTGATTAATGGTCTCATACAATTTGGTACATGCTCCATATGTGCTCTATGAATTGCTACACATTCCTTACAGTTTCCATGGTAACGACATGCTTTTTTACATGAGCAATGATCTTTGTCCTTATATTCTTCACGAAAAGCAGAGGCAAATTCTTCTTGTAATCTTAATCCTTCTTTTCGATCTCCTCTTCTAAATGCTTCCATAGCATCCTTTTCTTTTTGGTTTCCATCAATAATCATCTTATTGCCTCCTGTAAACTCTTATGTATAGAAAAATTATTTAATAAGATTGTCCAGTCCTTATATTTTTATTATATATAATATATGGTTATTATTCAATGATTTGCATTAATAAAACGGATTTTATATAAATATGAAATATATTCAATATTTAGATTTTATTATAATTATAAAGCTGCTCTACATATGAATAATACTGAAAATTTCATTCTTCCTGATAATGCTCCAGTAATAAGCGCTGGTGTAATTATTACAAACATCATTTTAAATGCTGCAAAAAGTTCATGTGGTATAGTAGGTGCAAGTGCTGAAGGTTCTGCTACTACTCCATTGAATAATATTTAACATTTACCTTCTTCCTCTTCTTCTATTTCCCCTAAATATTCTCTTATATCTAAAGTCCTTACCTTCATTCATCAATTCCTTACAAGCTCTACATCTTTCACTTGGATAATCCCAAGATAGCTTTTTACCACAGTTTATACAAACTCTTTCATGATCTAATAGATTAGTTAAAAGAAGTTCATTTATTCTATTTGCTGTATCTTCCTTTTCCATTGCAATATATCTATTATTTATCATCATATTAAAATTCTTACCAAAAGAATAATTTAATTCTAATGACTTATAATAACACTCAAGCTCATCAAGCTCCTTTTTTGAACTTACATTTTTCTTAAGGATTGGCTTCTTTAAGTTTACTGCTCCAGAGCTATACATCATGCAGTATTCTTCCCATAATGCACATACTGCCTTATTATTTTCTTCAAAGGGTATTGTTGCCATTTTTAAAAGGTCTTCTTTTGAAGCCTTTATATTAAGCTTCTTTAATCTATTTAAAAGATAAATTATTGTTGTTACATCTGATTTTTCATAATACCCTTTTACAGACATTACACTCCATGTTTTTAATGCATCTACAAGATCTATATTTATTTCAAGAAGAGAATCTGGTATTCCTATATAGCATTTTTCAATTTTCTTTGTTTTTGCAGTTAAAGCACCCTTTATTAAACTAGGATCGCTCATAGTAGCAACATATCCTGTATCATAAATTCCTCTTCTTCCTGCTCTTCCTGCTATTTGTTTTATTTCAGAAACATTTAATTTTCTTAAAGATACACCATCATATTTTCTTGTTTCTAAAAATACAATACGTTTTATAGGAAGATTTACTCCCATTCCTATAGCATCTGTACAAACTATTACTTCTGTTTCTCCATCTAAAAATCTTTCAAATTGCTTCTTTCTTGTGGAATATGGTAATGATCCATAAATTATGCTTGTTTTTATATTGTTATTAAGAAGCTGTGCTGAAACTGCAAGCGCCTTCTTTTTACCAAATACAACAAGTGCATCTCCTGGCTTAACATCTTTATTTAAATCAAACTTTTTATCTTCAAAAATAAGCTCTGTATCTCTTTTATGTTCCACAACTTCATATGTATCATTACAATCTTTTATTAACTTAATTATTACATCTTTTGCTTCTGGTGCCATACATATATGAACTTCTGGAGCCATTACACCTATTATGGCCCTTGTCCATGCCCATCCTCTTTGTTTATCTGCAATCATTTGAGCTTCATCTATAACACATATGTCATAAGGCGTTCCAAGCTGTAGCTTTTCAATTGTTGATGATACATGTCCTGCATATGAAATAATATCTTCTTCTTCTCCTGTTAATAAAGAACAAGATATATTTTCAGAATTAAGCTTATCTTGAATTTCAAGAGCTAATAATCTTAATGGAGCTAAATAAACACCAGTTTCTGCTTCCATAAGTCTTTCAATACTTGCATGTGTCTTTCCTGTATTAGTTTCACCAACATGAAGATAAAAGTGTCTTTTCATCTCTCTAGTTTCTTTATATTCATATATTGGATTATCTAAAATTACTTCTTGAATTTCATCTTTTGCTTTATTTTTAATATATATATTTTCTGATGTCCATACTAAACCTTTTATACATATCCAAGGAATACATTCCTTAAATTCTAACATGTCATCAATAGATGGTGCTTTTTTATTTTCTTTTAAATAACTCTTATAAAGGATGTTTTCAACTACTGCAATTCTTTTTATTATTTCATGAATTTTACCTTCTTTAGATATAAGATTTCTTCTAAAACCTGGTAAATTAACACTTTTATAATATCCAAAAACCATATTTTTAGCATCTTCTAAAAATAAACTCATATGTTCTTTTGTTTTATAAATATTCACATTAATAAGATTATCTAACCTTTTATCAATTGAATTAACAACCTTAACTTTAAGTCTATTTATTCCTTTTGTTGATGAACTTGCCTCTTCACAGCTTTCCACCATAAGCTTTATTAATTTTTCTTCATCATGACTTTTATCTTCTTCTACAATTTCTGTATAACAATCATTAGCAATTCCAAGTGCTGCACAGCCTTTATCATAAATATCTAATAAAAGTTTTTCTTCTAATGGTGCTACCTTAACTGCAACTGCTGCTCCCCATCTTGTTTTAAATCCATTTCCTATTTCTACTTTTATTTTTTCTTCTATGCTTCTCTTTTTATCATCATTTAATTCTTCTAAATCTAAATCATAATATACTTTTCCATCTCTAGTTCTCTTATACCACCTAACACTATTCCATATGAATTCATCATTATATTTACTTTTAAATCTTTTATATAATTCGCCTTTTTTTTGCTCCATTATAGTTGCTACTTTTTCATATATAACAGTAGCAATATCCTTTGGTTCATACTTATATACTGGTGTATCATCATCATTTTCTTCAATTTCTTTTAAGTCCTGAATATATGAACCTTCCCATGATACTTCATATAAAAAATCTTTCACATATGTATAATCATAAATATTAAACGATCCATTATCTATTAAATCAACTTTAGAATTTATATCATACTTATTGTAATTTGAATCATCTATTTGAACTTTATTAACTTCTTTTATATATTTAACAATTTCTTTTATTGTTTCATTAATAAATTCATTATCTATGTATTTAGCTATTTCATTTTTTGTTTCTTTTCTTAGTGTACACTTAATTGAGCTCATCCCATCATTCCTTTATAAATTACTTTGTTATATTTTATGAATCTTAATTCTTTATCTTATACCTAGTCATTATAATACTTCCATTTCTTTAAGAATAAGATATAAGCAGATATCACTCCAAGAGTAACTCCCCTTATGTTATAACAAATTCTAACTCTTAGATTGAGTTGAAATTCCATCTTACTCTAAAATCTCAGCTTATACTACATACATTTTCTCACTATAGGTAGTTTAACAAAAATATATGTATTTGGGTATTTATTTACACAATATATATAAAGAAATATTAAAAATAAAAGGTAGAAAACAGTTAAAAATATTGTTCTCTACCTTGTTATAGTTTTATATTTCTAAAATCAGTTATAAATTGCACCTTCACATTAAGATTAGTTTTATAAGAAACTATACCATATCAAACTAATAAATTCAATCTGATACAGCTCTCTCTTCAAATTTTTCTCCATTTTTATTTGTCAAATTTATATATTATAAAACAAGCCGTATTCACATTAAATTTAATAATTTAATCTGAATACGGCTTCTTTCTATTTCAATTAAATTTTATACACTAATCTTTACAGGTATCTTTATTACAAATTCTGTAATTGAATCACTACTAGAAACTGATACTTTTCCATTATTTCTTTCTACTATCTCCTTAACGATAGCTAGTCCAAGTCCATGTTCCCCATTATTATCTTCTTTTGTAGTAAATCCAATTTCAAAAATTCTATCTATTATTTTATCTTCAATTTTAGGTCCATTATTTTGTATTTTAATAACAACACTATTAAGATTATAATAAGTTCTAATTGTAATAAGACCTTTTTCATTCATAGCTGTAACAGAGTTATTTAATATATTTGAAATAACCCTTTGTATCTCCATTTCAGATACATTGACATCTTCCAATGAGGCTTGTTCGTCAACAAAAACATTAATACCTTTATGTTTTATACCATTAACTATCATAGAAATAATTGAATCATTATTAGATATCTCAACCTCAGATACAATATTATTATGTCCATCTATTATTGACTTTAAAGAATTTCCAAGCTTATCGTATTTTTCCATAAGACACATTCCATATAAATATGAAATTTGAGCACCATAATCATGTTTTACTTTCTTTAAATCATTTATTTTTTCTTCTAATGCTTTATTCAATAACATAATTTCTTTTGCCTTCTTTTCAACACCTGCAAAATATAATATAATCGCTATAATAAATAATCCTGTCATCGCAAATATGATATTCTTAAATATTGGATTGTCTAAATCATATATTATAAATTTATAAGATATTATAAAATCAACTACTACAGTAGTTATTATTAATGATATCATAGATAAGTTTTTACTTCTAACAAACAAGTAAATTCTATAAATTAAATCTTTTCTTAACAATATAAAAATATCCATTATAAAATGTGGTATATATATAATCATTACATATGCCAATTCTAAATTCTCAACTGGAATTACATGTTTAAAATATAAAAATAAATTAGACATAATAAGTGTATTAATAATTATAAATAAATACACTATAGATATAGAAGTAGTTGCTCCTAATGAATCTTTTTTAAATACAATAATCCCCATAAACATTAATGCCACATGAGTGAGAATTGTCCCTAAACTTGAATTCCCTACCAAATATGTTGTTAAAGTAATAATAAACCAAAAAGCTACTATTAAAAATCCGAGCCTTAACTTACTATTCTTATATTTAGTACAAAAATTGGGAATCAAAACTATCACTAGACTCTGAAGTATTGTATTAATTACATCTGCTAACTTTATAATTTCTGTTTTCATTACTTTTTACCTTTCATTATCTATCCATTCTATTTTCCTATTTTTCAACATTTTTCCCTATTAAATAACTATATAGCTTAATTTTTTCATATTTTCTTCTTAAATTATATCATATTTTTCCTTATTATTATATATTTTTATAATTAATATTAAATCTTTATAAGTTGTTTTCATATTATTAAGTAATGTACTAAATATATGTTATACGTCAACATATTAAAATATAAAATATATAAATAATTTTTATTATGTTATCATAGCATTAGAAATCAATAACGAAAAATATACAAGCAGTTATAAAACTTTCTTTATAACTGCTTGTATATTTACTTTTCATCCATTCAAAATTTTATTTTCAGCTCCTCATTCTGTACAAAATCCTGGAACATTAGTTACACGTAAATTATTTTCTGTTGCTGATTTTATATCTACGTTATTGTATCCAATACTTTGAAGTGAAATAATTTTTAAATTAGGAAGATTTTCTATAATATCTTTAGTCATTTCTTGATATTAAATAACTATCCCATCAAAATCATAGGCATATTCTATAAAAGATTTTTTCTTTATCTTTAACTTCAACAAGTTCTAAATTACTTACTCCCCACTCCTTTAATAAGGTTTTTTCATAATCTAAATTATCATCAACATTATAATAAAGAACCCTAGCGCTAACTACGGTTCTTTCTTTACCCTCAATATTACTCAACTTTAGTTTTATAAGCTTCCATCATTACAAATACAGCTGTTAAAATATGCATAATCATTCCTAAAAATGGTATCCATCCAAGTGCATTACCTACAATACCTAAAATACTACCTGTTATAGGCAAGTCTTCTTTTTTTGATAATACTAAATTTACAATATGGAATGCTAGCATAGCTGCTAATGGTACCCACACTAATCCTATTATTATACTTGCACCTATTACTGGAATTCCTAATAAAGCTTCAATTCCTCCTGCAACCCATTTGGTTACTCTTACTGTCTCCTTCATAATTCTCTCCTAATAAACTATTTATTAATTCCATATTATATATTCAAAATACCTTAATAAAATTCCTATATATTTAACTTAGTACCATCTATACATTTTTATTGGATTACATATATTATTGAGGCTACTTTTAATATATTATTTATACTAAATCTACACTACTAATCATTCTCTTATTAAAAGAAGGAATATCATCAACTTCTTTAAAATCATCATTAATAATTATAATTTCATTTCCATCAGTAACAATTCCATATTTAACAGTATCAAAAATATTCATACACATCTTAAGATGATTAATTTCATTATCTGTTCCTGTCCCTAATTTATTACTCTTAATAAAGATAAATGGTACTTTATCTTTATTTTCATAAATATATACAACAATATCAACTAATTCAGCCTTAACCTCTATATTAACTTTAACTTCAACATCTATTAACTCCCTAGGATATCCATATCTCTTCATAAGTTCATTAATAATCCATTGTCTAGTGATTTCTTCATTTTTATAAATATCGTCAATCTTATAAGTAAATAAATACTCATCAATATCAATCCTATGTAATTTTCTAAAATTACACTTAGAATTAATTCTTAAATACTTACAGCTTATATCTTTAATAAATTTAGATGGATTTCCATAACTACTTAAAAATAATTCTTCTGTAGCTCTAGTCATTCCTACATATAATAATCTTCTATCTATAGATTCAATAAAATCACTATCTTCAAATTCATTTGCAAAATCTCTTGAAGGTATAATCTTATCATTAAGTCCAGCTATTATAACAGCCTTAAACTGTAACCCCTTAGCACAATGCATAGTAAGAAGTTTTACACAATCTTCATTAAAATCTAATTCTTCATTACTTTTTAGCTCTCTATAAGGAATATTATTTTTTTCTAAGAAAATCTTAATATCCTTAAGCTGATTTTTAAACTTACTTATTATTGCAATATCTTTATAGTCATACTTATTTTTTAGCTCATTTTCTATTGTTTCAGCAATATATTCTGCTTCTGATACTTTATTTTTAAATCCTCTATATACTGGATAAACCCCTTGTTTATCAATTAATGATGGTTTTACAAAATTATCATCCTCAAGGATATTTTTATCATCTTCAATTAAACTATATGCTGCATATGCTATTTGCATTGTTGTTCTATAACTCTTTGATAGTGATGTAGATTTCCCTGTCATATCAAGCCCTATACTAGTAAAGCTTCTTCCCTTTACAAGCCAAGCTTCTGGATAAATGCTTTGTGCTGTATCTGAAACAAATAACATACTAGAATAGCTTCTATTCATATATAATGTTTTAATAAACTCTAATTGTACTCTTGTTAAATCTTGTGTTTCATCAACTATAATATGAGTGTATTTTTCTCCAACTTCCTTTTTTGATTGCTTTAATGCCATTAATGCAACATCTTGAAGATCAACTAACTTTTCTTTTTCTAAGTTATCATTATATTGAATCATTACTTCAAAAATAGCTTTTCTTATCTTAGAATTCTTTCTTAATTTATGTGTTGATTCCACATTATTATTTGATATTCTTCCTATTCTATCAATTGTTTGATATTCTTCAATGTCTATATAATTACAGGATTTCATCCACCTTATTTCTTCTATAATAAAGGTAAGATTCTTTCTATCTAATACGTTTACTTTTTCATACTCTTTTTTTACTACATCTATTGCATCTACCATAGCTTTATTTATTTGCTTTTCAGTAGCAACTCTTAATTTTTCTAGCTTTTCCTCTTTAATATATGAAGTAAAATACTTAAACATCATATTATCAATAGTTTCTATATATAGCTTGTCCTCATCTCCACTTTCATATATTCCTAATGTTAATTGTTCATTTTCTTTATTTCTTTCTATTTCTTCATATATATATTTAATATAATTTATTAATGATTTGTTATATGTAATAACAAGGATTTTATCATCTTTTTCATAAGTATAATCTTTTAATAAAAATGGTATTTTGTGTACTGCTACCGTAGTTTTTCCTGAACCTGCTACCCCTTTAACTAGTACATGCCCATTAGGTTTGTTTTCAATTATTCTTCTTTGTTCAACATTCAACCTCATTGTACTCTCTCGTTTCCCCTTTTATTTTATCTATAGCTCAATTATACCATATTTTGTATATCAACTCTTCTATAAATCCTTTTTTCTTCACTATTAAAACCTTAACTTTTTTAATTCTTACCATCCACTACTCTAAACTTGAATATTCTCATTTGTATTACACATAATAATCTTGAAAGGAGATTATTTTATGAAAAAATATATTTCTATATTTCTGATTTTAATTGGATTAATATCTACTACATTTATTTCAATACCTGCATTTACTAAAAATATCTTTAAAGAAGGCGTTTATAAATCATCTGATTTTAACTTTTCAGAAAATGAAACTTATTTTGTACAGAACGTTTCATCAGAAAATGCTGTTTTCTTAACCCTTTATGACGAAAATCAACTTATAATTCAAAGTATCCGCTTAGAACCTAATTCAAATAGATATGACTTAATTCCACTTAAGCCTGCTTATAGGATAGTCATAGTTGGAAATGGAGAGGTTTTTATTGACCCTAGAGCACAATAAAGTGCTCTTTTTATTACTTTGGTATTATTTAATACTTCAAATTTAACGAATAATTCTTTCATATTATTCGTTAATCTATTGCAAGGTTATCTTTTTATAAAATTTATTCATTCTTTACTTCTCAAATTTTATATTTCTACTAATATTTTAATAAATTACTCTTTAATATCTTTAAGCTTTTTATTTGAGTAATAATTTTATTTGCACAAAAAATACTAGTAAAAATAACCGTAATAGCAACTGAAACTCCAATTTTTTCTTGTTTAAATCCCATACGTTCAAATAGATATTTTGTCATGATTGCAAAAAAGGCAACATTTTCCCTTATTAAATCTATTTTCAGCGATTTCTTCATTTACAGAGTTACTAATTACATTTGACATCAATACATTCTTCAAAAATTCAAATACCTTACCTTGCTCATATGTATTATAAAATAGTTCCACTAATTCCTTGCAATATGATGTTTCATATCTTCTTATAATCACTGCTTATCTCCACTATAAATTATAATTTAATACTCTATATAAATAAATTGTAACATATTTTGTAAATATCATACTATTCAAATTTTAAAGCTTATTTTTTTATTGATTAATAAAAAAATACCGCATATTCATTTTTGAATAATACGGTACGGATATCTATTTGTTATAATATCTCATTGTTTCTCTAATGAATTTTCATCTAATTGGTTATATATTCATACTATAGCATAGCCTATTATTTTATTTTTTAAATTCCTTTCACCATATGAACTGTTTTCTCTTCATTATCTTCTTCTACTATAATAAAAAAACCTTTCTTTATCCAAAAATCAAATCCACCTGGAAGATGTCTATGAGTATGTAAGTATATATCCTCATAACCATTTTCTTTACAAAACTGAACTATACTGTCGAATAAAAGAGTCCCTACTCCTTGCCTTCTTAAATCTTGATTTATATAGCATCTTCCTATTTCTGCTGTTGTATCCTGCTTGTACCTTCCCTTTATAACGTCAAACCTATCGATAAATGGTTTTACAGCTATGGTTCCAACTAAATTATTTTCTCTATCAAAAGCCCCTATAATAGTATTTCTTTTTTCATTTATATAAAATTCTTGCATATTTATAATATCATTATGATACATTGGGTCTATATCATAGTTAAATAATTTTCTTATCATTTTAAATAAGAACTCTTGAGCAATAGGTACTTCTTCTATACCTATATTTCTAATGCTTATCTTGCATTCCATAAAATAATCCTCCTCATCTTTAAATTATGTTAATATATTTATTTCTATTGTAAAGTATGACCATGCATATTGATGTAGTTAACCATGTAATTGGATAAGTAATTGCTACTCCCCTAATACTATTCATTGACGGTACAATAAAGTATAATAAAATTACTCTAAGAAGACATATATTCACTAAAATTATTATCATAGGCTGAATTGATTTTCCCATACCTCTAATAGAAGCTGATAAAACTTCTAAAATAACATATAAGAAATAAAATGGGAAAGTTATTGATATTATTTCTATCCCCTTATTTATAACAATATTATCATTATTAAATAATCCAAACCAGGTTTCCCCACTCCATAATAATAATCTTGAGTTTATAAATGTTAATATAATTCCAAATATAATACATAATTTTGTTCCTTTTTTTACTCGTAAAATTTTATTTGCCCCAATATTCTGGCCAGTAAATGTCATAATTGCTTGTCCCATTGCAAGTATCGGATAATATAAAAATAATTCAACTTTAAAATATGCCGTGAATGCCGCTATAGAATCTATATCAAGCGAATTAATATATGATTGAGCTACTACATTAGATAACGATATTACTAATGTCTGTACTCCAGCCGGAATTCCAACAATTGCAATTTGTGAAAGTATTCTATTGTCTACCTTTAAATCCCTTAAATTTAAATTAAAATCTCTTTTATCTTTAATTATATATAGCATTACTAAAATAGCTGCTGTAGTTTGTGAGAAAAATGTTGCCCAGGCAGCACCTTTTATCCCTAATCCTAATATTAGAACAAATAGTGTATTTGCAACTATATTTGTTAGCCCTCCTATAAATTGTGAAATCATCGGGATACGTGAATTTCCTGATGCTCTAATAATTCCAGATGCCATATTATATGTAAGCATAGATGGTATAGAAATGAAATAAATTCTAATATATTCAAGTGCTGAATTCATTATTTCATCTGGTGTATTCATTAACTTTAAGAAGAATTCTGAACCTATTATACCTACAAATGTGAGCACAACTCCACCAATCAAAGCTATAGTTACTGCTGTATGCATTCCATTTTTAAATTTATTTTTATCTCCTGTACCAAATATTCTTGCCAATATTACATTTGTTCCTACTGCGATTCCTGAAAAAAATCCTATAATGCATGTAATAAGCATAGAACTTGCTCCTACAGCAGCTGCCGCATTCTTACCTAATATATTTCCAACAAAAAGTAAATCTACAGTATTGTACATTTGCTGAATAATACTTGATAGTAATAACGGTATAGCAAATAAAATAAGACTTTTTCCTATGCTACCTTTTGTCATATCCATTAAATTTTCTCCTCTTTTATAACTTATTTTAATCACTAATTATAGTATATTAATTTAAAACATATCTCCATATAATATTATAAAAATTAATCTCACAAATAATTTCTATTTGAGAGATTAATTTTTATGTTTTAGTGAATTTTATTTACATATTAAACAGCAACTACTAATTCTAAAATAAATGACATGCAACTTCATGATTCTGAGTAATTTCTTTCAATTTAGGTTTTTCTATCTTACATATTTCTTTACAATACTTACATCGTCTTGCAAATGCACAACCTTCTTTAATATCAATTGCACTAACTATTTCACCTTCAATAGCTTTTATTTCTTTATTTTTATCCATATTAATTGAAAATAATGATTCTAATAACATGTTAGTATATGGATGAAGCGAATTCTTCCCAACTTGGTCACTCGGTATTTTCTCAACTATATTTCCTAAATACATAACTGCAATTTGATGTGAAAAAGCTTTTATTAAAGCAATATCATGACATATAAATATTATGCTTATTCCTTTTTCTTTCTGTAATTTAACTAACAATTTAATAATTTTATTTTGAACAGAAACATCAAGTGCAGATGTAGATTCATCACAAATTAATATTTCTGGCTCAAGAGATAAAGCCCTTGCAATACCAATACGCTGTCTTTGTCCTCCACTTAAATTATGTGGATATCTATATAATATTTCTGATGAAAGTTCTACCATTTCAAGAAGTTTAAGTGCTTTTTCTTCTTTATCTTTTTTACTAATCATTCCAAAGTTTAAAAGTGGTTCCGTTAAAATATCAATTATTTTCATCTTAGGATTAAAAGATGCCAATGGATCCTGAAAGACCATCTGTATTTTTTTGCGATTATTCCTTTTTTCTTTTTTATTAAAAAACAAAATATTTTTCCCTTCAAAAATAATTTCACCACAAGTAGGATTTTCTAATTGAATTAATATTCTTGCTAGAGTAGACTTTCCGCAACCACTTTCCCCAACTATCCCTAGTGTTTTTCCCTTTAAAACTTGAAGGTTTATATCATCGCAAGCCGTTAACATTCTATTTCTAGAAGCTTTGAATTGTTTAGAAATATTATTCACCTCTAATATTACATCGCATTTATTAAACAAAACTTTCTCCTTCCATTTCAGGTATTGAATTTAGTAATTCTTTAGTATAATCACTTTTAGAATTATATAACAAATCTTCTTTTGTACCATAATCCATAACCTTACCATCCTTCATAACAATTATTTTATCTGCCATATATGTAGCTATCCCAATATTATGTGTAACTAATATAATAGATGTATTATATTCTCTTCTTAACTCCATCATTTGCCTTACAATTTGGGCTTGATTAGTTAGATCTAATGCACTTGTTGGCTCATCTGCTAATAGTAAAACTGGTTTGAAAGTCATTGCAATAGCAATACCTACTCTTTGACACATTCCTCCACTTAATTGATAAGGATAACTGTTCATTATATTTTCTCCGTCAGGAAGTCTCATTTTTTCTAACATATTAACTGCAAGATTCCATGCCTCTTTTTTATTCATTTGTGAATGATTGCGTATATATTCTACATACTGCTTTCCTATTTTCCTTATTGGATTTAATGTTCCAGCACACTCTTGAAAAATCATTGAAATTTTAGTTCCTCTTAATTTTCTTAAGTCCTCTTTTGCTTTTCCTATAAGTGATTCACCCTCAAATATTATTTTTCCTCCACTTATTTCACCAGAAGCAGATAATACTCCTAATATTGACTTAATAACAGTACTTTTTCCACTCCCACTCTCACCGACTATACTTATAATCTCTCCCTTTTCCATTGAAAGATTAAATTTATCTACTGCAACCTTTTTATTGTTATCGTAGTTTATAGATAAATTCTCTATTTTTAGCATATTAATCTCCTTTATTCTACTAACTTAATATCTTTTGTAAGCCAATAATAATCCATAGGATACATTGTTACGCCAGTTACTTTCTTAGAAGATATTAAATATGTTGTTTCATATCCAAAGAAAATTGTTGCTGCATCATCCATAATTAATTGCTGAATATCAATAATTAACTCTTTTCTTTTATTATCATCAAATGTTGTAGATAATTCATCTAATAACTTATCTACTTCCGGATTACTATACCTAGTTTGATTCGATGTAGATGTACTATACCAATTTTCTCTTAAATACTTTTCTGGATCTCCTGTATTTGCAACTAATACATTCCAAATTAGCATATCAAAATTTCCTGAATCTCTCATATCAAGCAATGTTTCATAACTTACAGTATTAAGCTTAACATTAATACCTACTTCTTTTAAACTTGCTTGAGTTGCTTGCGCATATACATTTAATTCTTCCCTACTTGTATATATAACAAAATTTAATTCAAGTTTTTCACCATTAGGAGTTTCTACAAAACCATCTCCATCAATATCAATATATCCACCATTTAACAATAATTGTTTTGCACCTTCAACATCATATGAATTTTCATCATTTAATTCATCAAAGCCAAAATCTAGTGTTGGTGGAACTGGGGTTTTACCAGCACTTGCTCCTCCTTCTAATAAAATATTACAATATGTTTCTTTATCAAGTGCACGTATTATAGCTTGACGAAGAGCTTTATCTTTTAAGAAACCATTTTGCTTCATAAATGAATATGTTGTACGTAAAGAATCTAGCTCTTGTATTTCAAATTCATCATTATTTTCAAAATCAATTAAATTTTCAGTTTTTAAATTATACGCTATTTCTACTTCACCTGTTTGAAGTGCCATAGAACGTGTTGTTTGATCATCAATACATTTAAAAGTTACTTTATCTAATGGAACTTCCCCATCCCAATAATATTCATTTTTAACTACTTCACAGTATTGAGTTGGATTAAATGTTTGTACTGCATAAGGTCCTGTACAAATAGGCCCTTTCATTGCAAATGAATCAGTATCAACGTTTGTATTTACAATTAAAAAAAGTGGGTCTGCTAAACTTCCAGCTAAGTTTGCAACTGGCTCTTTTGTTGTAATTTTTAATATTTGACCATCTACTATAATAGATTCTGGTTCAAAAAAAGATATCGCACGATTACTTAATTCAAAAGTTCTTTCTAGAGAAGCTTTAACTAGCTCTACTGTCATATCATCACCATTAGAAAATTTAACATTTTCACGTATTTTCAAACTCCAAGTTAATCCATCTTCACTTACTTCCCAATTTTCCGCAAGACAAGGTTCTAATTCACCATTTTCATCAAATCTAATTAAAGTTTCTCCAACTCCATATCTTGAAACAACCCAACTAAAATACTGTTCTGTTGGCTCCAATGTATCAGCAAAACTAGTTACTGCTACAGTAATTTCTTTGCTATTACTTGAATTTTCTTTATAACTATTTGCATTATCACTATTATTAGAACCGCAACCAGTTAATATTGATATAACAAATATTATCATTGCCATAATACTTATACTTTTCTTACTAAAAATCTTAATCATTAATTTTTCTCCCCTAATATTTAATTTGTTATTTTTCCTTTGGATCCCAAATATCTCTAATACTATCCCCTAGCATATTGAACACTACAACTACAATCATAATTGCTATACCTGGATAAATCATTAACCAAGGTGCTTTCGCTAAATAAGTACGACCTTCATTTAGCATTAATCCCCATTCTGGTGTTGGTGCTTGTGCGCCAAACCCTAAAAATGATAATGCAGCAAGCTCAAGCATCATAGTTGCTATATCTGTAGCAGCTGTTACAATCATAGTAGATAGAATATTAGGTACTATATATCTAGTTATTATATTTCTTTTTTTAGTCCCAATAACATATGCTGCTTCTATATATTGACTATTTTTAATTTTAATTACTAAACTTCTAGCTAATCTAGCATATTTTGTCCAACTAACTGCAGTAATTGCTATTATTGCATTTACCATACTTGGTCCTAGTAAACCTGCAATTGCAATTGCAAGTACTAATCCCGGGAAAGAAACCATCATATCAGAGAATCTCATTATAATTTCATCTATTACTCCACCAAAAAATCCTGCTAAAATTCCAAGAGTTGTACCTACTATAAAAATTACTAATACAACACAAAGTGTCATTGTCAATGATGTACGTGTTCCATATATAATTCTTGAAAAGACATCTCTCCCAAGCTTGTCCGTTCCTAAAATATATTCACCCCCAGGTGGCATTAACGAATCTGACATTACTGCTAAATAAGGGTCTTTTGTAGCTATCCATGGTGCAAAGATAGCAATTCCTAAAATTACAAATGCTAAGATAAGAAAAAGCGTAAACTGTTTGTGCTTATTAAAAAATCTTAATGTCTTCAAGTTACTCACGCCCCTTTAATCTTGGGTCTAATAAATTATAAGAAATATCAACTATTAAATTGATTACCATATAAATCATTGCAATCCATAATACATATCCCTGTACTAAAGGATAATCCCTACAAGAAATTGCTCTTACAGCCATATTCCCTAACCCAGGCCAATTATAAATTATTTCAACAACTGCTGTTCCTCCAAGAAGGCTTCCTATTGATAACCCCAATAATGTTATTAAGGGAATCATTGCATTAGGTATTACATTTTTCCAAAGTATTGTGCTTTCTTTTATCCCCCTCATTCTTGCGCCCATTACATAGTCTTGATTCAGTTCCTCTAAGACAGCAATTCTAACCTGTCTTGTATATTTAGATGCCATAGCAATAGCTAATGTAACTGCAGGTAAAATTAATGATTTAAAATCAGTGCTTCCTCCTGATACTGTCACCCACCTTAATTTAACCCCAAAAAAACTTAATAATATCAATCCTATCCAAAAACTTGGTATTGATACTCCTAAAAAGGTAATACCTCTTATTAAATAATCAATAAATCGCCCTTTATAAACTGCTGAAATTACCCCAAGTGGAATTGATATTAAAATCATAATAATAAGAGCTGCAATTGATAATTTTAATGTTGGTATTAAACATGATACTAATTTATTTATTACAGGAACCTTCATAGAATAAGACATTCCCATATCACCTTTGAACACACCCTTTAACCAATTCCAATATTGAGCTAAAAATGGCTTATCCAAACCTAACTCATGTCTTGTTTGCTCAAGTAATTCTGGCGTAGGAATATTTCCACATTCTGTTAACATTATTTCTGCTGGATCTCCAGGTGACAGATAAGTTAATCCAAATGTGAAAAAACTAATTCCAAATAAAACAATGAATACTTGAATAATTCTTTTAAATAATTGTTTTTTAGTCATTTCTCCTCCTTTTTTCTTTAATAAATTTTTGTTATTAACGCCAAAAAAAGATAGCCATTACAGACTATCTTCCTCTTAAAATCACAACAAAATAACCATGTAATAATTCCCTATTACATAGTTCATAATAATCGCTTATTTTAAGAGTTCTCATCTGCCGTGAGTAACATCTTAAAGATATAAGCAGTTCTCCTGACTCCAGATCATTATTTATAAACTCCTTCCCAGATTTTCTCCAGTGGCATTATATGTTTATAAACTCCCTGTTACAGTGGCGGGACCGTTTCGGCTTTTCACCGAATTACCTATTAATGCTTTCGCAACTTATATCCATTTTATTCTTTACCATAATAACTTATATTTTGAAATTAATCAATAAAATATAAATTATACATTTTATTTCTTTATTCAAAATATATCAAAATATTTTTCAAATTATCTAATACCATTTTGTAATTGTTTATTTAATAAAAATATATTTTCTATCTTATTTCCTTGCTCATCATAATAATTTATATCTGCCCCTTCAATATAACCCTTTGTATCTCTATCTAAAACTTGCCCTTGAATCTTTAAAAGTTCTTCCTCTTCTATAGGCAGTTGTACTTCTTTAGTTTCATTATCTACACTACATACCATTTTTATATTCATGATAGTATCCTCCTTAATTATCACTACTTAAAAATAGTATGCTTCAAAATAAGCAAGATATTTAAATTACTATCTCTAAACCTTATCATTATCAACTCAAAATCTACTTATAACTTCAATAAACTTCTGCTCCCAACCTGTATTTGAAATATTATCATTTAATTTATTATTCAAATAATATTTCAATGCTCTTATTTCCTCTTTACTAAGACTATTAACTAATTCCTCTACTTCATCTTCCCAAATACAATTATTTAAAATTTCTACTAAATCCTCTAAGCTTTTAACTTCATTATGAATAATTGCAATCTTATCCTTAGTAAATCTACAAACTCTTATTTCGTCTATTAACTTTCTTAATCTTTCATCATCCATAGCTTTATTATCTACAAAGATATCTTCAGACTTATCTTCTTCTATTTTATAACTTAAAAATATATTTTCTAAATTATTATTTTTAATGCCTTCTTCAATTCTAGGAAGTAAATTTAAAGCTGTCATTTTCACATAATTAATTTCAAAATCACTAACTATTTTTAATTTATTACATACACTATTTGCTGATTTTATAAGTTCCTCTTCTATTTCTTTTATAGTCATATTTTTAAAGGTATATAATACTACTTCTCTTTCATAACTTTTTATTTCTAATTTAAATATATCTGCTTCTACTAAATCTAACCCTATGACATTTGTAAGTACTGGCTCAAATATATTTATTAATAATCCTTTATAATCTTTGCAATAGCTTTTTAAAATTTCTATTATTTTTTCTTTCTCAAAGTTATTACAAAACTTATTTTCAAATAATAATCTTGTAAGATATTCATTAATGAAATCTATTCCTTGTAAATCCTCACTTACAGCATTGGAAAGCTGATAATCTATACTACAAGGTATTTCATGTGCAAAAAATCTATAATCATAAACTTTGATACCCTTTTCAATTTCCACTACAGTATCCTCATATGATATATTTTCTATGCCAGTTGATGTTTTCATTACCTCTTCTAGCAACTCTTTACCTTTTGCTATATCCTTTTCTATTGTTGCCCAAGAGTCCTTCCATGCACTTTCTAGGCTTTCACTTTCAAATAATTTTACTATACTTTGTGAATTCTTCATTTCCTTATTTAATAAAAAAGTAATAGACTTTAAAAGTTCTTCAGCAATTTCAACTGGAACTGACGAACTATCTCCCATAGTATATCTCTCTGTAACCTTTCCTAATAAAGTCCAAAGCTTTATTTGCATGATTTCTTTTTCTTCATTGCTTATATTAGCTAGGTTTGAATTATTTAAAAACTCTAAATAAGAATTATTTTCCGCCATAATATCTCCTTTTATAACCTTAAGTTATTTTATCTTTCTCTATTTAATCCATATCTCGTATCACGGCACAACTCCTCAAGATTTGTTCCGCTTAAGTACTCTATTGAGCCTTGACACTCACCATTAAAATACTCTTTCATAAATTCTATTAATTCATCATCAGCTATTTGATCCATAGCTTCTCCCTTAAAAAAATAAAAAATATCTTGCAACTCTTCTAGTGTTTCTTCATAGTTTTCCTGAATAATATAAGGCGAATCACAAAATGCCTCAATTAACTCTTTTAAAATACCATCTCCAAACTCTACTCTTCCTGTACCCTTTAAACTTTCAAATCTTTTATTAATTAAATTTTCAATTTGTATATCTGACAATGTAACTCCATATTTCATTGTGACTTCATTACACTTTTTTATTTCCATTGCTAATTGTTTTTTCTTCATATTTTGAATAGTTAAAGCAAAGTTCTCACTCATTCCTATCACCTCTCATATAGCTTACTACTGTTGCTACACAAGTACTAGACTTGAAATTTTCGCTATTTTGTGGTATTATAAGGATATAGGAAAAGTGCTATAAAACTTGAAATATCAAGCTTTACAGCACTTTTATTTTTTATCATTTTTTTATTATTCCTTATCTTGTATATTCTCCATCCCATACTATTTTTCTATAATTTTCTTTATCTGTGTCGCCTTCGCTATTAAAAAATAAAATAACTGAATTTTCATCTATCTTTAATTCCTTTTTAAGCCACTCTAAATCTTTATTTCTTAAGACTTCACTTACAAATCCAAAGCTCGAAGCTCCACTTTCACCAGAAATTATTTTTTCATCACCTTTTAATGGATTTCCTAAAATCCTCATTCCTTGTGCTGCTACATAGTCTGGACAAGATATAAAGTTATCAGCATAATCTTTTAAAATTCTCCACCCTACCGTTGTTGGCTCACCACAAGCAAGCCCTGCCATAATAGTTTTCATTTCTCCTGTAACAGGGTGAATTTTACCATCATTAGCTTCAGCAGTTTTAAAAATACAAGCTGCTTCATTTGGTTCTACTATTGTTGTAATTGGTCTGTCTTCACCATAAACATCACCATAAAAGCCTTGTACTGCTGCTGCAAAAGATCCTACTCCTGCTTGTACAAAAATATGCGTTGGCTTTACTCCATTTAATTGTTCATAAGCTTCATAAGCCATTGTAGTATATCCTTGCATAATCCAAGTTGGAATATCTTCATATCCATCCCAAGCAGTATCTTGAACCATTACCCATCCATTTTTTTCTGCTAAATTATTAGAATATCTAACTGCATCATCATAATTAAATTCTGTAATTTCAGCTTCTGCTCCTTCAGCACGAATATTATCTAATCTTTCTTTTGCACTTCCCTTTGGCATATAAATCACACATTTTTGCTTTAATTGATTAGCTGTCCAAGCCACTCCTCTCCCATGATTCCCATCTGTAGCTGAAATGAAAGTTAAATCCCCTAACTTTTCTCTTACTTCTTTAGAAATCATTCTTTCATACGGCATATTTTCAATATCTTCTCCTAACTTTTTAGCTATATAATTTCCAATAGCAAAGCTTCCTCCAAGAACCTTAAAGGCATTTAAACCAAAACGATATGATTCATCCTTAACATAAATATTTTTAACCTTTAATTCCTTTGCTAAATTATTTAATTCTACTAAAGGTGTTTTTTTATAAATTGGAAAGCTTGAGTGAAATCTTTGTACTTTTTTTGCAGTCTCTAATCCTAAATGTTTAACAGAAACCTTTTCTTTTTTTCTCTCATACTTTACTATTTCAAAACTCATTAAATCTCTCTCCTTGTTGCTTTATAAATCTTCGTATACTCATTAGCCTCTTCTCTAGAAACCTCTCTTTTATTAGTTCTTAAAAACATATCTTTATCTAAATAAACTCCATTATTTTTACTATTATCGAAATTTTCCTTTGAACTAAATATAGTAAACTTTTCTTTATATGGACTATGATTATAAATGCAAAACAAAGCACAATTTCCACATTCGTTACATAAGTCATCAATATGAATCGTATATTTCTTACCATCCACATTAACTAACTTATTACTCCTATTAGGACAGACATCAACACAATTTTTGCACTTTGAGCAAAACTCGCTATAATCTACACCTTTAATTTCAGCCTTCTTTTTAGTACTTTTTGAGTAATTAACATCTGAAATTGATTTAGCTGCAAGTGCTTCTAATTTTTCTATATTTATCTTTGCAACCTTATCTCTCTTATAATCCTTGCATTTTTCGTTTAATCTTGTAATATTTTTATATCCACCTTGCTTTAATAACAAAGTTGAAACTGTAACTGGATAAATTCCGGTGTCTAAAATATCTTTTATGTTATTTACATCTGCTCCACCAGAATATGAAATTGGTAAATCACCATTAAATTCTCTTGCTATCATAGCTGCAACATTTATTGAAAATGGATAAAGTGGTGGACCAGACATATACATATCATTTCCCTGTAATTCATTTCTTGTAATCTTAACTGGAAATGTATTAGTTAATTTAACTCCAAAAACTAAGTTTTTATTTTCTGCAATTTTAATTAATCTTCTAATAATATCAGTTAACTCCTTAAAAGAAATATCATGATTAAAGGCTTCTTTCGATAAAACAACATAATCATATCCAAGTCCCTTTAATATTTCCTTTGCTTTATCATATCCCACTAATGTTGGATTGCACTTTATATACACATTTAGGTTTTTCTCATTTAATAAATACTCTGCTATTTTTTCAATTTCTTCTGGCAAACACCCATGCATTGTAGACAAGGTTATAGTATTACAAATGTTAGGTGTTATACTTTCAATATATTCTGACGTAATATTTTCAAATAGCTCTAAATTTTCAAGGGAATACTTTTTGCATTCTTTCCATACCTCAGTTTTTGAAGCATCTTTTAAACCCTCAATAAAGTTATCTATTTTCTTTGATTTAATTCCTTCTAAGTTATATCCCACACTCATATAAAAAATAAAATCATCTTCATCATTAAAATTAAATTCTTTTGAAATTAGCTTAAGTAAAAACCATGCTTTTATATATTCTTCTAAAGCCTCTTGTACAGTTAATTCTGTAGACCATTCAATATTGTAAGCTTCTCCTTCAACATAAATACAAGGTTTTAAAATACCTAGTTCTTTACCTTCTAATACTTGAACTGTTTTTAATTCAAAGTGATTTGCACCACCTGCATATGCTGCTAATATATTTTGAGCTAATTGCGTATGTGGTCCTGCCGCTGGACCTATTGGACTTTTAATTCGTTCCTTTGATACTGGTACATAATATATAGTTTTTTCTTTTTTATATTCTTTAATAGCTTGATTTAAAAGTTCTTCAAATGATATTGGTGTCATTTTATCACTCATACTTTCCCCCCACCTTCTTCCTTACTTTAGTTTATTCCTTTCTGCACTTTACCATTACCTTCTCCTGATTTTAATATTGTAATTTACAATTAATTATCAACACTTTCTATAACCTACTATTATCACCAAAGAAGCTTGTTCCTCTTCTTTTCAAATAAGAGCCTTTACTTTCTAAAAACTTTCCTTTCTCAGATATTAGCTTACCTCTTAAAAATACCTTCTCAATTTTCCCCTGCATTGTTTTGCCATCATAAATACTCTCAGAGTCATTTATAATTTCCTTTATATTTTCATCATAAATAACAATATCAGCATATGAACCAACCATTAAACTTCCCTTTTTGGGATACAATCCATATACCTTTGCTGGTCCATCTGTAAATTTTGAAATAATTTTTCTTCCAAACTCTGTATACATATTTTGAAAAGAATATTGGATTCCTCCTACCCCCATGGCAATTTCACTTGTATATTTTTTATTTTTTAATTCATTTGCAAATGGACAATGATCTGTTCCAATTGTTGTTATAGAATCTATTTGTTCATATAATAATTTTCTTTCCTCTTCAGGCCTTAATGGTGGTGTCATAAGATATAAGTATCCTTCTTCACCTTTATATATAGCACTATTAAATAAATAGTAATGTGGACAACTTTCTAATATAATTTGTTTTGATTCTAACTCCTTAGGAAAGCACTCCTTCAACCTTTTTATACTAGTTCCACAGCTAACATGAACAATATATAATAATCCCCCAGTTTCCCTTGCCATTTCTGCAAGCTTTAAAACTTCTGTTACTTCACTAACTACTGGCCTTGAAACTTCATGATCTTCAACTTTTACTTTTTTGCTATCACTTACTAATTCATCATTTTCTGCATGAATAACAATTCTAATGTTGTACTTTTTGGATAGCTTTAATAAATCATATATGTATTTGTCATATGTTCTTCTATCCGTATCCGCATATGTTGTAAATAACTTTATAGATGTAATCCCCTTTTCAATACCTGCTTTTATTATTTCTTCTGGAGAACTTTTAGGATTTGCAATAGTTGTATGAAAAGTATAATCACTTACACTCTTTTCTGCTAATTTCATTCTATTTTTATATGCTTCTTCAACTTCTTCTACACTTTTTATTGGATCTAAAAAATCAATATATGTTGTAACTCCTCCAAGAACGCCTTTAATTGAACCAGTATAGAAATCATCACTAGATATATTACTTCCTACTCCTAAGCTAAAATGAACATGAGGATCAATAAAACCTGGAAGCACTAGCTTTCCAGAAGCATTTTCTTCTACTTTACACTTTAAATCTTCATTTGTAATATTAGTAATAACAGCATTCTTTATATAAATATTGCAATTTAAAAATTCTCCATTTAAATAAACTGTTCCATTTTTAATTCCTAAATCATACATAATTCTCCCCCCTCAAATTCGATTGTTTAATTTATCAATAAACATTTAAAAATTTTTATAATAAAAAAGACGTAAAATAAGCGTTTAGACTATTTTACGTCTTTAATAACCGATATATGATTATACATTATTAGCTTTCTTTTCATATTGCTATAATACCATTAAACCCTTTTATTATTTAATAAAAAATCTAACTACTTATTCATATATAGTTTCTAAATGTAATTTTCTCCTATAAAATAGCCTATAAAGGTACATATTAGAAACATTAAGAATACTTTTTTATAAATTAATAATTAAAAAAATATTAAATAATTATATTTTTTTGTAATTGGAGTTTAAGATGAAAAATATTATCGATTATGCTAAAACTGAGTTAAATACCATAAATGTAAAAGAATTTAATGATGTAGATTCATTAATCCTTTCTCAAATAAGCTACATAGTACTAGATGAATTAGTAGGTTCCATAGATAGTGATAGTCCTCCCGTAACATTTAAGGACTTACTACGAGCAGAGTTTTTTCCTAAGATGTTTGATACTATTCCGTTTGCAGATCAAACTAAAGATTTACTTTTTTATCTTTGCTCTAATCCTAGATTTAGAGATATAAAAATTAATTATCATATATCAAAAACAGATCCTATTTTTGAAAAACAATTTTCTGCAACAACATTTATTTTAAATGAAAATTTAGCTTATATAGCCTTTCGCGGTACCGACCGTAGTGTTGTTGGATGGAAAGAAGATTTTAATATGGCCTTTACTACTCCAGTTCCTTCACAATTAGAAGGTGTTGGTTACATAAATAAAGTTTCAAAACTAATTCCTCATGATTTTTATGTAGGAGGTCATTCTAAAGGTGGAAATATTGCTGTTTATGCTTCTATGTTCTGTGATTTTGAAGCCTCACCTCGTATAAAAAAAATCTATAGCCATGATGGTCCTGGTTTCCGAGAAGAGATTATAAAAAGCGATGCTTTTATTAAAGTGCAAGATAAGATAAGTAAAACATTGCCATATTCTTCACTTATAGGAATGCTTCTAGAAAATCATGAAGATTATCATGTAATAAAAAGTAATAAGATTGGAGGCATAGGACAACATGATCCTTTTTCCTGGGAAATAAAAGATTCCAATTTTATTTATTTAGAAAAGATTTCTCATGGTTCTAAATATACTTGTGATACGTTACATCAATGGTTAAAAAATATTGATGATAAAAAGAGAAAATTATTTATTGATGGCTTATTTGATATTTTTACTTGTACTAAATCTGAAAGTTTTATTGAAATTTTTCATGATTGGAAGAAAAATCTTCCTCTTATATGGGATTCTGCAAAACATGTAGATAAGGAAATTAAAACTATGATTTTTGAATTATTTAAAGAACTTTCAACTTTCAATATTAAAACCTTCACTCATAACGATTAATATTTATTTCCTTCTAACCCTCTTATTTGTTTCATTATACATTTATACAATTTATTTATTAATTAATTATTTTCACATTTAATTCTTACTAATCCATAAACTTCATGTATTAAAATCTGAATTAAACATAAAACAATATTAATAAAAGTATTTTATTTTAAGGAGGTTATTATGGGTACACGCAAAAGCAAAAAAATATCTGAAGTAATAAATAAAAGTGATGAAGATCTTAATTTACATGAAATAAAGGCTAAAACTGGTGCTGGTAATGGACTTAGTTCTACTAATACAACACCATCAGAAATGATAGATAATAATAAGCCAATACATAAAAGCCATAAAATAAATGAGGTTATTAATGAACATGGAAGTGATTTAAACTTACATGAAATTAAAGCTAAAACTGGTGCTGGAAGTGGTCATAAATATACTACTATTCCATCTAATGATAATGTATCAAAAACTCAACATAAAAGTCATAATATCTATAATGTAGTAACAAAAATTGAAGGAAAAGTTAATGCACATAAAATGAAAACACAAAACGATGTTGACACCAGTTATAAGGATTATAGTAAGAGCGCTGTAAATAGTACATATTCTACTACTACAGTTACCCAAAAAAGCCATAGAATTCATGCATTATTCCATAAATCCGATAGAAAACTTAATCTTCATGAAATTAAAGCTAGAACAGGTGCTGGTAGCGGTTATAAACATTAATATTTAGTAGCTAACAAATATCAATACTTATAAAGTGAATTTAGGAAGCATCACTTTAAAATATTAATTATTACTAAAAATCAGCTAACTTTATGCACTTTAAACAAAATTATTTACATGCTTCTAATTTATTTTCTAATTTTAGATTCTATTGTTAATCCCCATAGATAAACATAAAGTTATTGTTTAGCTATGGGGATTATAATTTTTTATATCTCTATCTGTTTTTATTTAGCTGTGTATCTATATTTAGCTCTATTTCTCTACTATTTAAATCTCTTTATAAGTAAAAATAAATCTAATGCCTTCTAAATAAATAAATTCTATATCGGCCTTAATAATGCACACATTTCTCTTTCCCTTCTTAGTTTTAACTTCGTTATATCTTCTTAATGCATCAATTTCATAGTCAAAAATTCCATAGACTTCTTCATTATCCTGTCCCTTATCAGATATAACCATATATTTCCCATATTCAAACTCTGAACCTTTTTCCTCTGCACTCATTTCATTTAATTCTTTTTCAAATTTATCAAAGACCTTTTCTAAAATTTCTGCAATATTTTGTTTATCTTCATCATAACTCATCAATTTTTCCTCTACTTCCAACTAATTTATATTAATTTCAGCTCCAGATAATTTTAGATATTGTCCATCTTGTACTGTTATATAAGAATCTTCCATTAGATTATCATTAGTTATGATTGAATTAAGAACTCCTCTGCTGTCACTAGACACTTCAATATATCCCATGCCAATATTTGAATTAACAGTTACCTTATACTCTCCAGCTGGTATATCTTTCCCTACAATATACTTTCCATCTTTATATATTCCATCTGTTGGTACTACGGATGGTGCATCTGCAACTGCATAAGCTTCACCACTTCTAAGCTTTAGATATTCTCCATCATTAACTGTTATATATGTATGACCTGATACATTATCATTTGTAATAATGCTATCTAGTGATCCTGTTGAATCTGAAGCAACTTCTATATACCCCATTCCTTTTGCAAAAAATACATATTCTCCTGCTGGTAAATCTACACCAATTTTATAAGTTCCAGCTTTAATTTTAGTATTCTTCTTTTCTTCCTCATTTGTATTACTTTCTTCATTTACAGTATCTATGCTTACTTCTTCTACTGTATCAGTGCCTTCTTTTTGGGATACAATACCCTGATTACTATTATTACTATCATCAGAGATCTTATCACTCTCTCCTCCTGATGTAATTGCACCTACTATAATAACAGCAAGTATCCATACCCACCATTTCTTCCATATTGGTTTTTTAACTTTTTTCTCCATAAAAATAACCTCCAAAAAATAAATAATAATATCAAACTTCACTTGATAATATTATTTTAATTACTTTTTGAAGGTCTTTGTTATGCTGTCAGCATACATTTAAATTATTTCTAATAAAATTCCATATATAATAAAAATAACAAGGTTATATAAAATACTACCTACTATTGCCTTACTTTTTGCATTACCTCTAGTCAAAGGTAATCTTTCTTTTATATTTTTAAAATTTCCATTAAATAAAGTAAACGATAATAATAAAGCTACAGTGATTATATCTGAAAAAATTAAAGAAATATCACCACTTCCCCAATTACAAAAGAATCCAAAAATTAAAAAGAAATACCACAAACTCGCTCCCAATATCAGTAATGGATTTTTCCTTCTGTATCCTGGTAGATCTTTTATTATAGCTATTATACTAAACTTTTTATTTTTCTTTTCCTTATTTAAATTAAATGTTTCTGCTTCATCTATTTTATCCAAATTAAGCTTTTCTTTTTCATCCACTTTATTTAAATTAAGCTTCTCTTTTTCACCAAATTTATTTAAGTTCATCTTCTCTTTTATATCTAATTTATTTAAATTATCAGATATGCTCTCTTTATTTGAAAATAAATTTTCATTATTTGAAATTTCTTTCTCTTCATCATCATAAATTAATACCATTTCTAATGCTTCTTTTAACTCCTTAACTGAAGAATACCTATTATCTGGTGAAATGTTTGTACACTTTTCGATTATTCTCTTTAATTTTCCTTTATTTAGCTCTTCCTTTATATGCTTTCCTGTAGTTAAAACATTAAGCATTACACCAACTGAATAAATATCACTTCTACAATCTGTTTGTTCAAAGCCAAACTGCTCAGGTGATGCATACCCCTTAGTTCCTAATATATGAGTATCTCTATTTCTTTCCTCTTTATATACCCTTGAAACATCAAAATCTATAAGCTTTAATATCCCATTATTATCTATTATTATATTAGAAGGCTTTATATCTCTATGTATAACTGCTGGATTCAAATTATGTAATACATCTAAAACTGAACATAAATTAATCATATATTTTATTGCTTTTGTTTCTTCTAATGGCCCTTCATTATCTAATATAGATTGTAATGTTTGTCCATTAATAAACTCTTCAATTACTATTAATGAATCATCGCATTTAAATATTTCATATACTCTAGCCATATAGAAGTTTTCTATATTCATTATTTGCTTATATACGTCAATATTATAATTCTTTAATTCCTTTTTTATATAGATTCTTCCATCTACTACACTTTGGACTAAATATACGTTGTTTTTTGCTGAGTTATTAAGTTCTGTCAGCTCGCTGTACTTTGATTCTATTTCATCAAAGCTAACATTTTCCATACTCCTCTACCCCTTAGTTATTTGATTTTTAGCAAGTTTTATTTTATCATTATTATATGAATTACTCAATTTTAAGTGTAAAAATAATAATGGAGAATAATAATAATGTTAGATAATAATACTACTGAACTTGATGATATAATTAATAATATTAATTCTGAAAGTGAACTTGATAATTTTATTAAAAATACACTTTCACCAATTCCTAAATTAACATTTTCTAAGTATTTAGATAGTTTAAGAATTTCTAAAAAAATAAAAAAAAGCACCCTTATAGCCGATGCTGACATTCATAGAAATTATGGTTATCAAATACTAAATGGAACAAAAAATCCAAGTAGAGATAATGTATTAAAGTTATGCCTTGCTTGCAAATTATCTATTGATGAATCTAACAGATGTCTTACTCTTGCTGGATTTAATAAGCTATATTCTAAAAATGCTCGTGATGGCTTAATAATTTATTTTATAAATAATGGCTACTCTGTTATTGATGTAAATTTAAAATTAGCTGAGCTAAACTTAGACCTTTTAGGCAATGTAGAATAGGCTCCTTTTAAACTTATATAAATTAGCCCCAGAAGCAAAAAAGCTAATTAGTTTACTCTTGGGGCCAATCTATTTATCCACATCAACTATATACAACATTAATTTTACTTTAAATAATTTTTTTCAAACTCATCTAAGTCACTATATTTTACAACATCGATAATGAACAATAATACATGAAGTCATAAAACGAAAATTTAATTTATTCTTATTATAAAAAAAAGGAGTTACTACTTATTGTAACTCCGTTAAATGCTTCCAGTATCTTCTTGGCATATGCTGATTTCTACATTTATGATTTTTACGTTCTTCAATATTTACGGAATTATAAAAAGTCCTCCATAAATCTTCAAAATCACTATCATCAATTTTATTACTTAACTTTTCTCCATCTTCTTTAGTTAAGTCTGTAATAATTGCTTCTTGTGTGTTATAAACTATTGCTTTCTCTCTTTTTAAATCATGTATTATAAAATTTTGATCAGAAAACCTACTAGTAAAATGTCTTAATATTATAGGTAATATATTATGATCTGGCTCAATAACTGAGTAATAACTTAAAGGACCTATTTCCTTAAACCTTACAAACCCAGTAAAATTATGTGCTTCCCTACTTACTTTTTTGCAATATTTATCGACTAAAATTATAGTTTCATTATTTTTAGCTAAGTTAATATCTATTCCATACTTATAACATAATCTTAAATAATCTAATGCAATATTTTCTGACCCATTTATATCACTAAGGTATAAGTAATATATATTTCTTAAAACATTATTATTAAGCTTTTCTAATATACTTTTATAAACTCTCTCAAACTTATCAATTTCTGTATTTATGTCTATTACTTCATCTATTAAATTGGGAATATATTCTTTTGACTTTACAATAATACAACTATCCTTACAGCTATAAGAATAAAAAATAGCTGTTAAAAACCCTTCAAAGCTTCCATCATATAAATATGAATTCAATATACCATCACCTCTTATAACTCTCCACTTATTGACGTATTTTTATCATTTAATAATAGCAATTTCTTTTTGCTACCATAACTGGTGCTATCTTCTAAAATAATATTTCCTATATCTTTATTAAAAAATGATATTTGTTCAACATCTTCATCAATAATATTTAAATCAAATTTAGGTTTTAATGCGCTTCTTATCTTAACATCATCAAAAGCAACAGCTCCAAAATACTTTCCTCTGCAAGTAACAAAATATTGTGCTCTCTTTATTACTATTCCTAACTTTTTTAAATCTATAAAATCTAAAGAATTTATTCTTCTAGCACTAATAATTTTTCTTGCTCCCCTTATTCCTATTCCTGGTACTCTAATTAACATTTCATATGATGCTATATTCACTTCCACTGGAAATTTATCTATATTATTTAAAGCCCATGTTGTTTTTGGATCAAAATTAATATCAAAATTAGGATTCTTTTCATCTAATAATTCATTGGCCTTGAATCCATATACCCTTAAGAGCCAATCCCCTTGATACAATCTATGTTCTCTAAGTGTTGGTGGATTTTTAATTTCTGGTAAGCTTCCACCATTATTAACTGGTACATAAGCTGAATAATAAACTCTTTTTAAATCAAATTTATTATAAAGATTTTCTGTTAAATTTAATATATTTAAATCATTTTCCTTTGTTGCACCAACAATAAGCTGTGTACTTTGTCCTCCTGGTACAAATATTGGTGACGATTTATACCTTTTACGCTCATCTTTATTGGAGATTATGCTATTTTTTATTAAACTCATTGGCTTAAATATTTCTTCTTTTTTCTTTTCTGGAGCTAAAAGCTTTAATGAATTTGACGATGGTAATTCAATATTTACACTCATTCTATCAACATATGAACCTGCTTTTTTAATAAGTTCCTCATCAGCACCTGGAATTGCCTTTAAATGAATATATCCTCTAAAATTGTATTCCACCCTAAGCTTTTCCACTACTGTAGTAAGTAATTCCATAGTAAAGTTAGGACTATTAATTATTGCCGAACTTAAAAATAATCCTTCTATATAATTACGTCTATAAAAATTCATAGTTAAACTTATTACTTCCTCTGCTGTAAAAGAAGCTCTTTCCACTTCATTAGATTTTCTGTTTACACAATAAGCACAATCATATATACAACAATTGCTTAATAATATTTTAAGTAAAGATATGCAACGTCCATCTGGAGTAAAGCTATGGCAAATACCACTTGATGAAACTGAACCTATTGCGCCCTTTTTTAAACTTCTATTGGAGCCTGAGGATGAACAAGACACGTCATATTTAGCAGCACCACTTAAAATTCTTAGCTTTTCATTAATATCCATTTTAATCACCAGCTTTATTAATAATCTATAGCTACATTATAGATCAACAAAGCTCGATGAACAAGTGTTCTTTTTATGTTTTAGCCATATATATTATTTTTTATTTCAACCTTATTTATAAATATAAACTCCCTATGGAAACTTCAAATGGCTTATTTATATAATATAAAATATAAAAACAGTTACTTAGATGATATATTTTCTTAAATAATAAAACTATAATTATAAAAGGAAAATATCAATTATAACTGCTCTTATCAATAACTTTATTTTTTTATAAATCAGTATCTCTTGGCTCTCTTTTTTCTTTCTTTGGAAATTCTAATTCAAATTTTTCTAATTCCTCATCAGTAACATTAAATAGAGGATCAAAATTATACACTCCACTATGCTTTGATAAATAACCTTTTTCTAATTCCATTGCCATAAAAAATTCTGCCTTATCCTCTACAGACATTCCTGGCAAAGTAACTCCATAATTATATGCCCCTTCAAATCCTAATGGATTATAAAACTTATCATTTCCAGTAATAAGAACTGCTTTATACCCTAATTCTTTTGCCCTATTTATTGATATTTCAATTATCTTCTTTCCTATACCTCTTTTTTGATATTCAGGATCTACACTAATTGGTCCAAAGGCAATTACATCATTAAGCATTTCACCCTTCTCATCAAACATCTTTGTATAAACAATATTAGCTACAATTTTCTTATCTACTACAAAAACATAATCTAAATCACTAATAAATGATTTTGCATTTCTCAATTTATGCAATACTAAATGTTCACTACATCCAGGGCGATATACATCCCAAAATGCTTCTCTTGTTAGATTTTCTACTTTTTTATAATCATCTTTTTGTTCTAATCTTACTACTAATTGCTCTAACCTAATTTCCATAACTGCTCTCCTTTTATTTTAACTCATGATAGATTGATTTAAATATGAATCTATCCTCTCTAGAGATACTTTTGTATCATTTAACTAATATAAATTAAACTATTATAAAAAATTGTTTTTTATATTATACATTATTTTTATATAACATTAAACATTCTAATTAAAATGGCACTTTAGTATAAATTTATAGATACATTCAAAAGGAAAAACTAAATATCAACATACTCCCTTATTAGTATTTAAACTTTTATTAATACCTATTTCGAGAATATTGCAAATCCATATGACACTATCCAACTTGTCCCTATTATAAGTACAAGTAGTAATAATAATACATTTTTATTTTCAGGCTTAGATTTCTTTAAGTTCTTTCTTTGCTCTTTTACTATTAGGAAATTTATAATCATTCCACATAAAATTACAATAAGAAATGAAATTCTAACATAAGACATTGATATTTTATCAGTATATCCTAAAATATTAATTATAGTACTACACACCATTAATATTATTTCTATTGCACTAATAACTTTTAATGACTTCAAAACACTGACTCCCTTTTTTACTCATTATCTTTGTTTTGAGATATTTTTTTATTTTGTATATAAGCATTTATAAAAGATAAAATAACTACAACTATGTCTAATAAAATCAAAGCAAATGTCTTTTCAGTAAAAATATTTATTATACAAGCTATCAAAAAAAGTACTCCAGCAACTATCCACAAATTCCTAGTTAACTTGTAATTCATAATATATACCCCCATAATATAATTCACTCAATAAATAATTATACATTAATATTTTGTAAAAATATAACTTAATTTGAACTTATATTTATAACAACTAATTTTCTCCTTATTAATTTATAAAAATAACTGCAAAATTTCAAGTCTCACAGTTACTATTTTGTCTTTATTATTATTTATATTATTTAGTATTACTACCTTTTATCAATAATATCTGCTTTTTATAATTCTCTATAATATTGAGGAACATCTTCATAATGTCCATACTTCATTAAATTTACCAATATAATACCTTTTATCTCAAATCTTTAATTACATACTTCTTGAACTCTTCTATAGTTTTCGAAGGATATACATTACTATTCCACCCCATATAAATATTCTTACGTCCAATATCATCCTTTATTTTTATAATAGATAGTTTATTAGTATTTATCATTGGTGTATTTAAAATTATTGCAATTCCTGCTCCTGCAGCAACTAAACTTGAAAGCATAGTTGCTTCTGTTGGCTCAACTGCTATTTTAGGGGTATATCCTATAAGTTCTGAATAAGATATTTTTTTCTCATTATTCCTATCATTATAAGCTATAAAATATTCATCTTTTAACTCTTTCAGCTCAACTTCCTCTCTATTTGCTAAATAATGATTTTTAGGTACTATTAAAACATAATCCTCTTTCTTAACTAATATTGTTTCTATTTCTGAATACTTATCAATATTTTCAATACTATCAAAAAATCCTAAATCTATTCTTTGATACTTTAAATCTTTTAAAATTTCTTCTGTACTTTGATTATTAAAATTAAATCTTGTTTGAATATGTGAATTTATAAAATTACTTATTAAAAATGGAATAAATGTAGCACCTATACAATAAGTGGATGCTATTGAAATAATATTATCATTATTTGTCTTCATATCTTGTATTTTCTCTATGCCTTTTTCAATATCATTTAATGCTGATTCGGCATATTTTAAAAACACTTCTCCATATTTAGTTATTTTTATATTACGACCTTGTCTTTCAAATAGCTGTACATCTAATTCTTCTTCTAATTTTGAAATTGCTTTACTTAAAGCAGGCTGAGTTATTGATAATATATTTGATGCTGTAGTAAAATTCTTAGTTTGTGAAATCACTTTAAAGTATTCTAATTGTTGTAAATTCATTTTTTATATCTCCTATTGATTTTCATCTAATTTGTTAAAGGAATATAACTTAAAGTTATAATACGCTTAATTTCATTAATGTAATTACTGCATATTGTGTAAATCAATCTAAAAATTCAATTTATATATATGCTTAAGCCAAAACAAAACTATAACTTTTAGTTATATATTTATGAATATATTGAATTAGACCTACCCTAACAAATGATGCTATAATCTCAATATTGATTCATTATTTTTTATTAACTAATGGATTAATTATAAATTTTATGAATATAAAAGTCAAAAAATACTAACTATAAAAATGTAAAAGAGGAGTGTGTTTATATGTTTAAAGTAGATAGAGAAAAATGTATCGCTTGTACACAATGTATTCAAGATTGTCCTACACGTGTTATTTCATTAAAAGATGGTAAAGCTGATATAAATAATGAAGGTTGTATAAAATGTGCTCACTGTGTTGCAGTCTGTCCTGTGGATGCTGTTTCGACTGATGATTATAATATGTCTGAAGTAAAACCTTATAATAAAGAAACTTTTACTGTAGAATCTGAAAATCTTTTAAACTTTATTAAATTTAGAAGAAGTGTTAGACGCTTTAAAAATATGCCTGTAGAAAAAGAAAAATTAGAGCAAATTATTGAAGCTGGAAGATTCACTCAAACTTCAACTAATAGCCAAGATGTTTCTTATACTGTAGTTACAGATAAATTACATGAACTTAGGGAATTAGCTTATGAAAGCTTAAAGAAAAAGGGAGAATATATATTAGCCAATTTAACTCCTGAAACTGAGCATTTAAAAAGGTATGCAAATATGTGGATTCATAGTTATGCTAAATTTAAAGAAGATCCTATAAAAAATGATAGAATATTCTTTAATGCACCATCAGTAATATTTGTTACTACTCCTAACCCTATTAATGGTGGATTAGCTTCTTCTAATATGGAGCTTATGACAGATGCTTTAGGCCTTGGCACTTTCTTTAGTGGATTTTTATTAATTGCTTCTAAAGACAATAAAGAAATCTTAGATTTACTTGGAATTAAGGATGGTAATACAATAGTTTCTTGCTTAGTTGTTGGATATCCAGATGTTAGATATAAGAGAACTGTTCCTAGAAAAGAAGCTAATGTAAATTGGATCTAAAAAACTTCTCCATATTAATATTAATGTTTTTATATATATAAAGCATCATATTTAATTTATGATGCTTTTTACATGTACAATACATTTTACTTTTCCCATGAAAGCTTTCCTGTTTTTACTGCATCTTCATATACTGAAATTTTATAATTAAGTCTATCTAAAGTTTCATCTATTTTCTTTTTTTGTTCTAAAAGTGATTGCCTTTGTTCTAATAATAACTGCAATCTTGCTGGTATTGTTGAATCTCCCTCTTGATACAACCTTACATATTCAATCATTGCTTCAACTGGAAGCCCTGCACTTCTCATACATTTAGCAAGACTAACCCATCCTAAATCACTTTCTTGATAATCTCTAATACCACTTGCTGTACGAGTTACTGGTGGAATCATTCCTACTCTCTCATAATATCTTAATGTATCTGCTGAAACATCGTATTTTTTACTAACCTCTGCAATTGTCATACTACTAACCTCAACTTCCTTTTAAGTATTTAATTAACTTTATCTATTTCCCTATAAAATATTATCTTTCATTTTTCTTAATAATTTAATAATACCCCTTGGAGCTAACTCCAAGTCAATATTTTTTGTAAATTTCTAGCCTAAAACCAAAAGTTAAATTATTTATTATAATACTAAATTTACCTTTGATAAACTTATTCTTCAACTACTAAAATATTATACTGTATAAATAATTATTGAAATTTTCTATTAAGAAGTAAAAAAGCAGCAGACAATTTAAAAATATCTACTGCTTTATATTTATTATAATTAATTTTCTTTAAATATACTAACTTTACATTCCTCTAATAATTCATTTGTATTACTATCTTTCATAGTAATTGAACATTCTAAATTAACTAACTGATCAACATTAGTATTAAATATCATTTTATCAAACACTCTTGTTTCTGCTGAAATATTGCAGTTAAATACTGGTTCTGTGCTTCTTCCATCAACTATAACTTCTTTACTTTCTACTACAACATTTTTGTCAGTTTTATTTTCAATACATAAATTTAAATTTAAAGCATCATCTTCATTTCTGCTTATTCTAATAAAATACACCTTAATTTTATCAGTATTAACTATTATGTCTCCATCAACATCATCACTAACATTTTCAACAACTACTGAAGCATCTGATGCAACCTCTTCATTGCTTTCTTCATTAGTAACTTCAGCTTCTTCTATCTTTTCCTCTTCCTTTACTATAGGTTTAAGTCCAGTAAACTTTTGAATAGCTTCATCATCACTTAATACTTCTTTTACTTTGTTTAATTTACCATTACACTTATTATATGCTAAATTTAAAGTATCCCATGCACTTTCATTTTCAGCATATAAATCAAGTGAATTATTAAATAACACCACTAAAGCCTCTAATGAATATGGGAATATCTTATCTTTTTCTTTTGTATCACTAGCAATAGTATATTCATTATCATAATATTCTTCTAATGATTTGTTTAAACCTTTTAATGCCTCTTCTAATTCTTCTCTTGCTTCATTAAGATATTTTACCTCTAATTTATCTTTGCTATATATATCTAACATACTTTCATCTACTAAATATTTTGAAGCTAAATCTTCTACTTCACCTAATAAATCACTAGTCACTCCATAATATTCTGGAACTTTATGTTCAATTTTTTCTACGTTATTTTTCTTTTTATTAAATATATCAAATATCCCCATCCTAGTACTCCTTTACATACAAATGATTTTCTACTGTATTTTTATTAAACATATATATTTAAAACTATACTATATTAATTATAATTTTCAAGTAATTATTTAAAATAACTTTTAAATGAATATTTTTTTATTTATTACTAATTCAAATATATTATTTAATTATTAAATAATAAAGCCATAAATATTTGATGCTTAAACATCCAATATTTATGGCTTTATTTTATCCTTGAATCTTATTATGTTGGCTTTCTTCTTTTACTAATTCTTTAAATTCCATGTCATATAGCTTATCTTGTAATTCTTGAATTTTATTATCTAATTCCTGTACTTTTTCCTTTGCATGGAGCATTTTCATATCTACTTTCCAATCATCTCTTTCTCGCTTATAGTATTTTATCTCTTCCCTTAGCTTTTCAATTTCTGATAGCATATTTACACTTCCTTACAACATTTCATGTACTACTTTTTTAAGCACACTTACTAAATTTATGCTCTTATTATAAGGTATGCGCAAATACAAAATTTATATTCTAAATTTAACCACTCATCTATAATAATTACTTCACCCTAAAACTCCACTTTCATCTACATTAAACAAGGATTAGAACTTTCTTAATTATGTCACAACACTTCTTAATAACCAAATTTTATACATGTTAAACTCTTATTTTATTGCATCTTTCATTTTTCTCACATAATTAAATAATTCTTCATGTGCATTATCCCCATATTTTGCAATTATCTTAACAATTGCACTTCCAACAATAACTCCATCTGATACTTCTGCCATTTGCCTTGCTTGTTTTGGATTATTAATACCAAAACCTATAGCACAAGGAATATCCGTAACTTCCTTAATAGCTTCTACTATACGTGATATATCTGTTTTTATTTCACTCCTAACACCCGTAACCCCTATAGATGAAACTACATAAACAAATCCTTTAGCTTCCTTTGCTATTTTTTTAATTCTATCCTCTGAAGTAGGTGCAATTAAAGAAATAATATCAACATCAAATTTATTTGCTGTATCTTCAATTTCATGTTTTTCTTCATAAGGAACATCTGGAATAATAATTCCATCAACTCCAACTTCTTTACATTCTTCAAAGAACTTTTCATATCCATAGTTATAAACTGGATTAATATACGTTAAAAATACTAATGGAATATTGCTCTTTTCTCTTACCTTTTTTACAATTTCAAAAACTCCACTAGTTGTCATTCCACCTTTTAATGCTCTGATATTAGCTTCTTGAATTACTATACCTTCAGCCGTTGGATCTGAAAAAGGTATTCCTATTTCAATTAAATCAGCCCCTGCCCTTTCCATTTCTAAAATATATTCTACAGTCTTATCTGCTCCTGGATCACCTGCAGTTAAAAATCCTATAAATGCCTTTTTATTTTCAAATGCTTTATCTATTTTACTCATAAATTTCTTCCCCCTTATATTTAGCTATTGCTGCAACATCTTTATCTCCTCTTCCTGAAAGATTAATAATAATATTTTCATCAGAGCTAAAATTCTTTGCTATTTTCATAGCATAAGCTACAGCATGTGCACTTTCTATTGCACAAATAATTCCTTCTGTTCTTGCTAAATACTCAAAGGCTTCAACTGCTTCATCATCAGTTATAGGTACATACTTAGCTCTTTTTATATCATTTAAATATGCATGTTCAGGTCCAATCCCTGGATAATCTAATCCTGCCGATATTGAGTAAACTGGAGCAATTTGCCCAAATTCATCTTGGCAAAAATAAGACTTCATTCCATGAAATATACCTACTGTTCCATTAGCCATAGTTGCTGCATTTAATGCTGTATCTACACCTTTTCCTGCGGCTTCACATCCAATAAGCTGTACATCTTTATCTTCTATAAAGTTATAAAAAGCTCCAATTGCATTACTTCCACCACCAACACAAGCAATAACTGCACTAGGTAGCTTTCCTTCTGCCTTTAATATTTGTTCCCTTGCTTCTTTACTTATAACACTTTGAAAATCCCTTACTATTGTAGGAAATGGATGTGGCCCCATTACGGATCCTAAAACATAATGAGTATCGGAAATTCTACTTACCCACTCTCTCATAGTTTCATTGACTGCATCCTTTAATGTCATTGTTCCACTAGTTACAGAATGAACTTTTGCCCCTAAAAGCTTCATTCTATATACATTTAGAGCCTGTCTATCTGTATCTTCCTTACCCATGAATATTTCACACTCTAACCCTAAAAGAGCTGCTGCAGTAGCTGTTGCTACACCATGTTGCCCTGCTCCTGTTTCTGCTATTATTCTTGTTTTACCTAATTTTTTAGCTAATAAAGCTTGTCCTAAAACATTATTTATTTTATGGGAGCCTGTATGATTTAAATCCTCCCTTTTTAAATAAATCTTTGCTCCTCCAAGATCTTTACTCATTTTTTCTGCGTAATACAATAATGATGGTCGACCTGCATATTCATTAAGTAATTTATTTAATTCCTCATTAAATTCTTTATCCTTTTTATAAAATTCATATTTTTCTTCAAGATTAATAAGTTCATTCATTAATGTTTCTGCTATATACTGTCCTCCGTAAATTCCAAATCTCCCTTTACTCATAAAATTACCTACCTTCCTACAATCTTTATTACTTCCTTCATTTTTTCAAAATCCTTAACTCCATTAGTTTCAATACCACTGCTAATATCTATAGCCATTGGTTTTATCTTTAAAATAGCTTCATTTATATTTTCTAAATTTAATCCACCAGCAAGAAAAAATGGTCTATTAAGTCCTTGTATATTATCCCAGTTGAATGTCCTTCCTGTCCCTTGTCCACTATCTAACAATAAATAATCTGCACAAGAATCCTTCCATACTTCAATATCTTCAAAACAACTTACCTTTATTGCTTTTATAACTTCTTTTGTACTCCTTTCTTTTATAGTCTTTATATAATCTTCACTTTCAATTCCATGAAGCTGAACTATATCAATAATATTTTTATCTAATATCTTTAAAACTTTTTCTATATCTTCATTAACAAAAACTCCAACAGCCTTAATATTAGTATTTAACTTACTTTTTAATTTTATTGCTTGTTTTATACTCACTTGTCTTTTGCTTTTAGCAAATACAAGGCCTATATAATCTGGATTTAACTTATTTACATATTCAATATCTTTTTCTCTAAACAGCCCACAAAATTTTATTTTTACTTTACTCATATTTACATCCTCTTAAATACTCTAAGGCTTTCTTTTTATCTTCACTTCTCATAAGAGTTTCACCTATTAATACTGCATTTACATTTGCTTTTCTTAATTTTTCTATATCTTCTGAAGTTTTTATTCCACTTTCAGCTATAAAAACAATGTCTTCTGGTACTAGCTTTCTTAAATTTATAGAATTATTTATATTAACAGTAAAATCCTTAAGATTTCTATTATTTACTCCTATAATTCTTGCTCCAGCTCTTAAAGCCATTTTAATTTCATCTTCATCATGAGCCTCCACTAATGCTGATAATCCTAAGCTATCTGCTATTTTTATATACTTTTTTAAAGTATCTTCATTTAATATTGAACAAATAAGTAATACTGCACTTGCTCCTAAGATTTTAGCTTCATATATCATATATTCATCTATTACAAAGTCTTTTCTTAATACAGGAATTTTTACTTCATCGGCTATTTCTTCTAAGAACTTATCTTCACCTTTAAAGAAATATGGCTCTGTTAAGACTGATATTGCATTGGCTCCGCTTTTTTCATAATCCTTTGCTATTTCTAAATAAGGAAATTTTTCTGCTATTATTCCCTTTGATGGTGATGCTTTTTTAACTTCACAAATAAATGATATTTCTTTGCTTTTTAATACTTTTTCAAAGTAAAATTGCTGTTCAACTATTGATAGTGCTTCTTTTTTTACTAAATTAAAAGGCTTTTCATTTTTCTTCTGTTCTAATCTAACCTTTGTCTTTTCAACTATTTCATCTAAAATCATTTCATCACCTACTCATTAGAAAACTTAATGAAATCTTCTAATTTCTTTTTAGCCTTACCACTATCAATAATATCTTCTGCTAATCTAACACCATCTTTTATTGAATCAGCTTTTCCACCTAAATATAAAGCTGCTCCAGCATTTAAAACCACAGCATTTCTTTTAGCTCCCTTTTCTCCATTTAAAATAGAAAGAGTAATTTTTGCATTTTCATTAGGACTGCCTCCAACTAGTTCTTCTTTATTACATCTTTCAAATCCAAAGTCCTCAGGATGGATTTTATAAGAATAAAATTTTCCATCCTTAATTTCACAAACTTTAGTAGCTGCACTCATAGATATTTCATCTAATTTGTCTTCTCCATAAACTACTAATGCTCTTTTTACGCCTAAATTATCTAATACCCTAGCTAAAGGTTCTATCAATTCTTCATCATAAACACCCATTAGTTCAATATTTGCTCCTGCTGGATTACTAAGTGGTCCTAAAACATTAAATACAGTTCTTATTCCAAGTTCCTTTCTTACTGGTGCTACATACTTCATTGCAATATGATAATTTTGTGCAAATAAAAAGCAAATACCTATTTTATTTAATAATTCAGTACTTTTTTCTGGAGAAATATTTATATTTACTCCTAAAGCTTCTAATACATCTGCAGCTCCACACTTGCTACTTGCAGCTCTATTTCCATGTTTAGCAACTAGTACACCTCCAGCTGCAATTACAATTGCTGATGTAGTTGAAATATTAAATGAATTAGATCCATCTCCACCAGTTCCCACTATTTCTAGTACATCTTTATCATGTAAAAGCTTTATGCAGTGATTTCTCATTTCTTCTGCTGAAGCAGTGATTTCTCCAATCGTTTCACCTTTCATACTTAATGCCGTTAAATATGCACTTTTTTGAATATCACTTGCTTTACCACTCATAATTTCATTCATAACTACTTTGGCCATGTTATATCCTATATCTTGCTTATTGCTTAGTTTGATAATTGCTTCTTTAATCATTTAAATTGCCCCCTCTTTTATTTCGCCTCCAGAAAACTTTATATTTGTGAATGTTCTCAATTTAATTTTTTAAAATTCATCATTAAATTTATAAATATTTTCCTAAAGCAAAGTAAACTAAACTATTTTTAACTTAATAAATTATTTATTATTTTTAACCCACCCTTAGTTAATATTGATTCAGGATGGAACTGAACTCCATATACTTTATTTTTCCTATCTTCAACTGCCATTACCTCATTATCATCAGTCATTGCTATTACTGATAACTCTGATGGTAAAGTATTTTTATCTACAGCTAAAGAATGATATCTTCCAACCTTTATTTTTTCATTAAGTCCTCTAAACAACTTGCTATCATTGTTCACACTAGCTATGCTTGTCTTACCGTGCATTAAATTTTTAGCATAGGTAACTGTTGCTCCATAAGCTTCACATATTGCCTGATGACCTAAACATACTCCAAACATAGGTATCTTTCCTTTAAAATACTTAACTACATCAATACAAATCCCTGCATTCTTAGGTTTTCCTGGTCCTGGTGAAATAACTATTATTTCTGGATTCATTGCTTCAACTTCTCTAATACTCTTTTCATCATTTCTTATTACAGTAATATTAGAATCAACAGCTCCAATAAGCTGATAAAGGTTATAAGAAAAACTATCATAATTATCTATTAAAAGTATCATTATCTAATACCCTCCTTTGCAATGTTTAATGCATTAATCACAGCTTTAGATTTATTTATGCACTCCTCATATTCATTTTCTGGAATACTATCTGCAACGATACCAGCACCTGATCTTACAAAGACCTTTCCATTCTTTGCAAATGCAAGTCTTATTGAAATACACATATCTAAATTTCCCGTAAAATCTATATATCCAATAGCCCCACCATATATCCCCCTTTTATTTCCTTCTAATGCATTTATTATTTCACAAGCCCTAAGCTTTGGTGCTCCTGATAATGTGCCTGCTGGTAAGATTGAATCTATTGCATCTAATGCATCCTTATCTGCTCTTAACACCCCCGATACTGTAGAACCTATATGCATTACATGAGAAAACTTTTCTATACTCATATATTTATCTACTTTTACTGAATTGATTTCACTTATTTTACCTATATCATTCCTACCTAAATCAACAAGCATATTATGCTCAGCTAATTCCTTTTCATCCGCTAAAAGTTCTTTTTCTAATTCTAAATCTTCCTTTTCATCTTTTCCTCTTTTTCTAGTTCCAGCTAGTGGAAAAGTATATAACTTATTATTTTCAAGTTTTACTAAGGTTTCTGGTGAAGCTCCTGATATCTCAATATCATTACTATAAAAATAAAACATATAAGGTGATGGATTAGTACTTCTTAAAACTCTATAGGCATCTAAAATACTCCCTTCTATTTCAGCTTCAATTCTATTTGATAATACTACTTGAAAAATATCCCCCTCTTTTATATATTCCTTGGCCCTTACTACCATATCGCAATATTGTTCTTTAGAAAAATAGTTCCTATAATCTGACTTTATCTTTAATGGCCTTTCTTCTACTTGTTTACCATTAATAATTAAATCTGCTATTGTCTTTAATTCAATCTCTGCCTTTCTATAATTAACCTCTAAATCTTCCACCTTAATATTTACAATTAAAATGATTTTTTGCCTATAATTATCAAATGCTATTACTTTATCAAAAAGCATTAAATCTACATCATTAAATTTTTCTTCATCATCAGCATCTAAACTTAAACTTTCTTCTCCATACTTTATATAGTCATAAGAAAAATATCCTACAAGACCTCCAGTAAATGTAGGCATTCCTACAATTTTAGGACTTTTATTTTCCCTTAAAATTTTTCTAATATATTCATTCGGATGCTTTACTTCTTCCTCAATATCAGTTCCTGTAGTAATTTTCAGTTTATGATTGTAACAAGTAATCTCTAGCTTTGGGTCATATCCTAAAAAAGTGTATCTTCCCGTTTTATGAGTACTATCAACACTTTCTAAAATAAAAACATTAGTACTGATTCCTTTTAGAATTTTTAAAGTTTCAATAGGCGTTTTTATATCAGAATATAACTCCATACTTATAGGTATAACCTTATAATCTTCATTTGTAATAAATTTTTTTACTTCTTTTAAACTTGGATAAATCATCTTTTCCCTCCTAATGTACTATTAATAATTTTAAAATCTATAATAGTATATTTCTGTCAAAGAACGTAAAAAAGCCCGTCCTTGACAGTATAATTTACTGTCAAGGACGGGCAGAATATACTACACCCGCGGTGCCACCTTGATTTACGAACTAATCGTACACTTTATCGGATACTAACATATCCTAGACAACTAACGTATGTCAAACGTCATAGAATACTAGGAGTAAAACTCTTTTCACTATGCCCTCAATGGTCCATTTAATAGGCTGCGTCTGCTTGGCTCTCAGCTTTCCAAACTCTCTGTAAGTGCACGATCTATTTTTATCTCCACTTCAACGGTTTATTCTTTTACTAATTTTAACATTTATATCAATTTATTTCAACACCTTTTTTAATAAAAATATATTTACTATAAAAAGTAAAAAATACATAATAAATCTATCTTAATTTATTTGCTTATTATCCTACTTAAAATTATATTTCATCAAAAAAAGATAAGCCTAATATCACCAAATAGCTTTCTTCTAATTTGACAATGTCAGACTTACCTTATTTATAATTTCTAACTTATTTCTTTTTTATTTTTAAATCTTTTCATTTAATTTAAGCACATGTATCTATTGTTTTTTCTTTTTTTTCATAATAATTTAAAATATTTATTATAAAATTTCTTGTATCTACATCTAATTTTCTTGTACTTGATAACTCATTGACTGAAAAGTTTCTAGTATAAAAACTATGTGCTAACTCAACTATAAATTTTGAAGTATTTACAATTCTATTATCATTTAATAATTCCTTAAATTTAATAGTCGTACCATAAATATATTCTCTAGCTACACTATAAACTTCATTAATACTCAATAACTTTAATACTATATATAAATCTTTATTTAAATTTCCCATAAAGTTTTTCACTAATTCTATATAATTTCTTTCGTGATAAGAATCTACAAACGCTATATTATTTTCCATAATCAATCACTCCTTATGTAAACATAATACTATATAAATTTGTCAATTTTGTTACAATAATCTTAATATTCTCTTAAAAGCACTTATCCTATATATTTTATCCCTCCTCTTATTGCAGTTTTTATATTTATATTATATAGTATTTTATACCTTTTGTAAATATGATTCATATTTTATCTTTTGTTAAATAACTATAAACAAAATGAGTATATCCCTTTACAGATATACTCATTTTTAATTACTCTTTATTATTCATTTTATTTCTTCTAAAAATTAAGTTTTTTAATTTTCCCCATCCATGCTCACTATCATTATTATCTATATCTTTATTTTTTATTTCGACTTTTGGATTAGTGCTTTTATCTTTTTCAATTTTGAAAGTATTATTTATATCTTTATTTTTTATCTGACCTTTATCACTCTCAAGTTCATTTATCTTACTATTTGTTTTTTTATTAGATACTTCTTTTCTCCAAATGTTAATCTCTTCTTCAACAGCATTCTTTGAACTATTGTCATAATTTAATTTTAATATAGAAATAGCACTTTCTAGCATATATAGTTTATTATTATCACTAGAGTATAACCCCTCAACAAGTTTCCATTTGACTTCGTCTTTTTTCTTTACCCAAGCTTTAATGTTTAGTGTATCTACACCATAAGCAATATCATTAATTGAAAATACTTCATCAAAGTTTTTATAAATAATATGATTGATTTTTTCTATAATATTAACTTTAATAATTGTTTCTAGAGAATTAAATATCTTTTTATTACTCTTTAAAATATTATTAACACTTAAATCTACTTCTTTGTTTAAAGCAAACTCTTTTTCATCAATAATCATTTTTAATAATTTACTTTCCTCATTTTCTGATATGTAAAATTCATTTATAACTTCACTCTTTTCAAGCAAATCATTTAACTTATCATAAAAATAGCTTAAATATAACAATACAATTTTTTCTTTATCAAGTAACTCTTTCTCTATTTCATTTATCTCATCAATTATTTTATTTAATGTTATTATACATTCATAATTATTATTTTCTATAAAAGCTTTCTTTATTTTGCTCAATAATTCTTTATTTTCAACATTATTATCTTCTTTTATTTTATTTTCTATAGCTTCAATTATATGCTCTACATTGGTTATTGTATCTTCCTTTTGTCTTTCGCTACCTTCTAACATTACATCTTTAGATGTTATTAAAATTTCATCTTCAATAATTATTGCTTGATCTTTAACTTCCTCCTCTTTTTCTACCTCTTTAACTTCAAACATTTCTTCTTTTAATTCAGATATAGCCAGAACTATTTCTTCCTCAACAGTAATTTCATCAGCTATATTATTAAATCCTATTTCAATTTCTTCTGAAATTTTTTCTAATCCTAATTGAACTTCTTCATCAATTTCTTCAATTGATATTTCTTTGTTTTTTTCTTTAGTTTCTTGAAGTACTAAATCAATAATCTCCTCTTCTTGCTCTTTAATCTCCACACAAATCTTATCTTTTTCTTGCTCCCCTATAGAGTCTTCTTCAACAACAAATTCTAAAATTGATTTATTCTCTTCTTTATCTTGTATATTTTCTTTTTTCTCTTTAGAAATATTTTCACTTAACAATTCTTGTCCACTTATTGTCAGTTCTTCTATTACTTTTGAAGTCTCACTCAGACTTACATCCATATCATCTTCATTAATCAAGCTAATACTACTTTCCTTACTAACTTTATTTGGATTAATATTTGTATTTTCAACATCAATATTGATAGCCTTTTTTAATATTTCTATATCTTTTTTTAGTTTTTTAATTTCAGTATTGGCTAAAGCCAAGCTTACTTTTAACTTTTCTATTTCTTGTACATCTAACTTCTTTTCATCAATAGCTTTTCCCAATTTTTCATTCTCCTCTCGCGACGGATTTCAAATCTCCATTTTCCAGACCATTTTAGCCTGTTTTTCTCTTACCCAAAAACAAAGCCTTTCAAAGCTTTATTGCTTGTGTCTACCGAACTTGAAATTACCTTAAGTACACTTGGTAAAAATATAGAAATTACGAATCCAATAGCACAAATTACAAATATATTATATTCACTGGATATTTGACCTGTATAAATTCTATAACCATGAATAGCACTAATTGCAATTGCTCCAATAATTATGACCTTTGATACTATCCAAGATGATACACTTAAGACCTTACAAATTATGCTTAATAATGTTAAAATAACTATAATAGGAAGAGCCAAAATTTTAAAAGGTATCAATAGTATATTAGTAAGACCTACTGACTTTTCTTTACTTAAAACTTTATTAGCTCTATTTTTCACAGCTTGTCTTCCTACCCTATCTGATTTTACTGTACTTCCACTTTGATAATTTTCAGTCTGTCTATTATTGTTACTCAAATCATCACTTTTACTGTTACTTCTATTACTTTTCTCAGTATTATTGTACCCTTTATTTCTTTCAGAATCATTACTTTTTTTCTTAATATTTTCTTTTTTATTTTTTATATTATTTTTCTTTTTATTTTTCTTATTTTTAATTAACCTTCCTATATAATCATTCTCATATTCGTCTTCACTCTCAAAGTCATCATCATAATCATTGTTAAAAAACTCATTTACACTTTCAAATTCCACTTTAGATTTATATATAGGTACTTCGCTTTTTTTAGAATTTTCTTTAAGTGCTTCCTTAACTATTTCTTCTCTACTCAATATTACAGTAGCTGCATAGCTTTCATTTATATTTTGTGGTTCTTTCATCTCTATATTGTCATTTATACTTTTCTTCTCATATTCTACCTTAGTATTATCTACTTCATCTTTAACTTTATTTTCTTTTATAGAAGATCTTATACCATTATTTGAATTAAGAATATTTTTTTCATCAGATAATACACTATTGCTATCAACATTACAACTTTCATTAAAGTCTCCACCTAAAATTTCTTTACATTTCACCTTTGAATATTCTTCAAAGCTATCCTTTGGACACTCCCCTATAGCTTCAGATATCTCATTAATACCACTTGATTTTTCCTTTTCTTCTACCGCTTTAAATAATTTACTTACTTCCTCATCAAATATACTTTTATCTTCTTTTATTGGCTGAATGATTTCTTTTTCTTCTACATTTAATGTAGCTAATGCCTCATCAAATAATTCCAAAAATTTATTTAATCTTTTTTCATCTTTAACTTCACTTTTGAAATAAGCAACTTGTTTTTCATAAGCCTTTTTAATTTCTTCTTTTGAGGCATTTTCTTCAACACCTAATACTTTATAATAATTCACAAAATCGCCTCCTTATTGTCACATTACATATTTTTATTTAAATATATAAAAACATATGCTGTCCTTATTACTGATTATATCAATTTTATGAAAAATAAAAAGGTACAAATTATACTAAAAAACTAATTTCATTATAATTACACCTTCTGTTTATATTATATCAGTTATAATTTTATTCAAATTATTTCTCCTAATATACTCATTAAAATTCTAAAATAATTAATTCCTTCATAAACTCTTACATTTTTATAATATCCTATAATAAATATTTATTAACAATTTATTTGTAATATCTTTATTTTTCTACATCCTTTTTATCCTTTTATTCATAAATAAGTCAAATAACTTGCAAATTTTCAACAATAGGATTATAATCTAATTATTAACAAATAATAATTTCTTCTTCTTTTTATAATATATTTAGTAATAATACAAATACTATATTTAAAAATTAAATGAGGTGAAATTATGAGTAAAATATCAATAATTGGAGCAGGTGCTATTGGTGCAACTACTGCATTTGCATTGCTACAAAAAGGAATCGCAAGAGAAATAGTAATAAATGATATAAATCAAGACAAAGCATTAGGTGAAGTTATGGACTTGATGCATGGAAGTTCTTTATGCCGTCCATGTAATGTTACTTTAGGAACTTTAGAAGATACAAAAAATTCAGATATAATCATAATCACTGCTGGTTCTCCACAAAAACCTGGTGAAACAAGATTGGACTTAGTAGATAAAAACTATTTAATATTTAAAAGTTTCATTCCAAAACTTGCTGAGTTAAGTCCTAACTCAATTTTACTAGTTGTTTCTAACCCTGTTGATATACTTGCCTATATGACTTATAAATTATCAGGATTCCCAAAAGAAAGAGTTATCGGTTCTGGAACAGTTTTAGATACTGCAAGACTTAGAAGCTTATTAGGTAAGTACTTTTGCATAGATGGAAGAAATGTTGAAGGATATGTTCTTGGTGAACATGGTGATAGCGAATTTGTGACTTGGTCTACATTAAAGATTGGAAGTATTCCAGTTAAAAGCTTCTCTGAACAAAATTTAATAACATGGGATGAAGGAAATGAAACTGTTATTGCAGAAGATGTTAAAAACTGTGCTTACGAAGTTATAAAGAGAAAAGGCGCAACAGCATTTGCAGTTGCAATTGCATTAACAAGAATCGTTGAAGCTATTATTAGAGATGAAAAAAGTATTTTAACTGTTTCAACACTTTTAAATGATTACTATGGAGTTAGTGATGCTTACTTAAGTGTTCCAACTATCCTTGGTAAAAATGGTGTTGAAAAAGTATTAAACATTCAATTGTCTAAAGAAGAAGAAGAAAAATTCCTTTCATCAGCAAACTTAATGAAACAATACATCGATAGAATTAACGATAAATAAAATTTTAATAATAAAAAATGGTCATGAAATTAATAACTATTATTATTAATTTCATGAACCTATTTTTCGCCTTAGAACACCCTTCTAGCTCTTGTAGCTGAATCCCAACGTACATCTGTTATTCTAACAGTTTTACCAGTACTAGGTGATTCAATCCATTGTCCATTTCCTATATACATAGCAACATGTCCAAGATTACTATCAAATAATAAATCTCCTGGTTGAATATTGTTTATAGATACTTCAACACCAGCATTTATTTGATCATAAGTAGTTCTTCCAATATTAATATTTGCTTTAGCAAATCCCCATTGCATAAGTCCTGAACAATCAAAAGCTCTTAATCCACTATCTACATATTGCTCTAGTGCATCATATTTCCCTTGTGCTGCATCACTTGGGAATCTTCCTTTTAAGCTATCAATTGAAGCTCTAGTAACTAATTCTCCAGCTGCACCATAAGCATAAGGTGAACCTATTTGTGATTTTAAAGCTTCTAAAACTATTTCATATGAACTAGATACAGACTCTGTACCACTATTATTGCCTGTACTACCTCCATTATTAGTAGTTCCAGTTGTTATCTTTACATAATCAGCACTTACGTAACCTGTAGATCCATTAAAGTTAATCTTATACCAATTACCTTCTTTACCTGTAATAGTTACAGTTTGGTTATTTAAAAGGTATCCTAAAACCAATGAACTTGATGAAGCTTCTTTTCTTACTCTAAGATTTGAAGAAACATTTACTACTACACCAGTTTCATTCATAGCTTCACTTGATGAAGAATTTCCATTTGAAACTGAATCATTGCTTGTACTACTATTATTATCACTACCAGAAGATGGTTTATTTTCAGTTATATAATCCTTATGAACATAAGCTGTTGATGAATTATATGTTATCTTATACCAACTTCCACTTTCACCTATAATATTAACAGAGCTTCCTGAATATAAAGTACCTAAAATAGTAGAACTTGTTGATGCCTCACTTCTTACATTTAATCCACTACTTACATTGTACACATATCCTATTTTATTAATTACAGTTTCAGAAGAATTATTGCTACCATTACTTGCATTATTATTTGTATTATCACTTGAACTTCCATCAACTGATATATAGTCTTTATGAACATAGCCATAACCACTATTATATTTAATCTTGTACCAGCTTCCACTTTCACCTATAATATTAACAGAGCTTCCTGAATATAAAGTACCTAAAATAGTAGAACTTGTTGATGCAGCACTTCTTACATTTAATCCACTACTTACATTGTACACATATCCTGTTTTATTAATTACAGTTTCAGAAGAATTATTGTTACCATTACTTGCATTATTATTTGTATTATCACTTGAACTTCCATCAACTGATATATAGTCTTTATGAACATAGCCATAACCACTATTATATTTAATCTTGTACCAGCTTCCCTCTACTCCAACTATACTTACTGAAGTGTTATTAGTTATATATCCTAATACTGATGCACTCGTTGATGCTCCACTTCTTACTCTCAAATTTGAAGTAACATTAACTACCTTTCCAGTTGCTGAAACTGTTGAAGATTCTGTAATTTCTTTAACATAATCTTCATGAACAAATCCACTTCCACCATTATAGTTAATTTCATACCAACTTCCACTTTTTGAAATAATATCAAATGTAGAACCATTTCTCAATGTTCCAAGTACTGTTGAATTTGTATTAGCAGCTGATCTAACTCTTAAAGTTGAAGTTACATTAACTACTTGTCCTTTACTTACAGATGCCACTGCAATTCCACTATTATTAATAGTAGTTGCATTTACAGGTATAGTTTTAGCACTTAACATAGCTCCAACAACACCTGAAACAGCAATTATTTTTTTTAGCTTTTTCTTCTGCATTCTATTTTTCACATCCCCACCTATTAAAATATACATTTTGACATAATAAATTATATATTTTAATCAATGATTTTTCCATATATTTTACTACTTTTCTCATAAAATTCATTATTAAGATTAAATTTGCCACTTTAACCTTAATTTTTTATGAAAATTAAATATTTTATAGCCTGAACTATCAATTTTACAATCTCATTTCTTTACATGAATACCTTAAATTTTCAAAGTTATATTTTGCATTTTATCTATAGATTTATAACTTTACTTAAAACTCATATATATCCGAAAATTCAACAGTGCATCTTTCAATTTTTGTTGATTTAATCATTTCTCTATGTTCCATTGAATACTCATTAACTGTTCTAATTGGAATAGAAAAAATAAATTCAGCTCCTTGTCCAATTTCACTCTTTACTTTTATTTCACCATCGTGCATTTCAACTAAAGATTTTACTAGAGCTAAGCCAATTCCACTTCCTTCAGTCATTCTATTTAATTTATTATTAATTCTCTTAAATCTATTAAATATAATACCTATTTCTTCTTGTGAAATTCCAATTCCATTATCTTTAATAGAAATTAATACATATCCATTATCAATAGACAAACTCACATCTATCTTTCCAACTTTGGTATTATCCTTACTGGTGTACTTAATTGCATTAGAAATCAAATTTAATACTATTCTCTCTATTTTTTCCTGATCACAAGCTAACATAATTTCTTCTACTTCAGTATCAAAAGTTATTTCAATATTTTTTCCTTCAACATAACTAATTACAGATGTAACCATATCTTCAACTAAATAAACTATATTACAATTCTTCATATTTAAATTATAATAACCCATATCAAACTCACTAGCATCTATAATATTAGTTACTAATCTCAATAGTCTATAGGAATTTTGTTTAATTGAATTTATATATTTGTCTAAATTAAAACTATCTACACTTATAATTTGATTGTTTTTAATACCATGCTCTATTAATTGCAGTGCAGAAAATATTATGTTTAATGGTGTTTTAAATTCATGAGACATATTTGTAAAAAACTCATTTTTTATTAATTCTGCATGAAAGGCTTCTTCATACTTTTTACTTTCTGATTCATATTTTTTCTCTTCAGTAATATCACTTCCTGACCCTACAAATATTCCCCATTTATTAATATATATGCCTTTCCAGTAAATAATTTTATACTCGCCATTCTTACATCTACATCTATTTGTACCTTCACATATTTCTCCTTCTTTTTTACTAGCCCTAGCCATAGCTATGACTTGATTTTTTTCATCTGGATGAAATAAATCTTGCCACTTTATATTTTTCAAATCCTCATCTGTCCATCCTAAACATTTCTGCCATTCTTGATTAACTCTAAGTATTCTTCCTTGTTCATCTAAAAATCCAAGCAAATCAATAGTTGTGTTTAAAAGCATAGAAATTTTTGCTTCGGCTCCCTCATACTTATTAATTGCTAATTTCAAATCCCTATCTAAATCATTTATTATATTATCACTTTTCTCTTTATCATCATATTTTTTCGGATCAAATCTCATTAAATATGCTTCTTCATTATTCCATTTCGTTTTATATACTTTTCCAATAAAACTTTCAATACAATTTTCTTTACTTTTAAAACTATATATATTATCATTCTCATTTAAAACCTTATATGAATGTTTAATATTCCAAAGCAATTTACTATTATATAGTAAATCTTCTTCTAAATTCCTACCTATTATTTCTTCTTTTTTATACTTTAGTTTCTCCACAAATTTTTTATTACAAAACTTAATTATTTTACTCTCATTAACAACAACAATATAGTCGCTTATATCCTCAAATATATTCTCCATAGTTTTCCTCTTTTTTTATATTTTCCTATTTTTCTTGTATTTTCACCCTGCATTCTTACTATTATATCCAACTAACTCACAATTTTCAAGATATAACTACATATAACACAAAAAAGCTACATTAAACCCTTTTCAGTTCAATATAGCTTTATTCAAAATAAAATTTTAACCATTCTTATGAATAACATACATTATATAATTTGACCTTTGCCATGCTTTCATAAATTCTTCAAACTTATACTTCAACCTAACACTTTCATCGTCTTTCCCTGCTGGATCATTTACCATAATCCATTTTCCCCCTTTATTAACTTCAATTCCACAAACAACAATTAAATGTCCACTTGTAGTTAAGGGTGCATTCTTAACATATGGATATTCTTTATTATCAATATCATTGGTATACTTTACACTAACCACAACCGGACTCTCATTGCCAATTTCTCTAATAAGTGAATTTATTCCTCCATATTCAACATATGCTTTATATCCAAGACTGCCTGCATAAGCAACATTGTACGTCCAATTTCCAAACTCATTATAATTATAATCAAAACAACTATATGCAACATCTTCAACCTTTAAATTTTCCCCTAATCTATTTAACAGCATAGTTAAGCTTGTTGGACTACAAATTTTATGCGCTATCCTTTCATCTCTTTGCATTTGTGAAATACATGGAGTTTCTATTAATTTATTTATTAACTCATATCCTTTATTATTTAAATCATCATTATTTTCTTTATAATAAGTAATAGCTAATTCCCTTACATCCGCTGCCCCTTCAATATTATCATAATAACTAACTATTCTTAGTTGAATAGCCTTACCACAATATCCTTCATTTATACTTAAAGTATCAACATCAATTTTTACTTCATCATATTTAATACTTTCTGAACCTCTTTTTATATTTGTCCCCCATTTTCCCCAAGATATCCATTCTGACCATTTTTTCTTTTTATCCTTTTTATTCTGAACATAAACTTTTGCCTGAACTATAATATAAGATTGCTGTGGAGTTGCTACATTCCATGAAACTATAAGTTTCTTAAAGCCCTCAATTTTAATTATCTTAGATAAATATATGTCCTTATTTTCTTCCTTTATTAATTTTAGTTCTTTCTTGCTAATAAATATCATTGAATCTAAAGATTTATTACTCACCTATTCCCTCCATTATTAAATAGTATTCAACTATCATTATATTTAATTAATAATAAATTGATAATATAACCACTACCTTTATAATAATTTAAAAAATTTTTATTTTACAATTATAAATATTATTATTAAAAAATCAATTGTTGAAATTTGGTAAAATCAGCTGTGCAATTATCTTATAAAAGTTATTTTATACTATGTAAAGTATTGCTTTAAGCTTCAATATAGACGAGTCGAATATTTATTTATAATAAAATTAATTTAATGATAAGCAATTCTAATAAGTTTGATGAAATAAATAAAATCTTTGAAAATAATATATTCAAAAAGTGCAATGCATTATCACTTGATTTAAAAAAATAAATCTAACTAATTATTAAAAAAGTAATAAAAAAGCACTTTAAATATAAATATTATTAAATTTTTGTTATTTACTCCAAACAAATCCTCATTTGAACCAATAACCTCTAATTAATACTTTACATTTTTAGTGCTTATTTTATTTATTATTATTTACTTAATCTGCATATAATTATATTAGAAAATGTTTTGTAATAAATATGTCAAAATCCCTGTATGTTCATTAAATATATTTATTCCTATAAGAATTAAAATAATACCACCTACAAGTTCTGCATAATCTTTAAATAACCCACCTATTTTTTTACCTGCAATTACACCAATAAAACAGACAATAAATGTTATTATTCCTATTATAATTGAAGATGAAACTATATTAACATTTAAAAACGCAAAACTTATCCCTACAGCTAATGCATCTATACTTGTTGCTATAGATAATGTTGTTAATTCCTTATTTGATAATTCTTCTCCTCTTACACTTTCTTCCTCTAAAGTTGTACTAGCTTCATTAACAGCTTCATTTTTTTCTTCTTTTGCTTCTTTTCTATTTTCATAAAACTCATAAATCATTTTTCCACCTAAAATAGAAAGTAAAATCAAAGCAACCCAATGGTCTATTGCTTGAATATATCCTTGAAAACTTATTCCTAAAAGCCATCCTATTAAAGGCATAGCAGCTTGGAATACTCCAAAAAACAAAGCTATTTTTATAGCCATTTTCTTAGTTAAATTTTTAAGTGTCATTCCCTTTGTTACTGATACTGCAAATGCATCCATTGCTAATGCAAAACCAGTAAGTATAATTGTAATAATGTTCATGTTTATTCTCCTTCTTTTTATTATTATTTGCAAAAAAAATAACGAGATTCATAGATGCTCAAAAAAGCATCCATGAGTCTCGTTATTTAAGATTAAGCCAGGCTTTTAATAACCATTATGTTGACCTAACCACATTTTCATGCTAACTACTCCCTCATCAGGACTAATAAATAATAACATCTTTATTCTTTATTGTCAATTGATAATACCATTACTTTTATTTTCATTGAAAGTCTTTTATCACTTTAGACATAGAGAAAGCTAAATTATCATTATTTAAATTATTTCTTATAAAAGCAAGTTCTTTCTTTAATGTTTTTGTTAACTCTTCATTCTCATTTGATATTATAGAAAATCCTTTTAGGTCTTTTAATGATATTTTTTCTAAACCTCTTATTTCTTCAGCATATCCAATTGCTGCATGCCCTATATATTCTAAATAAAGTGTATCGTTAGTTAATATTATATTTACTTTATCTGCTATATCTCCACCAGCTCTAGTTAACAAATTACCTATAAACTTTGTAATAACCTCTTTATTATTGATAATCTTTGTAACTGTAATCTTCATTAAAATATCTTCACTATTTAAATTTAATTTGAACATTAAAATCCTTCCTAAATGTCTATATATATTTAAATCATATAGTAATATAATACATTTTTAAATATAATTAACACATTAGCTTTGACAATGAAAAGAGCAATAATCAAGCATTCCAGCTGTATATAATAATTACTTATATACATTAATTACTATATAATTTTAAATTAATAAATAAAAATCTCACCTATATAATTTTTTAAAAAATAATATAGATGAGACTTAATTTATTTAACTAGCTCATATATAAAGATTTATTATATCTTTTAAACTAATGTGACTCCTGCACTGGCATAACCAGCAACTGTGGTTGCAACTGTTATACCAGATACTTGAACTGAATATACCATTAATAATCTAGTTTGTGGTGCAACTGATATATTTAGTCCAGTTGTAATACCATTTAAAGTTCCACCAACTGCAATACCAAGAGCTGGAAGTGGCATACTAACAACAGCTCCAGGTATTGGTGTGAAGGTATTATTTGGTGTAGTTGATTGATAAAGTTGAGCGGTAAGAGTTACTGTACCTAGAGTAATTGAAACTGCTGCTGTTGCACTAAAATAAGCTGCAATAGATGTTATTGTAGCTTGACGAGGAACTGAAAATGCCATATTTAATAATGTTCCTGCAGCACCAGTTAAATCAACATTTCCACCTAGAAGAGTTACTGTATTTGCTGAATTACCAAATCCAACCACTCCTACTGTTCCTGCAACTCCTGCAAGTGCTGATATTGGTATTATTGGCAATCCTGATGCAAATGGTATTATTGCACCAACTCCAGTTGGTCCAGTTGGACCTGTTACTCCGGTTACTCCTGTTGGACCTGTTACTCCAGTGATTCCTACTCCTGTTGGTCCTGTAATTCCTCTTTCTCCTGTTGGGCCTGTTACTCCT
>NZ_JADPBQ010000006.1:23311-60343 GCF_015670405.1 Clostridium sp. 1001271B_151109_B4 | reverse complement strand
AGTTGCTCCAGTGATTCCTACTCCTGTTGGTCCTGTAATTCCTCTTTCTCCTGTTGGACCTGTTACTCCTGTTGCCCCAGTGATTCCTACTCCTGTCGGACCTGTTACCCCAGTTGCTCCAGTGATTCCTACTCCTGTTGGTCCTGTCACACCTGTTGCTCCAGTGATTCCTACTCCTGTTACTCCAGTTGCTCCGGTGATTCCTACTCCTGTTGGTCCTGTTACACCGGTTGCCCCAGTTGGGCCTGTTGGGCCTTTAGGACCTGGAGGGCCTGGAATAATTTGATAGCAAGTAATTCTTCCCTTGCAATCTCTAACACACTTACACCATCTATTCGAAGTTTCATCATATATCCACTCTTCATTATGGCAATAAAACTGATTATTACTCATATTTCATCCTCCTTTGCAATACTTGTCGTAACAATAATATATGATTTAATAAAACAAAGTGTGTATAGATGTCAAAGGTCTTACTTTTTATAAAATCTTGAAAATATAAACTTTCCAAAGGTTCTTTTCACAAACCCAATTGGCATAGTTAATACTTTTTTATAAAAAAATCTTGGTCTATGGAAATTATAAGACATATGATCGATAAAATTTTTTAACAACCCAGTTATTTGCATAGAATATACTGGTGATGTTATTATGATTGCATCAGCTTCTTCAATTTTACTAACTATTCTTTGAATAATATCCTTATGAGGACAAAAACTAATTAAATTATAAAATAAATCCTATATCTTAATTAATAAATTAAGATATAGGATTTATTGTTATGTTATCTTGAAATTAAGCTGTTAATGAATTTTCAGTATTATGTACTTTTGATGTTTTATCCAAAAAGACAATTTTTAATAATATAGGTGTAATTATAGTTGTAACAAGTACCATGATAACAATAGGCGTTAGGAAATATTGACTCATTATTCCAAGGGCAATCCCTTTACTTGCTACAATCAGAGCAACTTCACCTCTAGAGACCATTCCTACCCCAATTTGAAGTGATTCTTTTTTAGTATATTTACATAATAAGGAACCTACCCCGCATCCGACTATTTTAGTTAATATAGCAACGATAGTAAATAAAATAGTCATTATAACAAGTGTTGATGAAAGTTCAGGAAGTTCAATACCTATTCCAATACTAGCAAAAAACATTGGTGATAATAATAGATATGATATAGTATCAAATCTATCTCTTATGTAATGAACTTTTTTGCTTTTAGAAAGCATTAATCCGGCTAAAAATGCACCTGTTATATCAGCTATTCCAAAGAATTCTTCTGCTACAAAAGATAGTATTAAGCAAAATGCAAATGCAATAATAACAAATCTTCTCATATCTCTTCCATGTTTATCAACCCATTTAGAGAATAAGACATGGAATATGATTCCTACAATTATAGAAAGAGCAAAGAATAATACTATTTTAAATAATACTACTGCTATATTTACCGTACTGTCTGATAGACTTGTGATAATTGTAAGTGCAATAATCCCAATAATATCATCTAAGATAGCTGCTCCTAAAATTGCGTTTCCTGCTCTAGAACTTAATTTTCCTAGTTCTTTAAGTGTTTCTGCTGTTATAGAAACAGAAGTTGCTGTTAAAATTATTCCTATAAATATGTTTTCTAATATTATTGATGAATCTGCTCCTGGATTGAATAAGTTTGCTATAAAAAATCCTCCAACAAGAGGAACTATAATCCCTAAAATTGCTATAATAAGTGAAGAAACCCCAGTCTTTTTAAGTTCCCCTATATCACTTTCTAATCCTGCACTAAACATTAAAACTATAACTCCTAATTCTGATAGTTGAGTTATAAATTCAGTTTCATGAAGAATATTAAACATTGCAGGACCAAGAACAACTCCAGCTATTAATGCTCCAACAACTTGAGGCATATGGAATTTTCTCGTTAATAATCCAAATAGTTTTGTTGATAAAAGTATAAGTGCGACATCAAATAAAAATTTATAAGACACTTTCATCATCTCCTTTTCTAACTTTTCTAATCTTTTGTATTTTATTATCGTCAATTTCAATTAAAAAAAATTGATAGTAATATGTTGATAATTTGCCGTAAGCACTAATGATTTTAACATTTGATTTTTAAAAAATCTAGGAATAAATTTAATATAACTAATATGTTAAGGTTGTACGTTTTCTTTTTTCGATATTGCAATTTTATTTGAGTTTTTTTGCCAATTTTATAAAAAAACGCTTGTAAATAGAAGTATTAATTAAAAAAAATATACAAAATATATACTTAATGTATTATTATATATGTTAACTAATATATTAAAAAATGGGAAATATATTATATGAGTAAAAAATCAAAAAACAGTTCCTTTCCATTTGTGATGGTGATTTTGTTTATTGTGTTAATAAGTATATTTTTTTATTATGAAGATATTGTGAGATGATTGTATTCAAATAATTTGTGGCTGGTTCCTATCAGACTAAACTAATTTAAGCAATAGTATAAAAACTATTAAATAGTAAACCTCTCGGCAAATAAATTTTATCTTTTATGCATAGTTCTTCTAACCTTTAAATCCTTTATCAAAAATACAGAATATGTTGAATTGGCATGAACAATTTATTTTTTCTTCTTTAAAAAAATCACTTACTACTCTAATTTATAGACATATTTCACAAAAAAAATAATCACAATTTCTTGGTCAATTTACCAAAAAATCATGATTATTCCTTTAATTTTTTTCTATTTTTCTTCTTTATTCATTTCTTTAGCAACTTCACTAATTACTTTATTAATTTCATCTATTGCTTCTTCTTCACTTTTTACATTAGTATCTTCATCATTATCATTTTCTTCAGAGCCATCCCCATAATTATTACCATTATTATTTCCACAATAAATTCCTTTTTTAATAGGTGCTATTAAAAATCCAGCTACTGCCCCAGCAAAAAAACAGGCTGCTCCTAATAATACCTTTTCATCTAACTTCATATATATCCTCTCCTAAATTAATTATTTTCCTCTTAAATTTTCAACGATATTTTAGTTATATGTTTATAAATTTAATAATATACCAAAGTAAATATAGAATTAGATTTTATTACTTATTTAAATACGGCAATACATCTTGAGAATACGCTCTTAATACCTCTGCTATACTCCAAGCTTGAGAATAACATCCTCTTCCTGTTGAAGCAAAATCACCATCAAATATTTCGGCAATACCATTAATACATCCATCTTTCATAGTATCTTCAAAAACCTTACACATATGATTTGCTTTTTCTATAGCTTCTTTAGAATAGTCATTTACTTTACAATATGCTGTTATAAATCCTCCAATTAAGAAAGCCCAAGTAGTTCCCATATGATATGCACAATCTCTATCAATTAATTTTCCTATATATTTCTTTTTATAATCTTTATCCATAAATGAAAGAGAACGTAATCCATAAGTGGCATATAAATGCTTATATACTGTACTAACTATTTTCTTTTCTTTTTCTCTATCTAATACAGCAAACGGCAATGATACTGCCCAAATTTGATTTGGTCTTATTTTATCATCATCTTCATCAACTACATCATAAAGACAATTTTTTTCTTCATTCCAAAATTTATTATTAAATGATTCTTTTACTCTGCAAGAAAGTTCGTTGTACTCAAAAGGATCATCACCAAATTTCTCACATAGTTCTTCCATTATTTTTAATGCATTATACCATAAAGCATTAATTTCAACTGGCTTTCCATGCCTAGGCGTAACAACCAAATCTCCAACTCTAACATCCATCCATGTTACTTGATCAAGTCCTCCCCCTGCAAATACTAATCCATCACTATCCATTCCAATTGAAAAGTCTGTTTTAGTAGAATATGCCTTATATATTTCCTTTAACTTTGGATATAGCTTTTCTTTAACAAATTTATAATCACTTTCACCACCAGTATATTTTAAATACTTATAAACGGCTTGGAAATACCAAAGTGAAGCATCTACTGTATTGTATCCTGGCTCAGTATTGGCATCTGGAAATACATTAGGAACTAGTCCATTTTTAATATATCTTGCAAATGACTCTAAAATTTCTCTTGCTTCATCAAATCTTTTTGTAACTAAAGTAAGACCTTCAAAAGCAATCATTGTATCTCTACCCCAATCTGTAAACCATGGTAATCCAGCTAAAATAGTTTTTAGTCCTGTGCTTTCTCTATTAACAATGAAATGATCACCAGCTTTAACTAAATTATTTGCAAAGTCATCATTTAAATTAGCATTTTCAACTAACCCTTCAGCTCTCTTTTTATACTCATTTACTATTTCAAATCCGCTTTTTTCATTTAATCCTTCAATAGTACATTTAACATAAAATCTTTTCTTTTCAAAAGGTTTTAATTCAATATGAACTTCATAAGGTGTATAATGATTATCTACCCCTAAGAAACCTGTTCTATGGTCTATCATATAAAAATGATTTTCTTCTATTAAATAATTTGGTGTTGCCATACTTGTAGGAATTAAACTTCTATCATAAAAACTTCCCTCTGAAGTATAAAAGTCTATTTTTATATTTTTATCTTTCGCTGGTACTAAAGTTAATGTTTTTTCACTAGTCTTTACATTAAATCTTAAATCTCCTCTTTCACTAGTTTCTCCAGCTTCTCTATAATTAAATAAAGGTACTACCTTTAATGTTGCATCTTCACTTCCATTTTCAATTTCATAACATACAACAACAGTATTATGTCCATATTCTATTGATATAGTCTTTTTAATAGATACATCTTCAATTGAATAATAATATTCTGGTACCGTATCCAAAATAAACTGTTCTAAGTACTCTTGTCCATTTTTTGAAATTCCAATATATTGTTGTGATGTTAAATCATACTCTCTATCATTAATTTTAATCTGTTCTTGTGTTCTCGTTAAAATCAATTTTCTATTTACTGGTGCATTTAAAGATGCAATTAAATACCCATGAAATGCTTGAGCACCGCCACCAGCAACTGTATGATTTGCATATCCACCAATACCATTACCTATAACCCATGATAGCTCATTTCCATCTTCAATTCTTTTCCACATTCCTCTTCCATACTTATACATCTCCATTCCCCTCCTGTAACTGTTATCATATCTCTAATGAAATTATACATAAGTTTTAATATACAAACAATAAAACAAATATGCTACTTTTATATTAAAAATGCTATTATACTGCAAAAAAAGTAAGATTTATAAACATAAATCTTACTTTAATATTTTTAATTAGTGATGAGCATCAAACTTTCCTTGACTAATTGCCATACGTTCTGCGGAAAGATTTGCAACAACCTCGTTAAGAGTCCAATTAACTGATGTTTCAGTTACTGTAGCTTTTAATACATTATTAATTTTTAGCTTTCTTAAGTTTTCTAAAAATACATTTATTTTTGCAGGTGATAATGCATTAAATATTATAGCTCTTTCTTTTCTTCCATCAATACAATCTGATTTTATATTATTTTCTAGTATATCCTTCATAACTGTATCAGCATTTCTAGGATATAAAACTATTTGGTCTCTAATTCCTAAAAGTGAAGCATACCCTTGAATTGATTTAAGTTCTTTTCCACCTATGTTATAAATAATTACACAAGCTCTTCCTTCTACCTGTGAATTATCATTCATATCTAATTTTGCAAATGTCATAAATAAACCTCCATTTTTTAACTTCAACTGTCAATATAAATTATATCCTAATTATAGCATAAAATTCATCTATTATGTAATTAAATAATAGTAATTATTATTTAATATATATTCAATTTCCACCTATCTTTTTATACAAATCATCATTATCAATTATTTTTCTTTTAACTGTTAATTCTCCAATACTATTTATAACATTTGACCAAGTACTATATTCTTCAAATGGATTACTTCCATCCTTTGCTTTTAACCATAAATTTAAAGAGTTAGGTATTGCTCCATTTACAGTAAATCTTCATTAACTCAATATACTGCTTTTTCATAGTTTCAACATCCTCACTAAATAATTCAGAAGGATATTTTATTTTTTTTATTTCCTCAATAGTAAACATTTAACCCCCTTAATTTGAACAATTTAATTGAATCATAATTTATATTTATGAGTTTAAAATAATTATTATGTAATTATTTATAAATCTATTTTCAAATATTTTCCAATTTGTTATAATATACTATAGGTTAGGGATAATTTAGATATATGAGAGGTTGGAGGGTTTTATTATGAATAATAAACTAAAATTTAAAATATATAATAAAATTTCAAAAAAATGTTTTAAAGTAACTAGAATAGATTATATAGATAAGCAAGTTTATTACTATGATAAAGATGAGGAAGAAATAATAGCATTAGATGATTGTATTTTACTAATGCCTACTGGAATATATGATTCTTTAGGCCGTGAAATTTTTGAAGGTGACGTTATTATTTATCAAGAAAATAGCTTTACTTATAAGAAAACTGCAGAAGTAGCTTATGAAAATGGCTGTTTCGTAGCAAAACAACTTTTATCTGGTAATACAGAGCAAACGGCTTTAGATGAAGGTATGTATCTTAATCAATTTAAGGACCTTTTATTTTCAGCTACATTTTCTACTTACAAACCTGTTAAAGTAATTGGTAATATCTTCACTTACAAACTAAGTAAAAATAACAGCAAAATTAAAATACCTATAAAATTATAATTTTATTTAAATTTAAAAGAAGAGTTTGAATATATAAATATCAAACTCTTCTTCATTTATTTTATTAATTATACTTCCATTATAATTGGTACTATTATAGGTTTTCTCTTTGTTTTACTATATATAAATGAACCAATATCACTTCTGATATTATTTTTAATCTCAGACCATTTAAACACGTTATTATCTATAGACTTTTGAATGCTTTCATAAGAAATTTCTTTTATTTCATTTACTAATTCTTCTGATTCTCTAACATATACAAATCCTCTTGTAATTATATCTGGACCACCAACTATTGCACGACTTTCTTTTTCAATTGCAACAATAACATTAATGATACCATCTCTAGATAAGTTTTTTCTATCCCTTAATACTATATTTCCTACATCACCAATTCCGCTTCCATCAACTAATATATTACCTGCTTGAACCTTTTTAGCAATACATGCTGATTTTCTACTTAAACTTAATACATCACCATTTTCTAATATAAATGATTTTTCTTTTTCTAAACCAACTTCTTCAGCAATTAATATATGTTTTCTTAAATGCTTATATTCACCATGTACTGGTACAAAATATTTTGGTTTTAATATTGAATGTATAAGCTTTAATTCTTGTTCACAAGCATGACCTGAAACATGAATTTCTTCAATTGACTTATAAATAACTTCTGCACCCTTATGAGTTAATTCATTTATTACTCTTGAAACAGCCTTCTCGTTTCCTGGTATTGGACTAGCAGAAATAATTATCATATCATCTTTTTCAATTTGTATATTTTTATGTGTAGATGCAGCAATTCTAGTAAGAGCTGACATAGGCTCTCCTTGACTTCCTGTAGTTACAATAGTTATTTGATTATTGTTATAAAGCCTTAAATCCTTTAAATCAACTACTAACCCTTCTGGAATATCTAAATATCCAAGTTTAACTGCAACATCTGATATTTTTTCCATACTTCTTCCGCTAAAAGCAACTTTTCTTCCATACTTAATTGAAGAATTAATTATTTGTTGTAATCTATGAATATTAGAAGCAAAAGTCGCAACAATTATTCTTCCCTTTCCTTTAGAAAATAAATTATCTAACCTTTCTCCCACTGTCTTTTCTGACATAGTATATCCTGGATGACAGGCATTAGTACTATCTGCCATAAGTAATAGTACTCCTTGCTTTCCAAGCTTTGCAAACCTTTGTAAGTCAATTACATTTCCATCAACTGGAGTAAAATCAACCTTAAAATCTCCAGTATGAACTATTATTCCTAATGGAGTATGAATTGCTAATGAACAACTATCAGCTATACTATGATTTGTTCTTATAAATTCAACCTTTAATTTATCTAATTTTATTATATCTCCAGGCTTAACAACATTTAAACTAACTATATCTAGCATTTTATGTTCTTCAAGCTTGCTTTCTATTAATCCTACTGTTAAATTAGTTGCAAATATAGGAACATTAACTTGTTTTAGTATATAAGGAATTGCCCCTATATGATCTTCATGTCCATGCGTTATAAAGAATCCCTTTACCTTTTCTATATTATTAACTAAATAAGTTACATCTGGAATTACTACATCTATCCCATACATTTCTGAATCTGGGAAAGTCATACCACAATCTACTACAACTATTTCGTCACCATATTCTATTACTGTTATATTTTTTCCTATTTCACCAAGCCCACCTAATGGTATGACCTTTATCTTCTTCTTGCTTTCCATCTAAATCCTCCATACTTTTTATCTATCACTACTCTAATTTATTGCACAAAAATAAAAGTTGTATAAAATCAACTCTCTATTATTTATTGATATTCTTTTATAAATTAATACGTTCAATTCACTTAATTAACAAAAATACTTTAAAAGTTATTTTCTTAACATTGCATTTACAAAGCTTAACATCTGACTATGTTAATTCATTCCTTGTTTAATGTTGCTAAGCTGTATTTAAATATAATTTTCACGTCCTAATTATATAAAACAACTTAATTAAATACACTTAAGTTTACCTAAATATATTCATTTAACTTATTTTATATCATAACCCATTATATCCAATTTGGAACTTTTTTTCAACTAAATTTATATTTGTTGAAAATGTAAGAACGAAAAAAGAATATTATCTTTCCATGAATTAGTGAAATCTCGTCTTGAATTTATATAATTGATTACAGATAATTTGCTAAAGATTATAAACTGATTATCGTTCAAACAGTATAATCTTCTTCACGCAAATTCTCTTCCATCAATTATTAAATTCTACGACTCAATTTCAATATTCCCTCCAATATAATATTCTTTTTTCTTTTATATATTGAACTGCATAACACCAATTTTATTTTGGTTACAATATTCATTGTTTTTAGTAGTAAATTAGCTTATATGTATTTTATTTTTATTATATCCAATTTACTAATTTAATTTGCTTTTTAGTAAACTTATAAATTTTTCTTTATCATCAACATTACTAAAAATCCTACATGGAATATATTCAATTAAACTGTTATCTTTTAATAAAAGAATTAAGTTATTTTCTTCTTTTATATTATTAATTCCCTTATATTTAATAATATATCGATATTCATCTCTAGAAAACTCAATTTCCTTTTCATTCATCTTAACGTATTTATTTTCTTTACATTTTGATTCTTTAAACAGCTTAATTTGATTTTTTAATACTTGCTTTTTCATTGCATTTCTTTTCTTTAAAATAATAATTGATATTAAAGTCGCAACTATAACAACTATCCCCCCATAAAAACCTATCATACAAATAATAACTATCAAAATAAATATCATAATTATAATTGTAAACTTTATAAGATATTCATTTAACATACTTAGAATAATCTTTCCTGCTTCAGTACTATCTATATATTTGTTATAGTTTATAATATCCTCTTCTGTCTTCGTAAAAGAAATATCTGGATTATCTATAGTCAATATTGTTTTTACAGCATTATCCTTATTTTCTTTTAATATTTTATAACATTCATTAAAATCATCTATCTCTTTAAAAGCTTCCCTTGGAATATAAATAATAGAATCTTTTATATATTGAATTTGAATAAAATCATCTATAATCTTTATTTCATCTATAGCACCATAAATAATTTCCTCAATATAATTCTTCCTATTATATATTATCCTCTTATTATCTATTTCTAATGTTATCTTTATTATTTCAGGCATATTAGCTAACTTTTGTGAAAACATGCTTTCTAATCTATTCCTTAATAACTTTTTTAACATTCTAGGAATTATTTTTAATAATATTTCAAAATATAAGTAAAATAAAACTATGCATAGTATTATTTGAACAACATCTTCACTTTGCAAATTAAATCCTGTTAATATATACTTCAATACCAGAAGCATTATAAACATAGGTATACTAACCAATGAGAAAGCTTTATAGGCATTACTTCTATCAATTCTCTTTGATGATTCAATTACATTATTTAATGACTTGGATATTATTTCTTCATATCTTTCTTTTTTCATTTCGTAAATTAACTTCATATAAAACCTCATTAAAATCTCTTTATTATTTTAGATAAATTATAATTTCAACTTATCGTATCCCTTTTAATATTAAAACCACAGTGCTTCTTCTGACTTTCCTCTTACTAATATAATATTAACATATTTAATGATTTCATTCTATAATACTACTTTATTCGTTGTTATGTTCATAAAAATAACCCTAAGGCAAGTATTTATTAAACACCTACCTTAGGGTTATAAAAATCTAAATTAATTCTAATAATTTCAATACATGTTTTGCTATATTTCTCTCTTTACCTTTATATGGATAAGAGTGAATATGAATTGCTGGATTGAAATTTAATTCTATGATTGCATAATTAGTGTTTTCATCACTATAATCTTCAAGCATCATATCAACACCGCAAATTTTAGCTCCTGCTGCTTTTGCTGCATTTACTGCAATATCTTTAAATTTTTGTGGAATATCATCTGTATAATCTACACTATCTCCACCAGTACTTATATTAGAATTTTCTCTTAAGTACACTATTTCATCCTTTTTAGGTATATAATCAAAATTCTTTCCTTGTTGTTTTAAGAATAATTCTGCATTTTCTTCTAGTCTTATTTTTTCTAAAGGTGTAACATATCCCTTACCTCTTAATGGATCTTGATTTTTAATTTCTACAAGCTCAGCTATAGTCTTTTTAGCATCACCAATAACATTTGCAGGTACTCTATGAAGTATTCCAACAACTTCATCATCAATAACTAAAAATCTATATTCTTTTCCCTTAATAAACTCCTCAATAAGAACTGTATTATCATTTTTAAATGCTATTTCAAAAGCATGAATAATATCTTCTAAGTTAGCTCCATTTGGGAAAATATTAATTCCAATTCCAAAGTTTGTGCTCTTAGGTTTTATTACTATTGGCTTATTAATATAATTTGCTGCTTTACTTTTTGCTTCTTCAATATTGTTAAACTCATCACCTAGTGGAACCCTAACTCCCTTTTCAGCTAATACCTTTTTAGTTACAGTTTTATTTTCCATTATTAATACTGAAACATAAGTGTCTTTTGATGTTTTAGTTGCTTGCTTAACATATTCTATTTTTTCATTTTTCTTTAAAGATATAAAGTTTTCACTTCTATCTACTATATTTACAGTAATACCTCTTTTAATAGATTCCTTCATTAAAATTTGTGTAGATAACTCTAAATCTTCATACCCTTCTAACTTAAATCTATTCTTATAAGCATCTTCTTTATATTCTTTAGCTAAATTTAAGAATGTATTTATATAACCATCTTCCTTTATAATTTCAGAAATTCTATAAGCATAAGTTAATTTACTATCCTTAACCTTTTCTATCATATTATTTATAATTGCTTCAAAGTTTAAATTTAGGTCATTATTAATTTCTTTAACTTCATTTAAAATTTCTAATCCATATTGAATTCTATTGATATTTTTTCCATCTTTGTTTAACTCAATATCCTTAAGCCCTGAAACAGCAATTAACTGTTGATTTTCTAATGCTTCTTCTTGCCATTTCTCAAAATTGCTTTCCTCTTTAACCAATAGATATATATTGAATATTTGTAGGAATTTTAAATCTTCTAAACTTATTCCACCCTTTTCAAATGGATTAATATCAATAGTTCTATACTCTAAATACTTAATGCCATCGTTTATTAGTGATTCCATAAAATTACTTGTATCACTTGGTTTTAATCTAACTTGGCTATAAATTTCTTTATGACTTTCAATAAGTCCATCGTTTAAATATTGCTCTATACTTTTAATATGATCATCTACTGTACTATAACTTGGGAATAAATCTATTTTATTTTTATAACCACATTTTCCATTTCTATGCGAAATAGCACCTGTACTACTATATCCATGCTTAGTTAATTTCATTAATGGACATTTATTTTCACCTATAAAACTTTCATGTACTATTGGTGCTGCCCCTAAAAGATATACTATAAGCCATCTATATCTAAGATAATTTCTAGCTACTTTTAAGTAAACACTATTTTTAAATTCCTTATATGATTCTTTCTTACCACTTACTTCATATAATTTATTTATTATATTTTCATCAAATGAAAAGTTATAATGAATTCCTGATATAAGTTGTTTTTTTCCACCATATTTTTTTAATAATTTTTCTCTATATTCCTGAGCTTCTTTACTATGATCCTCAAATTTTGCAACAGGTATTTTATCATCATCTGGAATAATACATGGCATCGATTCTGGCCATAAGTATTCATCATCTATTTCCATAGCAACAATATCATAAAGTGCTCTAGTGAAGTTATATGCCTCTTCTATTTTTTTGAAGGCTGGTGTAATTACCTCTACTTGACTTTCTGAAAAATCTGTTGTTATATATGGATTTTTTGCCTTGTCTCCAAACATTAGTGAATGATCTGTTTCTGCCAGAAATCCTTCTGCATCTAATCTTAGCGTTTCTCTTTCAATACCAAAATTTCCACTTATAATTTCAGTGCCAGTAAATAGATCTTTTATTTTATTTAACATTACTTTATTATCTCCTTACTAATTTAATGGTTTGTATTCATCTCTTAAAGATCCTATTATAATATTCCTAACATCTTCACTTAAAGTTCTCTCTTCATCTTTTGTTAAATTTACAGTTTCAATTGCCTTGTGGAATGTAACTGTAATTGTTGAAGGTTTAAACTTATTATTATCTTCAAAGGATGTAAATGATGCATCAATAGTAACAGGGAGTATTGGAACTTTAGCTTTTGTTGCAAGCTTCATGCTTCCCTTTTTAAAAGGCAATGTTTTTCCATCTAAACTTCTAGTTCCTTCTGGAAAAATCATCATAGAATATCCTTCTTTTAAATTTTCAACTCCCTCACTTATCATTCTTACTGCATCTCTCGGGTTTTGTCTATCTAAAGCAATACACTTTCCTTTTGATAACCAATAGCTTAATATTGGAATCTTAAGTACTTCTTTCTTTGCTATAAATCCTACTGGTTTATTAATTGAATAAAAAATTACTGGAATATCTAATATACTTGTATGATTCCCTACAAATAAACAAGGCTCATCAGGTATATTTTCTCTTCCTTTTACTCTTATATCCATCCCTATAACATTTATAGTGAACTTAGACCATAAATATATACTTCTTGATGCATAATCTGTTGCCTTCTCTAACCCTTGTGTTCTTTTTATATATTCATACTTAAATCCTTTTAACCTAGTATAAATCATATAAAACAAGTATTTTACTCCTGTGATTAACACAATATTTTCCTCCTAGTTGTTGTTTTATAAATTATTCTAATGTCAATTCTACCATAATTGTCTTAATTTTTCACACATAAAAAAACAGTATATTGTTAAAGCTTATTTAACAATATACTGAAATAAATTATTTATTATTTAAATGGGTTTTCTGTCTTATAAAGCATTCCTTTAGGTTGATTGAAACCTACTTCTTTAACTCCTAAGTAGTTAAATACATTTGTTATAGCTTTACCAAAATGTCCAAATGCAACTGCTCCATGATGTGGATATCTTCCTTCTATTAATACGTGTCTATAGAATCTTCCCATCTCAGGAATTGCAAATATTCCAATTGATCCAAATGATCTAGTTGCAACTGGTAATACTTCACCTTCCGCAACATATGCAGTTAATTCAGCATCTGCATTACTTTGTAATCTAAAGAATGTAATTTCACCTAGAAAAGATTATTCAAGCATTGATCTATGACCTGCCGATAATACAAATCTATCTCTATTATCCCATTTTGGGTTCTTACCATTATGATTCATATTGCTCCATAATGTATAAGCCATTGTTGCAGCACCGAGTGGTAATCCTGGATGTCCTGATTTTGATTTTTCTATTGCATCAGCAGAAAGTACTCTTATTGCATTTATGCATAATTTATCTAATTCTTTACTCATATTTAACTCCTTCTCATTAGCCCTTAATGACTTCTATTTAACAAATAACTATATATCCCCTAGAGGTATAGTATTAAAACTTTTATATTATTTTCTTTACCTCTAGGGTGATATATTATTTTCCAAAAGCTGCAGCCCAATCTGCCTTAAATTTTTCTAATCCTGCATCTGTTAATGGATGTTTTACCATTTGCATTACTAAAGTATATGGTACTGTTGCTATATGTGCACCTGCTCTAGCTGCTTCTATAACATGAATTGGATGTCTAACACTTGCAGCAATTATTTCTGTATTTATTCCATGCACTTCAAATATTTCAGCAATTATTCTAACAAGTTCCATACCATCCATAGATATATCATCTACTCTTCCTAAGAATGGACTAACATAAGTTGCTCCAGCATTTGCTGCTAAAAGAGCTTGGTTAGCAGAGAAAATTAACGTTACATTAGTTTTAATTCCTTCTCTAGCTAATACCTTAACAGCTTTAAGACCTTCAACTGTCATTGGAATTTTAACAATCATATTTTTATGAATAGCAGCAATTTCTCTTCCTTCTTTAATCATACCTTCTGCATCTTCACTTACAACTTCACCACTTATAGGGCCATCAACTATTTCTGTTATTTCCTTTATAACTTCATTAAAGTCTCTTCCTTCTTTAGCAATTAATGATGGATTTGTTGTTACTCCACAAATTACTCCCATTTCATTTGCTTCTTTGATATGTTCTACGTTTGCTGTGTCTAAAAATAACTTCATTCAAAACTCCCCTTTATATTTTAATTATTATTTAATAACTTTTTAAAACTTATTTCAAAAGTTTCTTTATAAAAAGGCAGCCTTTATTTATCTGCCCTTTATCATAAAACCTCTATGTCACACAGTATTACTAAGGTATATAAATTTGAAGTGATTTTAATTTAAAAATGCTTCTAGCGGAACCATTGCAGCTCCTAATAAATATGATCCCTTAAATTCTGTAACATCAATCTTACAATTTTCCTCATTAGTAAATAAATTGTCCTTATAAACAATCTTTCTTAAATAATCTATATTTTCTTTTAAAAGAATATTTATATCTCCACCTAAAACTATGCAACTTGGATCTAATAACATTGTTAAATTAGAAATTCCTATACCTAGTATATTAAAATACTTTTCTAAAGTCTCTTTTGTAGCTTTGTCTCCTTTTTCAAATAAAGATATAAATTCATCTATATCATATATTTTATCATTACTGATTTTATTATATTCTTCTAATAATGCATTAGTTGATGTATATGCTTCTAAATATCCCTTAGAACCACATTTACATGACTTTCCATCAAGAATAATAAAGATAACTTTACATTACGAGGAGTTAGCGCTATTCCCAAAGCAAATCTACAATTTTCATTGATTTTTAAAGCCATTGCTTTTCTTCCACCTGTAGATAAAAAATATGCCTCCTACAAAAGTTTATACATATAACTTCTATAGGAGGTATTAATATTTTTTCTTTATTTAACTTCTTTCAATCTTAACCTTACTTCCACCCATTCCAGCTTCAGCAGGCGCAATAATTAATTTAACAGGAACCCTATTTTTAATAGATTCAACGTGACTTATTATACCAACTTTTAATTTGTCATTATGAATTCTTTCAAGTGAACTCATAACAACTTCTAACAGATTATCATCTAAAGTACCAAAACCTTCATCTAAGAAGAATAATTCAAGTGGTGCTGTACCCTTAAGTTGAATTTCTGCTGATAAGGCAAGTGCTAAAGCAAGCGAAGCTAAGAAGGTTTCCCCTCCTGAAAGTGTAGATGCATCTCTTTCTGCTCCACCATTTTTATAATCTCTAATTATAAATCTTCCATCTTCATCAACTTCTAAACCATAATTTCCATTAGTTATTTCCTTTAGCTTTCTACTTGCCTCAAGTGAAACATACTTAAGTCTTGTAGCTGCAACAAATTCAACAAACTTTTTACCTTTAAATAATTTATCTAAATCATTTAACAACGCAAGCTTGTGATCTAATTCTTCTTTTTGCTTTAATAAATCTTTTAATTCTAGCATCTTTTCTTCTATGACCTTAAGCTCTTCTTGAAGTTTAATTTTTATTTCATTATACTCTTTAACTTTAATTTCCTTTTCCTCTTTTTCATTTTGTATATTAACCCATTGTTCTTCAGTTAACTCTCTATTTCCAATCTTCTTAGAAATGCTTTCAATAGCTCCCTTTATTTTTGCTAAATCATCATTATACTTATCAATTTCAACCTTTAAAGCTTCTATTTTAACCTTCTCTAAAACATTCTGTTTAACTTCATCTTCACTTAAAAATCCTTCTTCTTTTAATGCTATATCAAGCTTTTGCTTTTCTTCTTCTTTTCTTTTATAAAGTTCTTTTCCTTTTGAAGTAATACTAATTAATTTAGAATTACACTCTTCATAATTTTTATCTGCTTCTTCTTTTGCCTTTTCTGTAAAGATATAATTGTCTTCAATTATTTTCATTTCTTTTTGAACTTTATTTAATATTTCTTCTATATTATCTATATCTTCAACTTTACTTTTTATTTTTAATAAATTTTCTTCTCTAACTTTACTTTTTTCATCTAAAGTTGTATTGATTTTAGCTAATTCTTGATTAGTATCATTTAAGTTATTTCTTGCCTCTTCTTTTTCTGTATTTAATTCATCTATTCTATTTCTATAGCTTTTTATAACTTTTTCTATTTCTTCTCTTTCATTTTCAATTTTATTTATTTCAGTATTTTTAGTTATAAAATCTTCAACCTTAGTTTTTTCTTTAAGAATACTTAATTTTTCTTCAACTTGCTGCAAATTTTCTTCTTGCTTTTTTTTATCTTCTAATAATTCATTTATTGTATTTTCATTACTATTAATTTTAGTTTCTAATTGTGTATGCTTAAGTTTTAAATTATTACATTCTTCTTTTAAATTTTTTATTATACCTTCAAGCTCTTCCTTTTTAATATTGTAATCATTTATCTTAGCTTTTAAATCATTCATTTTAACTTGAAGATTAAGTACTACTTCTTCATTAAAACCTTCACCTAAATCTTTAATTACTGCTTCATTTTCTTTTATTTTTTCCTTTGCAATACTTAACTTAGCTTCTATATCCTTTATGCTATTAAATAACTCAAGAGATAGTTTTTCTTTTAAATCTATGCTTTCTTCTAGATTAGTAACATCCTTAATATCTACATGCTTAATTTTTTCCTTATGATGTTCAACCGAACCACAAACTGGACAAATATCTCCATCTTTTAATTCTTCTCTTAATTTATGAGCCAGATTTTCTCTTTCTATTTCAAGTATCTCTATTTTTATTTTTTTAATTTCATTTTCTAAATTAATATGCTCTTCTTTTTTAGGCTCTAAATCTTTGCTTAATGATTCAATGGAATTTTTACTTTTTAATAACTCTTCATCTGCCTTTTTAAATATATCTAACCTACCTTTAAGTTCAGAGTATTTTTCTTGCATATCAAATAAATCATTTTGATCTCCCGGGCAATTTTTAATTAACTTTTCTAAAGCTTCTTCATTTTCTACTAATAAATTATCTTTCTTATCTAATTCAAGCTTTAATAATTGTTTTTCTTCTAAATATTTTTTTGCTTCCTCTTTATTAGCTTCTATTTTAACCTTATACTCATTAACTACATTAAATAAATTATTATAATCTCGAGTAATAACTACCCCTTCTTGAACATTTTCTTTTAACTCTTTTTCAATATTTAAAGTATCTCTGTATTCTTCCTTTTCTTTTAATAGATCATTTCCCTTTTTTAATCTCTTTTCACAATCAATTACTTTTTCATTATTTTCTTTTTTCTTTTTAACTAATTCATCTGCTCTTTTATTAATTTCTTTAATTTCATTTTCTAAATCAATTAAAGCTTTTTTATCCTTTATTGCTTCCTTTATTTTTTCTTCTTGAACCTTATATTCTGGCAATTTGCTATCTTTATTTATTCTAGCTTTACTCCACGCTTCTTCACATTTAGCCTTTTTCTCTTTAAGCTCTTCACATTTCAATTTAAATTCACTTAATTCTTTTTCTGTAAAGTTAATATTTCTTAGTGTTTCTTCATAAGAAATTATATATGGATTAACTTTATTTGCAGCTTCAGCAGCTTTAACCTTATCTTTAAATAAATTTATTTCCTCAACTTTATCAATAAGCTTTCTTTCTTTAGTCTTATAATCTTTAACTTCAAGCTGCATATTCCACAACTCAGTATTTTCTTTGAAACTTTTTTCTATTGCTTTAAGTTCTTCATTAGCCTTTTCTAAATTTCCAATACTTATATTTAATTCTTCTTCTTTTTCTTTTTTCTTTTCTTCACTTATATCCTCATATCCCTTAAGCTGACCTATAAGCTCACTATTTTCAGTTCTTTCTTTTGTGATTTCTTTAGATAATTTACTTGAAAGCTTATCCCCATATTCACCTAAGTTGAAAAGTCTTTCTAACATTTCTCTTCTTGGTTTTCCTTCAAGCTTTAAAAACTCTGAAAACTTACCCTGTGGCAAAACAACAGTCCTTGTAAAATCCTCTAAACTTAAACCAATTACTTCTTTACATTTATCAGTTACAGTTTTAACCTTATCAGCTAAAACATCTTCTCCATTAGTTATGTCAACTATTTTACATTTACCTGACACTGGATTTCCTGATTTTTTATCTCTTTTAAATTCTCTATTCACTAAATATCTTTTAGTTTCTGCTCCTGATATTTGAAACTCAAAACTAACATTTAACCTATCACAATTTGTATTTATATAATTAGAACTTTTTCTCGAAACATCTCCATATAAAGCTAATGTTATACCATCTAAAACTGTAGATTTCCCACTTCCTGTTGGCCCAAATATTCCAAACAAACCACGGTCAGTTAACTTTTCAAAATCTATAGTTTGCTCTTCTATAAAGCTATTTAATCCCTTTATCTTAAGCTTAATTGGTCTCATTTTCATCCCCCTCTTCATTTATTAATTTTAATAATAAACTTACAACTTCTTCATCAGCTTCTACATTTCTTTCTTTCTTATAAAATTCTCTAAATATTTCTTCAAATGATTTTTCTTGAATACTAATAGTACTTTCATCGTCAACTTCATTTTGAAGTTTTGGTATTATCTCCAAAATATCCTTTTTAATTTCTTTCATTTTCTTTATTTCATCTTCTCTTATATATCTGTCACACTTAATCTCTAAATAAACCCAACAATCTCTATCTTTATTTTTTTCACATCTCTCAATTGCATCATCAATACTTTCACATTTCCAAACTTCAATAGGTTTATATATTTTAAATTCTACTTCATTTATTTTACATTCTTCTTTTGCCTTTATATCCACAATAAAACATTTCTTTGTAATATTTATTTCTTTTTTATTATAATGAAGTGGTGAACCTGAATATCTTGCCCTTTTATTAGTACCTGGTACAACTTGAGGCTTATGTACATGTCCTAATGCTATATATTGAGCCTCTTCTGGCAAACATGCTCCATTAACAATATAACTTCCACCAAGTTGAATACTTCTTTCTGAACCGCCTTCTTCACTTCCCATAGCAAATAAATGTGAAACTGCTAAATTTATAGTATCTTCTCTATAATTTTTCTTTAATGAATCAAATAATGATTTTATTCTTTCTCCATAAGTCTTCAACCTATCTTCATCACTATCCATTTCTCCATAAAGAACTTCATTTAATCTTTTTTCACTTGGATAAGGTACAGTTAATATTACTGCTTTCTCATTATTGATTTCTATTTCAATAAATCCTTCACCTGAATTAATAACCTTATGCTGACCATATTCTCCACATTGAACAATTGTTTTAGGAGTGCCAACCATTATTATTCCATGTTCCATAGCAAGTGGTCCTGCTGCAACTAACCTTTCTGGATTATCATGATTACCTGCAATGATTAACGTTAATCTTTCTCCATTTTTAGAAAGCTTTTTTAATGTATCATAAAACATTTTTTCAGCTCTTGCTGGTGGATTACTGCTATCATAAACATCTCCAGCAATAATAACTAAATCTATTTTATTATCTTCAACTATATCTATAAAATCCTTTAAAAATAATTCTTGTTCATCCATTCTACTTGCACCTTCTAAATTTTTTCCTAAGTGCCAGTCTCCAGTATGTAATATTCTCAAAACATAACCTCCTCCTATAATTAACTCATTATTAATTATTCCTATTATTTAATTATAACAAAAAAGATGATACATTTCTGCATCATCTCTTTTTACTTCCATCTATTTAACTTCTTTACACCAGCTAGAAGATATTCTTGAATTATCTATATAGCCTAAATAACTATGTCCAACTTTTACTTCTCTTCCGTCATATTTATTGATTTGATCTTTATTTAATTTCTCAACTCTTTCATCACTAGATAGGTATACATCCTTACTAAAAATATATCTTTTTTCCTTACAAAATATCATATTTTGTCACCTCAAATATTTATTTATTATAAATATATTATACACCCTTTTACTTATATACCCATCTAAGTTGTAATTTTCTAATTTCTGAATAATTCTATTCACATTTTTTACAATTATGCATTTTACAGAAAAATTAGAATAATTATTCTAATTACTTATTAAAAATTTCCTCAAGCTATTTAATTTTAATATTACATAAGCAATAATACTTCCAACTATAGAACTTAATGAAAACGGAATGATGTAAACAAATAAAGCAACTTCCTTTCCTAAAACAAAGGCTGCCAATGGATACGCTAGTAATGCACCTATTATTCCAGTTCCAATTACTTCTCCAACTACAGATATCTCCACTTTCCTAAATTTTTTATATAATATAGCTGCTAAAAATACCCCAACCATACTTCCTGGAAAAGCTAATATACTTCCTGTTCCTAATATATTTCTTAATAATGATGATACAAAAGCACAAGAAACTCCATATACAGGTCCTAAGGTAACTGCTGAAATTACATTTATCAAATGTTGTATTGGTGCCACCTTTGCTCCTAATACTGGAATAGAAAATGATCCTAATATAGTTGCTAAAGCTACTAATGCTCCACTTATAACTAATCTTTTTGTTGCATCCTTACTTTTAGTTAATTCCATATTTAATTCCCCCAAATACATTTCATGAATTTTGTTATTCACTAATTTTCTTTACCCACTTTTCACATTCTACACTTATATCGTTAGCTTTTAATATTGCTGAAACCACAGCATATCCATCAATATTGTACTGCTTCAATTTATCAATATTATCTAAAGCTAAACCTCCAATTGCTACAATTGGTAAATTAACTTCTTTCTTAATTTGAGCTAACTTATCAATTGTTACGTTCTTTGCATCTAATTTTGTTGTAGTTGTGAACATAGCTCCAACTCCAAGATAATCTGCACCATTTTCTTTAGCTTTCATAGCCTCTTCTACTGTTCTTGCAGATACCCCAATAATTTTATTTTTTCCAATAAGCCCTCTAACTTCATCTGCTGGTATATCACTTTGTCCAACATGAACTCCATCAGCATCACAAAGCATTGCAATATCAACTCTATCATTAATAATAAACTTCACATTATATTTTTTAGTTAAATCTCTAAGCTTCATTGCCTTGTCTAAGAATTCTTTACCACTAGCATTTTTTTCTCTTAATTGAAGCATTGTTACTCCACCCTTTAATGCTTCTTCAATACAATTATAAAAATCTCTTCCTTTTAAAATATCTGAATCTGTTACTAAATAAAGCTTTAATTCTTTCATCATTTATCACCCTTTTCTAATATTTATACTGCAATATCTTTAACGTTAGCCATTTTTTTAAATCTCTCTAATGGAATTATAGATAAAAGTATTATACATAAAATACCTTCAACTCCAGCACTAGTAAAATTATATAAGAATGAATAAAGATAAGTATTCATCCCTTCCGGTGCAAACTCTGCAAAAAATACTACACCTGAAACAAAATAAGAAAATACACTTAAAGTAACTGCAAATAACCCTCCTAAAATCACCTTATATTTCTTATCACTACCAAAAACACCTGTAAAACCTAAAGCCATTGGCCCAAACAAACAATCTAAGAAAAATTGAACTGGATGTATTACATATGCTCCATTTAATAATGATAAAAAGCCCCATATCAATCCACCTGTTATACCTGCAGTTCTACCATATAATAGTGAAAGTATCATTATTGGTAACATAGAAAATAAAGTTATTCCACCACCTTGAGGATATTTTACAAACTGAATTAAACTAAGCATAAATGATAGTCCACTCATCATTGCAATTACTACCATTTTCTTTGTTGTTATAGGATTTCTTTTTAAATCCCTAAAATAAAATGCAAATAATATTGCTGATATTATTGCTATAAAAATAACCATATTACTTACCTCATCTTAAAATAAATTTTATCTAATGGTTGCTCATTGTAACACTCAACCTAAAACTAAGAATTCAGTTTATTTATTTGCCATATTCCAAAACTCCATTTCATAAAGACTAGACTTTATAAATATGTCCTTTAACCTTTCCCTTTTTACTTCTGATATGTTCTTACATATATCATCTATATAATCAATCCACTCTTGTGCACATTCTCTAAACTCATTTGATGCATATCCTTCTATCCACGGAGCATAAAAATTATCTTTTAAGTTTTCCTTATATGTTTCATATAAATGCTTTCCAATATAATAATAACTCCAAGTACATGGCATTATAGTCAGTGCAATATCCTTCGAATCACCTTTTAATGCAATTCCAAGCATATAATTTGTATAACTTTCAGTTGTTAATTCACTTTTATAAGCTTCTACCTCTTCTGTACTTAATCCAAAGTCTTTCAAGTAATTAACATGAACTGCAGTCTCATCATCTAATACTCCTTTTATAGATTCATGATAAAATTTCATTTCCTTCATACTTTCCGCTTTAACTAATCCCATAGCAAAAACCTTAGCATAATCCTTTAAATATAAATAATCTTGAATTAAATAATTTTTAAACTTTTCTTTATCTAAAGTACCTTCTCCTATTCCCTTAACAAAAGGATGTTCTAAATATCCATCCCAAATCTCCTTAACTTCACTAAATAAAACTTCTGAAAATTTCATATTATTCAACCCTTCCATATTCTTTTAATTTATCACTATTCATTTCATAAATATTGTTCATAAGCTCTTCCTTGAAGCTTCCTATTGCAATATTATTTTTATCGCTTAATTCACCACTTACTCCCATTGTAAGTACCCCCATTGCAACAGCTTCTATCTTACTAACTTTTTCATCAGACTTAATAATGGAATCATAAGCTCCTAAATAGCTTCCTATTAAGCTTCCTGTCATACACCCTGTACCAGTTACACTCTTTAACTTTGGTGTTCCATTATATATCTTTATAACTCTATTTCCATCACTAATAAAATCAACTTTTCCAGTAGCAACTACCATACAGCCAAGCTTTATAGCTACTCTTTTCACTACTTCAGATATATCTTCACCATCATCAAAGGAATCAACGCCTTGTCCCCTTACATCAAGTCCACCTATAAACTTTATTTCAGCTATATTTCCTTTAACAACATCAAATTTAATTTCATTTAATAGTTTATTTGTAAAGTTTATTCTTGTTTTTGTCGCAAAAACACCTACTGGATCTAATATAACAGGCTTATTAAATTTATTAGCTGCCTTTCCTGCTTTAACAAATAAATCTAACCTGCTTGAATTCATTGTTCCAATATTAATTACAACTGAACTAGCAACACTTACTATTTCCTCAACTTCTTCATCAGAATAGCTCATTAATGGACTTGCTCCTAAAGCTAATGTTATATTTGCACAATCATTTATAGTAACTTCATTTGTATAATGTAGTACTAATGGATTTATTTCTTTAACTTTATTTATTAATTCAAACACTTTTTCTCCTCCTTATCTAAGTGTTAATCTTCAAATTTGTAAAAGTGATTCACAGGTCCAACACCCTTGCCTATATCAAAGCTATGTCTTATTGCTTCTGTTATATACTCTTTGCTTAACTTAACAGCTTCCACAATGTCATATCCTAGTGCTAAATGTGAAGTTATTGCTGATGATAAAGTACATCCTGTTCCATGGGTATTTTTTCTATCTAGTCTTTCTTGTTTATAAATTTCAAATGTATCATTTCCTATTAATACATCAACTGCATCACCTTCAAGATGTCCACCTTTCATCAACACATACTTAGGTCCTAATTCTAATATCTTTCTACCTGCTTCTCTCATATCATCTACATTATTTATTTCTATTCCTGTAATTTCTTCTGCTTCTGGTGTATTTGGAGTTATTATATATGCCATTGGTATAAGCTCTTCAATTAAACTTTTCTTTGCCTCTGGTTTTAATAATGAATATCCACTTTTAGATATCATAACTGGGTCTACTATTAAATACTTAGGATTATATTTCTTTAATGTATTTACAATTGTTTGAACAATTTCTACACTTGATACCATTCCTATCTTTACAGCTGCTGGTTCTATATCTTCAAAAACTACATTAATTTGACTTTCTATTATTTCTCTACTTAAATCTTCAACACGAAAAACTCCTTGTGTATTTTGAGCTGTTATTGCCGTAATAACACTCATTCCATAAGTTCCTATTGCACTAAACGTTTTTAAATCTGCTTGTACACCTGCTCCTCCTGATGAATCTGATCCTGCAATTGTTAATGTTGGTATTTTGTAATTTCTCATGTTTCTTCTCCTTTTAAAATTGTTTATTTTTTTCGATAAAAAAAAGCTATATCCCATCTGGAATATAGCGTTATAATTACAAATAATATATTTACTTTTCCTACAAATTATCTAAACTTATACTATAAAAAGTTTAAAAACTACCTTGTAGATTAATTTAAAGTATACATTAATAAGCTTTCCTACGCTGGCACTATCCAGATCAGGTACAAGGGTTAATAATTTCTTATTTCTCAGCCGTAAATGGCACCCCTAGCATTTTATATAATTCTTTATATCCATATTATATAGTATTGTAATTTTTTGTCAACATTTTCTAATATAAATTCTTCTATTTTTTGTCATACTAACTAAAGAAAGTAGATTTTCTTCGGTCTTTGAGTAAGTTTCACCTTAGAATAAGAAGCTTTCTTAAAAATATTAATGTTTTTTCTTATAAATGAAACTCACTACTCACTTTCTTTCATTAGCTCAAGTTCTGATGACTAAAATCTAAGATTTAGATCATCACTTAAATTAAAATTTAGAATCCTATTTAAGGAAACTCGACTCCTTCCAGTCGCTGATTACACTAAAGTGTACCTTTAACTTACCAAATTAAAATTTGGAGTTTCAGGCAAGTTCGATTAACTAAATTAAAATTTAGAATCTCACTTAGTCTTGCATTTTTTTCTTTATTTTATTATTATATAATGTAATATCTAATTCAGATAAATTAAATTTTTAAAGTTTATTTAGTTCATCTTACCTATTGGACAGTAAGTTAAAGATATTTTATAAAAGTTTAAAACATAAGGAGGTTTTTTTATATGTCAAGAAGAGCAGCATTTTTTGATATTGACGGCACAATCTACAGAGAAGGACTTATTACTGAGGTCTTTAAAAAAATAATTAAATATGACCTAGTTGATGAAAATAAGTGGTATAAAGAAGTAAAACCTGCTTATATTAACTGGGATAAAAGACAAGGCGATTATGATACTTATCTTTTAAAAATGGTAGATGTATATACTGAAGCAATTAAAGGATTAGATAAATATCATATAGACTATATTGCAAAAAAAGTTATTGAACAAAAAGGTGATAGAGTTTATACATTTTCTCGAGAAAGAATTAAATGGCATAAAGAACAAGGAGATATTGTAATTGCTATTTCAGGTTCTCCTATAGAATTAGTAAGAGAAATGTCATTAAAATATCATATGGATGATTATAGGGGTACAGTTTATGAATTAGATAAAGATAATAAATACAATGGCTATATTACACCTATGTGGGATTCAGAAAGTAAAGAAAAGGCAATTAAAGACTTGTGTAAAAAGTATGATATTGATTTAAGTCAAAGTTATGCTTATGGTGATACTTCTGGTGATTTTACTATGTTTAAAAATGTAGGTATCCCATATGCTATGAATCCAACACGTGAACTTATTTCTAAGATTATGGATGATGAAGAAATTAAAAAGAAAATAAATATAATAGTTGAAAGAAAAGACGTAACTTACAAATTGGATGTAAATTGCCTTTCTCTTATTTAACATAATATAAAAATTAAAAGTGGTTAATTTAAAAAATTAACCACTTTTAATTTACTTAGTTTTTACTATTTTACTTTCATATGCCTTTAAATTAATATTATTAAAACTTTTAACTTCTGCTGTATGGTTCATAATGAAGTAATACTCTTCATCATTTACTCTCCTCTTAACTACTTCAACACCTTTAGGTGATTCTATAGATTCTATATCAGCTTCTACTATAATTTTTTTAGCTATTATATCCATAATATTATTATCTACACCAGTACCTATATAATAAGCTTCACCCTTTTTATATTTATTTAAAGTTATAGCTGATAATTCATTATAAAACTCATCATCATACATAAATAAACTTTCTGCAGTAGTAGTTTTTAGCATATCTCTAAATACAGTTCCACTACCTTCAACTCCCTTAAATTCATTTATACCCTTAACTTTAACATTTTGTCCTTCTTGAAGGGATTCTATTTCTTCAACAAAGCCACCTATTAAATCAGTGTAAAAACTTGGATTTAGCTGCCCTAATGTTAAATTATTATAGTAATCTTTAATTGCAGTTCTAAAACTAAATACTACTTTACCACCATTTTTAACAAACTCCCTAACTCTTTCTTGAACTTCAGATTTAAATACAATCATTGTTGGTATTAATAAAACTTTATAATCACTAAAATCTACATACGATGGAATGACATCAATATTAATATTATTTTCATAGAAAGGTCTATATAGTCTATATACTTCATTTTTATAATCCATTAAAAAACTTTGTCTTTGAATTCTAAATGATGCCATAGATTCATAATCATAAATTACTGCTATTTCTGATTTTATTTCACTATTTATAACATCTTCATTTTCTTTCATATTATTGAAAAAATCTTGAACCTCATAAAATTTTCTTCTTTTTTGATTATCTTGATCTATTATTCCATAGCAATATTGTTCAGCTCCTTGTGTTGCACCTCTATATCTAAAATACATAAGAGAATTGCATCCATGAGCCATTGCTTGATAAGACCACATTTTAGCTTGATTTGGTCTTGGAAGATATCCAATAACATCATGTCCTTGAGCTCCCATTATTGCTTCTGTAATCCAGAAATTTTGTCTTTTAGCACCTCTCATAAAATCTAATCCGCAAGCAATTTCATGCGCAGGGATTGGCTCCTTTTGACCTCCCCATACCGGGTAATTATTATATGCAACTACATCTAGATGTTTTGAAACCTTTGAAAAATCAAAACTCTTATCAAAATATCCACCTGAAAAGTCATGAATTATAACAGAATCTTCTCCTAATATTTCTTTTAATATATCTACTTGAAATTTTGCATACTTTTCAACACTTCTACTTCTAAACCTTTCCCACTCCATTCTAAGACTTGGATTATGAGTAGTTATTGTCTTTGCTGGAATTGGTATTTCATCAAAATCATTGTAAGTTTGAGACCAAAATCTTGTTCCCCATATTTCATTTAATTTATTTATATCATTATTATAGTTTTTTCTTAAATAATCTCTAAATGCATTTTTACATTCATTACAGAAACATACATCGCTACCTTCATGACCAAATTCATTATCTATTTGCCATGCAACTATTCCCTCTTCACCTTTAAAATGAGTTGCAAGCTCCTTAATTATAATTTTACTATATTTGTGATAAGTTTTACTATTAAAACAATATTGTCTTCTTCCACCAAAAACCCTCTTAGTATTATCTTCAAATTCACCTAATACATCTGGATGTTTTTTAGCAAGCCATGCAGGCATTGTTGCTGTTGGGGTACCAAATATTATTTTTAATCCTTTTTTCTTTGCTTCATTTATTACATGATCAAAGTAAGAAAAATCAAATAAACCTTCTTCTTTCTCCATCATATGCCAAGCAAATTCACCAATTCTTATAACATTACTTCCAAGCTCTACTATATTATTTAAATCTTCTTCTAACATATGTTGATTCCAGTGCTCTGGATAATAATCTACACCTAAATACATTTTAACAACTCCTGACTACCATTTAAAAACAAAATAATTATTAATTAAAATTTTATTTGTTTAATACAAATCTATACTTTATGCAAAGTTAATTTCATCTTCTCTCTTTTTATTTAATTCTTCCATTATCTTTTCTTGATATTCACCTTGAAGCTTATAACCCTTTACATAGATAAATAATCCTAATAATGTTATTACTGAAGGTACTGCTACCATAAGTATTCTCATACCAAATATTGTTCCGGCAGTTTGTGTTATATTAGGAACATATCCTACTATTGTTAAGCCAACACCTATCAACCATCCTGATACAGCTGATGCTGTTTTAACTAATAATGTTTGGAATGAAGCAACTATACTTTCATTTCTTGAACCAAATCTTACTTCTCCATAATCTATAACATCTGCTAACATAACAGTTGTAGCTCCTAACGTAAATCCTGAACCTAATTTAACTATTATTCCTGATAAAGCTATAAGTGCTGCATTCTCTGGAACAAATATTCCTGCTAATAATAAAATTATTAATCCTACTGCTGGTAAGTAACAAGCTAGTCTAAATACACCCTTTTTACTCATTCTCTTTGAAAGCATTGGGAATAACATAAGTGCAGCTATTTCAGCAAGTCCAGCAAATGCAGTAAATACTTGATACATATTTTCATTTCCTACAACATACTTAAAATAGTAAATTGACATTCCACCTGATAATTGAGCAACTAAGTTATATGCAAGTACAACTCCTATAAATACCATAAGTTGATCATTTTCTTTTATAAGTTTAAATGCTTTCTTTAAACTTGTTTTTTCTGCTTTTTTATTTGATTCTGTTACTTTACAACTACTATCTTTAACATTGATAACTGTTATAATTGAAGTAATTACAAAAACTACTGCAATTACTACTGCAAAAGCTCCATATCCCTTAGTTTGATCACCATTTCCCAACTTATTAACTATTGAAAGTCCAAATGCCCCCATTATTAACCATGCACAACTTGCAAATATTCTTGGTATAACTGACATTTGAGCTCTTTCTTCATTAGTTTTAGATAAAGAAGGTAACATTGACCAATATGGTATATCCATTATTGTATAAGTCATCCCCCATAATATATACATAACTGAATAATAAGCATATAATGAAGTTCCTTCTAATCCTGCTGGTCTCTTAAATAGAAATACTAAAACAAGCGCATTTATAAACGTTCCTATTAAAATCCACGGTCTAAATTTCCCCCACTTTGTTTTTGTATTATCAACTATCATTCCCATTGCTGGGTCATTAACTGCATCCCATAATCTTGCTACTAAAAATAAACTTCCAACAAATGCTGGAGCTAGTCCAATTGAATCTGTAAAATAAATCATTAAATAACTAGATACAATTGCATAACATAAATCCTTTCCTAATGCCCCAATTCCAAATGAATACTTTTCTTTAAAAGATAATCCCATAATTCTCATCCTTCCTCATTTATTAATCAATACTAACCCTTTTGTAATAGTTTTCACTTACTACATTTTTATATTATCATATCAGAAAACGTTTTACAAGTATTTTACAGTAAAATTTATTATTATTTTACTAAATTTTTATTTAGTTTTATATAAAAAAAGATAGCTATTTTGTATAGCTATCTTTTTGGGGATAATTATTCTTCAATTTTATTTATCTTTATTATTATACTATCATAATCTCCATATAATTTTAATTCTAATCCATGATTCATTAAATATCTTCCTGATTTCATAATAATTTTTTCATCAACTTTAACTAAATAAGTACTTTCCTTCTCAAGATCTCTAAACCTTATATTTGTACCTCTATGCCCAAGTTCACTTTGAGGTAAAAATACAAATACTAACCCTTCTTTTCCATTCATATATTGATAAAGTTTATATTTATTTTTAGAGTTACTTTCTAATCTGTAGAAATTACCCTCTTGAACTATATGCCTTATCCTCTTATATTCTTCAATTAATTCCTTAGATAACTCTATTTCTTCTTCAGTAAACTTTAATATATTACATCCAATACCCAAAGTCCCCATCATAGCACTATGATATCTAAACTTCATAGGTATAATTCTTCTTGATAAGAAGTTTGGACAATCAGTTACCCACGCTCTCATAGCTTTTATTGGATATATATATGAATAATTCTCTTGAATAAATAATCTGTCATAAGCATCAGTATTATCACTTGTCCAAAAATCATCAAATATACCTAAAATACCATAATCTATTCTTCCACCACCTGAAGCACATGCTTCAAATAATACATTAGGATGCTTAACTTTTAAATCTCTTACAATATCATAGACAGCTTCAATATGCTTGTACCAAACATCCTTTTCTAAATTAGTTTGAGACATAGGTCTATTTGCATCCCATTTAATATAATCAATATCATAAGTTGTTAACAGATTGTCTAACATATTATAAATAAAATCTTTTACTTCTTTCTTAGTAACATCTAATACATATTGCCCCCTAGATGTATCACTTTCTCTACTATCAAAATGATATATCCACTCTGGATGTTCTTTATAAAGCTTAGATAATGGATTTACCATTTCAGGCTCTACCCAAATTCCAAACATCATATCCATAGCCTTTACTTCATTTATCAATGGGTTTAATCCATTTGGGAATTTGTCTTCATTTACATACCAATCTCCAAGTCCATTGTCAATTCCATGTCTTTCTCCAAACCAACCATCATCTACAACAAACAGCTCAGCTCCAATTTCCTTTGCCTTTTTTGCAAGTTTTATTTGCTCATCACAACTTACTTTAAATTCAGTTGCTTCCCATGAATTATATAATACTGGTCTTAATCCACTTCTCAATACATTATCTTTAGAAAAGTTATGAAGATTATGAGTCATAGTTTCAAAACCACTATTACTATAACCAGCTATAATAGCCGGAGATGTAAACTCTTCTCCACCCTTAAGTTTTAATAAGAAATCATGTGAATTAATCCCTAATTGTACTAATGTTTCTCCATATTGCGTTTGTTCAATTACTCCACTAAAGTTACCACTTAGTTTTAAAGCACCAAAGAATACTTCTCCTGTAGTTTCTGTTGCATTTTTATCTAAAATAAAATATGGATTATGATTATGAGTAGAAATTCCCCTTCTATTTTCTATCACAATCTTTCCATAGCTAACTTTTTGTGTAAATCTTTGTTGCTCTGCACCCCAATGACCATGTACATTTGAAAAAGTTAAATCTTCATATGGTATATGAAATTGCCCACTATGAACTTTTTCAATTTCAATAACATTTTCTGAATTATTTTTAATAGTCACATATCTTTCAATTAAGTCATATTCTTCATAAACTTTATAATGAAGATTCATATTGAAATCATAATGAATATCCTTTAATTTTATAACTAGTTCATTTCCTTCAACTTGATGCCCCTCATATCTATAAACTACTTCTCTACATCCATCAATAAATGAGGCCTTTAAACAATGTTCTTTATATCTTAAACTACCGTACACTGGAAATTCTTCTTTAGTTATTTCATAAACTGGATCATTAGTTGATACTTCAACTAATGTTGGTATATCAAAATCATCAACATTTTCAATTTTACTTCCCCAATATAAATGTCTTACCAACCCCATATTATCTATTCCAAAAACATAACTATTATTTTTACTTTGTAATGCAAATACATTTTTTAATTCGTTTATTATAATTCCCATAATTACACCCTTACTTTCACATTTTATTTCAGATAACGTTTTCTTAATAAGTATTATAATATATTTACAGTAAAAAATTCAAGTTTTTTAGTAAAATTTTATTTCAAAAATTCACTTATACTTTTTAAATACTCAATCATTATTTCATCATCTTCCATATAAAGTTCATGTTTTCCATTCTCAAATCTTATCTTTTTACATATATTCACTATTTCACAGAATCTATTCTGCGCCTCTTCTTTTACAAAAGTATCTCTGCCTGCCTGAAAAAACAATATTGGTATATTTATTTTTTTAATATTCCTTTTATTTAATATTTCCTTAGTCGCCTTTAAAGACTCATTAAGCCATTTAAAACTTCCACCACCTCTTTGTAATTCCTCGTTTTTATTTAAATCGTCTAAATGCTTTTTATATCTATACATATTAGAAGCTCCTGATGACTCTAAATCATATTTTCCTTCAAATTGACCTTGTCCAAATAAAAATTCCTCGCCCTTTCCAATAATCAAGTAACCGATTTATAATAATAAATAAAAAAAGATAATAATAATAATAAATATTATTGTTATTATCCTAATTTATAATATATTAATTTGAAGTGACTATTTTATATACTTAACGCTACTTCTTAATATAAACTCACTTGGTATTATCACTTTTTTAGCGTACTGTCTTCCCTTTAATTTCTCCATCATAAGTTCAACAGCGACTTCTCCTAAATACTCTATATGAACTCTTATAGCCGTTAATGGCGGATTAGTATATTGAGATATTATAGTGTCATTAAATCCTATTATACTAATGTCATGAGGAACTTTAAGACCATTTTCCTGAAGCCCTTTAATAACCCCACTGGCAATTGCATCATTAGCAGTAAAGAATGCTGTAGGCATTTTACTTTTAGATTTTATGAAACCATTTATTGCTTCATATCCACCTTCAGCTGTCATATTACTATTAATTATAAACTCTTCCCTTAACATTTTCTTATTATTCATATATTCGTAAAAAAACTTTAGCCTATCATCGAACATAGGTATTTTATTATCTCCTAAAGTGTATTTTTCACCAATAAATCCTATATCACTATGTCCAAGTTCTAAAAAATAATCCAGCGCTTGTTTCACTCCTAATTTATAATTTACTTTAACACTATCATATAATTCATCATTTGGTGCTGAGTCTATAAAAACTATATTTTGTGTTCTTTTTGACAATTCACCTACTTCATCTGAAGTAAATTTACCAACCGCAATTATTCCTTGTAGTTCAACTTCTTCAGCTAACTCAAATTTATTATCCTGCTTAAAAAACCTAACTAGCTTAATATTATTTTCAAAAGCTTTCTTTTCTACTATATTTCTTAAAAGTAAATAATATGGATCTTGTAATTGTTTAACTACATCATACATTTCAACAATTCCAACTTTAAACATATTTTTACTAATACTTTTACCTTTTCTTTGCTTTGCCGTTCTATAATTTAATTCCTCTGCTACTTGTAGTATTTGTGCCTTAGTTTCATCAGCAACTAGAATTCCGCTATCATTATTTAAAACCCTCGATACAGTCGCTAATGATACTCCAACTTTCTCTGCTATTTCTTTTAATGTAGCCATTGTCCCTCACCTCAATATATCTTTCATCTTTGTTTAATTATATAATAAAACTTAAGTATTTTTTATCGCTTAATTCTTTATCAAAATTATATTTTAGAAAACTCTATAGTATACTATATATTACCATAAGGTTAACCAAATTACATTACTTAATATTAATTTTATCAATAAATAAATTTAAAATAAAAGATATATTATTTAAAAGTAATATTTATTATCTTTTTAAAACAACTTTATTTAACATATTTATTTGTGATTCCCGTAGCTTCATTGAGTAGTTAATTACTAAACTTCCTACTACCAAAATAATAAGCGTAGCTTTAAAGTCAACTAATAGCATATAAATCACCCCTAACCAAATTAATTGTGATACACCATTAGATTTCACCTTTGTAGATAATCCTCTAATTACAAATGTAAAAGAATCTTTTAATACAAAATATATTACTACTACCCTTATTGCCATTATTACTGTTTTAAAATAGACAAATTTAAATTCAAATCCCGTTAATTTTAATATTTCAATTAAAATTAAATATACAATTCCAAAATAATATGTATCTTTACTGCAACAAATATAGGAACCATACTTTTTAAAGTTTTTAATTATCATATATTTTTCATTACAATTTTCATTTAATATTCTAAGCTTCTTACCTATAAACAAAGCTCCAATATAAGATATTAATATTGTACCTATAGGCATTGTTGCAACAGAAATATTAAAAGCAATTTCCATATATTCACCAGTCAAAGGAAACATTTCTTTATAGCTATCAAATTCTTTCATAAAACTATAACCTGTTAATTTAGAAAAATAGATATCAATTAAAACCATAACAAAAGTTCCTAAAATTGCTGAATAAAATAAATCATCAAATATTGTGCCTTTTTTCCTAATAAAATATCCACAAATCAATCCCATTATAATTCCTTGACTCATCCAAATTGCTGATGCTACGTCACCTACTGCAAAAGTTACAATAAGCAATGATGTAATAGAAGATAATAATGTATACTTAAAATCAAGCCTCATAAATATAAGACAAATGAAAAGTGGCACTATCATATCCAAATATAATGTATATGCTATTCCTGTATAAATTGCTACCATGCTTGAAACTACAAATAAAGCTGATAGCATTGCTGCTTCTGTTAATTTTTTTGTTTTCAAATTATGTTCACCACACTTAATCTTAATGTATCTTTATTTATTATACGCTTTTCTTATAAAGTTAATAGTAAATTTTCTTTTAATTTTATTTATTGTAATTTATTTCTTTTGATTTATAATAAATATTTAATCCTTCAAATGTTGGCTTTACTCCATTCTTAATACATTTTTCAACATATTCCTTTAAAACATAAATACTCATTTATTACACCTCTTTTTAAGACATTTTTAATTATTTATGCTTTAATATATGTAATAGAAGTTATGTAAATGACTAAAAAATAAAAAATTTTATCGTAGGTGTAAAATGAACTATATAATTTTTGATTTAGAATTTAATCAACAACATCCTGAAGATGTAATAATAGACGCTCCTAAACCAGCTTTACTATTTGAAATAATTCAAATTGGAGCAATAAAATTAAATAAGAATTTTGAAACCATTGGAACCTTTAATTCATTAATTAAACCTAATATTCACAAAAGACTTCATCCCTATGTTGAAGAATTAACAAAAATAAATATTAATGATTTAAATGCTTCTTATGAATTTATTGAAGTTTTTAAACAATTTATTGATTTTATTGGAAAAGATAAAAACACTTTAATCGTATGGGGCGATTCTGATATTACAGAATTAATAAAGAATATGGGATTTTATAATATTCCTACTACTTTTATTCCCCAAAAATATATTGATATTCAGCACTATGCAACTAAATTACTCAATGTTCCTAAAGGTCAAAAAATCGGACTAAAAAGAGCTGTTGAAACATTAGAAATAGCAATTGATGGAGCTTTCCACGATGCATTTTTTGATGCATGCTATACTGCAGAAGTATTTAAAAAAATATATACTAAGCAAGTATTATCTAAACCTATTAATAAGATTACTACTAAGCGCCCTAAAGTAAAAAAAGAAAAGCTTGATTCAAATGCATTAATTAATGAATTTGAAAAAAAATACAACCGAAAAATGTCAAAAGAAGAAATTGAAATGATCCGTTTAGCATATTTTATGGGTAAAACTAAACAATTTATAATTAAGGATGAATAATTTTCCATAAAAGGAGATATTCTATTACTAAAGGAGGCTACGTAAATGTTGCTTGTTTTAGGAGATATTATTTTATTTACTTTTAGAATTATATTTACTTTTTTAAAATTTATAACAAAAGCCACTGTAAAAATACTAACATTTATCCTAACTAAACCTTTTTTAAGGTTTCCATTTTTACTTTTTACAATTGGCTTTTTTCTTCATATAAATTTTAATACATTAGCTACTATATATTTTCTATATTTAGTACATATATGTGCTATTAAATTTAAAATATACGAAAAGATTTATATAGATTTAAGTTATTTCTTTGATACTATATTTAATTTATATAAAGTTTCACATAACTTAAAAGCTTTAAAAAATGATAGTATTATTTTAAATAATATTTACTTAGAAAATAATAATGAAGATAGTTGTTCAATTGATGATCTTGTAATAACAAATAGTGGAGTTTTTGCAATTAAAACATTAACTTATCCTTATACAGATTTTTCAAAAACAAAATATTCTAATGAAATTACCTTTGATAATGAAAATTTAAATGATGATACTATACTTGATAATAGTGTACTTAATAAAATCTATGATGAATGTACTAATTGTTATAACATATTACAAGATATTTTATCTTCTGATATTCCTATTACCAATATAATTGCACTTCCACAAAAAAGCCTTGTTATTAAACAAAATGAAGTGCTTGATACGCCAATAGTAACGGCAGAAGAATTACCTTATTTTATCAAAAATAAAATAAATAAAGATAGTAATTATTCTCCTATAAAAATTAAAGAAACTGTACTTCAAAATAGATCTTGGAGCTTTGATATATTATTTGATAAACTTCTAAGCTTTCTTAATCATAGTAAACTTACAATTTTATTTATATCATTATTTATTATTAGTTATTATATTTATATA
>NZ_JADPBQ010000006.1:0-23301 GCF_015670405.1 Clostridium sp. 1001271B_151109_B4 | reverse complement strand
TTATATATTTTTTAAATTTGTTTCATTATAAATTTAGTATTTTTACTAAACTTTTATCCCTTATAAACAAATAAGAGTAATAAACTAATATTTTAGTTTATTACTCTTATTCTTATAAATTAACCAAGCATTTCATACTCTTCCATATAAGCTTGTTTTACTATTTTATTATATACTTTTTTAATATCATCAGCATTCTTATCAAATGCTATACCTTCTACTAGTGCATCTAAAACAATAATAATTTCATCTTTACTTAAGTTTATATCCATTGTAATTCACCTCTTCAACTTAATGTTTTTTACTCAATTTAATAAACTCTTCTATATCCTCTTCAATAGTCTTTAAAGAATTCTTCCAGAATTCTTTATCATGAATATCAATTCCAACTTCTTTAGTTATATCTGCTATCTTATTTTTACCTGTAATTGATAAAAGTTTCTCGTATTCACTTACAAAATCTCCACCCTTTTTAAGGTATTCAGCATATAATCCCTTTGCAAATAAAAGTCCAAATGCATATGGGAAGTTATAGTAATTATAATTTGCATCATAATAATGAGGTTTCCAAGCCCACATATATGGATGTAAAAACTTTTCGTCTAATCCATCTCCATAAGCTTCTTTTTGCGCTTCTATCATAAGTCCCTTTATTTGTTCAACTGTTAATGCACTTTCTTTTCTAGCTTCAAATACTGACTTTTCAAATAAAAATCTTGAGTAAATATCTACAATAACTTGTGTACAATCACAAATTTCTGTTTCTAGTATAGCTAAAGCTTCTTTATGTTTAACATCTTTAATTGCAGCTTTTTTTATTATAGTTTCACAAAATGTTGATGCTGTTTCTGCTATTGGCATAGGATAATCTGAATTTAATATAGATTCATTTTTTAGACACTCACCATGGAATCCGTGTCCAAGTTCATGAGCCATAGTAACAACATCCCCAAAACTTCCCCCAAAGTTTAATAAGATTCTGCTTTCACCTAAAGTATGAATTCCTTGACAAAAAGCTCCTCCTACTTTACCTTCTCTTGGCTCTACATCTATCCAATTATTATCAATAGCCTTTTGTGCGAAATCTGCTAAATCATCACTAAAAGTTCTAAAATTCTTGACTATAAATTTACTAGCCTCATCATAAGTAAAATTCATATTGGCATTATTAATTGGAGCATATAAATCATAAAATGGTAATCCATTTTTATACCCTAATATTTCTGCTTTTCTTCTTAAGTACTTTCTAAATACAGGTAAGCTTTCTTTCATTGCTTCAATCATTGCATTTAATGACTCTTCATCCATTCTTGAATTTAAAAGTGTTTCTTCTAATGGAGATTCATATCCTCTTAATTCACAAACAGTTAATACTTCACCCTTTATCCCATTAAGAGCAGCAGCTACCCCCTCTTCAACTTTCTTATATGACTTTATTTCTGCTTCATAAGCCTTTTTTCTAACTTTTTCATTTTTATCATAAGCCATATTTAAGACAACTGTTAATGGGTATTCTTTTACTTTACCACCTTCTGTCATTTCAACAGTTAATGATGAAATTAAATTATCTTTTAATTTACTCCATGCATTTGATCCTGTATTTCTCATATTTGCAATTATATTTTCTTCTTTTTCACTTAATAAATATTTACTATCTTCAACTATACTCTTTAATAAAAATGCATGTTCTTTTAATAATGATGATTTCTCAATTATAGAGTCAATATCCTCTATTTCACTTATATACCTTTCAATTTTAGTAGAACCTTTAACTAAATAGGTTAACTTCTTTTCAAAGATATCCGAATTTTTAAGAGCCTCTGTATTTTTTGTATTTACACTAATACTTAGTTCAATAAATTGCCCTAACTTACTAATCAGTTCCTCTAATTTTATATATTTATTTAAATATTCTTCTAACTTTTCTAATACATTTTCATAATCCTTAACTGCTTCTTCAATCCAATTGTTTATTTCATTTATTTCTTCAGTTAGTCTATTCATATCATTTTTAAATTCAACACTCTCAAATGATTCATATAGCTCTTTTAAACTCCAATTTAGTCCCACTTTATAACCTCCAAATTTTATTTAAATTATTTATATTAATTATATACTTATGCTGAAAATTTTTCCAACAAATTATTATATTCTCCTCTTTATAATTAAAAATATTTACATTTAGTTACTAAAAATTTTATTTTTTAATAATAAAAAAAGTAAAATGAATTTTAATATTATAATTCATTTTACTTTTTATATTTATTATTTTCTTGTACTTCTTACTTGAAGTTTTTCAATCCAACCTTTGTTATACCTTAATGAAATATAACCAATAACACTCATTATAAATGCTCCAACTGCATCTACAAATAAATCTACCATTGTATCCGTTAATGCGGCTCTTCCTATTAATTGAGTACCATTTTCCAAGGCGAATTTTTGCATATTAAGCCCTAAAATTCCATCAAAGGTAAATTCATAAAACTCCCAAATAACACCTAATGTTACTGCAAAGCAAAATGAAAATAACGCAACAAATAGAGGGCTTAAAACTATTGGTACCTTTTCCGTCCTATTCAATAAAGTAACAATTGAAAATCCTAAAGCTCCAATCATCGCTCCACTAAAAGTATGTAATATATTATCCCAATTTGGAACATTATAATAAAAACTTCTAACTTCACCTAAATATATTGCTGCATATAAAAATATTGTATATAAAATCAACATATAAGATGGGATTGCTATTTTAAGTTTATTTTCTAACATCCCTGGTAATAACATTGCTACTATACCTAAAATACATTGAGATAACATCAATGCATAATCACTTTTTAAACGCACAAAAGATTCAGTTGAATCTGCAACGGTTGGTGCATCCTTTATCTCAAAAATTAAAAATATAGTAGTTGAAATTAAAGTAATTAAAACAAAGTAGCTAAATAACTTTTGCCAATTAATTTTTTTCTTCATTCTTCATCCCCCATAAAAAAAATCTATTTAATAATTTATTATTTCAACTATTCATTCTATATTATATTATGTAAAAAGTAAAATAATATGTCCATTTCATTATCATTATCAATTAATATATTACTTACTTTTTACAATTTATTCATTTTTACTATTTACTTCTTTTTTAATTTGGTATATCATAATATTAATTTAAATTTAAAACACATAATAAGCATTGAAGGAAAGAGTAATTTAAATGATATCTTTAAGCGAGTAAGGGATGGTGTAAGCCTTATAAGATTAGTTTTAACGAAAAACATTCCTGAGCTTCTAACCGAACAATTGAGATTATAAGACGAAACACCTTTTCCTTACGTCAAAGGTGTAAGTTCGATTTGCCAAATTAAAATTGAACCTTAAAGGAAACACCTTTTCCTTACGTCAAAGGTGTAAGTTCGATTTGCCAAATTAAAATTTGGAATCTCACTTAAGTAGACTTAGACGGGGCCTTACCGTTAAAAAGGGACAGTCTTAAATTATTATTTAATTTAGCACTGATTAAGAGGCTTTATGCAAATTAGGTGGTACCGCGGAATTTAACCTTTCGTCCTATTTATTAGGATGAAAGGTTTTTTTATATTATTTAGGGGGTTATTCACATGACAAAAGAATTAAAATCAAAAGTATTTATACCACAAAACTACAAATCAAACTTATCATTAATTGAAACGGAAATAGCAATAAAAAAGGTAAAGGATTTTTTTGAAAGCAAGCTTGCTGAAACCTTAAACTTAACAAGAGTTTCAGCCCCTCTATTTCTTGAAAACGAGTCAGGTTTAAATGATAACTTAAATGGAATAGAAAGACCTGTAAGCTTTGATATGCTAGCTATTAAAGATAGTAATCTAGAAATAGTTCATTCCCTTGCTAAATGGAAAAGATTTGCACTTCATAGATATAATTTTCAACCTGGATATGGTTTATATACTGATATGAATGCAATTAGAAGAGATGAAGAATTAGATAATCTGCACTCTATTTATGTAGACCAATGGGATTGGGAAAAAGTAATTACAAAAGAAGAAAGAACTACTGATACTTTAAAAAATACAGTAAAAAAAATATTTTCTGTTTTTAAAGCTACTGAAGAATTTATATCTATACAGTATCCTTCAATTGAAAAAATTTTACCACAAGATATAACTTTTATAACAGCACAAGAATTAGAAGATATGTATCCTGAACTTACATCTAAAGAAAGAGAAAATGCAATTTGTAGAGAGCATAAAGCAGTATTCATTCAGGGAATTGGTGATACCTTAAAATCTGGTAAAAAGCACGATGGAAGAAGTCCTGACTATGATGACTGGAGCTTAAATGGAGATATTTTATTTTATGATCCTTTATTTGATTCGGCAATTGAATTATCTTCCATGGGAATAAGAGTTGATAAATCAGCCTTAGATTATCAATTGAAGAAATCTAACTGTGAAGATAGACGTGAACTTCCATTCCACAAAGCATTATTTGAGGATAAACTACCACTTACTATGGGTGGGGGAATTGGACAATCTAGAATATGTATGTTCTTCTTAAGAAAAGCACATATAGGCGAGGTGCAGGCTTCTATTTGGGATAACTATACTCACCAAAAATGTGAAGAAGCTGGTATAGTATTATTATAGTTAATTAATAATATAGATCACAATAATTATTGTAGTTTACATTAATTATTGTGATCTTTTTATATACAAAGTATTAGAAATGCTTAAATAGCTTTTAAAACAAATTAAAAGTTAATAATTAAAGTTAGATACAAACTACCTTTACAGTTTATAAAAATAGAGATTCCTAAATACAGCTTAAGCTACAATTAGAAATCTCTATTTTTCCTTTTTCCTAAAAGAAGTCATAGTAATTACTATGACTTCTTTTATTTTATATTATCCCAGCAATAATTCCTCCACCAACAACTTTGTTCCCTTGATAGAAAACAACTGATTGGCCTTTTGTTATTGCTCTTTGTTTTTCTTTAAAACTTACTTTAACTTTACCATCTCTTAAAGGTGAAATAACCGCTTCAGCTGGTCTTCCTGAATATCTAACCTTAGCTTCAACTGTTATTGGTTCTTCTAGTTTATCAAATGGAATAAAGTTAACATCCTTAGCAACTAAATCAGTCTTAAATATATCCTCTTCTGGACCTAATACTACTTCATTAGTTCTAGGATTAATATCTGTTACAAATACCGGTCTTCCAAGAGCTATTCCAAGTCCTTTTCTTTGACCTATAGTATAGTAAACTATCCCTTTATGTTGCCCTAATACATTTCCGTTTTTATCAACAAAATTCCCTGGTACAACTTCTAGCGGTCTAGCTTCACTTATGTATCTACCATGATTATTGTCTGGTATGAAGCAAATTTCTTCGCTATCTTTTTTATTATATACCGATAATCCAATTTCCTTAGCAATTTCCCTTATTCTATCCTTAGTATATTCCCCACAAGGCATAAGAGTATGTGCTAATTGCTCTTGAGTAAAATTATATAATGCATATGTTTGGTCTTTTCTATCATCATCAGAACGAATTAAAAGATATCTTCCATTTTCATCTTGCTCGATTTTAGCATAATGACCTGTTGCAACATAATCTGCACCTATACCTTGAGCTTTTCTTAATAGCTCATCAAATTTTAAATGTTTATTACATGCTATACATGGATTTGGTGTTTTTCCATCTATGTATTCTTGAACAAAATAATCAATAACTTTTTCTTTAAAGCTATCTCTAAAGTTCATTACATAAAAAGGAATACCAATTTTATTAGCAACTCTTCTTGCATCATCTACAGCTGAAAGTGAACAACATCCACCTTCTCTTTCTGTATAATCTTTATCTTCTTGCCATATTTGCATTGTAACACCAATTACATCATAGCCTTGTTCTTTTAAAAGGTAAGCGGCAACGGAGCTATCAACTCCGCCACTCATACCTATAACTACTTTTTTCTTCTTTTCCATCAAATCACACCTTAAGTTTTTTATTCGTGTCCGTGTACTGCATCATGTAATTCATCATGATCTGTTTCTTCGAATTCCCATCCTTCAGTGCTTAAACCAGCATTTTTTCTGTAGTCATTAATTGCTTTGTGTATAGCTTCTTCAGCTAATACTGAACAGTGCATTTTTACTGGTGGAAGTCCATCTAAAGCTTCAGCAACTGCTTTATTTGATAATTCCCAAGCTTCTTCTAAAGTCTTTCCTTTAATCATTTCTGTAGCCATTGAAGATGAAGCTATAGCTGATCCACATCCAAAAGTTTGGAATTTAACATCTTTAATAATGTTATCTTCTACCTTTAAGTAAACTCTCATTATATCTCCGCATTTAGCATTTCCAACTTCTCCAATACCATTTGCGTCTTCAATTTCTCCTACATTTCTTGGATTTCTAAAATGGTCCATAACTTTATCTGTATATATCATAATTATTTTTCTCCCTTCTTAACAAAATCACTCCATAATGGTGACATATTTCTAATTCTTTGAATAATTCCAGGTAATACCTCTAAAACATAATCAACATCTTCTTCTGTTGATCCATCGCCTAATGTTAATCTTAATGATCCATGAGCTAATTCATGTGGTAATCCTATTGCTAAAAGTACATGTGATGGGTCTAATGATCCTGATGTACAAGCACTACCACTTGATGCACATATTCCTTCAAAATCTAAAGATAATAAAATTGATTCACCTTCTATATACGTAAATCTTACATTCACATTACCAGGTAATCTCTTATCACCTCTTGGTCCATTTAAATATGAATATGGAACTTTTTCTAATATTCCATCTATAAGTTTATCTCTAAGCACTGTAAGTCTTTCCATATGAGCTTCAATATCATTTGTAGCTAACTCTATAGCTTTACCTAATCCAACAACTGAAGCTATATTTTCTGTACCTGCTCTTCTAGCTCTTTCTTGACCTCCACCATGGATTAAATTGTCTATTCTTACACCTTTTCTTATGTATAAAGCACCTATTCCTTTAGGTCCATAAATCTTATGTCCTGCTAAAGATAAAAGATCTATATTCATTTCTTTTACATCAACTGGAATATTTCCAACTGCTTGAACTGCATCTGTATGGAATAGAACTTTTCTTTCTCTACAAATTGCACCAATTTCTTTTATTGGTTGAATAGTTCCAATTTCATTATTTGCAAACATAATTGATACTAAAATAGTTTTATCAGTTATTGCATTTTTTAATTCTTCTAAATCAATAAATCCTTCTTCATTAACATCTAAATAAGTTACTTCAAAACCATTCTTTTCTAGATATTCACAAGTATGAAGAACTGCATGGTGTTCTATCTTAGTAGTTATTATATGATTTCCTTTTTTTCTATGTGCTGATGCAATACCTTTAATTGCCCAGTTATCTGACTCAGATCCACCTCCTGTGAAGTAAACCTCATTCATATCACAATTTAAAGCTTTAGCAACCTGACCTCTAGCTTTATCAATTGCCATCTTAGTTTCTCTTGATATTCCATAGAAAGATGATGGGTTACCGAACTTCTCTGTGAAATAAGGCATCATTTCTTCTAAAACTTCTGGCTTTACGTAAGTAGTAGCCGCATAGTCCATATATACTGTTTTCATTATTACTCACTCCTCTGTAATGTTAATGCTTCATTTTTTTCTTTAATCTTATTGTAGTCATCTACTATATCTTGTAACGTTATGCCTTCCATAACTTCATCTATACTATTTTTAATTTTTGTCCATAAAAGTCTAGTTGCGCAACAATCTATATTATCACATGATACCCCTTCAATACAATCAGCAATTTCTATTGGACCTTCAAGGACATACATAATATCAGATACTTTTATATCTTTAGGTTCTCTCCCTAAAACATATCCACCTTGAGCTCCTCTTATACTATTAATAAGTTTTGCTTTTCTTAGCGGTGAAAATAATTGTTCTAAATAATATTCAGATATTCCTTGTCTTTGCGAAATAGTTTTTATTGATAGGGGAGAACTTCCATAATGGATTGCTAATTCAACCATAGCTTTTACTCCATATCTTCCTTTAGTTGATAATTTCATTTTCTCACCCCTTATTCAGACTTTTTTGCTCTGCTTTATGTTTATATCATACTAACTTACTCTGTTTTTGTCAACCATGAAATACACCGACTTTCAGAATTAATTTCAAATTTTTTATGTAAACTTTTTAATCAGTTTTATTTATTAAATCATTTAATTTATTTAAATTTTTTCACTTTTTATATTATTAAAATTCATTATACTTCAAGCATTATTTCTAGTATTTCTTTATCAGTTTCTTTCATTCCCTCTTTACCTAATCTCCCTACTGCAGTTATTGTTTTTTCAATATTTTCCTTCAATATACCCGTATTAGCACTATAACATTGATCCTCCATAGCAAGATAATGCCCCATCATACTAGCATCAACACTTGTAGCTATTTTAGCTGCACAAGATGCCTTTGCTCCATCACAAACTATTCCTGAAATATTCGCTAATGTATTTGTAACCGTCTTATTTATTTGATCTAATGTCCCACCTTCTAAATATGTAATTGCAGCTCCACTAGCACACCCTGCACTTACAGCCCCACAAAAGGCAGAAAGTCTTCCTATACCTGTTTTTTGATGTATAGTCATTAGGTTAGAGAATACCAACCCTCTATATAATAATTCTTCAGACAACCCCTTTTCTTTTGCATATATTATTACTGGAATTGAAGTTGCCATACCTTGATTTCCACTTCCTGAGTTAGTCATAACAGGTAATGAACTACCACTCATTCTTGCTTCTGAAGCAGCTGCAGCATAAACTTTTAGCTTAGTAACAATTGAGTTTGGATAGCATTTCATAAGCATTTTACCTATACCTACTCCATATTCTCCTTTTAACCCTTCTTCTGCTATTGATATGTTATACTCTATTTGTTTATCTAACAATTCTTTTATATCTTTAATATCAACAGTATTTGCAAATTCATATATATCATTAACATTTAAAATACTTCTATCAATAAATACACCTAAATATTTACTTGGATCCTCATTACCTTCGAATAATATCTCCCCATTTTTTATTACCTTAGATATATTATTATGTGCATATTTTATTTCAACTATAGCACTATCATTTCCACTATATACTTCCATTACTATATGTAACTGAATATCTGTATCTAATCTTTCAACAAAGCAATAATCTTCATTCATAAGTTTATTCGCTTCATTTATATGCTCTTCTCCTACTTCACTAATAACTTGTAGTTCTTTACTTGAATCACCAGCTAAAACTCCAATTATTGAACTAGCCTTAATTCCTACTAAATCTCCTGTATTAGGAACAGTTACACACATTGCATTTTTTATTATATTCCCGCTACATTTTGCCACAACCTTATCTGGCATTTTCCCTAATACTTCTCTAGCCTTTGCAGCTGCATATGCTATAGCAATAGGTTCAGTACATCCCATTGCTGGTACTAGCTCTTCTTTTAAAATTTGTAAATAATCATTATACTTCTCTTGTTTCATCATCTGTTTCTCCATTTTATTATATTATTATTTTACTTTTTAATTTTATCCCAATAATCTTTTGTAGCTCTTTCAAACTTATTATCTCCATACTCATAATAAGTTCTATTTTTCAAGTTATTAGGTAAATATTGTTGTGTTACATAATGATTAGGATAGCTATGTGGATATTTATATTCAATTCCTCTTCCCATTTTACATGCTCCACTATAATGAGCATCCTTTAAATGAGTAGGTATATCCCCTATAGACATATTTTCTAAATCATTTAATGCTGAATCTATTGCTAAACATGCTGAATTAGATTTTGGACTTGTTGCTAAAAGGATAGTTGCCTCTGCAAGTGGAATTCTTGCTTCTGGAAATCCTAATTCTCTAGCGGAATCAACTAGTGACTTTACAATTAAACTAGCTTGCGGATAAGCAAGACCTATATCCTCCGCTGCAATTACTTGTAATCTTCTACAAATAGAAATCAAATCACCAGCCTTAATAAGTCTAGCTAAATAATGAATAGCAGCGTCAGCATCACTACCACGAATTGATTTTTGAAATGCACTTAGTATATCATAATGTACATCCCCATCATTATCATAAGCAATTACCTTACTTTGAGTTGAATCCTTAACAACATTTAAATCAATTACTACAATTTTATCACTATTAGGCTTAGTTGAATTTAATGCAATTTCTAATCCATTAATAGCTTTTCTTACATCACCATTACAATAAGATGCTAAATAATTTATAGCTTCATCTTTAACATCTAATTTTATTTCATTATATCCTTTACTTTTAATATTTATAGCTCTATTAATTGCTTTCTTTATATCCTCTTCTTCTACTGGTTTAAATTCAAATATAGTTGATCTAGAAAGCAAAGCCTTAAAAATATAAAAATATGGATTTTCTGTTGTTGATGCAATTAAAGTTATTCTTCCATCTTCAATATATTCTAAAAGTGATTGTTGCTGTTTTTTATTAAAGTTTTGAATTTCATCTAAATAAAGAACCACGCCATTAACACCTAAAAAAGTATCTAATTCCTTTGTTATTTCTTGAATATCCTTTAATGATGCATTTGTAGCATTAAGTTTATAAAACCTTTTGCCAGCCTTTTGTGCAATAATATTAGCTACTGTAGTTTTCCCCACTCCTGGTGGCCCATAAAATATCATATTTGAAATTCTACCACTCTTTACGATCCTATCTAAAATCTTATTTTCTCCTAATATATGTTGTTGACCACAAACTTCACTTAATTGTGTGGGCCTAATTAAATCTGCTAATGGCTTCATTTTTTCACCTCAAACATTTCTTCCTCATATTATACAAAATTAACAACATTTTTTACAACTCTTTCAATCATTATTACAGTATAACATAAAAACTCGTTCTAATATAAAAAAAAATGAGAGATTGCAATTTAAAATTACAATCTCTCATTTAAATATTTATTTGACTATTTATTTATCTATAAAACTCTTGAGTAGCATATACTTTATTTCCTATTTTATATACTCCAACTCCTATACTTGAGAAGTTCGTCGATAAAATATTTGCTCTATGACCTGATGAATTCATCCAATTTGTCATAAATTGTTCTGCTAAACTATCTGCACTTACATTACCACCAATATAAGCTATATTTTCTCCCCATGCATTATATGATACACCATCTTTTTTCATTTGAGTTGTTATAAGATTTCCATTTAAATCTTCATGACTGAAATAATTATTATCTCCCATATCCTGAGATTTAATTCTAGCATATTTTTGCATTACTGTATTATATGTTAATGTTGAAACTCCAGCTTTTGCTCTCTCTTCATTTACTTTATTGTATATAGCCATTTCTACAGCAGCCATAAAGTTTTCATCTCCACTAGTTACATTGTCCTCTGTAGAGTTATCTGGCGTTTCATCCACTACTGGTATATCTGGAACACTTGGTATCTCATCTACTGTTGGTATATCCGGAACACTTGGTGTCTCATCTACCGTTGGTATATCCGGAACACTTGGTGTCTCATCCACTGTTGGTGTATCTGGTGTACTTGGTGTTTCATCCACTACTGGTGCATCTGGTGTACTTGGTGTTTCATCCACTGTTGGTGGAACTATTGTATCCCCTGGTGTTTCAGTATCATCACTAGGTGGAACCACACTATCATTACTGTTATTATTGTTGTTGCTGTTTCCTCCATTATTAGGCTTGTCCACAATTCCCCCAATAATTATGCTTCCACATGAACTATTTGACCACCATATTTTTTTGAATGTTAGTCCTTGTAGCAAGCTTCCTGAAATGTTACATTTATTATTTTCACTTGACTTTGTTTCTGAAATACTTACCTTATTAATTGTTATTAAGTTTGCTTTTCCTTGAGAATATTCTTTTACAGCTGCAAAAGTCGGTGTAACCGCACCTCCTAGCACTGTTAATGTAACTATACTGGCAATTAGTTTTTTCTTCATCTGTACCACTCCTTTTTATTTTTTTGAGCAATTTAATATCGCTCAATATCTTATTAGTTCAAAGTACTTTTTACTTTCACTAACTCTGCCATTTACAGTTATATCACATTTTTACCACAAAACTAACAGTATATTCTTCCTTTACATCCCAACAATATCTAATAAAAATTTTATATTCCATATCACCCACAAAGATACCAATAAAATTTATACATATTTTCTGTGTTTACAGCAATTTGGTAATTTTAAACTTACAATAAATTACCATGAATATTTATTAATTTTCTCGGAAATTTTCGTTTTCATTTTCAGCTATTTCTAAACTTTCATACTCTTTAACACTCTTAATTACATAATTTCCTTTTTCTTTTTTAATCACAACCTCTATAGGAACATCATTCCCTTCTACTGAATCATATCCTTCCTCTACCCCATCACTTTCCAAAGTTGCTCCTTGTGCTTCCATATTTAGAACCATACAAAGATTATACTCTCCATCTTCCTTTGTTACTCCCTTAACTTCACTTTCATATTTAGTAAATTCAACTTCTCCAATAAGATAACTATAAAACACTTCATAGTTACATTCATTAAATGTATCTTCATCAATATAATTACTTACTTCATCATCATATGCCTTTTCATATGATAGTACTTTATCTACAATTTCTTTCATTTCATTAATATCCTTAGATGATATATTACTACTACTGCATCCAACACCACTTATAGAAAATAACATTAATATAAATACCACTATTTTTTTCATCCCTCTTTACCACCTTTACAAATCTTATTTATACATTCTTATGTAACCTTGCCCAAAGATATGAATTTTACATTGTGAAAATTAAGTGAAGCTCTAAATTTTAATTTAGTTAGCTGAACTTACTCCTCTGAATGATAATGAAAAGGAGTTTCCTTAAAAATAAAACTCTCAGATACTATTGTCATACTTTTTTTTGTAAAAGTAATTCACCCAAGTGATAACCACTTTGTAAGCTTTATCAAATTATCCTAAATCAATTATATAAATTAAAGATGAAATTCAACTTATTCCCCCAAATATAACATTTAATTTTCCGTTATTACTCCATATAAGTAAATTATCGCATAAAAAAAGAGCACATCAGTGCTCTTTTTAGTAATGTTATATATTAGGGTATTTGATACCACTCCAATATACATTATTTATCATTATAGCTTTATCTGATAATGTAACTCCGTCTAAAGCCCATTTCTTAAATTCTTCAAATCCAGTTCTATCTACAATATATCCAATATGCTCCTTACCACCTGGTGCATTTCTATCAATATATTGCTCAACATATTTATAAGTATTAACTATTATTTTAGTTATACTTTCTTCATCAGCCCAAATTAAGAAGTCTTCAGCAAGTCTTGGATTCTTCTTACCTGTTCTACCCATAATAGCAAGTCTATAGTATTTTTCTTTACTTCTAGTCCATGCTCCTGTTGGACAGTTAATTACACATTCACCACATCCGATACACTTGCTATGATCTCTAACTGGTGTATAGTTTTCACCATGTAATGCTGCTGTTGATTTTTTAGTACAAGCTTTAACACATGCACCACAAGATATACATTTACTTTCATCTAATTGTGGTTCAGTCATACCAATAATACCGAAGTCATGCATTCTAACCTTCATACAATCGTTAGGACATCCTGTTAAAGCAACCTTAAAGTGTAAGTCATTTGGGAAGATTGCTTTTTCTATTTTCTTAGCAAAGTTAGTTGTATTATAATTAGCAAATGGACATACATTATTTCCTATACATGCACTTACATTTCTTGTACCAGCAGATGTATACCCTTTACCTGGTACTAATTGATTAATTTCTAATCCTTCAATGATTGGTTGAAGTAATTCATTAACCTTATCCATGTTTTTCATATCTATTCCTGGAACTTCAAATCCTTGTCTAGTAGTTAAATGAACTGTTCCATTACCATATGTTTCAGCAATTTCTTGAATTAAACCTAAATATTTAGCATTTAAGTGTCCACCTGGAACTCTTATTCTTGATGCTGTAAGACCTCTATGTTTTGTAACTCTAAAGGCATTCTTTTTTAGCTTTTTAGTATTGATATCCATTAATTACTTCCTCCTAATCAATTAAAGATTTTCCTACTGTATAGTTAAATACTGGTCCATCTAAACAAATATAAGTATCATCTATTTTACAATGTCCACATTTACCTATTCCACAGCACATTTTTCTTTCTTGAGAAATCCAGATATTTTCTTCCTTTATTCCAAGCTTTAAGAATTCTAAAACAGTAAACTTCATCATCATTGGAGGTCCAACAACAACTACTTGTACATTATCCATATCTTTTATTTCTAATTCAGGAATATATTTAGTAACTAATCCTACTTTACCTTCATAACCTTCTTTAGCAGTATCAACCGTTAAAATAAGATTCATAGTCTTTTCCCATTCTTTCATGTCTTCTTTAAATAAAACATCTTCTGGTGACTTAAATCCTGTAATTAACGTCATGCTTGTACAATCATTTGTATTTTTAGAGAAGTATTCTACTATTCCTCTTACTGGTGAAAGACCTGTTCCTCCAGCAACTACTATTACTTCTTTGTTTTTATAGTTTTCTATATCAAAACCATTTCCATAAGGTCCTCTTAAGAATAACTTATCTCCTACATAGTTTTTAAATATTTCATTAGTAACTTTACCAACTCTTCTTATTGTTAAGTCAACATAACCTTCACCAATTCCACTTACTGATATTGGAGCTTCACCATACTTTGGAAGAGATACTTCAAAGAATTGACCTGGTTTAACATCTCCGTTAAAAGCCATTCTAAAAGTATATTCTATTGGAGTATGTTCAATTACTTCTAAAATTTCTGATCTAAATGGTATGTATTCATTCTTAGTCATTATTCTTCACCTCGTTCATAGCATCTTCTAACTTATTAATGATTGTAGAGAAACTGATGTATTCTGGACATATATCATCACATCTACCACATCCAACACACATATGATATCCCCACTTTTTCTTGTAGTCATATACTTTATGAAGAGTTTTAAATCTCATCTTTTGTCCTTTTTCTTTTCTAAAGCTATGTCCACCAGCCATATCTGTATATCCATCTACATGACATGATGCCCATACTCTTCTTCTTTCACCAGCATTTTTATTATCCTTATAAGTTATATCCTGCATAGTGAAGCACGTACATGTTGGACAGACAAAATTACATCTACCACAAGTTATACATCTTTCATTGTATTCATTCCACATTGTAGATTTCATAACTTCTAAACCTAAATTTTCTGGAATATCTACTTTAACTGGATTTTCTGTAACGAAATCAGGAGTAACTTCCTTTTCTTCTTTTTCTACAGAATCTAAAACAGCTGCAATTTCCTCATCTTTAACATCTAAGTACACATCTTGTCCATCAACCTTGATATAAGCATTGTATTCATCAGTTTTATTAGATCCCATGCTTACACAGAAACAATTTTCAAAACTGTTTTCACAACCAATTAAAATAAACTTTGCATTTTCTCTCATCTTTTTATAGTAGACATCTTCAAAGCCATTTCTTAAGTATATATCATCTATTCTCTTTACAGAATGAATTTCACAACTTCTTAAGAATACTAAAGCTGGTCTCTCATCTACTTCTGCTTCTTTACATTCATCATCATTAAAGAAGAATAAAGTTTGTCTTGTAGGTAAAATTGTTTCTTTATATGAATAACTTGATTTTTTATCAAATTCAATTTCTTCTATTGTAGAAACTTCTCCATATCTTACTCTATCAGTATCAGAAAAAGTTCCTGCACCTTCAAAAACTTTTGGAGCATAGATTCTATATGTTTTCTTTAACTCTTTTAAAGCTAAATTCATATTTTCTAAGTTAAGTTTATATCCCATGTAAAACACCTCTTAGCTTATTTTTTCTTTTATCTCGTTAATACATTAACAAGTCGATGTTTAAATTATATTTTTTTTGTACAAAAAAAGATGTGACATTTATCACATCATTTAAATTTTCTTAATTATCTTTAAAGAATCTAACTAATTTTTCTCTATCAGGAACTATAATTCTTTTATTTTTATTTATAATTAAACCTTCTTTATTTAAAATCTTTAAAGCTCTTGAAATTGTTTCTCTTGGAGCACCAAACATATCAGCTAAATATGTAATCGTTATGTTTAAATCAATCAATGTACCTTCTTCTATTTCTATTCCATAATCTCTCGATAATTTCCATAACTTTGCTGCAACTCGCTTTTCAACCTTTATAGGAATTGAATTTTTTCCTTGTCTATATAATCTTCTTACTTTCATTGCTAATGAATTAATTATTATTTTAGAAAGTTCAAAATCCTCTTTCATAATATCTAAAAATTTTATTCTATCAAAACATAAGATTTCTGCCTTTTCAAAAGCTTCACAATTAATAGAAGCTGGTAAGTCATCAATAATTACTTCATTAATTACTGTATCTTTACCTAAAATAAAAATAACCTTTTTTTGTGCTGATTCACTTTGTTTATATAATGCAACCTTGCCACTTTTAACTATATAAATACTTTTTATTATTTCCTTATCTCTAAAAAGATGCTCCCCCTTTTTTAATTGCCTTACAAAACAAATTTCATTTAACTTATGTATTGTATTATTATTTATATGAGAGAATAATGAAATTTCATTTAATTTTAAACTATTCTTACTCAAACTTTTATCTCCTCGTATTATTATTGTGAATATTATATCACAACTTTTATAAAAAGCATTCCTAAATTCAATACAATATTTCTATATATAAATATCTATTTATATTAATTTTAATATAAATATCCTTATTCTTGTAAAAATTATGTAATTATATGAAACCTTTAACTTTTAAATTACCATATATAGTATACTAACTTTTCTTTCTCTGATTTCTCAGTTAAATAAAATATTTGAATTCTTTTTAAGATAATATTCTCTTTTACACCTATTTCATAAATGATTTTGAGAAATATTTTTTTCTGATTATAAAAAAAAGCCCTAGCTTACGCTAGGACTTTTTATATATCAATATTGATTATTTGTTTTTCTTTTCTTTTTTAGTTGGAGCTGCTTCAGCTTTAGCTTCATCTTTAGCATTTTCTCCATAGTAGCTAGTGATATACATTTCTTTTAATTCAGACATTAATGGATATCTTGGGTTAGCTCCTGTACATTGGTCATCAAATGCTTGCTCAACCATTTCATCTAATGTTTCGAAGAATTTAACTTCACTTACACCAGCATCTTTAATTGTCTTAGGCATATTTACTTTGTTTTGTAACTCGTCTATAGCCTTTAATAATAATTCAACTTTTTCAGCTTCAGTGTTTCCACCTAATCCTAAGTGATCTGCTATCTTAGCATATCTCCATGCTGCATTTGGATATTTGTATTGAGCAAATGCTGCTTGCTTAGTTGGAGCATCAGTAGCATTGAACTTAATAACTTCTTTCATAACTAAAGAGTTAGCCATACCGTGTGGTAAGTGGTGGAATGCACCTAGCTTATGAGCCATTGAGTGGTTAATTCCTAAGAATGCATTACTGAATGCCATACCTGCCATACAAGATGCATGAGCCATTTTTTCTCTTGCTTTAATGTTAGTTGTACCTTCATTGTAAGCATCTGGTAAATATTTGAATACTAATCTGATTGCTTCTAAAGCTAATCCATTAGTGTATTCAGAAGCCATTATTGAAACATAAGCTTCAATTGAGTGAACTAATACGTCGATACCAGCACAAGCTGTTAATCCCTTAGGAGAAGTCATCATTAACTCAGCGTCAACGATAGCCATATCTGGAGTTAGTTCGTAGTCAGCTAATGGATACTTAATTCCTGTTTCTTCGTCAGTGATAACTGCGAATGGAGTAACTTCTGATCCAGTACCAGCTGAAGTTGCTATTGAAACCATCATAGCTTTTTGACCCATAGTTGGGAATCTGTATATTCTCTTTCTTATATCCATGAATGTCATAGCTAAATCGTGGAAGTTAACTTCTGGATGTTCGTACATAACCCACATAATCTTAGCAGCATCCATAGCTGATCCACCACCAAGTGAAATTATAACGTCTGGTTGGAAGCTAGTCATTTCAGCAGCACCAGCTCTAGCACATCTTAATGTTGGATCTGGTTCAACATCTGAGAATATTTTGTATTGGATTCCTTGTGCTTCTAAAACTTCTGTAACTTTGTTAGTGTATCCCATTTCGAATAATACTTTATCTGTTACGATGAATGCTTTCTTTTTACCCATATCACCTAATTCAGCTAAAGCTACTGGTAAACAACCGTATTTGAAGTAAGTTTTTTCTGGAACTCTAAACCAAAGCATATTTTCTCTCCTTTCAGCAATGCTCTTAACGTTAATTAAGTGCTTAGGACCAACGTTTTCTGAAACTGAGTTTCCTCCCCATGATCCACAACCTAATGTTAATGATGGTGCTAATTTGAAGTTAAATAAGTCTCCGATAGCCCCTTGAGCTGCTGGCATATTTATTAATGTTCTTGCAGTTTTCATTCTTTCACCGAATGTTAATACTCTATCTCTATTCTTAACTTGATCAGTATATAAAACTGAAGTATGACCCATACCACCTAATTCTATTAATCTATCAGCTTTATCTAAAGCTTCTTCAAATGATTTAGCTTTGTACATAGCTAATACTGGAGATAATTTTTCGTGTGAGAATGGTTCTTCTAATTCAACTGAAGTAACTTCACCAACTAAAACTTTAGCTGTTTCTGGAACGTTAACTCCTGCCATCTTAGCTATCTTATAAGCAGATTGACCAACCATGTCAGCATTTAATCCACCTTTTTCATTTAAGATGATATTTCTAACTTTATCTATTTCTTCACCTTTAAGGATATAAGCTCCTCTTTCAGCTAATTCTCTCTTAACTTCATCATAAACTTGTTCTAAAACAACGATTGATTGTTCTGATGCACAGATAACACCGTTATCAAATGTCTTAGAAAGTAATATTGAGTTTACAGCCATTTTAATGTGAGCTGTTTCATCAATGATTGCTGGAGTATTACCTGCTCCAACCCCTAAAGCTGGTCTTCCTGATGAGTAAGCAGCCTTAACCATTGCTGGACCACCTGTAGCTAGTATTATATCTGATTCTCTCATAACATTTTGTGATAATTCAACTGATGGTTGATCTATCCATCCGATTATTCCTTCTGGAGCTCCTGCTTTAACTGCAGCTTCTAAAACTATTCTAGCAGCTTCAATTGTTGCATTCTTAGCTCTTGGGTGTGGAGAGATTATTATAGCATTTCTAGTCTTTAAAGCTATTAAACACTTGAATATTGCTGTTGATGTTGGGTTTGTAGTTGGAACGATCGCAGAGATAACTCCGATTGGTTCTGCTACTTTAGTAATTCCACTTGTCTTATCTTCTTCTAAAACTCCACAAGTTTTCATATCCTTATATTGGTTATATATATATTCAGCAGCAAAGTTGTTCTTTACAACTTTATCTTCAACTATTCCCATTCCAGTTTCTTCTACAGCTAATTTAGCTAACTTAATTCTGTTGTGGTTAGCTGCTAAAGCTGCTTGTCTGAAGATTTCGTCTACTTGTTCTTGAGTGTAAGTAGCGAATTTCTTTTGTGCTTCTCTTAATTGTTTAATTCTTGCTGTTAATTCTTGAGCGTTTGTAACTTTCATGTATTACATCCTCCTAAATAATCAATATTTATAATAATTTTAAATTGATATCTTAATTTACTGGACTTTGTTAAGTTTTTGTTTTGATTGTTAATTCTTTAACTTGTCCACACCCTTATTGTACGCGATTGTTTATTTTTTGTCAAACTTTTTTTTATTTATTTTTTAACTTTATTTTAGACATATATTTCTCTTTCTCATATACCCCTTATTTTTCAATATTGATAACATTTTCATCACCTTGGTAATTTTTTTTACATTTTTACTCTACTTTTATAAATGTTTTTTAAATTTTATTTTAGTAATGTTATTTCGCAATTCCAATATAATCCTTTACTTTTGTTATATTAATAACAAACTTTCCTTTTTATTAATTCACCTTTTTAATATTTGTATTTCATCTTTTTTTATTCAGCTCATCCCTATAAAAAAAGAAGCTATACACCATAAACAGGCATATAACTTCTTTAAATTTAATTTTATGCTAAAGAAGTTAATAAACTTCTATCACTTAATTCTTCTATAGCATTAACTTTACCAAACATTTCTATAAGCTTTTCCGTTGTTAAGTTTTTCTTTTCTTTGCCATCAACATCTACAATTACTTTTCCCTCATGCATCATAAGTAATCTATTACCACACTCTAAAGCATGTTTCATATTATGAGTTACCATCAACGTAGTAATTCCCTTTTCTTTAACTACATCTTTAGTAATTTCCATAATTTTAGCTGATGTCTTTGGATCTAATGCTGCTGTATGCTCATCTAATAATAATAGTTTTGGCTCTGACATAACAGCCATCATTAATGTTAATGCTTGTCTTTGTCCTCCTGATAATAATGTAACCTTATTATAAAGTTTATTTTCTAACCCTAAATCAAGTTTAGTTAATAATTCCTTATAATACTCTATCCTCTTTTTATTTATACCAAAAGAAAGTCCATATCTTTTTCCCTTATTATCGGCTAAAGCTAAATTTTCTAGTATGGTCATATTGGGTGATACACCAAATGAAGGATTTTGATAAACCCTCCCAATCTCTTTTGCCCTTTTAAATTCGTCTTTATAAGAAACATCTTTTCCATCTAATACTATTAATCCAGAATCAATATTAATATTACCACTTATTAAATTTAATAATGTTGATTTTCCTGCTCCATTTGAACCAATAATAGTAATAAAATCACCTTTATTTATATCAATACTAAAATTATCAAAAATTTTATTTTCATTTATGGTGTTAGGATTAAATACTTTGCATAGCCCTTGAATCTTTAGCACTATCATCACCACCTTTATTACTCATTGATTTTACATCTCTATTTTTTCGCTTAAATTTAAATACATTATTATTTGCTGCTAACGCTATAGCAACTAACACAGCTGTTAATATTTTTAAGTCATTAGGATTTAATTTCATCCATAAAGCAATTGCAATTACTAATTTATATATAATTGCTCCAAATATAGATAAGCTTGTAACTTTTATAAATGATAGCTTCCCAAAAATAGATACCCCTATTATTACTGCTGCTAATCCCATTACAACAATTCCTGTTCCCATAGTTACATCTGCAAATCCTTGATGTTGTGCTGTTAAGGCTCCTGCTAATGCTACCAGCCCATTGCTAATAGCAAGTCCTAATACCTTCACTAAGTTTTTATTAACTCCTAGGGAAGATACCACTTGTTCATTATCTCCCACTGCTGTCAATAAAAATCCTGCTTTTGTCTTCAGGAATAAATCTAAAATAATTTTAACTACAACAACTATAGCCAATATAATAAAAATTGAATTTACGGCTGTACTTTTAAAAATATAATTTGTATTAAATAAAGGTATATTTGATTTCCCCATTATTCTTAAATTTACTGAATAAAGGCCCATCATAACAAGTATTCCAGACATTAAATTGCTTATTTTAAGCTTAACATGTAAAAATCCTGTTATAGAACCTGCAATTGCACCACCTATTGTAGCTATCAATATCGAAACCCATGGATTTACTCCATTAATCAAAAGAGCTGCTGATATTGAAGCTCCTAAAGGAAATGTACCGTCTACTGAAAGGTCTGGGAAATCTAATATCTTATAAGTAATATAAACTCCCATTGCAACTAAGGCAAATAATAAACCTTGCTCTAATGCATTAATTACTACATCCACTAGTTAACCCCTCCAGTTACTTTTGTAGCCTTAGAATTAATATCATCTGGAACTGTAATATTTAATTTTTCAACCACATCAGTATTAATTGTTATACTCATATCACTTAAAGTAGATATTTCTATATCACTAGGAGCCTTACCATTTAAAATTTCAGCTGCTTTATATCCTGCTTCTTTCCCTAATTTAAAATAGTCTATACCAATTGAACAAAGTCCACCTTTAGATACTCCAGCTTCTTCTCCACATAAAATAGGTATGTTTTTATTTATACAAAGATTTCCTACTAAATCATATGCAGAAGCAACTGTGTTATCAGTAGGTGCATATAATGCATCTATTGAACCTAATGCTGCACTTAAATTTTGATTTATTTCATTTACCGTTGTAACTGATATTTCTTTAATATCTATATTTCTTTTTTTAGCTTCTTTCTTTAATTCTTGTACTTGTGCTAAAGAATTAGCTTCTGATGAATTATAAAGAACTCCTAATGTTTTTATATCTGGAACTAATTCTGTTAATAAATCTAATTGCTCTTCCATAGAAACCATATCTGATGTACCTGTAACGTTAGTTTCTGAACTTTCCCAAGAATTTGCTACTCCAGCATCAATCGGATCGGTAACCGCTGTAAATACTATAGGAATATCCTTTGTTGAATTATATGATGCTTGCAAACTTGATGTTGCTATAGCAAATATCATATCTACTTTAGATGTAACAAATTGATCTGAAATAGTTTTTGCAATAGCCATATCCCCTTGTGCATTTTGATAATCGATTTTTAAATTTTTCCCTTCTTCAAATCCGCTCTCTTTTAGCCCTTCTACGAATCCTTCTCTCGATGCATCTAATGCATCATGTTGAACTAACTGATTAATTCCGATAGTATACATTTTTCCATCATTTTTAGCATTTTCGCTTGATTCACTTGTACTTCCATTTCCTTCTTGTATATTAGTGTTTGAACAAGATATTAATCCTGTCATCACTAAAAATCCACTTAAAATTAGAGCTAACTTTTTCTTTCCTACCATCTTTCCATCCCCCTAAAACTTAAAATAACCTACTTACCTACTCTCCTACCTTACACAATGCTGAAATCCCCTATGTATTTTTCCTCTTATTCAATCATTATAGTAATATTTTATCCTTTTGTTACTAAAAGTTAAGTTATTTTATTAATTTAATATTTTTATATTAACATGTTTTGAATATAATGTAAATATTATTATTTATTACCACATTTTCTTTTTATTTCTATTTTTAAGCCAACTTAATAAAAAAAGGGGCTGTATCAAAATAAATTTTGATAATAGCCGATAAAAAAAGGAGGGTTCGAA
>NZ_JADPBQ010000005.1 GCF_015670405.1 Clostridium sp. 1001271B_151109_B4 | reverse complement strand
GTTGCTCCTGTTGCTCCTCTTATTCCTTGTGGTCCTGTCGCACCTGTTGCTCCTGTTGCTCCTGTTGCTCCTCTTATTCCTTGTGGTCCTGTCGCACCTGTTGCTCCTGCTACACCTTGTGCTCCTGTTGCTCCTGTTGCTCCTGCTATACCTTGTGCTCCTGTTGCTCCTGTTGCTCCTGTTGCTCCTCTTAATCCTTGTGGTCCTGTCGCACCTGTTGCTCCTGTTGCTCCTGTTGCTCCTGTTGCTCCTGTCGCACCTGTTGCTCCTGTTTCTCCTTTACATCCTCTAGGGCCCCTTGGACCTCTACATCCACGAATACATACACAAGAGCATTTATTTTTATCTTCATCTTCTGAACACTCAAATTTATCATACATATTAGAACTCATTTCGTAACACATATCATTACTTCCGTTGTATTTATCCAATTGTTCATCTTCTAGTTCATCATAAGAACGATAACAGCTTCTCCTGCTCATTAACCTACTTCTTCTTGACATATTATTTTTCATCTTCCTTTGCATTGTCATCTTTTTCCTCCTTAGTATTAATACTACTGACACTACTAAATTTTCCTATACTTTATATTATGTATATACTAATTTATTGTTACTTAAACCTATAACAAAAATACCCATTTTTTTACGAGATATGTTATAATAATCTAAAAATACTTGGAGGCAACTATGAAATTTTACGAAAAAACTATTTCTGAAAAATTAATTTATTCCGGTAATTATTTAAAAATATCAAATATTGAAGTAGAACTTCCAAACGGAAAAATAACTACTAGAGATATTATCAATCATCCAGGAGCTTGCGCTATAATTCCATTTATAGACGATAATACAATTTTATTAATAGAACAATTCCGTAAACCACTAAATAAAACTATTTTAGAAATTCCAGCTGGAAAACTTAGTGAAAATGAATCTATTTTAGATTGCGCACATAGAGAACTTGAAGAAGAAACAGGATATATATCAGAAGAAATGACTTATCTAGGTAATATTGCAACAGCTCCTGGATTTTGTGATGAAATTATTCATTTATTTAAGGCAACAAATTTGTCATTAGGAAATAAATGCTGCGATGAAGATGAATTTACTGAAGTTAAATCTTTTAATTTAGATGAAGTAAAGTCAATGGTTAAATCAGGTAAAATTATTGACACAAAGACAATTAGTATACTTGCATATCTATAAAAATATGTACTAATCCTTACTTATATGGATTAGTACATATAAAACAAATCAATATTTAATTTTTAATATATTATTATCTGCAGCTAAATTTATAAAATTATATAAAATTATACTATTATCAAAATTATTTTCATTCATATAATCACTTATTTTACCATTGAAACTTCTTAAATCAACAACGTGTACTTCTTCAAAATTCTGTGTTAGAAATGGAACTAATGAATTTGCAAAAGAATCTTTTATAACTAAGATCTTTTTATTATTTTGTAACTTACTATTTTTTATTATAGTTAATGAATTGTTTCCTCTTAAAAACAAAGAATATTTATCTCTCAATTTTTCTTTAGATATATCATAAATAGAATCATACTTTCTATCTCTAACAATCTCCATTTCTAAATTATCAAACTGATAATATGTAAGTCTATCTCCTTGTATATTAAATGGCTTAGCCTTCGAAAAATATGAGCCATAAAACTCATCTAAAATAATACTATTATAGTTATTTAAATCTATAGGAGTAAAACCTATTGATTCTATAAAATTGCAGTAAGCTAAATATGCACCATATGTTGTCCAATGATGATCTGTATTATAGTAAATATACTCATTCTTTTTATTTATGAATTCATCTAATACATTAATATTATTTGAATATATTAAATTTGAATAAATTTTATTTATCATTTCAACCTGATTAACTTGTTGTGATCCTTTAGGTAAATCTTCCCTGTATATCTCATATGAATTTGGAACAATCATTAAAGATACCTTATCAATATATTTTTCACTAAATTTGCTTATAGCTTCAACATTATTTTTAAGTCTTTCTTCATTAAAAGAATCAAATTTTTCAAAAAGCCTTTTATTACTACCGTATATAATCCCATTATTTTCAATCTTTCCAAGTAAATATTCACTAATCGACTTTATACTTATCCATTCATCTCTTAATGGCATTTGATCATTTATGTACTCCTCATATTCTTCTTGAAATTTTCCGTTAATAAATTTTTCAACTGAAAAGTTAACATTAGATTTTAAGTTTCTATTTTCAAACTCTGAAAATATTTTGTCTTGATCAAAAAAACTAATTAGTGTTAATGTTAAAATGATTATTGTAAATCCGTATAATAAATAATTTCTTCCCATCAAATCACCCCCTAAAATCTGAAATATAGAAATGGATTATATGATGAATCAACTAAATATGCTATTGATAATAAAAATATTATAAGTATAATTATAGTATCAATTACATCATTTTTAATAAACTTCTTATATACTCTCTTCGGAAAACTAGTCGAAAATATAATTGCAACAACAAAAACTACAGCATAATTTCTAAGATAATAAATCCATTCATTTCCTATATTAAAACTAAACATCTGTTTAAATAATAATTGTATTTGGACTAAATCAACTACAGCAAACAATACCCATCCAATTAAAATGAAGAATATAGCATATATATGTGAAATAAATTTCTTATTATTTAAAAAATTTAATAATCCTACCTTCTCTACACTTATCAATACAAAAAAGTATAAGCCCCATAATATAAAATTATAACTTGCCCCATGCCAAAATCCTGTTAAAAACCAAACAATAAATAAATTAAAATATAACCTTACTATTCCTACCCTATTACCACCCAATGGAATATAAATATATTCTTTAAACCATTGTCCTAATGTAATATGCCACCTTCTCCAAAATTCACTAATACTCTTTGATTCATATGGATAGTTGAAATTTACAGGAAAATTAAATCCTAACATTTTGCCCAGGCCTATTGCCATAAGTGAATATCCACTAAAATCAAAGTATATTTGTAATGCAAATGCTACTATACCCATCCAAGCAAGAATTGTACTTATATTGCTAAATCCCATTGCTTCAACTTCTGTCCAAAGACTTCCTATATTATTTGCAATAAGGACTTTGCTACTCAATCCTAAAATAAATAATTTTATTCCCTCTTGAATTACATATAAATCAACTTTTCTAAACTTCAATTCCTTATTTATATCAGTATATTTTACTATTGGCCCCGCTATAAGCTGTGGAAATAAGCAAACAAATGCGCCAAAATTAATTATATTTTTTTCTGGCTTAACTTTTTTTAAAAATACATCTATCGTGTATGACATAGTTTGAAAAGTATAAAAACTTATCCCCAAAGGTAATGTTATTTTTACATAACTAAGTGACATATTAAAAATACTGTTTATGTTTTCTATAAAAAAATTAATATATTTAAAGAAAAACAAAATTCCTATATTAAATATTATTGATATACACAACAGAGCAATTCTAATCCTTTTATTTTTATTATTTTTCTCAATAGCTATACTTATGAAATAATCTACAAATATAGATGCTAACATAAGTATAAAATACTTAGGTTCCCCCCATGAATAGAAAACTAAACTTAATATTAACAAACTAAAATTTCTAAATCTTTGAGGTGTTAAAAAGTAAATTACCATAGAAATTGGTAAAAATCTAAATATAAATAAAATACTACTAAAAACCATTTTGCTCCCTCTTCCTTCATAATGTCTTCGAGTTTAAATTATAATAAACTTAAACTCGAAAACTTATTCTTTAATTAGACAAATTACCCCAATGGTTTGTTCCATTAATCTTTTATATATACTTAATATAATCACATGCCCTTAATGGATATTCTAATGTAGGCACTTTTGCATTTAATTTTTTATATACATCTTCAAATACCTTCCTATTATACAGTACCTTGTCAGAATTTCCCATAAAAGTTGCCGTTAATTCATTAAAGAAATATGAACAATCAATTTTCCCTAAATTATAATAACAAACACAAAGTTGTAAACTTGGAATCCAAGTATAATAAGCACTATTTGATAAAGATGGATTTGCCTTATCAGGTATACAATCTAATGCTGTTCTATACCAAAATATAGATTGATTAATACTATTTTTTTCAAGAAAATATTCAGCTAAACTACAAACAATTTCAGCAGTAGGGGCATCTATTTTAAATGCTTCAAAAGCAATCTCTGGTATCTTTTCCTTTTCATTTAATGCTTTATAACAATTTATAATTCTAAAATAAGCTCCCTTTACGTCCTCTATCCAGCCTTTATTTGTCTCAATAAATTTTCTATATTCATCTATTGCTTCTTTATAATGTGCATTATCCATCAATTCATTAGCATAGTAATACATATCTCTTGGGGAAAATTCTTCACCATTCTTCTCCATTTCCTTGAATATCTGAAAATTTCTATCAGTATATTCTTTAACCTTTCCATGCTCTATTGCAAAGTTACCTTCCATCCCTTTTCCATAAACCTCTAAATATTCATGCACTTTTCCTATCCATTTAAAATTTTTTTCCCTTTTAACAATTCTATTTCTTCTTAAAACAGAAGCTACCTTACCGTCATTATTTCTTGCCAATATATATTCACCGCTTATATAGTCATAACTAGTATCCATATCTTCTAATAGATTTTCTATCTTTATAATATCCTCACTATTTATAAAATCGTCCCCATCTAACCATAGTATATAATCACTAGTAGCTTTTCTAAAAGAAAAATTTCTTGCAGCTGCAAAATCATTTATCCATTTAAAGTCATATATCTTTGCATTAAAACTTTTTGCAATTTCTTTTGTTTTATCTTTAGAACCTGTATCTACTATTATAATTTCATTTATAAAAGATTTTACTGAGTTTAAACATCGCTCTAAAGTTTTCTCTTCATCTTTAACTATCATACATAAACTTAAAGTAACCTTTTTTTTCATATATAATTCTTGCCTCCAAAATACTACTCATATTATGATACGAATAACTTTTAAAAGATGTCCAAATTTATTAAATTTCTTATAATTTTACTTCTTTTAGTTGACTTCTTATATCTATTGAAAACTGTATACTTTTGTGATAATCTAGTGTATATACATCTGTAAATTTTATAAGGGGAGTGTAAAAATGAGCTTAAAAGAAGAAATATTAAAATTAAAAAAAGAAAAGAATGCATTAATAGTTGCTCATCTTTATCAATGCGACGAAATTCAAGAAATTGCCGATATAGTTGGTGATTCTTATTTTTTAAGTAAAAAAGCCATGGAAAGTGATAAAGATTTAATAATATTTTGTGGAGTAAAATTTATGGCTGAAAGTGCTAAAATACTTTCACCTCATAAAAAAGTTCTTATTCCTTCAAATAAAACAACCTGTCCTATGGCTGATATGGCTTTAGTTGATCGTTTAGAAAATTTAATGGACAAGCATCCTAATGCTAAAGTTGTAAGCTATATTAATTCTAATTTAGATATAAAAGCATTATCGGATGTGTGCGTTACCTCATCATCTGCCATTGATATATTAAACAATTTAGATACAGAAGAAATAATTTTTTTACCAGATAGAAACTTAGGAAGCTACTTACAAGAACAGCTTCCTAATAAAAATTTCACTTTATATCAAGGCTTCTGCCCTACTCATGAAAGAATAGAAAAAAGGGGAATTTTAGAATTAAAAGAAAAATATCCATATTATCCTGTTTTAGTCCATCCTGAATGTAATAAAGATGTCCGTGATTTAGCAGATTTTATAGGTAGCACATCAGAATTAATTAACTATAGTGCCTCTTCTAATGCTGCTGGATTTATTGTAGTAACTGAAGAAGGTGTATTCTATGAAATGAAATTAAAAAGTCCTACTAAAACATTTATTCCTACTAAAACAGGAATGATATGTCCTAATATGAAAAAAATATCTCTTAATAACTTATATAATTGTTTAAAAAACGAGGAATTTGAAGTTCATATTGACGAGCAACTTAGAATAAAAGCTCATAAGGCTCTAGAAAATATGCATCTTCTATCTGTATAGAATGAATTATGATGTTTTACTAGTCGGTACTGGTATTGCAGGGCTTTATACTGCACTTAATTTAAGAGATGATATTAGGATTTTAATGATTACTAAAAATTCCTTTAGAGATTGTAATAGTTATCTTGCTCAAGGTGGTATTTCAACCTCTCTTGGTATTTTTGACGAAGAAAACTATTTTAATGATACATTGAAAGCTGGAAATTATCATAATGATACTAATGCTGTTAAATTATTAATAAAAAATTCTATTAAAAACATTAATACATTAATTAAGCTTGGAGTGCCATTCGATAAAACTGAAGGAAAAATAAATTATACAAGAGAAGGTGGACATAGTGAATTTAGAATTGTCCATGTTAAAGATGAAACTGGAAAATCTGTTACTGAAACATTATTAAATATTATATCTAAAAAGCAAAATATTACTATGCTAGAAAATACTAAATTAATAGATCTAATATGCAAAGATAATACTTGCTACGGCGGAACATTGAGATCTTCACATAGAACCTATAATGTAAATAGTAAATTTACTATTTTGGCTACTGGTGGTATTGGTGGTATATTTAATTCAACCACTAATGTTGAATATTTAACTGGAGATGGATTAAATATTAGTTTAAAACATAATATTGAAATTAAGGATATGGAGTACTTACAATTACATCCTACTGTATTATATGAACCTAATGCAAAAGGCAAAAAGTTACTCTTATCAGAATCTTTACGCGGTGAAGGCGGAATAATAGTAAATCAAAATAAAGAAGTATTTATTGATCCCTTACTTCCTAGGGATATTGTATCTACTTCAATATTAAATGAAATATCTAAAACTCCTAACAACCCTTATGTGTATCTTGATATGACAAAAAAATCTAAAGATTTTTTAATGTATAGATTCCCCTTTCTTTATAATGAATGTCTAAAAAGAGGTTATGAAATGGATAAAGATTTATTACCTATAGCACCTGCTCATCATTATTGTATGGGTGGAATAAAAGTTGATTTATTTTCTAAAACATCAATGAATAATCTTTATGCTGTTGGTGAAGCTAGCTGTACTGGGGTTCATGGAAGTAATAGGCTTGCCAGTAACTCATTACTTGAAGCATTAGTATTTGGAAAGCAAGCTGCTGAAAATATTAATTCTAAAATAAACGAAGTCAATTATAAAGATATTATTTTTGAAACTAAAGCTTATGCACTAGATTCTTATGATGAGTTGATAAATTACTTAAAAAGAAAGGTGGACAATAAATATGCTAAATTATTTAATTGTTGATAAAATAATAAAAGATGCTCTCGAAGAAGATATTCCTTATAGTGACATTACCGCATCTTCTGTTGTAACTAAAGACTCTAACGCAAAGGCTTCCCTCATTGCAAAGGAAGATGGTATTATTTGTGGATTACCTATTTTTGAACGGGTATTTAATCTACTAGGTGAAGTTAACTTCACCGCATTTATTGATGAAGGTTCTAATGTTTCTAATGGTGATATAATAGGTGAAGTTCAAGGAAATGCCCTTAACATTTTAATGGGTGAAAGAGTTGCTTTAAATTTACTTCAAAGGATGAGTGGAATTGCAACCTTAACTAATAAATATATATCAAAACTTGAAGGTCTTAACACAAAGCTTTTAGATACAAGAAAAACTACTCCTAACCTTAGAATATTAGAAAAATATGCTGTTAAGATTGGTGGCGGAAATAATCATCGTTTTTCACTATCTGATGGTATTTTAATAAAAGATAATCATATTGGATATGCAGGTAGCATAAAAAATGCAATTGCCTTGGCTAAAAGCAACTGCTCATTTGTAAGAAAAATAGAAGTTGAAACTGAATCAAAAGAAGAGGTTCTTGAAGCTCTTGAGGCTGGTGCAGATATTATTATGCTTGATAATATGACCCCACCCCAAGCTAAGGAAATGGTTAATTTAATTGCTGGAAGGGCAACTACTGAATGCTCAGGTAATATAACCTTAGAAACGGTTAGAAGCTATGCTCTATCTGGTGTTGATTTTATTTCCTCTGGAGAATTAACCCATTCTGTTAAAGCTTTTGATATTTCTTTAAAAAATTTTACTAGGATATAATATAAATCTTAAAGTCGGTATATGAAGTTTATTTAATTACTTCCTATTAACCGACTTTTATTTTTAATTAAATAAATTATTAATTTTATTGTTTATTTCTTGAAGTCCAATTGAATTCACTTTAGTTGTATCACTTAAATTATATTTATTTTTAAGGGATAAAATTCTATATACACTTTCATTTAATCTTTCTTCTGTAATCTCACCTGAATTAACAGCCTCACTAATAGAATTCAATACCTTCATTTCATTATCATATCCATGACAAACTAATATTATATCTACACCTGCATTAATAGCCTTTACAGAAGCTTCTCCAATATCATAATTATCCATAATTGCTGCCATAGTCATATCATCTGATATAACAACTCCATCAAAGTTCATTTCATTTCTAAGAATATTTGAAACAATCTTCTTAGACATAGTAGCTGGATTTTCTGAATCTATGCTTTGTAATAAAATATGAGATACCATAATTGCATCTGCTCCATTATTTATAGCCCATTGAAATGGAATAAACTCAAGCTCTTTTAGTTCCTCTAAGCTTTTTTCAACTAATGGTAATCCATAATGTGAATCCACACTAGTATCTCCATGTCCTGGAAAATGTTTAACAACTGGAATTACATTATTTTCACTTATCCCCTTCATAACACTTACGCCTAAATTAGACACAGTATCTACATCTCTACCAAATGCTCTACTTCCTATTACTGTATTATTAGGATTGCTTAAAACATCTAACACCGGTGCATAATCCATATTATATCCCATTAATTTTAATTCCTGTGCTATTATTTCTCCAACTTTATAACTCATATTCTCATTATTGTATGATCCAATAGAAAGACTTGATGGTAATTTTAAAAATTCATTAGGAGTCCTAGAAACTACTCCCCCCTCCTCATCAACAGAAATAAATAAGGGAATCTTATTTTCTATATTTAATAGTTTTATATTATTTATTAGTTCTGTAACTCCATCTAAACTTTCAACATTATCTTTAAATAATATTACTCCACCTATATGCGAATTTTTAACTAAATCATTTAGATTTTCATCGACACTAGTCCCATTAAATCCAACAATCATTAATTGACCAATTTTTTCATTTATACTCATACTATCAATTAATTCTTTAATCTCATCTCTCGATGCCTTAACTTCTTCTTTTTTATTTATATCATCTTGTAAATTTCCCTCTTCACTTTTGTTCGTATTATACATGCATACTATAATAAGTATCAACATAGTAAATAAAATTGTTGAAACTCTAATTATTTTATTCATAATTTACCTTTCTAAAATCTATATTTATTACTATTTTATTATTAATTTGATAAATAAGGGGAATTCTTCATATTAAATATTTTTCTTTTATTCACTTTAATAATTACCGCTACCCCTATTACTATAGCTAAAATAACTAAACCATATATCATAAATAACTCTTCTGGTAAGGCATTTATAACAGGATCCGTACTTGGATCAAATATCCAGTAATCATTGTTAAATATTATTTTATGGAATAATATAAAGGCCTTAGAAAAGTCTATTGCAATAGCACCTATTATAAAACTAAAAAAACAAATCAAAATATTAGCCCCTAAATTAAGATTATTAATAATATTTATTTTAAATCCTTGCTTATTTTTTATTTTACTAAAAGCTATATAACTAACACTAAATACCAAAAAAAATATTGATATCATTATAAGAACTGTAAAAATATCCTTAACTTCTTTAAAATGAATTTCTCCATAATTACTCATAATGAAATTAGGTAGTTTCAACTTAGTGTTAAAAGGATTTTGTAAATAATTAACAATCTCACTGTAATTGAAAAATAAATCATTTGCTGGTACCCCAGTTACAGATACTAAATTATACTTTTCTATAATAAATCTATATATAAATTTCATATTCAATACCATAATAGTAGAAATTGATATTATTGATATTGCCGTAAATATCCCTATAATAGTATTTCCAATAAATTTTATTATATTACTTTTATTTAAACACCACCTCATACCATCACCTCTCATCAATTATTATATCATATTTCATTCCAAATTGTATTTGTATCTAATTTTGTAATTATAGGGTTATACAATGTATCGTAAAGTTTTTTATAATAAAAATGGCAAATTATAAATAGAATTTAATATTCCATCTATAATTTGCCACTGTCCTTACGTTTTTAAATTTATTATAATTTCTATGTAATATTTATTTAAACTACTATTTTATATTTTCTAAAAAACACTTATCTTTTTCTTTTTTATCCCTAATATTAAATTGATTATTAATAAGCGCCTTACAATAAAGGCTTAGATAATTTTTGCTTAAATACTTATATACTGAAAAATACTTCTAAAGGTATAAATGCAATATCCGCAAATAAAAAAAGCATTGTATGATTCACATCTTTAAAAATTACAACATGTAAATAATGTAGTAATATTGATAGTATTACAAGTCCTGCACCTATCAAATCTGTTTCCTTTGTTCTTTTACTCAAATTTTATCTTTCTTATACTACTAGTAAATTTATATAAGATATAATATATCAGCTTGTATACAAGTAATAAAGTTATGTTATACGTTATCATAGCGACTGTATCCTTTTAGATACAGTCAACATCCTATTTATTCTATTTTTTTATTTTATTGCAATTCATCTTCGTCATAATTATTTGATACAAATACATCTGAAGGATCAATTCCAAGTTCTTCACAAGCCTGACTTAAATTACAGCCTACCTCATCCATGTATTTAGCAACATACGCATTAATATCAATTTGTGAATAAATATTTTCCATACTAAATTCCTCCTAAAACTCACTTAATTATTACCTGTTTTAATAATTTTATTTTCGTATATAAAAATAATTATTATTTCTAATACTGATTCTATTATATATAATGTTTTTAAAAAATATTCCTGCCTTTAACATCCTACATTTACTATTTTTAAAAAATTCTGATAATTATATTTATTCTATTTATTCTTTAAATTCCCTTCTTCTAACATAACTTTTATTTATATTATTTTTATTATTTAATATTTTCTACTATAAATCACTTGGTTTTTCACTTTATTCGATAAATTTACAATAAAGTAATAATCACTCCTTAAATTTTATTCACTTATGTTATACTATATTTTATATAAGGTAATAATTTTTTTGAAAGGTGGTAAGCCATGAAAATACATTTTGATAAAAAGCTATTAAAGTACTCAATATATGTAACTTTAACAGCTATAGCTATATTTATAGCTTTAACTATTATGTCCAATCTTGGGACAATATTTACAAGTATTTTTTCTATTATTGGAAGTGGTCTTAGTTTAATAAAACCACTACTTATTGCAATATTAATTGCATACTTGCTATTTCCTTTAACAAGGAGTATTGAGAACTTTCTAAGAACTAATACTATCTATAAAATAAAAAAACAAGAAAATAGAAGGATGATTGCTATTCTGTCTTCTTATCTTCTTATCATTACAATAGTATTAGCTATTATTTGGGGGATTTACTTTATGATAGGTGGCCAATTATCTAAAAGTACAACGCTTACTAATATAATAAATGATATATCTTCATATTTAAATTCTAATTCATTTACAACATCATCAATAGAATCAACTTTAAGGAATTTAAATATTTCATTTATTGATAAACTTGAGCCTTACATAATCCAAATTGTTGATACTGTTCAAAAATATATAATTAATAATCTCGGATTAATGACATCTAATATAATGTCTATTGGAAGTAGTATTGCTACATTCTTCATAGCAATTATCATAAGTATATATATATTAAAGGATTCTGAATACTTCATTGGTCTTTGGAAAAAGCTTTACTATTTAGTATTTAGAGATACTACTGCTGGCAAAAAATGTTCTGAAGTTTTTTCAATAATCAATGATGTATTTTCAAAATTTATTCGTGGCCAATTATTAGAAGGCTTTTGTGTTGGTGCATTATCTGCAATTGCTCTATCAATTGCTGGTATAGATTATGCAGTTGTTATAGGTATTATTTCTGGTATATGTAATATGATTCCTTATGTAGGACCTATCGTAGGAACAATATTAGCGGCTGTAATGGGATTATTGAGTGGAAGTCCTATAAAAGCATTATATGCAATAATAGCAATGCTTGTTGTACAACAAATTGATAACAACTTTTTAGCTCCAAAAATAGTTGGCCAAAGCGTAGGGCTTCATGCCGTATTTACTATGCTGGCTATTTTAATAGGAGGTAACATAGGTGGGCTAATTGGAATGTTAATTGCAGTTCCAATTGCAGCTTCTATAAGAGTAATATTTAATAACTGGTATGATAATTACACATCTACTAGAACTAACTAAATTATATATTAATTAAAATCATAAATATTTAATTACAGCTATAATAAAGCTATATCATTTATTTGCAAATTGAATTTCAGTCTAAAGTTAATTATGTATATAATAAAATTTCATGATATATATAATTAAAGAAACATTATAACTTACTTTTATAAATTATAATATTTATTCTAAAAATTGTTAAAGAGTCGAGGCCAATACAGTAAGCGTCAACTCTTTAGCAGCTTTTCTTTTAATAAACCTATGAATGCTTAACTAAAATTATATAATATATCAAAAATATCATTTAGCTTTTATTTTTATTAGCTAAAAACTATATTAAACAGCTTAAAACAATTACAAATAATCCACTTCCAATGATAACTTTATCTATATCTATTTTATCATTTTGTAATACAGAATCTAAAAATCCTAGTACTACTATTATACTCCCTAAATATAATAGTACATCCCCATACCTTATAAGAAATATTTTTGATAAAAATATACTTATTACTAGTACCAAAATAATACTTCCTAAAACAACTATTTCATCTTTTATTCTTTTAAAATATTCTCCCATTTTTATCCCCCCAAATTAACTTTACTTATTGCTTATCAATTCCCCATTTTCTTTTTATTAATTAACATAATACTTTTTTAATATTTTATTACTTTTATTTATCTATATATATTATTTTATCACTTTTATCTTTATTTTTCAAAACTTTCTATATTATTCCTTTTATAAAAACCTTTATATAAATACTAATAATATCTATATAAAGGTTTTCTTATTATGTATATAATTTAGTTATTGTTTTCTTCCCATCACACATCCAGCTTATTTTATTATTGCATTTGTCACATGTGATAATTCCATTAGCTTCACACTCTGGCTCTTCAAATATAATTTCACCACATTTAGGACATAGAACCTTTTCCATAATAAATCACCTCTTCCTTAAATAATAACTTTAATATATTTGTTATTTTTATTTTAACCTTTTTATACAAATTTAAACAGTTTTTTAGCTAAATACATGAAGTTTATGCTATAATTTGTAAATAAATATAATTTACAAAAAATTTGATATTTTATTATAATATAGCAATAAATCTATTGACATAATTGACAAATTTATAATAAAATCACTATAAGGAATTTCCGAATATTTTTTAAACTTTTACCAAACATTATTCGACTAATATAAGAAAGGATGTGAGTATATTTCATAGCGTTTTAACTGTTGTGAAATTAAGCTTATGATTGATAACTTACTTTATACTATACCCAAAGAAAATCATACAAAAGAACAAGTAAAAGAAATATTAACTAACCATCCAGAAATTAAATTTGTTTCATTTGTTGGAATTGACCTTTCAGGAAATGATACTGATGAAAAAATACCAGTAAATTTATTTTTAGATGACCTTGACTCATTCCTACATGGCGTTGCAGTTCAAACTGATGGTTCATCAGTTGTTTTACCTGGAATTGCAACATTAAATAATGCAAAGGTAGATATGATTGCTGATTTACATAGCAAATGGTTTGTTGATTACAATTATGATTTTATAGATTCTGCAACAAATAAACCAGTTGGTACATTAAGAATTCCTTGTTTCTTATATCACGATAATAAACCTGTAGATTCTAGAAACATTTTACACAATGCAGTTAAAACATTTAAAGATACCTTATGGAATATATTCAATACAAATCCTGAAGTGTTAGATATTTATAACATAAAAAAAGATGATATAGATGAAATTATTATTACATCTGCAACAGAATTAGAATTCTGGGTTAAAACTCCAAATAGTGATGCTGAATTAGAAGAATTATCTACTTCACAAGTACTTCATGAACAATATTGGACAAGAACTAAAGGTAAAGTTCGTACTGCTTTAGAAGAAACTTTACTATTAATGGAATCTTATGGATTTGAACCTGAAATGGGTCATAAAGAAGTTGGTGGAGTTAGAGCTAAGCTTGACGCTTCTGGTAACTTTAATCATGTAATGGAACAAATCGAAGTTGACTGGAAGTTCTCTGATGCAGTTCAAGCTGCTGATAATGAACTATTTATAAAAATATTAGTTCAAGAAACTTATAGAAGACATGGATTAGATGTAACATTTATGGCAAAACCACTTGATGGTGTAGCTGGTTCAGGAATGCATACTCATGTGGGGATTAGCTTAAAACTTAAGAACGGTAAGAGAATTAATTTATTCCATACAACTAAAGATCATTTCTTAAGTGTTATTGGTTATGGTTCTCTTATGGGAATGCTTAAAAATTACGAAGTTATGAATCCATTTATATCTTCAACTAATAACTCACTTAAGAGATTAAAACCTGGATTTGAAGCACCAGTTTGTATAGTTACTTCTCTTGGATTATCTCCAAGTAATCCTTCTAGAAATAGATCTATCCTAGTTGGCCTTATAAGAGATTTATCAAATCCAATGGCTACAAGATTTGAGCTTCGTTCACCAAATCCACATTCAAATGTGTATATAACAATAGCTGTATGCTATATGGCAATGCTTGATGGTATTCTTTATGCAGTTAATAATAACAAAACTGAAGATGAGCTTTTAGCTGAACTTTCAAAAGAATATGGTGAAGAAGCAGGATACTTAGAAAAAGATAGGAAATATAGAGCTGAAGAAGATGTATTTGAAGATTTCACTGAAGAAGAAAGAAATAAGTTCTTTAGCAAAGCACCTGCAACAATCTATGAAAACATTACTGCACTAGATAGATATCCTGAAAAAGTAGAAGTTTTAAAGAGAAATGGTGTGTTGACAGATCAACTTATTAATAGTTTTAAAATAGCAACTATTAAGAGATGGAAAATGGAGATATCTCATAGAATAGTAAATAAGTTTACTGCTGAAATCAGAGCTTGTAAGTGCCTTCACGATGCAAATAAAGCATTAGATTTAGATTTAACTAACTGGATGGCAATTCACGAATTAAGATTATATATAATGAAGGATACTAATTCTACAAAATCTCTTTTCACAAGACTTAAAGACGCAATTGCAGATAACAATTTAGAGCTTGCTTCTAATTTATATTTAGAATTAGAAGATAAAATGAGCTCATTAAGAAATATGTACTCTTCATATAAAAAAAATCTTTTAGATATTTAGCAAAAAAGAACTGTCAAATGGCAGTTCTTTTTTGATATCCTCTTTCTTAATGCAACTAGTATTTTTTGTGTATGCGTTCCATATAAAAAGTAATAATCATTGTCATAGCATAATCATAAATTAAGAAAACTGGCTGCGCTATTATCCACAATATAATAATTGCAATAGTCTTTGATGAAGAATCAAAGAATTTAAAAATCATAGCTTCTAATCCTGTTATTACATTTATCCCTAATATATTTTGCATTATTAAAAATCCAACAATAAATACTACATTAAAAAATAATAATTTAAATAATATTTCTAACTTTTCTTTTCTTAATCTTTCTATAAAAAACTTTATTATTCCAAATACACCAAAGAAAATAAAATATAATAATGATATGTTAATTGGAACTAAGAAAAAGGCTATTAAACTCGATGCTATATAAACAAAAATTGCTGTTTGTACATCACTTCTTATAATACAAATAGGTATTATTGACGAAGCAATAGTTAGTATTGCTAATGTACTTATTGGTAAAAAAGCTGCTAAATATAAAACTATAGTAGTTAATGCAACTAAAACCCCTCCAAGCGCTATATTCCTTGCCTTCATAAAACCACCCCTTTCATACAGTTAAGAGTTAGTAGTTAATGGTTATAGAATTTAATCCACTTTGAATTAATTCTTAACTCAAAACTCTTAATTTTTAACTATACTTAACAGCATCCTATTAAATCTCCTCCAAAGCATTCACATAATGAATCTAAACACCATAAATTCATACAGCAATCACAAGTATCCATATTACCACTTGACGTTCTATATGTTTGACTATATCCACGACTTCTTGAATTTAATTGATTTAACGCTTGCCTATATTCAAAATTATTTGGATCCATATTACATGCCCTTTGAATATTGTTATATGCCGATTCAAACCAACCTTTTGCAAGCATAACATTTCCATATAAGTAATACCACTCAGCATCTCTCTCTCTAATTGCATTAAGCTTTGATTCTGCTACTGAAATACTTCTCATTTGAATTAAGCTTCTAACTTCTGCATAAATTGGAGCATTGCTACTATAAGAATTATAACTTGTGTTATATCCATTAGATGAAGCATTATAACTTGAATCCCCACCATTATTATTATTCTTTAACATATCATACGCCTTATTTACTTCAGCAAGCTTTTCTTGTGCTAAATCCTTAAGCGGATTATCTCCATATTGATCTGGATGATATTGCTTTACTAACTTCCTATAAGCAGATTTAATTTCTTCTTGGGAAGCACCCGGTTTTACTCCTAATACCTCATATGGATTCATTTTCAAAACACTCCTTTTTATCCTTTATGTATATTTTCTATAACCGTATATTTCTACGCTAATTTTCTTAATTTTTATGAATTAAATTTTAAATTTCCTTTTTCTTTACAGCTACAATTATTAACTATCTTTTCATACTTATCCATCATTCCAAGACTAATTATATTTTCAAGTATTGCTTTATTTCTTTTTAGTGGCAATTTATCTAATGCCTCCTTGCAATTATATCCGCAATTCAATATAGTAAATTCCATTCGTGCTTTAATTTCAACCATTAGATTATCATAGTTTTTATTTTCTTTATTGTATAAAAAGTTAATAGGATTAAATTTATTTTTCTCCATATCTTCCTTTAAATCATCTAATGCATCTATTAAATATATCCACTTTCCTAATGCATATCCTAAATCATAAAGTGCATACCTAATATTTTCACAATCATCTTCAAAATCTTCTGGATATAATTCTAAAATTTTAGCAACTATTAAACTAAATGGATGAGCAATTTCATCTATAGATTCAAAATTCTTATTTTCTTCCAAGTTAGATAATAAATTTAAATTTTCTTCTATTATATCATTAACCTTCGTAACATTTCTGTTAAATTTTCTTTTATATGGTGATAATGCTGTACTTTCTAACTTACTTTTTATACTTTTATCATCATTAACATCATCTATCAACTTATAATATACTAATGAAACATTCATTGCAGCTGTATATTCTAATGCCTTATTATTTATAATCATTGGCTTTTTCTTTAATGGATGAGCCATACATCTTTTAAATTCAATTTTAGGAGCCTCATTATGTAATGCATCTAATAATAATCCTAAGAATGCCATATCATAATTTAAAGTTAACCTTGGTAGATTTCCAAAGTTATCTTTAATATGCATACAGACACCACAATAATATCCCCTAAACATTTCATACTCTCTAATTTTCAGCTCTGGTTTCAGTGGAGTTACATAACCAAACAAATAATCACTCCTTTATGATATTTTCATTTTATAACCTTAGTATAGTTTATTTGTATTTATTTATCAATTTATCATAAACTCTTTATTAGTACTATATAAAAAGATAAAACTGTATAAAAACTACATGTTTAAATAAAATTATCCATGTTATTTTTTATACAGTCATAAACTTTATTTATTTTTAGAAGCTTCCTCCACCTCCCCCATGAGTATTCCTACTACTTGAAGTATGAGTTGAACTTCCTCCACTACCACTATTATTATTTCTCTCTATTTTAGTTTTTGAAGTATAAGTACTAATAAATCTATCTTTTTTTCTAGTAAAAACTATTGAATTACGATCAACATAATTTGCTGTAGAAATAGATTTTGAATTTTTATAAGAGTTAACAACTAAAAAAGATACTACACTAGCTACTATTAGTCCAGCACCTAAGCCAATAAAAATAACTTTTTGAGTACGTTCAGCTTCACTATAAGTATATTGTCCTGCCGGTATACCTTCTTCTGCATAATAGTTTATATCACTTATAAATTCATTACATCCTTCAAAATAATCTGCATTTTTTAATTGTGCTGTTACATCATCAACTATTCTATCTATTCTACTATCTGTAAAATATTTTATAGCCTCTCCTGAAGTTGATATCCATACCTTTCTATCATCCATATCTATTAGCAATAATAAACCACTTTTATCTTCTCCAACACCATATCCATTATAATCAAAATAATCATCAGCATAATCCATTTGACTTTTACCACCTAAATCATTAGATGTTACTATAACAGTATCCATGTTATACTTTTCTTTAAAACTTGCTAAATCTCCTCTTAATTGTTGTTCTTCCTCACTTGATAAAAGATTAGCATCATCAACTACAGAATTTATATCTGCACTTACTATAGTTACAAATGATAATAGCAAGATAAGTGAACTAATAAAAGGTACTAAGTTCTTTTTTATATTAATCATATAAACACTCCTCCTATTAATACAACTAAAAATACTAAAATAAATACTATCGCAAATAATATTGCTATTTTACCTTTTGACACTGGTAATGAGCCAAATACCTTTCCTGTTTGACCATTCATTGCAAATATATAATTTTTATTTCCTGAACTATATGTCATCATCCAAACAGGCATCAATGCATATTGACAAGATGTTTTATTAAACCTTTCATTTGTTCCTACAACATCAACAGTAGAATATCCACTTATGGAATTTCTTAATATATCATTTGTTCCCATTCTTATTTTACCTTCAATTAAAGGTAAAACCTGCTCCTTACTTCTATCATATTTTTCTGAGAAAAATCCTGGTAAATATGCTATTGAAAAATCCTTAAGCTCTCTATTATCATAAGGTTCAATACTTTCCATAACATTATCATCCATTTTACTTGATGCATTATGAGGAACATTATTAAAATTCAAATTAGCTTCCCTATATACATGGTATACATCTGTTTTTGTATATCTATAATCACCGCTTACCCAAGTATTTATTCTTTTACATCTAGCACTCATTTCCCCAGTAACATTAGAATTAACTAACCAAAATGGAATATAGATACCTGTAATCTTCTCTAATTGTTTATAAGATGAAAATTCCTTAGGTAAAAACCATTTTTTCTTACTCCATTTCAAGAAATTCTCAATTGCAGTTTCCTTATTAACTTTAAATGGCATAACTTTAGATGGTTTAAATTCTCCTTTAAACTTATCATTTAATACTACAGGTCCATGACAATAACAACAAAATGTAGCAGTTGTTGTTTTATCACATACTATCTCAGCTCCACATCTTGGACATGAATAACCTGATGTATTCTCACCTAAATTACTCCATTCATTATTATATTCTTCATCTAAATTTTCTTCTGTTATATGATCTTTATTTTCATTATTTAAGCGTTCTATATCATTCACTGTGAACTCACTCATACAAAAATCACATTTTCCTTTTTGCAAAGTAGGATCAAAGTTAATTTCAGCACCACAATTGGGACACTTGTATGTTATAGCGGCCATAATATTCCCCCTAATATTCGTTTATATATATTCTATTAATTATATCATATATTTTTACATAATATTCTAACATTCTTATACATTTTATCTCGATATTTATAGAACAATACTTTTAAATTTGTCTACATTTTTTTAGAATTTATACTTAAATTAATTATAAATTTCAAGGTATTTAAGTATATTTTTTCCTTTTATTTTTTCTTGACTTTTCTGTACTGATATGATTTAACCTCTTGATTTTAAAGTAATAGAAGCATTTTTCTATATTATTCCTTTTTATTTCTTCCATTTTATTCATTACCATTATGAACCATACGAGTTTGACATGATTTTTGATATATAGTATAACCTAGTTGCAGGACGAAGGAATTAAATTCACAATCTTGGAGGTGTATTTTCTGTTTAAGAAAATTGTAGTTTTAACAACTTCACTTGCTATATCAATATTTGGTATAAATGAATTTTGCACACAAGCAAGTGTTTTAAATAATACTACTCAAAAAGTTGTTAACGTAAGTTATTTAGAAAAAAACAATATAAATTTAAATAATAATGTATATGAATATAATAATGATATTGCTACTACCAATACTAGTAGTGTTGCTAGTATTGATTTTTCAACTCAAGTTGAAAATATTATTAACGATATAACTATCTATAACAAAAATTTAGAAGAACAAAAAGCTGAAGAAGCTAAATTAAAAGAAAATCAAGAAAAACAAGCTACTACTTCTCAAGCTTTAGATAATACTGAATATATTGCTAGCCTGGATACAAATACTACTAGCAATGAAATAGCTAATTATAAAGCATCATATACAATGGTAAGCACTGCCTATACAGGCGATACAATTACCTATACAGGCACTACCCCTGTACGTGATCCGAATGGTATTAGTACCATTGCCGTAGATCCTTCTATAATTCCTTTAGGTTCAAAAGTCTATATACCTGGATATGGTATGGCCATTGCTGCTGATACAGGTGGTGCAATCAAGGGTAATAAAATAGATTTATTTTTAAACTCTGAAGATGATTGTATAAACTGGGGAGTACAAAACGTATCATTATACATTATTGCTTATCCTGGTGAATGGTAAAATTCAAGTTGACATAACAATTTTTATTAATCACTAAAATAAAGGAGTATATTATATTATAATATATATCATTACCAAAGATATATAAATATAAAATACTCCTTTTAACTATTATTTAATTAAGTTATTATACTCAGTTTCTACTTCATCTTTAATTTCACTATTTACAATCATTAAAGAAACTAAATTCCCATTAACTTTTATCTCAGCATTTTCAGCAACTTCTTTTTCTTCTGGATAAAATGCGCTTCCTACTTTATCTTGTAAAACTTGTTCTAAAGAAGCTTTTACATCATCAACCTTTCCCTCTTTAGCCTTAACAACCATAATAAATCCTGGTCCTGGTGATATTTGAGTTTCTAATATTCCATAATCCTCTACATCATCTAAATTTAAGTGATATATTTCTGTTGCCATAGTATCCTCTATTTCCGCTGCAGCTCTTACATATCCCTTTTCATTTAACTTTTCAACAACCTCTTTTGCTGATACAGAAGTTGTTTGTCCTGTCCCCTGCTCAACACTTTGATTATTACCATTACTTACATTTCCACAACCTGTTAATGTTGCACCTACCATAATTGCAATTAAAGCACTTACTAATAATTTTTTCACTTTTAATAACCTCACTTTTTTTTTTATTTTCTTTTGTTAACATATTAATTAGACCATTATAATTTATAAATTGTTCCTAATTTCAAAAAAAAATTTTCAAATTTATTTTCCTTTATATTTATTTACATTTTTTGGTAATTTATTTATACTTATAATTAGGATCCTAAATCTTATCTAAATATTTTATATTTAATTTAATCAATCAAATTTGACTAAAATTTTAAATTCAACTTAGTTTAAATTCTACATAGTATGCTTATTCACTGTGTATAAAAACTAATTTCATTTAAATAATATTTTGTAGAGGTGGTTTAAATAAATAATGATTCATTTAACTTAAACTACAGAAGAAAAATGCTTTACAAAAAGAAAAAAAAACGTCAAAGAAGAATAATAGTAGTATTTACTACTATAATATTATTTATATCTATAATTCCCTTAATAATTATTATGTCAAATAAAAATAAAACTATTGCTACTTTTAACTTAGCAATGCCTAAAGTCGAAGAATTATCTCCATATATCGTTTGTATTGATCCCGGTCATGGAGACTGGGATTATGGAGCTATTAGTCCTAATGGTACTGCTGAAAAAGATATTACGCTAGCTGTTTCATTAAAATTAGGTGAACTTCTAGAAAGTGATGATAGATTTAAAGTAATTTATACAAGATCAAGTGATGAAATCGATTGGTTAGAAACCGCAAATGATAGTTTGAAAGAACGTATAAATATCTCAAAAATTTGTGATGCTGATATATTTGTTTCAATACACTGCAACTATAGTTCTGATTCAAAGGATATATCCGGCGTTGAAACTTGGTATAATCCTAATGATGAAAATAGTTTAATCTTATCAAACTATCTTCAACAAGCATTAATAGACTTAAATTACACAACTAACAGAGGTGTGCGTTCTTATATTCCAGGCGAAGAGCTTGCTGTTTTAGAATTAAATACAAATACTTCTTCACTAATTGAATTAGGTTTTTTAAGTAATTCTTCAGATGAAAAATATCTTTCATCTAAATTAGGACAATCTAACTGTGCTAAAGCCCTTTACGAAGCAATTGTTGAATATAGAGATGATACGACTCAATAATAAATTTTTTTCCATCTTTAATAATAAATAAGTAAAATTATTGTATTATACTAATTTAGTTAAAAATTTATCAACTTACTAAAATTAATTAATTATTTTAAACATAAAAACCACAATAATATAATCTTTAAATCATATTATTGTGGTTCATATTCTCTTTTTATCTATTGTTCTTCTTTAGCCTTTTTATCATCTAAATATCCCTTAGCTTCAGTAGTTGGATCACTTATAATTCCAGCTAAAGATATCCATAGTCCATAATTCTTAAATCTAGACCATTCTATTTTCATAATCCCCCTAACTCCTTTAACTATTAAGATATTCTTAAAATATTTGTATGTTTTATAAATTCAAAGTTATTTTTTACTTTATTAAATTTAACTAAAATTATTTTTCCTCTCCAAAAAAGCCTAAATAATATGAGCACTACATTATTATTTAGACTTTTTAAATAACTATTTTATTGTAACTGTATAAGAACTATTAAATACTTGTCCTACCTCTAGCTTTTCTATTGCTTCTTTATCCTTAAATTCACCAGTGAAATCCTCAAAGTCAGCATGTCCATACCATGGCTCAATACATACAAATGGAGCACCTGTTACTTTTGTCCATAATCCCATATAAGGAAATCCTGTAAAATCCATTGTTATACACTTATCATGATTAACTGATTTTAAACTAATCTTATTAGATTTTAAATTATCAAAAACTAATGCATCGTTTTTAAATACATCAAAACTTAAATTAATAATATTATCATTATTTAAACATTCTTTTCTTTCTTTTTTAATGTATCCATCTTCATTGATAATCATTATATCAGTTGTTTCTCTCTCATTAAACTCAAAATAATAATCATTTATTATTTCTCCACCCTTTATTGGACACATAAATGCTGGATGAGCTCCTATTGAAAAATAAATAACTTTATCGTCTTTGTTCTCAACTGTATAAGCTGTTGTAACCCCATCTTGAACTAATGAATAAGTAATCTTTAAAGAAAATTTATAAGGATATACCTTTAATGTATCTTCTGAATAAGATAACTCAAATACTAATTTATTATCTGTTTTTTCTACTAATTGAAATTCACGAATCCTCGCTAATCCATGTTGTGGTAAATTATATTCTTTACCATCAACTTTATATACACCATCTTTCACTTTTCCAACTATAGGAAATAAAACTGGCGCATGATATCTCCAATAATTTTCATTCCCATTCCATAAATATTCTGTTCCATCTTCTTTAGATTTAATACTAGTAAGCTCTGCTCCATGAGTACTTGCAACAATCTTAATTCTTTCATTTTCTAATGTATATAACATTCTCCTCACTCCTCATCCCTAATAATTTAAACGTTATCTTACAATATTATATAATATTACACATATTATTTTAATACATAAAATAAAAAAACGTATTTAAAACAGCAAATCTTAATTATTTACTATTTTAAATACGTTACTTTTAAACTATTTTACCATCATAGCCTAAAATACCTTGCCCTAAATTGTAAATTTTACTAAACCCTTCTTCCTCTAGCATTTGGCATGCTAAAGCACTCTTATGCCCTGCTTTACAATAAACTAAAATAGGCTTATCTATATTTTCTTTCAACTCTTCAATCTCCCATTCTAATTCTTCAACCGGTATATTTACTGCATTAGGAATCTTCTCAGACTTATATTCACTAAATCTTCTTACATCTATAATTACTAATTCATTACAGGTTTCTATTAGATTCTTGGCCTCATTACTATTAATTGACCTAAATGAACTCATACTTACACCTCTTTTAAATTTTTCATTTAAGCTAATTATATTAATAATACTTATCATTTTCAAGTTTCTTATTTATCTACTGGCTTTACAGCATCAATTATAATCGATACCATGCCTAATTTGCCCATAGAATTTCTTTTATCAAACCTATAACTTCTACATACCTTTCCCTTAGACTCATCCCATTCCTTATAATGAAAATCTCCCTGTTCATCACAATATTCTAGAAGAGTTACTTTAAAACCAGCTTCCTCAAATACTTTTACTAAAGTCTTATAATCATACACCATTTTATGCTCTGCTGCTGGATGCTCTTCATGGCCTGGTCCCCCCACTTTAATCATACTTTGATATAAAGCATTTTTAAAATTCTTATCTGGAACAGCACATCTAACATACCCACCTGGTTTCAAAAATCTATAGCAATTTTCCGCTGCTTTTATTCCATCCTCCAAAGATAAATGTTCCCAAACATGTTCTGCTAATATCGCTTCAATTTCTTCATTACCCTTTAAATTTTCCCATTGTTCTAAATTTAACAAATTTAGTTCATTTTCTTGAGTAGAAACCCACCCATTATATTTTGTTTTTCCAGCCCCAACAATTATTTTCATAATCCTTTCCCCCTTAATATACTGTAAACATCATTCTAACTATTATTAATATAGTTATATATATTTTTAATTTTATATATGTATTAATAGTTAATTTTTTATCAATAATTCAATTATATATATTTTATACCATTTTAATCCATATAGTAAATATCCTTTATTACTTTTTTATCAAAAATAGTCCTAATATACACATATATTAAGACCATCAAGAATGTAATACCTCAAAATTTATTGTAGTACCCAATAAAATTAATAAAATAGCTATTACACTTTTATAAGCCTTTTCAATTTCTTTTTCATCTCTTTCTTCTCCTATTTGCGATAAAACTGACCTATAATTATTAAATATTATTCCTGTAAAAATTGCTGTTACAAACAAATAGATAACATTTGCATTTTTGGGTACCTCAGATAAGTCCTGCACCATATCTGAATAATTACTCTCATTTAATTGATCTAATATTTTAATTTTTTCCCATTCTAGGTATTGTATATTTAGAATAGCTGCATATATTATTAAATATACTCCAAAGGAAGACAAGTCTAAAATTCCAATTTGATTAAGTAAATCTGCCCTTTCTTCTTCGGTAATACTACTAGTGCTATTGTTGCTATTTTTACTGTTATTATTATTTTTTTTATAAGAACTACTCTTTTTATTACTTTTTCCTTTTTTTTCATTGTTATATTTTTTCATAAATCCATCTCTTATAATACTTATACTATATATATTATTCTAATTTAACAACCTCTGTTAATCTTATCCTAAATAGTAACCTGCAATATTTACTGCCTAATTCAAAATTTTATCTTTATCCATAATTTTATAAAAATCTTTTAAATAAATATTAAATTTTTTATATTATTTACAAATAAATTATCATTTTGGAACTGTTTCCAATATTTTTTTGATAAATAGTTATTTTTTTATTGTAAATATTTTACATAATGCATATAATATTTATACACGCGGGAAATTTTAGGAGGTTATTGTATGGAAAGTAATTGTAGTAATACTAAAGATTCATTTCAAATTTTTTTAGAGGAAAGAAATATTCCTGATCCTGATGAACTACTAGGGAAAGCACTTAAATATTTAAAAGAAAAAGGAAAAAGGGTTTCCTTCAAGGGTTTTGATATAAATAACTCAGCAATTGTTGAAATAGATAATGAACTTTACAAATTTGATAAATGCTTTGGTCTTTGGCAATCAGCTCGTTTTACTAAAGTTAATCCTAGTCTTTCAGGATATAAACTATTAAATAGAAAATCAAAAATTGAAAGCTACTATTCTTAATAGGAAACTCGACTCCTTTCAGTCGCTGAGTAAGTTCGAGTAAACCAAATTAAAATTTGGGCTCTCACTTAGGAAACTCGACTCCTTTCAGTCGCTGAGTACACTAAAGTGTACTTTCAACTAGCCAAATTAAAATTTGGAGTTTCAAGCAAGTTCGAGTAAGTCAAATTAAAATTTAGAATCTTACTTATACAAAAAGGCGCTTATTTGCGCCTTTTTATTTTATATTTTTTCTTTTTTGTCTATTACTTCTTTTGATTTTTCCCCTTGCTTTGGTTTTATTGTTGGCCTTGGTGGTAACTTTTTAATAAAGCTTCCTTCAACCTTTAATTTTTCTTTATCATTTTCTACCATCATTACCTCTTCACTTGTTTTTATTGCATGTTTAGGACAAAAATCTGTACATAACCCACAAAATGTACATGACGCTAAATCAAATGTCATTTTTATTTCCTGTCCACCTTCTACAGGCTTAATTTCCTTAGTAATTGCTTGTCCAGCACAAACCCTAATGCAAATTCCGCAGCCTATACATGCATTAGAATCAAAATAAAGCTTTCCTCTATAATTTTTTGCTCCCTTTGTATTATCAAAATCTTCTTCATTTGTTAATACAGGTTTAAAAATATTACTTATACCTTCTAATAAATAAGGAAGTTTAAACATGTGTCTCTACCTCCCTCTTCTTATTTAGTATTTCTACAGCTTTTAATATTCCCTTTGCTATTGCTTCTGGTTTTGGAGAGCATCCTCCAACTGTTACATCTACAGTAGTCCATTTATCTAATGGTCCATCAATAGCATAGCTATCCTTAAATACATTTCCTGAAGCTGGGCATGACCCTATGGATACAACAACCTTTGGTTCTGGAACTTGTGATAAAACCTTAATCATTCTATCTCTAGACTGTACTGTAATTGGTCCTGTTACAACCACTATATCTGCATGCCTAGGAGAACCTGCAACTTTAACACCAAATCTTTCTATATCATATCTTGGTCCAAGTAATGCTAGTAATTCAATATCACACCCATTACAAGATCCAGTATTTAAATGATATATCCAAGGAGATTTTTCCCTACTTTTTTCTACTAATGCCATTACCAAATACCCCCTTACAAATTAAAGCTTACTAATACATAGCTTAATAGCGCTAATATAGTTGGTACTGTCCAATAAAATTTAAACATTTGATTAGATTTATATCTACCCATAAGTCCCCTTACTACAGATAAAAATAATACTGTAATCACAACTACTAATACAATTAATATCAATGTATTAACTATTATATTAATTACTAAATTTTCATTTTCAACTCCTACATTGCCTAAAAACAAAACTACAAATAGAGCAGTCATAACATATAATTTTATATTATGTGTTAACTTAAATAGCCCAAGCTGCAATCCACTATATTCTGCTAATGGTCCTTCACAAAGTTCAGTTTCTGCCTCTGCCACATCAAATGGTGCAACTCCAATTTTAGCTGGTAAAATCATCAAAAAGGCAATAGCAGCCGGCAATAATGCTATAGAAAATATAAAACTTCCATTAATTTTTTGGGCCATTGATATTGCAGATAAAGAATACGTAGTTCCCATTCCTAAAACCATTCCTGCTTTTTTACAAACAGCTAATATTGATGTTATAAGCGGTAATTCATATGCAATCATAGAAACAACTTCTCTTGAAACACCTATGGATGCAAATGGTGACCCTGATGCAATTCCACCAATTATTATTGCTACTGAAGGAATAGTTAATAAATAGATAATTACAACAATATCTGCCACTCCTCCAAAAAATGATACATTATATATAGGAAATAAAACTGGTACTATACAAATACTAACTAATGCTATTATTGGTGCCATTATAAATAATTTAGCATTAGCATTTCTAGGTACTATAGTATCCTTTCCTATTAATTTTACAAAGTCATAAAAAGGTTGAGAAATCTTAGGTCCCCTTCTTCTTTGCATTCTAGCGACTATTTTTCTATCCACACCTGATAAAAATAATCCCATAATCATTGTAAAAATAAAGCCTGGGAATATTAATAAATTAATTAATTTTAAAATATACTCCATATTCCCACCTCCTATACAAATATAAATAAAATTATTAATACTATGACTAATGTGCTTACAATCCATAAAGCATAATCATTAACATTTCCGCTATGTGCCCTCTGGATACTATTTAAATATCCCTTTAATTGATATTTCATTCCCCAGAACAAGTCATTAGCCCCAACTTTAACCTTATCACCCTCTTCTCCACCAACAAAAATATCATATTTACAACTTGACTCTATATCTACATTTGAATAATTCATACCATTTGAAGCCTTATTTTGATATCTTGTAAATATACTCATATCAAATTCCTTATCAAGATGTTCATGTATTTCCTCACCAGTCTTTTCTCCTTTAAATATTACAAACAATAAAACACCTAAAAGCAATATTATGAATAAAATTAAAAAATTTGTTGGACTATAAATCCCATTAGTTGAAAATTCAATTTTACTAACATCAAAGTTTATATCCAATACACCATATACATTTCCTAATGCACTTCCAATATATATAGGCAAATTATAAATTGCTCTTACAACTGGCATTAATAAATTTTCTACTACTAATCTTGGCATTATTCCCAAAACAACTGTTAAAGTTGCTAAAATACCCATGGGTATCTTCATAGATAATGGAACATCTTCTAAATGATCATGCTCCTTTTTAATAGGACCAAAAAATACTGAATGTCCTACTTTTATAAAGGATGCTAAAGTAAGTGCTGATACTACAACAGCTATTATTGAAGCAATACCCAAATTTCCATTAAAACCTGATTCATAAATCATCCATTTAGATGCAAATCCATTAAAAGGTGGGATACCACTAATTGCTGCTGCTCCAAATAAAAACATCGCCATAGTAAAAGGCATTTTCTTTCCTAACCCTGAAACTGAATCTAAATCCGTAGTTCCAGTTGTATACAAAACTGCACCTGCAACTAAAAATAATAAGCCTTTAAATATAGCATGATTTATCATATGATAAGTTCCACCAGTTAAAGCCATTATGCTTATTTCTCCACTTTCTATAATTGCAATTCCTAATGCTGTAATTATATATCCAATTTGCGAAACTGAATGAAATGCTAAAAGCCTCTTAAAATCATGTTGTAACAATGCCATAGAAACTCCTATTACCATTGTTACTAATCCCCATATTAAAATTAAATATCCTACTGGCTTGTTAGATGCTAGTCCAAAAATCATAAATACCAATCTTATAATTGCATATACTCCTGTTTTACTCATTACACCAGATAGTATCATTGATATTGATGAAGGTGCTGCCATATGAGCATCTGTTGGCCAAGTATGACATGGAACCATAAATGCCTTAACTGCATATCCAACCATCATAAGCGCAAATGCAACTATCATAGTAGAACTCATACCTTGTGATATATTTAAACTTACAGCTATTTCAGCCAAGTTTAATGTTTTAGTTTCACTATATATCAAACAAGTTCCTAGTAAAATTAAAGATGATCCTAATGATCCTGTTACTATATATTTAAATGCTGCTTCAACTGACTTGTCCTTATAATTTCTAAATGCAGTTAAAGCAATAGCTGCAAAAGTCATTATTTCTAGCATTACATACATATTGAATAAATCACCAGTAAATACAAAACCAATCATACTTGAAGTTAATAATAAAAATAATACATAATATTTTTCTAACCCATTATCGTGACTCATGTATTTTAATGAATAAATTGCTGATAATAATGATGCCCCTGTAATAATTAACGATAAAAATACACCTAATGAATCTATTTCAAGACAAATCCCATAAGCTTTTCCTTCTATAGGAAGCCAATTTCCCATCCAAGTTACTATTACTCCACCCTCTACTAACACTGGCTTAATTAATAATAATACACATATAAACGATACTGTAGTTGCTATAACTGTTAATGCCTTTTTTACTTTTATATATTTTTCTTTAAAAAGCCCAAGTACAAAAGCTAATATAAACGGCATCATTATCGCAATTATTGGAAGACTATTAATAAATTTAGTACTCACCCTCTAATCCTCCTTATATCATCACTTTCTATACTGTTATAATGCTTATGAATTTTAATAACTATTGATAAAGCAAGTGCAGTAACACAAGCTCCTATTACTATGGAGGTAAGAGTTAGTGCTTGAGGAATAGGATCTACAAAATAAGTACTATTATCACTAAATATAGGTGCCGTTCCATTAGTTCTGTATCCAATTGAAATTAATAATAGGTTTATTCCTGAATCTAAAATTCCCATCCCAATTACTATCTTTATTAGATTTTTCTTCAATACAATTATGGCTAAACCTATAACTATTAATAGAAAAGCTCCAATATAATTAATTGTCATCTACTCCTCCCCCTTTTTATTTAAATTGCTCAACATAATGATTATCAAAAAAGAAATTCCTGCAAAAACTTTAAATCCTACTGCAAAATTCATTAAAAATATACTTCCTGACGAAAATAATTCTCCTGGAGTTCCCTTTTCAAGTATATTTCCAAAAAACACTCCTGAACCTATTAATCCTATAAATGCTAATATTATAAATCCAAGTGCTCCTAAATCTTCTGCAATTTTAAATGTATTAGAAGCTATTCCATTCTTAACCTTTTTAAATCCATATCCAATATAAATCAATGCAACAGCTCCAGCAATTAGTACACCTCCTTGAAATCCTCCACCAGGTGATAAATGTCCATGTATTATAATATAAAGCCCTAAAGTAAGCAAAATAGGCAAAACTAAATTTGTACAAGAAATTAATATTGAGTCTCTCCTCTTTTTCATATTATTTCTCCTCCTTTGCTTTCTTCTCTTCTCTTAATACTGCTGCAACACCACAAATTGCAGTGAACAATACTATTGCTTCTCCTAATGTATCATATCCCCTAAAATCAAATACTGTTGCTGTTACTGAATTTATAGCTCCAGTTTTACTCATAGTTTCATCAATAATTATTTGTGATGCATCTCCAAATACTTCCGGCTTTGACCCCATCTTAAATCCAACAAAAGAAAAAATTGCAAGTAATAAAATTAAAATTATATATGTCATTCTTTTTTGCATTTTTCTTCCTCCTTAGTCTTAACCTTATTTAAAGTTATTATAAAGATTACAGGTGTTAATATTGCTCCAACTGCCGCTTCTGCAAGTGCTACATCTGGTGCTTTAAGTATTAAAAATTCTAATGCTAAAAATGTACCAAGAACAGCCATCGCAATAATACATTGAAGCATATCGTCTAAAAAAAATATACAAAGAGCAGCAATAACTAATCCACATATAACTAAAAAATTAAGTATTTCAAAACTACCCATTTATATCCCTCCTATAATGATCAAACTTCGTTTTATCACTTAACTCTGCCTTATTTTTATATGCTGCTCTTGCCATGGCATGTGCTCCTACTGGATTACTTATTAATAAAAATACAACTATTATCAATGACTTAATTCCTAATGATGTATTTGATTCACTAAAGCCATATATACTACATGCTAAAGCTATTGGCATTGCTCCCATAGTTGCTATATTAGTTGCACTTTGAAGTCTACAAAAAGTATCAGGCATTCTAATTACTCCAACAACTCCGGCTAGTGTAAAAAAGATTCCTATTACTAGTAATATACAAATTATTACTTCTAGTATAGACATTATAATTCCCCCTCTATATACTTAGAAATTAAAACTGTTCCAATAAAGCCTAAAAGAGTTATAATAAGTCCAAGATCTAAATACATAGCTCTTTCTTCAATTGCACCAAATAAAATCATTACAATACCTAAAATTATATCTATAGAATCAGCTGCTAAAACTCTATCTATTACATTAGGTCCTTTAAAAACTCTATATACTAAAACTAATGCTAGGATAGCTAATAATATTGCCACTATATAAAATATAGAATTAATATTCATTATTTAAAAAGCCTCCTTACAAAATATTCGAATTTGCCTTTTATTATTTCCGATGCTTCTTTAGTATCTTCTGTTGTCGCATCTATCCAATGAATATACATTGCATTTTTATTATCTTCATCTTCATAAATATCCATTGTTATAGTTCCAGGGGTTAATGTTATGCAATTTGACAACATAGCTAAACCATAATCTGAATTTAAATCTGTAGTTATTTTTACAATACCTGGGTTTATATCTATCTTAGGAGATAATGATTTAATTGCAACACTAAAATTTGCTTTAATCAATTCCCATAAATATACCGGAATAAATGCTATTAAGTTTATTATTCTAAACTTTTTAAACAACCACATTCCATCTTCTCTTGCAAAATACTGACTTGAAAATAAACTAACTATTGCGGCAACAATAGCTCCTACAATAATCTCTTGTGCTCCTAATTTTAAAATATTAAAATCCTGCATTAAAAATAAAATCCAAAACAAATATGATAAAATAAAGGTTCCTAAAAACGCTGTCCACCTTTTCATAAATTATCACCTTCTATATTATATTTTTTTAACTACCCATTCTGCAAAAGATCTTGCTTCACCTTTTTCTAATGAGTTTATTTTAAATATCTTGGAATTAGGGTTTCTTAATAATACCTGCTCCCTAACTTCATCTTCATTAAAGTTAAAATATTTTATCATATCATATTTTGTAAGTACCAAGGCATCTGCTTTTGAAAACATTAACGGGTACTTTACAACTTTATCATCCCCTTCTGGAATACTTAATAATGCAATCTTTAATACCTCACCAATCTCAAATTCTGCTGGACATACCAAATTCCCTATATTTTCAACTATTATTAAATCTAATTCATTTAAATCGAATTTATTAATAATATTCTTTATTGACATAGCTTCAATATGACAGGCCCCTTGAGTATTTAATTGAACAACAGGAATTCCTTCCTCTTGAATTCTTTTTGCATCTATAGTTCCTTCAATATCCCCTTCAATAACGGCAACCCTTACCTCTTTCTTCTTAAGTTCATTAATCAAATTTAATATAAATGTTGTTTTTCCTGCTCCTGGCGCCCCCATAATGTTGATCATTTTTACATTGTTATCATTAAGTGTTTTTTGAACTTCCTTGTGACAATCTTCATTCCATTCTAAAATTTGTCTTACAACTTTTATTTCCATATTAATCAACCTCCATCGTATCCAAATAAAACTCTCTTCCCTTTGTAATTTCATATTTCAAACCCTTGCACTTAGGACATTTATAGTCATTCTTACCCATAATGCCTTTATACCCACATTTATTACATTTAATTTCTACTGGTATTTTTTCAACATTAATTTCTGTATTTTCAGCTATTGTTCCTCTTGCTACAATACTAAAATAGTATGATATACAATCTGGAACTAAGTCTGTTAACTCTCCAACCTTAATATTTATTTTATTAATCCTTTCAATTTTATGCTTTTCCCCTTCTTCGAGGCATATCTTAAGTAACCCCTTAGTTACAGCTAATTCATGCATATTTTTTCTCCTATCTATCTAAACATGAGAAACATGGATCTATACTTGCAACTATTAACCCAGCATCTGCAATCGTATTATTTTTTAACATAACCGGTACTGTCATTGAATTTTTAAATGTCGGTACATGAATATTAACCCTTCCATTTGTTTGTCCACCGTTTGTTACTACATAATAAGTTACCTCGCCCCTTGGTGCTTCAGTAACACTCATATACTCACCTGCTGGCACCTTAGGTATTTTATTTCCTAAATTAATAGGACCTTTAGGCATTTTATTTAAAGCTTGCTCAATAATTTTTAAACTTTCTTCAATTTCAATTAACCTTACTACAGCCCTAGAAAATACATCCCCATCATTTGCTAATGCTACATTAAATTCAAAATCTTCATAAGAGTTATATGGCATAGTTTTTCTTACATCAAAATCAACTCCAGATGCCCTTCCATGTGGACCACATGCACCATAATTTAAAGCATCATCTTTTGATAAAATCCCAACGCCTTTAGTCCTAGCTGCTATACTTGAATCTTTCGCATATATATTATAAATATTCTTATATTCTTTTCTTAATTCAGCTATCATCTTTATTAATGTTTGTTTTTGCTCTTCCTCTATATCTCTACGGGATCCACCAATAATATTCATAGCATAGTTAACCCTATTACCACTTATAACCTCTAGCATATCCATAATTTTTTCTCTTGACGCAAAGCACATCATAAATAAGGAATCAAATGCAATTATATGTGCAGCTAATCCCAACCATAAATAATGTGAATGTAACCTTTCTAGTTCACTCATAATAACACGAATATATTGACCTCTCTTAGGTACTTCCATACCTGAAATATCTTCTATAGCTAAACAATAAGTCATTGCATGCGAATGAGAGCAAATTCCACATACCCTTTCAACTAACGTTATTGTTTGAATAAAATTTCTAGTTTCCGTTAATTTTTCTATTCCTCTATGGTTATAACCTATGAATACCTCAGAATCCTTTATAAGTTCTCCCTCAGTGAGAAGTTTAACATGAACCGGCTCTTCTAAAGCTGGATGATAAGGACCTAATGGCAAAATATAACTCATCCCTTCTTCCCCCTCTTATTTATCTTTTAACTTTTTCAATTCATTTAATGGCATTATTAATATTTGCCCCTCACCTTCTTTAAACTCTTCAGGCAAGAATAATCTTCCACTAAATATTAATCCTTCAAATTTTAATGGCATCATTTCTTGAATCTCTTCTTCGAACCACTGTGCACCTTTATATATATTAGTCACAGTTGGTAATATAGTCTCACCTTTAATGTAATAATGTTTCCTAAAGTTATCATATTCTAGCGTGTACACTACAATATTATTTTTATCTTTATCTACATATCCATTTATAGCTACTAATCTACCCTGCTTTTCTCTAATCTCTTTCACTTTTGAGATAATTTCTTCTTTAGTAATCTCTTCTATTGTAATTTTATTCATAAGACACCTCCCCTTAATCAAAGTTATATTTTTATATTTTTGTTTAATTATTACATATGTTCACCTTATATTATACAAAAATTTACCCCTTATTTTAATATCATATTCATGGCTTTTAGATTTTATTTTATATTATCTTTCTTTAAATTATTAATTCTATTTTTTGTTTTATATCTATAATTTTTATGCTATAATGACAATATAATTATTGTTAATATAGTATAATTTATAATAAAAGGAGTTTTTGCAATGGGTTTCAAAGATAAAATGACAAAATACTACTCTGATGCATATATGAATAAATATGGAGATAGAATGACAAGTGTATCTGGTACAGTTTTATCAGTTAAAACTGAAGCTAAGAGCTTTCTTGGTATTTTTAATAGATTACATGTTTGGCTAGTTGTTAAATCTGATGCTGGTAAGCAAATAGCTAAATGTGAATACAAAAGAAATAGATGGTTTAAAAAGCCAGAATTTATTGACATAAACCAAGGTCACAAAATAATTGTTATGGGTATTAAAGGTGAAAAAGGTAAATCAAATTCTGAAGTTGTTATAGCTTCAAACATTGCTAACTTAACTACTAGAAAAGACCTTCATCCATTTGACCATAGTCAAATAAAAAAAGCAAGACAACAAGCTACTAAAATGAGAACTAGATAATAAAAAAAGAGTCGTATATACGACTCTTTTTTTATTTCTTATAATATTCTTTTATCCTTTACACTGATAAAACTAAATTGATTCCTCAATTATTATTGGTTTCAACTCTCTTCTGTGTAAAATATCATACATAATTGGAACTATAAATAAAGTTAAAACAGTAGCATAAGTTAATCCACCAATTGTAACTATAGCCATTGGCTGAATCATATCTGCTCCCATTCCAATTCCCATAGCTAAGGTAGATAATCCTAAAATAGTTGTTAATGCAGTCATTAATATTGGTCTAATTCTTGATTTCCCTGCTTCAATTAATGCTTCCTTCTTTTCCATTCCACCTAATCTTAACTGATTTACATAATCAACAAAAACAATCCCATTATTAACAACTATCCCTGCAAGCATTAAAAATCCTAAGATTGCAATCATATTTAATTCAAACCCTGTAATAATTAATGCTAAAAATCCTCCTGTAAATGCAAGTGGAATAGTAAATAATACTATAAATGGTGATAGTAAAGATTGAAATTGTGCTACCATGATTAAATATATAAATACTATGGCCATTGCAATCATAAGTATTAAATCTCCAAAAGCTTGTTTCATTGAATCACTTTCTCCACCAATTTCAATAGTATATCCTTGCGGCAATTCATATTTTTCTATTTCTTTTTCTACAGCCTTACTCACATTTCCTACATTATGTTCTGCATCAACAGACGCACTTACAGTAATAGCTCTAGTTTGATTAATATGATTAATTGAAGATAATCCATTTTCTTCACTAATTGTTGCAATTTCACTTAATGCAACTTTCTCTTCATTGCCATTCTTAGTTCCCTTAATTTCAAGCTCCTTAATATTATCTCTTTTCAAGGTATTATTACTATCTTTTGCTATTATTACTGGATAATTACTAGAATTTATACTTAATGAAGTTGAAGTTGTTTCTAATGATATCTCTTGTGCTACAGCCTGATAAACTTGTGCTACTGTTAATCCATATTCCATAGCTTTATTTTTATCAACAGTTATCCTTGTTTCTAAGGAAGTATCTTCTTGACCATTAGATACTTCAATTGCACCATCTACTTTACTAATTATATCTGCTATATCATTAGCTATTTCTTTAATCTTATCTAAATCATCACCTTCAATGGAAAGACTTATTCCAGATCCCCCCAAAGCAGACATATCCATAGTTGAAGTGGTCACATTAATCTCACAATTTAAATCTTTTGTTTTATCCTCAATTAATTTCCCAACCTCTTTGCTTGATAGTTTCTTATCATCTTTTAAAATTACATAAAGTGAAATTGATTTATTATCTCCTCCACCCATTAAACTCATAGAACTTGAATTTTGCATTGCTCCTATAGTATCAACATCCTCAATTTCAGAAATCCTATCAATAATATTATTGCTCATCTCTCTTAAATCAGTAGTTTTTGTATCATTATCCATAGTCATACTAACAGAAATTTGAGTACTATCCATTTCAGGCATAAGAGAACTTCCTCGCGATATTGAAATTACTGTACTACTAACAAGTAATACAACAACCAAAATTAAAAATATTGGCTTATATCTTAATGCAAATTTAAGTGATTTACTATATATGTTTATAAATTTATTAAAAAATTTATGCTCTTTTTCCACTGTTGTTTTAAGCAACGTAGATGACATAGTAGGTACTAATGTTAATGCTACAATTAAGCTCGCTATTAACGAATATGCTATAGTTAATCCCATATCAGTAAATAACTGCCTAGATATACCTTCAGTAAATACTATAGGTAAAAATACACAAATAGTAGTTAATGTTGATGCTAAAATTGCTCCTGCAACTTGAGTTGCTCCCTTAACAGCTGCTTGAATTGCTGGCATACCTTCATTTCTTAACCTATATATGTTTTCTATAACAACAATACTGTTATCAACTAGCATACCAACACCTAATGCTAAACCAGCTAACGATATAACATTCATTGTTACACCGCTAAAATACATCATTACTAATGCAAATAATAAACTTATTGGAATACTAAAAGCTATAATTATTGTTGGTTTTATATTTCTTAAAAACAGTAATAATATAATTATTGCTAATATACCACCTAAGATTAAATTGCTTAATACGGATTGAATAACAATATTAATATATATTCCTTGGTCTTCCAGTGCTGTAATATGCATATCCGAATTGTTTTTTTGTAATTCCTCTATAGTATCATTAATTTTATTGGATACTTCTGATGTAGAATAGGTGCTTTGCTTTTGAAAAGATAATATTATTCCATCATTGCCATTTATCTTAGCATACATTTCATCCGAGTTATCTGTATATGAAACTTCAGCAACATCCTTTAAATATATATCTCCTACTCCTTCAACATCAATATTAAATAATAAAAGATTTTCTAACTCCTCTAGTGAAGTTAATTCATCTCCTACTTTAACTAAATATTTTTCTTCCTCTTCTTGAATGTATCCAGCTGGCATTGAAAAATTTTCTGCCTTCAAAATATTTGATATAGTTGAAGCCGAAAGTGCTTCTCCTATTCCTGCATTCTTATATACTTCATCCCTTGATGCTTCGAATTCTTTTATGCTTTTATTTAGTTCAGTTTCACTATTTGTAAGTTGTGCAGAAGCTTTACTTAATTCTTGATTTAAAGTTAACTTCCCTAATTCTAGTTCTTTTTCCTTATCAGCTAATCCTGTAAGTTGTGTTTCTAATTCACCCTTTTTAGTAGTAATTTCTGAAATTCCTGAATTAATTGCCTCTAACCCACTAGTTAATTCATTTAATAATTCTTGCTCCTTTTCAGATATTTCAATTCCTACTCCTTGTTGTGCTTCTAAGAACTTGTCCAACAAGTTCTTTTTCTGTTCTATATCAGCCTTTTGATTTTCTAAATCATTTTGAGCTAATAATAAGCTATTAATTGCTTCAATTAATTGTGTTTTCCCACTTTCCAAAGTTGCACTTGCTTCTGCAAGCTGTGCTGTTTGCTCTTTTCCCTGAGTCTCTAATTTATTCTTTCCTGATTCTAATTGATTCTTTGCATCATCTAATTGTGCCTTTCCTTCTGCTAACTTTTCATCAACACTAGCAAGTACCTTATTATTAATAGAATCAATCTTTTCTTGATTTAATTGGATCTTTATTTTTTCTTCCACTAATCCTGTTGAATTTACTGATGCTACCCCATCAATTTTTTCAAAGGCGGGAATAACTGTTTCATTTACAATCTTAGTTACTTCCTTTGTATCTAATCCATTAACATCTATACTAGCAACCATTATAGGTAACATATCTGGATTCATCTTCATTACCATAGGTGACTGAACATCATCATCAAACTGTGCTTGAGCTAAATCAATATAACTATTCATTTCAATTAAGATGCTATCCATATTAACACTTTGCTCAAATTCTAAAATTATAACACTTGAATTTTCACTAGAAATACTATTTATATTTTTAATTCCACTTGTTGTTGCAAGTGATTGCTCTAGGGGCTTAGTAACTGCAAGTTCTACCTTTTCAGGGCTTGCCCCTGGATATGTTGTCATAACAACAACATATGGTAAGTCCATACTCGGCAATAAATCTGTAGTCATTTTTGTAAATGATATTGCTCCTAGTAATACAACTAATATTACTGAAACAAAAACTGTAAATGGTTTTTTAACACTAAATTTTGAAAGCATTATTTCCTCCTAATATTGGCATATTAAGTTAATTTTAACTTTATAGCATAATAATTTCAAGGAAGTTATCAATTTGTAACCATTTATTTACAATTTTCACATTTAAAATCTTTTCCGCTTTCATTTACTGTTCCACTATTAATTATCTTACTTCTTGATAAGGTTCTACATGTACTCTTAGAATGATATGTTTTTCCATTAGGTGTCCAATACACAATTTCATCTTTATTTAATAAATTATTATCTTTTTCTTCTATTAAATCAGCTATATTGATAGCCTCATCCTCTACATAAATTTTCTCTTCCTCTTTTTCATGAATTTCTACGTTTCTTTCATCACTATCAATTTCTTTTACTTCTATTTCATTCCCTTTTATCTCTACCTCATTTTCTTTTGATATATTATTATGTAAATTCTCTTTTTCTTTATTAATATGTTCTTCTTTAATACTATCTTGGCTATTACCTATCTTACTATCTTCTCCACCATATGCCTTGATATCTTTCTTTTTGTCTTCTTTAAAAATTCCCAAAGGTAAAAACTTTACTACCTTTACTTCAAAACCGCCTCTAAATATTTCTTTTCCATATATAACCATAACAATTAGTACTATTACTAAAAATATTATAAATGTAGCCATATGCTCTTCTCCTAACATAATCATCTTATAAAATCTACTTCGTCATTAATTTAAATCATTATCTATTATTATTATATAAAATATATAATACTTTTGAATAGTTTTTTCTTTCTTTTCGCTATAAATATCTTAATATCTACTAAATATTAAAGGAACTACCCTAAAGTAGTTCCTTTAATATTATTCATATATTCTTTTTATCACTTTACAAATGACTACATTTTCTATTCTTATTGAAATTTATATTCAAAGCAAATTAAAATACTACTAATTCAGTTTCTTCAATAGCTTTATTAACCATTGCTTCTACATCAAGAACAGACTCTGCTTTTCTCATAGCTTCTAATTGAGGCTTAGTTTTAGGATGCTTTGGAACAAATATTGTACAACAATCTTCATATGGTAATATTGAAGTATCATATGTGCCTATTTCCTTGGCAATATCCATTATATCTCCCTTATCCATTGCAATTAATGGTCTAAATACAGGTCTATCAGCACAATCAGTACTAACTATTAAACCTTCCATAGTTTGACTTGCCACTTGCCCAATACTTTCCCCACTTGCAATTGATTGTACTCCATACCTTTCTGCTAAAGCACATGCACATCTCATCATAAATCTTCTCATTAATATAGTTAATTCATCTTGTCTGCATTTTTCCATTATATCTAATTGAATTTCTGTAAATGGAACTATGTATAAATTAACTCTTTCTGTATAGTTTGAAAGTATTTGAGCTAATTCCTTAACCTTATCTTTAGCTCTTTCTGAAGTATATGGATGACTGTGATAATAAACACAATTTAACTCTACACCTCTTCTAGCCATTAAGTACCCTGCAACTGGAGAATCAATTCCACCTGATAGCATTAACATAGTACTACCATTCATTCCATATGGTAATCCACCCACACCTTTTATCTTATCTTTACTAGTAAATACATAAGCATGTTCCCTTATTTCAACATTCACTAAGCATTCTGGATTTTTAACATCTACATCTAAACCTTCACCAAAGTGATGAAGTACATAGCCTCCAACATCTCTTGATGTTTCAATAGAATTTAATTGGAATTTTTTATTTGCTCTATTAGTTTCAATTTTAAAGGTCTTCGGATTAGCTTCTTTAACTTTTTTTAATGCTTCTTCTTTAATTGCAGTTAAATCTCTTTCAACTTGAGTAACTACACAAACTTCAGCAACACCAAATACTTTTCTTACTCTTTCTACTGCTGCCTCTATATCATCACATTTTATAAATCCTCTTCCTTGATCCGTTACAAATTCAAATTGTAATCCTGAAAGCTTTTTTTCTATATTTTCTTTTAATTTTCTTTCAAACTTTCCTCTATTTAATCCTTTTAAAAATATTTCTGAAGCATACTTCACTAAAATTAACTTATTATTCATCGTTTTACTCTCCTTAAAAACATTAATGACTTTTTCAGAACATCAATTGTATAATCTACTTCTTCTTTTTTATTTTCATTTGAAAATGAAAATCTAATAGCTGACTCTACTTCTCTATTATTTAACCCTAAAGCTTTTATTACATAACTTCCATGAGCTGCACTACTTTTGGAAGTACATGCAGATCCTGTTGCAACAAAAATATTTTCTTCTTCTAATAAATGTAATAATACTTCAGCCCTAACTCCTAAAAAAGAAACATTTAAAATATAAGGACTAAATTTATCAATTTTACTATTTATTCTAATATCTTTTATTTCTTCTAATCGCTTAATGAAATATTCTTTTAATTGTAAAGTTTGATTATATCTTTCGTCCATATTTTCAAAAGTTATTTTAGCTGCTTTTTCAAATCCTATTATTGCTGGTAAGTTTTCCGTTCCTGCTCTATAACCTTTTTCCTGTGCACCACCAGAAATTAAAGAATTTAATACAATACCTCTTTTTATATAAACAAATCCTGCACCCTTTGGACCATGAATTTTATGAGCTGCTGTTGTTAAAAAATCAACTTTAGCTTTGTTAACATCAATAGGTAGTTTTCCATAGGCTTGAACTGCATCTACATGAAATCTAGCTCTTGAACTTCTTTCTTTAATTAATTTCCCTATTGCTTCAATATCTTGGACAACACCTATTTCATTATTAACATGCATAATTGATACTAAAACTGTATCTTTATTAATAGCTTCTTCTAGATCTTCTAATGAAATTCTTCCTTCATTATCAACATCTAAATATGTAATTTTAACACCTTTTTCTTCTAGGTACTTACATGTACTAATTATTGAATGATGCTCAAAAGCAGTTGTTATTAGATGATGACCTGGCTTTAATAAGCCTTTTAAAATAAGGTTATTACCCTCACTTCCGCCAGAGGTGAAATAAATCTCATCTTTATTGCATTTAATGGTAGATGCAAAATACTCCCTAGCTTCATTTAATCGCTTTTCACACTTCATTCCAATTTTATGTAATGATGATGGATTGCCAAAGTACTCTTTCATACCTTTACTTACTTCATCTATAACTTCATCATAAGGCATAGTAGTAGCACTATTATCAAAATATACATTCATTGACAATCACTCCTTTCTTTTAGTATTTACATCATAGGTAAAATTTAAAATCTTAATTTTATCTCATTGCTAGCTATTGTAGCACTCCATCTTAATATAAGAATTCAGTTTATAAATTGAACTTACAATTTTGACATTAGGAAAAGTTATTTCATATTAATTTTACATTCTATCAAAATAAACCTCTTAGGTCAATCCAATAATTAGAATGGCCTAAGAGGTTATTATATTTTATTCCATAGCTATAAATTCTACTCTATCTACATATTCTAGACTTTTTAAATCTTCTAGCATTTCACTTAATTCAATTTTCATTGATGATATATCAATAGTTAAACTTAAATTAGCTAAATTGTTAATTGGAATACCTTGATCAATTGTTAGTATATTTCCATCGTGTTCTGAAATAAAGTTAAGTATATTTGAAAGAACTCCCTTTTGATGACCAATTATCATATTAAAAGTTGCCTTTCTTCCATTAGACATTTGAGAAAATTCAAATACATAATCCTTATACTTATAATAAACACTTCTGCTTATTCCAGCTAACTTAGTAGCTTCAGTAATTTCCTTAACCTTACCTTCTTGTAATATCTTTTTAGTTACAATCACTTTTTCATATACTTCTGGCAAAACCTTTTTATCAATAACCAAATAGTCTCCGTTCATGCTTATTCACCTTTCAAAATTTTTGCCCCATTTTTATCAATCATTAATTCTTTGATATCCCAACTTAAATTATTTTCATTAATAAATTTTGAAATTTCATTTATAAAATTTAAATCATTTTTATCTACTATTGACATTAAAGTTGGACCTGCACCACTTAAAAAGCATGCAAATGCATCTAACTCTATCGCTTTATTGTATAAATCTTCAAAATTATCTATAAGTTTGCTTCTATATTTTTCATGAAGTCTGTCTTTAGTTGCTTCTCTTAATAAGGAATACTTTCCATTTGCAAATGCAGATATTAACAAGGCAGCCCTTCCTATGTTATAAACGCAATCCTTAAATGAAATTTCCTTAGGCAATATTGACCTTGCTTTTTCAGTTGAAAGCTTAAACCTCGGAACTAATGCTACAAACTTAACACCATCTTTAACATTTATACAGTTATATAATGGTTTCTTATCATCAGACATTACTGTAGAAACTAGTCCTCCGAAAATAGCTGGACATACATTATCTGGGTGACCTTCAATTTCAACAGCTAAAGCTAATACTTCATCTTTATCTATTTCTTTTCCCATTAATGCAAATGCCCCCATTAATCCAGCTACTATACAGCTTGAACTAGAACCTAAGCCTCTAGATATTGGGATATCCTGCCTTATTATTTTAATCCCTAATCCCGTAAATTTAAAGTTATATTTATCAAAAACTTTTTTAATCGCCATATAAATTATATTATCTTCATTTTGGAATTCTTCTTCAACACCTTCAAAAAATAATCTATTTTCATCTTTTAGTGAAAATTCATATTCATTGTATATGCTTAAGGAGATTCCCAACGAATCGAAGCCAGGCCCCAAATTGGCTGATGTCGCTGGTACTCTTACCCTAATCACTTTTACTCTCCTTTAAAAATTCAAGTAAACTATCTTTCATTTTTTCTTTATCACATACAGTGCTGTGAAGAACTTTTTTCTTGTTTAGCCCCATTAAATTCTTTGGAATTTCAACATTAGTATACTCATTTAATAAATTTAATATTTCAAAATCATCCTTATCACTAACATTTAATTCTAAAGCCTTACAGATACTTCTTGGAAACTTATAAGGACTTGCAGTCGATACTACTAACGCTTGTCTGCTATCCCCAGTTTCTTTTCTATACTTATTAAGAACTACATACCCAACTGCAGTATGTGTATCCATAAGATAATTTTCATTATTATAAACTTCTTTAATTGCTTCATACACTTCATCTGTATCAGCATAATTTCCATAAAAATCACTTAAAAATGCTTTGCTTGCACTGGAAATTGAATAAGCCCCTTTTTCATTCAATTCTTCCATAAGCACTTTAGTTTTTTTAGCATCTCTATCATTTGCTTCAAATATTAATCTTTCTAAATTTGAAGACACTAAAATGTCCATTGATGGAGATTCTGTTAATATTAACTCCCTTCTTCTATCATATAGCCCCGTATTCAAGAAGTCTGTTAATACATTATTCTCATTAGATGAACATATTAATTTGCCTATTGGTAGCCCCATTTTTTTACCATAATAAGCTGCTAATATATTTCCAAAGTTCCCTGTTGGAACTACTACATTTATTTCATCGCCCTCTTTTATTTTTTGCTTATTGACTAAATCAAAGTAACCGTAAAAGTAATAAACTATTTGTGGTACCAGTCTTCCAATATTAATTGAATTAGCTGAAGATAATAAAAAGCCCCTATTTTTTAATTCTTCTTTAAATTCAATATCCCCAAATATTTTCTTAACTCCACTTTGTGCATTATCGAAATTTCCCCTAATTCCGATTACCTTTACGTTATTACCTTCTTGAGTTACCATTTGCTTTTCTTGAATAGCACTTACGCCATTCTCTGGATAGTAAACTACAACTTTAAATCCATCAACATTACTAAACCCCTGCAATGCTGCTTTCCCTGTATCTCCTGAGGTTGCAGTTAATATTACTATTTCATCCTTAATATTATTTAACTTTTTTGCTTCCTTCATTACTTGTGGTAAGAAAAGAAGTGCGGCATCCTTGAATGCAGATGTCGGTCCATGATATAACTCTAAAAAGTCATTTTCTTCTCTTACTGAAAATTTGCCTTTATAAGCCCTGTCTATAGCCCCTTTTAAATTTTCTTCTCCTATGTCTCCAAAAAATTCTTTTATAATTTCATATGCCAGTTCAATATAAGAAAGCCCCATTTTCTCTTTTAATCTGTCATATATTTTAGGAAATTCATTGGGAACATATAATCCACCATCATTCGCAATACCCTTTATAATTGCTTTGGAGGATGAAATTGCTCCCTCCTCTCCTCTTGTACTTATAAAATTCATTTTTGCACCCCCTATTTTTTATTTATGTACTCACCCTTAATTTTTTATTTTAAAGCAAGAATTACCATAAGAAAATTTTACCATGTGTCTCTATGATGTACAAGTGTTTTTTTCTTATAAACATTTTAATTTTAATATTTTTCACTTTTTTTGTTTAAATATATTATTTTTAAGCAAAAATTTCCTGACTATAAATTATATAATCAGGAAATTGTATGCTATTATTATTTCTTAGACTTAATTAATAAATATACACTATTAATTAAGAAAATTACTCCTGAGAAGAATAATACTAATAACCATTGTCCTAAATTTAATGCTACAGTATTAAAAATACTACTCAATAAAGGAATATATAATATACAGCATATCATTGTTATAGAAACTAATACAGCTCCTAATAAATATATATTAGTAAATATATTTATTTCAAATATTGAATGTCTTTCTGATCTACATTCAAATACATGTAAAAGCTGTGACATAACTAATGTACATAATGTAATAGTTCTACAAGTTGCTAAATCCATACCATAATATCTTCCTGACATAAATGATAATAAAGTACAAATACCAATTAAGCATCCTCTTACTATTATTTTTTCCCAAAGCCCTCTAGCAAAAATACCTTCATTTTTATCTCTAGGTCTTTGTCTCATTATATCCTTATCAGGAGGATCAACCCCTAAAGCAATAGCAGGCAATCCATCAGTAGCTAAATTTACAAATAAAATTTGAATAGGTGTAAGTGGATTTGGTAAATAAAATAATGAAGCTAAGAACATTGTTAAAACTTCACCTAAATTACATGATAATAAATATCTTATAAACTTTCTTATATTATCATAAATTACTCTTCCTTCCTCAACTGCTGAAACAATAGTAGCAAAATTATCATCTATTAATACCATCGCTGCTGCTTCTTTAGTTACATCAGTACCTGATATACCCATAGCAACACCAATATCAGCCTCCTTTATGGCTGGAGCATCATTTACACCATCACCAGTCATGGCAACAATATTGTTATTCTTTTTAAATGCTCTAACGATTCTTAACTTATGATTAGGAGATACTCTAGCAAATACCCTTATTTTATTTACCTTTTTAACTAATTCATCATCAGAGATTTTTTCTAATTCGTCACCAGTTATTGCTTGATCATCAGAATTACAAATATTAATACTTTTAGCTATAGCCAAAGCTGTATTCTTATGATCTCCTGTTATCATAATAGGTTGAATTCCTGCCATCTTACATTTTAAAACTGCATCTTTAACTTCTACTCTTGGAGGATCCATGCTACCTGCAACACCTAAAAATACTAAATTACTTTCTACAGATTCATTTTTAACTATATGTTCTTCCTTATATGCAGCAGCTATACATCTTAATGCTCTATTAGACATAGCTTCTATATAGTTATATATTTGCTTTTTCTTTTGAGCTGTTAATGGCTTTATTTTACCACCTTCTAATACAAAGTTACATTTCTCTAATACCCTTTCTGGAGCGCCCTTCATGTAACAAGTTTCTTTTCCATGTTCGTTCATTATAACAGTCATCATCTTTCTTGTAGAATCAAAGGAAATCTCATAAACTCTCTTACTTTTTGCTATAAATTTTTCTAGTTCCTTAGTGTCTTTATAAAATGCCTTAACTAACGCTGTTTCTGTAGGGTCTCCCATAACAGCCTTTTCAATATCTTTTATTTCGTAATTATAATTTGCATCATTACAATAAATAAATGCTTCTTTTAATTTTTCACAATCACTAAGTTTTTCCTTATCTAATTCATATATTTTTCCATTAGCTAATATCTCTTTAACCGTCATTTTATTTTGAGTTAACGTTCCTGTTTTATCTGAACAAATTACAGATGTACATCCTAATGTTTCAACAGCTGGTAATTTTCTAACTAATGCATTTCTCTTTAACATCCTGCTAACACCTAATGCTAACGCTACGGTAACTATTGCTGCCAATCCTTCTGGTATAGCTGCAACTGCCAATGAAACTCCTAAAAGGAACATTTCTGTTATATCATTTCCTCTTATTATTCCTAAAACAGTAACTATTACACATACCACAATACACATTACAACAAGAATTTTCCCTAAAGAATCTAATCTTTCCCTTAGTGGTGACTTTTCTTCTTCTATATTATCCAAAAGGTTAGCTATTTTTCCCATCTCAGTTTTCATTCCAATAGCATCCACTATTATTAGTCCTCTACCTTTTAGAACTATCGTTCCCATAAATCCAGTATTTTTACCCTTAACTGTATCCTTTGAAATACCAACTGATTCCCCGGTTAACAATGATTCATCAACTACCATATTAGCTGCATCAATAAATGTTCCATCAGCCGGAATTCTATCACCAGCCTCCAATACAACTAAATCACCTATTGTTAATTCTTTTGAATTAATAACTTTAATATTCCCATCTCTAATAACTTTACAAGTGGGAGCCGCCAATTCTTGAAGCGCTTCTAATGACTTTTCAGTTCTAAACTCCTGAACAAATCCTAATATTGCATTTACAATTACAATGATAAGTATTGTTACTGCATCAGCCTTGTCCCCTATAAAGCCTGATATAATAGTTGCACCTATTAATACCCATACTAAGAAATCATTAAATTGAGATAAAAAAATTAAAATCGGTGATTTTTTCTTATTATGTTTAAGTTCGTTTAACCCGTAAGTTTTAATTCTTTTCTCCGCTTCTCTAGTACTTAACCCTCTAGTAAATTCTTTTTCCTGTATCACCCTTTTTCCTCCTCTTTAAGAACTCTTGTATATATATATTAATGTTTATGTAATACTATGAATATTTAAGTAAAATTTATACTTTCTATACATAACATTTTTATTTACAAATTCCCCTCAGAAATATAGAATAGTAGTATGCGAAAATATGTATAAATTTAATTCTTAGCTTAAGATGGCTTTTTAAATCTGTTTTAAGACTAGAATTCGTTATCTATGGGCATGTACGTTGTTATATTCCATCTGAAAAGGTAGGAGTTTTACAACGGCTAGCCATCAGATAAAATCTTTTATACTTAAATATACTTAGGAGGCGTATTGCATGAAAGATATAATTTATGTAACTGGTCATAAGAATCCAGACTCAGACTCAATATGTGCAGCTTACGCATATGCTGAATTCAAAAACAAAATTGGTGACGTTGAAACTGTTGCTTGCAGTCTAGGTAATCCTAATCAAGAAACTCAATATATATTAGATTACTTCAATGCTGAAGCTCCAAGACTTTTAAAAACTGTTAAATTAAAGGTAGAAGACTTACAGTTCGATAACATAAGTCCTGTATCTCCTGAAATCTCATTAAAAACAGCTTGGAGTATAATGAGAGATAAAAATATTAAAACTTTACCTGTGGCAGATGAAAATGATCATCTTTTAGGAGTGCTAGCAGTATCTAATCTTACATCTTGTTATATGGATATCTGGGATAACAGAATCTTAGCTAAAAGTAATACAACATTAGATAATATTATTGATACTTTATCTGCTAAAGTTTCTTACGTTAATGAAAAGACAAATCACTTCCCTGGTAAAATAGTTGTTACAGCTATGCAACCTGATACAATGTCTGGTCATATAGACGAAGGTGACATTGCTATAGTTGGTGATAGAGAAGAAGCTCAAGCAGCATTAATAAATCTTAATATTTCATTAATGATAGTAACTGGTGGATATGCTCCATCTGAAAAAATAGTAAGTTTGGCTAAAGAACATGGTGTAACTGTTATAGTAACTCAACATGATTCATTTACTGCTTCAAGACTTATAGTTCAAAGTATCCCTGTTGGATATGTTATGGTTAAAGAAAACATAGTTTCTTTTACAACTGATGATTTAGTTGATGATATAAAGGGAATTATGAGTGAAACTAGATTTAGAAGCTACCCTGTTTTAGATCAAAACGGAAGAGTTGTTGGTACTGTTTCTAGATACCACTTAATTTCTAACCATAAGAAAAAGGTTATTCAAGTTGACCACAATGAAAGAGGTCAATCTGTTGATGGATTAGAAGATGCAGAAGTTTTAGAAATCATCGACCACCACAGAGTTGCTGATATTCAAACAAATAATCCAATTTACTTTAGAAACGAACCAGTTGGAAGTACATCAACTATAGTTGCTAAATGCTTCTTTGAAAGTGGAATAAGACCTTCAAGAAAAGCTGCAGGACTTTTATGTGGTGCAATAATTTCTGATACATTATTATTCAGAAGTCCAACTTGTACTCCACAAGATCAATATATCTGCAAGAAACTTGCTGAAATTGCTGATATAAACATAGAAGAATTTGCTAAAGAAATGTTTAAAGCTGGTACTTCATTAAAAGGTAAGACAGTTGAAGAAATCTTTAACTCTGACTTTAAACCATTTACTATCGAAGATACTAAAGTTGGTATAGCTCAAGTTAATACAATGGATATTGAAGGATTCATGCCTTTAAAAGAAGAAATGTTAAACTACATGGATCAAAAGGCTAAAGAAGCTGGATTAGATATGGTTATGTTATTATTAACAGACATATTAAACGAAGGTTCTGAAATACTAGTTACTGGTAACAAACCTGAAATAGTTGAAAAAGCTTTCAAGGTTACATTAAAAGATAAGGGTGCATTCCTTCCAGGAGTTCTTTCAAGAAAGAAACAAGTTGTACCACCAATAACTAATGCTATAACATCTTAATTAACATAATTTTATATAGTTTAAATAGAAAATAAGGTGTATCTTAAAAGATACACCTTATTTTTTACTCATTATCAATTACAACACCTAGTTTAGTTGAAATTATAGTGTTAAGTTTATTTATTGAAAATGTTAATGTAAGTATTTGTTTTTCTAGCCTTATTAGTAAATATGCACTAATAGCTACTGGAAATCCAACATTTGCAATTAAATTAATAAGTTCACTTATATCCATAAACTCTCCTCCTAAAATTTGATTACACTTAATATATATCCAGTAACTATTGTTTTTTGTTATAAATCTTATTTAAACTCTTCTAACCCTGCTTCTTTTATATACTTATCTACATTTTCATTTGTTATCTTTTTGTATGATGTCTTAAATTCATGTGTTTCATTAACTTCTTCCATCAATTTAGAATCTTCATTGTATTTTAAATCATAAGAAATATCTACTATTATTTTAGCTTGTCTTATATAGTCATTAAAAACAGTTCCCTTTAACGTACCATTTTTAATACAATTTAATGCTTCTGGTATCCCATCAATTCCTACTATAATTGGTCTATCCTCAATATTAATATTTTCATTTTCAAATGCAGATATAGCTCCTAATGCCATATCATCATTATTACTAAATATTACTTCAATTTTATTACCAAATTCATTAATCCATTGTGTTGTTTTTTCATAAGCTTGTGAACTTTGCCAATTTCCACTATCACTTGCTAACTTCTCTACTTCAATTCCTAAATTCGTTATCTTTTTTATAGTTGAGTCAGTTCTAATAAGTGAATCTTGATGCTCCGGTTCACCTTCAAGCATAACATATTGTATCTTTCCATCTTGATTAATATCAACACTAAAATTATCTTCATTATATTTATCTAGCACTATTTCACCTTGAATATCACCTGATATTTCAGCATTAGCACCAACGTAATAAACCTTCTCCCATAAGTTGATATCTTCTTCTACAGGTTCCCTATTAAAAAATATAACTGGAGTATTATACTTTTTAGCTTTATTTATTATTACAGAAGCTGCAGTTCTGTCAACTATATTAACACATATAATATCGTAATCTTCACTTAAGAATTTATCTACTTGATTATTTTGAGATGTTGAATTTCCTTTTGCATCAACAATATTTACAGTTATCTTAGATTTTGTTTCATTTTCCTTCTTTATTACATATTCCTCAATTGCATTTACCATGCAAGATATAAATTTATCCTCTTGTTTGTACACAGTTATTCCTATCTTTAATTCATCATTATTTTTAGACACAGTTCCAATATTATAAGCACATTCTGTTAAATTAACACTAATAACTACAATAACTAAAATTATCCCACTAACCCTCTTAAACACAATAAATTTTATTCCTCCTCTTATCTAATAAATTGAAATAAAATTCTTTCATTTTTAGGCGAGTACATATCCTCACTTGCTATTACAGTAGATTTTATCATCTTCACATCTTCGACTTTTTCACCATTGTTAAGTTCAATTGCATTTTTTACAGCTATATATCCAATATTAAATTCATTTTGAACTGCCGTTGCATTTACTATTTCTTCTTCTAATAATGAAATTATTTTATTTGTATTTCCAACCCCAAAAATTAACACATTGTCACTACTACCTTCACTTATTATTTTCTTTTTTAATTCAGCTACCTTCTCTGTAATATTCCTATCAACACAGATTATTACTCCTATATTATTTAACTTTATCTCATTGCCTAAAATTGTATAATCAATATAATTTTTAATATCTGATATAAAATAATTACTATCTACTTCATCTAACTTTTCTATGATCCCTCTATACCTCTCATTATTACTTGTGCTATTATTGTCACTGGTAATCACCATTACAGCCGTATCTTTGCTTACATTGCTTAATGCCCCTTCCGCAAGACTTTTTCCTAACTGATATTCATCGCATACAACTCTTTTAATATCACTTTTTACATTTAATAAAGATTGAATTAATATAATTGGTATTTTCTTTTCTGCTTCTTCAATAACCTCTTCAACAACCTCAGATTCTATAGGACTTATTAATAATGCATCTACTGCATTTTCACTTTCTCTCTTAATAAGTTCTATTTGCTCCTCTTCATTATTATCTTTAGATAAAAATAAAAATCGTATATTGGCATTCATCTCCAATGCAGCTTGCTCAGCCCCTTCTTTTAATATCATAAAACTTTCATCACTTTTACCTGAAGCTATAACAGAAATTTGATAAGATTTATTTTTTTCACTAAATAACAATTCATAAAAAAGCAATATAAAAGATATTAAAAGTAATATTATCAAAACTAATAACTTTATTTTTTTACTTTTTTTCATCTTTGCTATCTCCACCATTCAAATAATCTTCAACTAAAATACATGGCATATGTATTCTAACGTTCGTTCCTTCATCAAGCTCGCTAAATATACTTAATCCATATTCATTTCCAAAACATATTTTTATTCTTTCATTAACATTTTTCAATCCAATTCCAGAGCCCCTACTTTTTCCATTAGGAATTCCACTTAAAATTGCTTCAGCATTTTCTTGAGTCATTCCAAACCCGTTATCAATTACATCTATAAATAAATCCTTTTCCCGTGTATACGTTTTTATTGTGATTTCCCCTTCACCATCCATAAATTCCATACCATGTTTTATAGCATTTTCAACTAATGGTTGTATAATTAGTTTTAAACTACAAAGGTTTAAGGTATTTTCATCACACTCTATAAAATATTCAAATTTATTTTTGTAACGTATGCTTTGAATTGTTAAATAGTTTCTAACATGTTCAATTTCATCCTTTAATGCAATTATATTTTTACCTTTACTTAAACTTATCCTAAATAGCTTTGCCAAAGCCGTTACCATCTTTATTGCTCCATCATAATTTTCATTTTCTATCATCCATATTATAGAATCTAAAGTATTATATAAAAAATGAGGATTTATTTGAGCTTGCAACGCATTTAACTCGCTTTTTCTTTTTGCTTCTTGTTCATTAACTATATTATCCATAAGTAAATGCATTTGGTTTACCATTGATTTTATTGCCTTTGCTAAATGCCTAACCTCATAAGAACCATCGACTAATATTTCTATGTTACTTTCCCCACTTTCAAGCTTCTTAACACTTCTTTCAAGTTCTGTTATTGGATTAGTTATTCTAGTAGATACAAAAATATTTGTAAATGCAATTATTGTTATAAATAATAATATAATAAATATAGAGAATATACCCATTTCACTATAACTATAAATAATTTCATTCATAGGGGTTACACATACTACCTTCCATCCCGTATATCCTACGGTTTTAACAGTAACTAATCTACTATTTCCATTAAACTTTTCCTTATGGTTTCCATCTTCATACTCTGATGCTCTAATATTATTTTCATCAATTAAATTTGCATAAATCAATTGTTGCCTTGGATGATATATTATTTCTCCCTCTCCATCTATAAGATAAATATAAGAAGAATTATCCATTGAAACATTTTTAAAAAGTTGTTCTATTCCAGTAAAATTCATATCAACTAATAGTACTCCTGAACTTATCTTTCCATTGTTTGTTATATCAACGGCCCTACTTAAAGAAACTACCCATCTATATCTATAATCTGAATCTATAAATAAATTTTGAACATGTGGAGTAGAAAAATGTAAATTCTCACTTTTATTTTTCGCTTTTATAAACCAATCACTTTGCCGTGGATCAACATAATTTTTCACTTGTGTTAATGGCTGTGCTGCTATAACTTGTCCATATTCTGAGAATACAGCTATACTAACTAATGAATCTTTATTTGCTTCATATAATAAATTTAATTCTCCACTAATATCATCTGTAGAAAAATTAGCCTTCTTTATTACTTGATAATATACTGCATTAGATACCTTCATCATATTACGTAAATAATTATCTAAACTTTGATTTACTTGATCTATAAAAAGTATATTATTCTTAGAAATCACTTCCTCTGTAGATTCAACATATCTTAAATATAATATTCCACCTAAAGTTAGTATTCCAATTGCCGCTATAGCTGTAAATGATGTAGATATAACCTTTTTTATACTATTTAACTTATACCATTGTTTTAATTCATTTAACTTTTTAAACATAATAGCTATCTCTTTCTATATCTTGTAGGCGACATCCCAAACTTCTTTTTAAACACATAGCTAAAATAATTTGGTTCCATATAACCTACCTTTTGCCCTATTATACTTGTCTTATAATCTGTTGTATTTAATAACCTAATAGATTCTTCCATTCTAATATCAGTTAAATAATTAATGAAGCTTACACCTGTTTCTTTTTTAAATATTGTAGAAAAATAAGCGGGACTCAAATGTAATACTAAACACATTTTATCTACAGAAAGTTCATCATCATTATAATTTTCTGCTATATATCTTTTGGCCTTATCTACTAAAATTTGCGCTGAATTTATTCTTTCATTTCTTATTGCTTCATTAGCTTTAATTGTCCGTTCTCTAAACCACTCTTTTATTTCATTAATTGAATTTAAATTATCTAAAGATAAATACTCACTAAAATTTTCACCTATTATATCTGAAATATTTAATTTATATGATTTAATAATTTTAATTAATGAAGTTAATACCTCTATTCCATATAGTCTATATTGATTTATAGGTAATACCCCTTTATAACTTATATTAAATAATTCATCTAAAATATTATTTATATCATCATTATTTCCTACCTTTACGACTTCAACAAATCTTCTTTCTAAATTTTCATCATAGCTTAAGGTTAATGATGTATCTGGTTCAACATCTTCTATATAAATTACCTTTTCCCTTCCTAATATAGCCTTATATTCTAATGCATTTTTTGCATCTTTATATGACAAACTTATGTTGCTAAATTTCTCACATACCCTTCCTAATCCAATTACCATACTTTCATTAATAATTTTCTTGAAACTTCTACAAACCTCATTAAGAGCATTTATAAAATATTTAATCTCCATCCTATCCTTTAAATTACCAATAACTATAACATTATCCAAATATAAAAAACTGGTAAATTCACATATATTTTTCATTATATCTTGCAATATCTTTTCTGCTGAAATAGGTAATAGCATATTTTCAGCTTTAAATATAGAGCTATCTTTATTTAATACTTCTAAACTAATAACCCCAACAGTAAAATAATCAAACTTAAAGTTTATTTTTAACCTATTTATCTTTTCAGCTATAGAATCATTACTTACCTTACCTTCAATTACAGCTGCTAAAAATTGTTCTCTCATTATTGGTATACTATCTAAATAATGCTTTTGTAATACTTCAATATTTCTTTTTTCATCATACTCTTCATCAAGTCTATACTTTAATCTTTTTAATATTTCTATTAAATCTTCCGAATTAATTGGTTTTAATACATATTCAAAAACATTTATTCGTATAGCCTTTTGAGCATATTCAAAATCATCACATCCTGAAAAAATTATTATTTTAGTTGCAGGCATAACTTCTTGTATTTTTTTCCCTAATTCCAACCCGTCCATAAAAGGCATTCTAATATCAGTCATCACTATATCAGGTTGCAATATATTAGCCTTTTCCCAAGCTTCTATACCATTTGCAGCATCTCCTACAACTTTAAATCCATAACTTTCCCAATCAATTTTTTTAATAACTCCAAGCCTAATTTCTTCTTCATCATCAACAATAAGAATTTTATATAATTCCATATATTAAATCACCCTTCTATAAGCTTATTGTAATCCTTTACTTATTATATCATTTTATTCTCTACTTGTAAAAATAAGTAAACTTAATTTTTTCTTATAAAAAAGCAGTCGTCTTATGACGACTGCTTTAACTTATATATACCTCTTAAATTATTTTCTTCTATATTTAGAAAGATCTATTGCAACTGCCACTGCTATAATTACACCTTTTATAACTTGTTGCCACATAGGACTTACAGCTATAAATTGTAAACCATATTGAATAACTGTAAATATTAAAACACCACTTACAATTCCCCCAACTTTACCTACTCCTCCATTAAGAGATACTCCACCGACAACACATGCCGCAATAGCATCTAATTCATATCCATTACCGTAGTTATTAGTTGCTCCTGCAGTTCTTGCTGCTTCCAAAATTCCTCCAACACCATATAATAATGAAGCAAATATGAATATTCCCATTATTGTAGCAAATACATTTACTCCTGATACTATAGCTGCTTCTCTATTTCCACCAATAGCATAAACATTTTTACCAAAAACAGTCTTATTTAAAATAAACCAAACTAATATTACAAAAAGCAATGCTATTGGTACTAATATCGATATACCTGGAAAATCTCCAAATTGAAATAACTTAGTTTGTCCTAATGCTATAAAGTCTGATCTAACTCCTCCTATTGGTTGTGATCTATTTGGTGCCATATCAAAATATAATGAGCAAACACCATATACTATTACTTGAACTGCTAATGTTGCAATAAAAGGATGCATATCATACTTAGCTACTAAAAATCCATTTATACATCCAAATACCATACATGCAAGTATTGCTGCAATTATTGGAATAATAACCGCTAATTGTGGCAAATCTGGAAAAAATCTATTTGCATAATCAGATGTCTGTAACATCGATGTTGATATTACAGCCGCAAGACCAACCATACGTCCAGCTGAAAGGTCTGTCCCTGCAATTAACAGTGTAAAACATATTCCAAGAGCAATTATCATTTTTGTTGATGATTGTGTTAAAATATCTAATGCAACTTGATATTGCATGAATCTTGGTTGTATTATCATAATAACTACTACTAATGCTAAAAGAGCTATAATAATAGCATTATTAGTTAAAAAGTTCTTTGCTGTCTTAACAGAAATCTCAACTTCTACTCCATGATTTTTTTTATCTAAAAATTTTTTTGCCCCATATATTAATAATGCAATTCCTACACATATTATATAAATAGGTAAATCATAAAATACAGCCCTATCCAAAACAAATTTTAGTATTACTCCTAATACTGATACTATTATTCCCATTATTAAAAATATTTCTGAATATTTTTTATTAGAAATAATCTTTGCACTTTCCATATATACCCCACCTTATTTACTTAATAAATTTAGTTGAATAGTTCATAATCTTTACTTCATCTGCTTCATCTTTATCTAAAACTCCTGTAACCCTACCTTCACACATAACCATTATTCTATCTGATATTCCTAATAGTTCTGGCATTTCAGATGAAATCATAATTATTGCTTTTCCTTTTTTAACTAATTCAATCATAATAGAATAAATTTCATATTTAGCACCTACATCTATTCCTCTAGTAGGTTCATCTAATATCAATATATCTGGTTCAGTCAAAAGCCATCTTGCAATTAAAACCTTTTGTTGATTACCCCCAGAAAGATTTTGCATTTCTTCATTTAAAGTCGGTGTCTTTGTCTTTAAATTCTCATTAGATTGTTTAGCTGCCTTATATCTTGCACCTTCACTTAATATACCCAAGTGTGAATATTGCTTTTGATTTGCAATAACAGTATTATCTAAAACTGAAAGTATTCCAAATATCCCTGTTGCTCTTCTTTCTTCTGTTAATAATGCAAACCCCTGCTTTTTTGCATCTTTAACAGTATTTATAATAATTTCCTTGCCATCTTTATAAATAGCTCCAGATTCTATTTTTCTTAACCCAAATATTGCTTCTACGAGCTCTGTTCTTTGTGCACCTACTAGACCACCAATTCCTAATATTTCGCCCTTATGTAGCTCAAAACTTACATCTTTAAATGATCTCTGGTCACCTGCACATAATTTATCAACCTTAAGTATCACTTCTTCTTGCACACTATAATCTTTGTTTGGAAATCTATTAGTCATATCACGTCCAACCATACGTTTTATAATAAGATCTGTTGTAAGCTCACTTGAATGCCAAGTTCCAACATATTGCCCATCTCTCATAATGGTAACTTCATCTGAAATCCTTAAAATTTCTTCCATCTTATGTGATATATAAATAATTGCGCATCCCTTTGCTCTTAATTGATTTATTATTTTAAATAAATGCTCAGTTTCATTTATTGTTAAAGAGGATGTAGGCTCGTCCATAATTATTATTTTGGAATTATAGCTAACAGCTTTTGCAATTTCCACTAATTGCAATGTTGATGCTGATAAATTTCCTGCTAATATTTCTGGATTAATATCTAATCCGACTTCTTTAAACAACTCTTCTGTTTTTCTTATCATTTCTTTTCTATCAACAGCTATACCTTTCATTGGAAATCTACCAAGCCATATATTCTCCATTACTGGTCTAAATCTAATTGGATGTAATTCTTGATGTATCATTGATATTCCTAAATCTAATGCTTGCTTAGATGAAGTTATAATTTCCTTTTTTCCATCTAATATTATTTCTCCACCATCTTCTTGATAAACACCAAAAAGACATTTCATTAAAGTTGATTTTCCTGCACCATTTTCACCCATCAAAGCATGAACAGTACCTTTTCTCACTTTTAAAGTTACATTATCTAAAGCCTTTACCCCTGGAAAAACCTTAGTTATATTATTCATTTCTAATATATACTCTCCCATAAAACTCCCCCCCTTACACAAATAATCGAAAGATATTACAAAACAATATTTTAATTAGGAGTTAGAATCAAGTATTTAGTAGTTAATAAATAAATTCAATTGAGTTGAATTTCTAAATAACCTCCTAACCTCTAACTCCTAACTCTTAACTAGTTCATGTAGTCTTGATAATTATCTTGAGTAATCTTTACATAGTCAATCCAAATATACTTGCCATCAGTTACATCATACCCTACTGTATCCTTATTAATTTCCTTTCCTTGAGCTGCAGCAACTGCTACATTTACAGTCGCTTTACCTTGATTTTCTGCATCATTTAAAACTGTACCTAATAAAGACCCTTCTTTCATGGCTTGAAGTGCAGGTGCAGTTGCATCAACACCGACTACTGGTATATATTTAGACGCATCCCCTTTGTTATATCCTTCAGCCTTTAATGCTTCAATTGCACCTAATGCCATATCATCATTGTTACAAAGTACTGCTTCAATTTTATCTAACCCTTGTCCAGTTATAAATGCTTTCATAAGGTCAGTAGCCTTAGCTTTATCCCACATTGCTGTATCAGCTGCAAGCTTTTCAGTCTTAAATCCAGCATCTTCTATTGCCTTCACAGAGTATTCTGTTCTTAATGTAGCATCTTGATGCCCTGGTTCACCTTGTAACATTACATATTGAATTACACCATCACCATTTTTATCAGCTTCTGCATTATTTTTAAAATAATCTGCTATTATTTCACCTGATTGAGTTCCTGATTGCTCAGCCTTTGCCCCAACATACCATACCTTATCATAGCTTTGCATATCAGCTTCTTCTGGCTCACGATTTAAAAATACTATTGGTAAATCTTTAGCCTTTGCCTTTTCTATTATTGGTCCAGCTGCTGTTCTATCAACTGGATTAACAGCTAAAGCATTGACCCCTTTAGTAATGAATGTATCAACTTGCTCATTTTGAGTTGGTTGCTTATTTTGAGAGTCAACTAATTCAATTTTTACACCTTCAGAATCTGCTTGATTTTCCATTGCAGTACGTACACCAGTCATAAATGTATCATCAAATTTATATATTGCAGACCCAACTAATATATTGCTAGTATTTTCACTCTTTGAATCATCTGTAGATTCATTTTTTGCTGTATCAGAATTGTCACTATTACTATCACTTCCTGAACTACTACATCCAGCCATAGAACCTACAACCATAGTTGCAATAACAATCATCGGTAATAATTTTTTTAATTTAATCATATTAATCCCCCTAAATATATAATTTTTTGTGTATTCGTTTTTACAACTTTATTATAACGTTTTCATAATTCTTAACCCATACAAAATTCTTTTAAAAACTATCAAAATTCTTCTGCTTTTATTCATAAAAAAAATAAAAATAGAGTACCATTTTTTTGATACTCTATTTTCATCTCAACTTTTAAACCGCTATTTAAAATTACTTCCTTTAATGTATTTTAAAACAGATACTATACTTCTATGTTTTAAATCTGCTATATTTATTTTAAGTAGCTTACACCACATTTGTACAAAATACCCTAATCCTAATGCTGTTATTATAGTTCCTAATCCAACATCTCCCCCTAATATCCAACCTAAAATCAAAGCACCTACTTCAATACTTGCCCTTATTACCTTAACTGGTTTTTTAGTAATTCTAGTTAATGCTGTCATCAATCCATCTCTTGGCCCACATCCTGATTCACAACTTAAATAAATACAAGTACCAAGACTTAATAAAACCATTCCAATTATAAGCATTATTATTCCTATAAATAAATTATGTACAACAGGTATTAATTTACTCATTGTTATTAAATCTATAAATACTCCAACAAAAATAGTATTTAATATTGTTCCTATTCCTATCTTCACTCCTAAAAACACACTAACAATAACAACAACTACTCCTACTATTATATTGGCTTGTCCCATTGTCATGGGAATTACATTCGTTATTCCTTTATGTAGAACATCCCATGGCGATAATCCTAAATTAGCATTTATCATAAATACTATTCCTAGAGATGCTAAAAAAAATCCTCCCATAAGTTTGAATAAAATGACCAAATACGTATTAACTTCTTTTTTTAAATTTAATTCCATAGCCCAATCCTTCTTTGAATGATAACTAACCAATAATAAATTACAAGTTAAGAACGAAACTCCTTAAGGAGTTTCTGAAAAAATATATTTTTTTATTCAACCTAATGCTGAATTTATTTCTTAACTTAATTCTTCTAACCTGTAACTACTAAAGTTTATATCAATTTATTTAAATATCTTAGTATTGACCATTAATAAACTTTATATAAAACCAACTTACTTTATCACTTTCCTTCTAAAAGCTCATTATATGCTTTCATAAGCTTTCTTAAAGTAATATTATTAACATCAAGTTTTATATTATTAACAAATGATATTGGTAATATCTTAGGAGAAGTACCCGAAATAAACATTGCATCTAATTTATCAATATCTATTGCCTTAATATCAGCTTCTTCTACTTCTATTCCTATTGACTTGGCAATGCCTATTATTTTCTCTCTTGTTATTCCCTTTAAAACAGCTTCCGCCTTTGCAGTAATAATCTTTCCATCCTTAATAGCAAATATATTAGATTTACTACCTTCTGTTATTAATCCATTTCTATCAACTAGTATCGCTTCAAAAGCATTTGATTTTTTTATTTCTTCAGTTACCTTTTCTCTAAAACTAGTATTTACTATTTTTGCATTTGGATTTTCTCTTTCTCCATAATAAAGAATAGTTTTTACACCCTTATTATATAATTCATCATTTGGATAAGAATGCTTTATATAATATATCTTTAAATTATTTGAAGCAGTATTATAAGTTATTTTAATATTTCCTAATACATTATCATTATTTTTAATAACTTCATTAACCTTTTTTTCCACAGCCTCAATCTCAAATGGAAATTCCATGTTTATAAGTGCAAAAGATTTCTTCATTCTTTCAATATGATCTCTTAAAAATACAGCTTTTCCATTAATTACTCTAAGAACTTCATATATTATACTACCTTTTTCACTATCTTCAGTAAATTCATTTATAGCTTCTATTTTTTCATTATTTAAATAAAACTTATTTATAGCTTCCATAAAAATTTCACTTCCTTTGAAGATTTTTACTTCCATTTTAATATTTCAATTTCATGATGCTTTTTATAGTTAATTAAATACGGGTTTCCAACTAAATCTAATAATGGCTTATCTGAAAGGGAATCTGAAAACATATATGAATTTTTAAAATCAGCTTTAATATTTTTTTCTTTTAAAACTTCATTTAATCTTTTAACCTTCTCTTGCCCTTTGCAATTATTCCCATCCATTTTCCTTACAAATTTTCCACCCTCAAAAGCAAATTTAGTTCCTATTATTAAATCTACTTCTTTAATAGCATAAAATTCTTTAATATAAAACTCTGGTGATGCAGATATAAGAATTACCATATATCCTTCATTTTTTAACTTCTTTATCATCTCAATGGCATCTTTATAAAGTATGCTACTTAATCTTTCATCATAAAACGATTTTGTAAGTTTTGCTAAATCTTTTTCATCTATATTTTCTATAAACTTCAAGAAACACTCCTTAACTCTTCTTTCATCATATACTTTTATTCCATACATAAGCCCTGAATATAAAGCCCTTGGTAAAAATTTAATATTTTTAATATCCTTCAAAACAAGATATTTAAAAAACTCCATTAATGTTTCTTTTCTTGTTATTGTATAATCTATATCAAATATCGCTAGTTTTTCCACGTTTATCCTCCATCATATATGAAGGGCTGAGCATTTAAATCTGCTACAGCCCCAATTATCTAATTTAATTTTTCTGATAGCTAGATGTTGTAACACTCTTGTTTTTTAAGACAAAAGGTAACAATTTTTATTCACTCTTAAAGTGCAATGAATTCTAACATTCAATTGAAGTTAAAGTTCCATCTAAAGCTAAGAATTCAGTTTATCTACAAAATTTTTAATTCTAATAAGCCCTTCTTTAATTACTTCTAAAGAAGTGGCATAAGACACCCTTACATAATGATCCAATCCAAAAGCCTTCCCTGGAATAACTGCTACCTTTTCACATTCTAATAACATAGCTGAAAAATCCATAGAATCATTTAATATTTGTCCATTAATTTCTTTTCCTAAACACTTTTCTATATTAATCATAATATAAAAGGCTCCCTTAGGTTTAATTATACTTAAATTATCAATACTTTCAATCGTATCTATCATATAATTTCTTCTTTTTTCAAATTCAATAATCATCTCATTTACTTTATCTTGTGGACCATTTAAGGCTTCAACTGCTGCATACTGAGTAATTGAGCAAACATTTGAAGTTACATGACTTTGAATACTCGTCATTAACTTTGCTATCTTTTCACTTGTACCACAATATCCTATTCTCCATCCTGTCATTGCATATGATTTAGATAAACCATTTATAACAATAGTTCTTTCATATGCATCTTGTGAAAGGCTTGCAATACTTATATGCTTTTCTCCATCATAAATAAGCTTTTCATACATTTCATCAGATATAATTATAAGGTCATGCTCTTTAGCAAAATCTGCAATTACCTTTAATTCACTTTCACTATATATAGTTCCAGTAGGATTGTTTGGTGTATTTAATACAATAGCTTTTGTTTTATCACTAACTACTTTTTCTAAGTTTTCTTTAGTAAATTTATAATCCGACTTCTCATCACTTTTTACAAATACAGGTTTTCCATCAGCTAATTTAATAAGTTCTGGATAACTAACCCAATAAGGGGTTGGTACAATTACTTCATCACCAGGGTTTAATATAGCTAAAAAAGTATTAGCAAGGCTTTGCTTTGCTCCTGTTGAAACAACTATTTGTGATGGCTTATAAAGTAATCCATTATCCTTTTTAAACTTTTTACAAATTGCTTCTCTTAATGATAATATTCCATTTACACTAGTATACTTAGTATTCCCATCACTCATTGCTTTGATAGCTGCATCAATTATATTTTTAGGTGTATTAAAATCTGGCTCCCCAGCTCCAAAACTAATAACATCTACTCCATTTTCTTTCATTTCTTTAGCTTTTGCTGTAATTGCTAAAGTTACTGATGGTTCAATTTTTTGTGCTTTTTTTGATAATTCCATTTGTTTGCCCCCATTATCTTTTATTATTAAATTTAATAAATTTCTCTAAACACTCTTGATTTAATCCACAACTACCAATAGATATACATTCATTACCTACAGGTCTTCCATGATAATCGCTTCCTCCAGTTACACATAGTTTATATTTTTTAGATAAGTTATAAAATTTATTAACATCTCCTTGTGTATGACTAGGGTGATATACCTCAACGCCTTTTAATCCAAAACATTTTAGTTCTTTTAATATATTTTCTACTTCAAGTTTTCTATATATTTGTCCAGGATGTGCTAAAATAGGCACTCCACCAGAGTTATTAATCACGTCTATGCAATCTCTATAATTCAATCTAAATCCTTTTACATACCCCGGCTTTCCTTGTACTAGAAAACTTCTAAATGCACTTTTATAATTGTCAAAATAGCCTTTCTTAACCATTGCATTTGCAATGTGACTTCTGCCTACCGTTGACTCATTATCTACTTCTAAATCTTTTAATTCTAAATTTATATGATATCTTCTCAAATTATATAATATACTTTCAACTCTTTTAATCCTTTGTATATTTAACTCATTAACAAGTGATTTTAGATCATTATTTTCAATATCTATAAAGTATCCAAGCATATGAAGTTCCATATTATTATACTCTGTACTAAGTTCAATTCCCGGGATTATTAATAAATTATCATAATTATTTTTTGTCACATATTGCGATGCTATAGAATCATGATCCGTTATTGAAATACATTTTATATTATTTTCTATTGCTGAATCAATTATCTCTTCTGGTTTTTTTGAACCATCAGAATAACTTGAATGAATATGTAAATCTGCATACTTCATTTTATTCACCTTTTCTCTATAAGTGAAATTTTATTATATAACATAAAACCACTTTTACTTAGTTTAAGTTACTAAGCACATTGTTATTCCATTATAAGCAAAATTCTAATTTTTAATTTAATCAGTCAATCTTTTCTACTGTATAATTGTTATATAAATTTTCTATAAAAACTCCTTAAATCAACTATTCTCGACACTTTACTAATTTCCTTATAATTTCAAGTAATTTTTTCCATAATAAAAATATATCATCTTCACATTAAAATGTAAATTGAAAACATTGAATTTAATTATCAATTAATCCATATAAAAAAAAGATTATGCAATTAAAATTGCATAATCTTCACAAAATATTAGTCTTCAGCTAAAACATTAGTGTAATATTCTGTTACCTTATCAAATTCAGCTTCTTCTGGAACTATAAGTTCTCCTTCTTCAGTTGATCTGAATAAGTATACTGATTCATCTTCTGGATTTTGAGCTAATACATATTCCTTTTCTTCAAATTCAAATGCATCAACTATTGGGCAAGATAAAACATTTCCGTTATCGTCTTCTAAATCAACAACGAAGTGTTCATGTTCGTGTTCTCCACACCCGCAGTTTTCTCCACATCCGTGGCTATCATGATCGTGGTCGTGTCCGCATCCGCAGCCTTCACCGCATTTATTTAATTCTTTTTCCATTTTACATTCCTCCTTAATAATAAGTTAAACAATTTCTAATTAAAATACACCAGTAAAAAACTGTATTTTTAATTTTGCTTAACTTAAGTGGTCCTTCTAATTGTACTCTTATTCTTAAGAAAATAAAAGAAAAATCTTCATTTTAATAAAAATTTTATTAATAATTCATATAATTATTTTTTATATTCATAATCTTAGAATTTATGTTTTAAAATTACAAAAGAGCAATGCATAATACATTGCTCTTTAAATTTAAAAATTATTCTTGATTAGCAAGTTTTTTGTAATTTTCTAATCTTTCCATAGCATCAGCTTGAGTCTTTTCAAATAAAGCTTCTGCAGCTTCTGGGAATGCCTTAGCTAGTGAAGCATATCTAACTTCACCCATTAGGAATTCCTTGAAGTCTCCCTTAGGTTCTTTTGAATCTAAAGTAAATGGATTCTTAGTTCCCTTTAATGTTGGATTATATCTGTATAATGCCCAGTATCCACAATCTACAGCTTTCTTAGCTTCAGCTTGTGAATTTGTCATTCCAGCCTTAATACCATGATTTATACATGGAGCATAAGCAATAATTAATGATGGTCCATCATAGCTTTCAGCTTCTGCCATAGCCTTAAGAACTTGATTCTTATCTGCACCCATACATACTTGAGCAACATATACATAACCATAGCTCATAGCCATCATTCCTAAATCTTTCTTCTTGGTTCTCTTACCTGAAGCAGCAAATTTAGCAATTGCAGCTGTTGGTGTAGCTTTAGAAGATTGTCCACCTGTATTTGAGTAAACTTCTGTATCAAATACTAATACATTTACGTTGTCTCCTGATGCAAGAACATGGTCAAGTCCACCATATCCGATATCATATGCCCAACCGTCTCCACCAAAGATCCATTGAGATCTCTTAACGAAGAATTCCTTATCATTTAATATAGTCTTAGCTATTTCATTTTCAGAAGTTTCAAGTGCAGCTACTAAAGCATTTGCTCTTTCTCTAGTTCCAGCACTTTCTTCTTTATTATCTAACCAATCTTTTAAAACTGCCTTAATATCATCTGATAAATCACTTTCTAATGCAATTTTTACATTATCAGCCACTCTATCTCTTATAGCTTGAACCCCTAAGAACATACCTAATCCATATTCAGCATTATCTTCGAATAATGAATTAGCCCAAGCTGGACCATGTCCATTATGATTAACTGTATATGGAGTTGCTGGAGCAGATCCTCCCCAAATTGAAGAACATCCTGTAGCATTTGCTACCATCATCCTGTCACCAAATAATTGAGTTACAAGTTTAGCATATGGAGTTTCTCCACATCCAGCACAAGCACCTGAGAACTCAAGTAATGGTTGTTCAAATTGGCTTCCCTTTAACGTATTCTTATTCATTGGGTTCTTCTTAGGAGATACTTCTGTTGTTGCATAATCCCAAGCTTCTATTTGATCGTGTTGAGTATCTTGTGGTTTCATAACCAAAGCTTTATTCTTAGCCGGACATATTTCAGCACAGTTTCCACAACCTGTACAGTCAAGAGGTGTAACACCTATTGAGAACTTATATGGAGTTTCTGTCTTTAATGCCTTAGCATCGGTAGTTTTCATTGCTACAGGAGCTTTTTCAGCTTCTTCACTAGTTAATAGGAACGGTCTTATTGCAGCATGTGGACATACTACAGCACATTGATTACATTGAATACAATTTTCTGGAACCCATTCAGGAACATTAATTGCAATTCCTCTCTTTTCATATGCAGCTGTACCAGCCATAAATGTACCATCTTCCATACCATGCTTAACAAATGTAGAAACTGGCAATCCAAATCCTTCTTGTCTGTTCATAGGTTCAACTATTTCTTTAATAAATGAAGGAATTTCTTTTGTTGCAACTACTTCTTCATCTACTGCATTAGTCCATTCTGATGGAACATCTATCTTAACGATAGCGTCAACACCTGCATCTATAGCAGCATTGTTCATATTAACAACTTTTTCACCTTTTTTACCATATGAAGTAACAACAGCTTGTTTTAAATATGCTACTGCTTCATCAACAGGAATTATATTAGCTAGCTTGAAGAATGCAGCTTGCATTATCATGTTAATTCTTCCCCCAAGACCAATTTCTTGAGCTATCTTTACAGCATTTAATGTGTAGAATTCTATATTCTTTTTAGCTATAGTTCTCTTCATTTCTGCTGGTAATTTTTCATTAACTTCTTCTGGAGTCCAAATTGTATTTAATAAGAACTTACCATTCTCCTTTAATCCATCTAATACGTTGTATTTATAAACGTAAGATTGATTGTGACATGCTACGAAATCAGCTTTATCAATTAAATATGGTGATTTAATTGGTTTCTTACCAAATCTTAAGTGAGAAACTGTAATACCACCTGACTTCTTAGAGTCATATGAGAAATATCCTTGGGCATACATATCTGTATGATCCCCAATTATTTTTATAGCACTCTTGTTAGCACCAACAGTACCATCTGATCCTAATCCCCAGAACTTACATGCTTTAGTTCCTTCTGGAGTAGCATCAATATCTTCTACTGTTTCTAATGATGTATTAGTAACATCATCAACTATACTAATTGTAAATCCATTCTTAGGCTCGTCCTTAGAAAGATTTGCATAAACAGCTGCTATATCTGATGGATTTGGATCTTTAGAACCTAATCCATATCTACCCCCAACTATTAAAGGAGCATTTTCTTTACCTGCAAATGCACTTACTACGTCTAAGTATAAAGGTTCACCAATTGAGCCTGGTTCTTTAGTTCTATCTAATACTGCAATTTTCTTTACTGTATCTGGAATTGCAGCTAATAATTTTTCTATTGAGAATGGTCTATAAAGTCTAACCTTTACAACCCCAACTTTTTCTCCTCTTGCATTTAAGTAATCTACTGTTTCTTCAGCAACGTCTGTTCCTGAACCCATTGCAATAATTATCCTATCTGCATCTGGTGCTCCATAATAATCAAAACAGTGGTATTCTCTTCCTGTTAACTTAGTAATTTCAGCCATATAACCTTCAACTACTTCTGGTATATCATCGTAGAATCTATTTACAGCTTCTCTTGTTTGGAAATATATATCTGGATTTTGAGCAGTACCTCTAGTCACTGGATGATCTGGATTTAAAGCCGTTGCTCTAAACTCTTTAACCGCATCCCAATCAACTAACTTAGCTAATTCATCATATTCTAAAACTTCTATTTTTTGAATTTCATGAGATGTTCTGAATCCATCAAAGAAGTTCATAAATGGAATTCTAGTCTTTATTGCAGCTAAATGTGCAACAGCAGATAAATCCATAACTTCCTGAACTGAGCCTTCAGCAAGCATAGCAAAACCAGTTTGTCTAGCTGCCATAACATCTTGATGATCTCCAAAAATATTTAATGAAGATGTTGCTAATGCTCTAGCTGATACATGTATAACTCCTGGAAGTCTTTCTCCAGATATTTTGTACATATTAGGAATCATTAATAATAAACCTTGTGAAGCTGTATATGTAGTTGTATAAGCTCCAGCTTGTAATGATCCATGAACAGCACCTGCTGCTCCCCCTTCTGATTGCATTTCCATAACTTTTACTGGTTGTCCAAAAATATTTTTTCTACCTTGTGCAACCCACTCATCAACATGTTCTGCCATTGGTGATGATGGAGTAATTGGATAAATAGCAGTTACTTCTGTAAACGCATATGACACGTGTGCAGCAGCTGTGTTACCATCCATAGTTTTCATTTTTCTCATCTCGTCTACCTCGCTTCCCAAAAAAAAAATTAAGCATATAAATCATGGTATTTTTTAATACCATTGTTGCTTGCAATTATTAATATACCCTAAGCTTAATAGATAAAATCTATACTCTGCTTTTTATCCTTTGTTTGCACTTTGTGAAATCTATCACATACCCAAACACTATTTCACAATAAAAATTTATAAAACTATTGTTGACTTAATACATTGCCAAGTTCTTTAGCGATTTTTAAATCTTCTTTTTCAACGGAATCTTTAACAGTAAATTTTGACAAAACCTTAAATCCATAATCTTCCATTAAATTCGCCCATTTATCAATAAATTTAGAATCACGCCATCCGCATGATCCAAATAATACCAAAGGCTTATTTTTAATATTTAATTCACTTAGTCTATTAACAAAAGGTTTCATATCTATTTCTTCTATTTCATCGTTTATCATTGCTGGACTTCCTAATGCAACAGCATCAGCTTCTAATATATCTTCAATAGTAGCATCTGCAACATGTTTTACTTCAACATCAACGTCTTTAGAGTTTACACCTTCACTTATAGCATTTGCTAAAATTTCTACATTTCCACCATTACTCCAATATATTATTGAAACTTTTTTCATTTTCAGCACCTCTTACACTTTTGTTTTGTTTTTGTTAAATTTTCCATCACTCTCATTATATAGCAGTGATTTTTTTTTTCAAGTTCTTTGCCTTCATATTTTTAAAATATTTTAATTGAAAACGGTTAAAGAAGCAAATTATTTTTTATTTATACTTTTCATGATAACATTTAAAATTGCATCAACACCATTTTTCATTTCACTATTTGTCATATTTTTTATAAGCTCACTTTTTCTATTTCTTAATTCTGATAATTTTTCTGGCAAGTTATGTTTTTCCATCATCTCATCTTCATCTAATACTAACGAATAGCCTTCCTTAGCAAATGAATTAGCATTTAATATCTGATCTCCTCTACTACTTTTTTTAGATAACGGAATCAATAAAGTAGGTTTTCTTAGCGCTAATAATTCAAATATTACATTTGCCCCTGCTCTTGATATTATAAAATCAGCATACTGAAGTAAATGTGGTAAATCTTCTTTTACATATTCAAATTGCTTATATCCATCTAATCCGTCTAATGACTTATCTAAATTTCCCTTTCCACAAATATGAATTACATTAAAGTCCTTTAATATTTCTTGAATATGATATCGTATCTCATCATTTATACTTTTAGCACCTAAACTTCCCCCAATAACTAAAATCACCTCTTTTTCATTATCAAAATTACAAATCTTCTTTCCAGTAATTCTACTTCCCTTTAATATTTCTTCTCTTATTGGTGTCCCTGTTAATTCACCTTTTCCATCTTTAACATAATTTAAGCTTTCTCTAAATGTAACACATAATTTATCACAAAATGGGGCTGACAGTTTATTTGCAAGACCTGGCGTTAAATCTGATTCATGAGATACTACAGGTATCTTTTTCATTGATGCAGCTATAACAACTGGAACTGCTACAAATCCACCTTTTGAAAAAATAATATCTGGCTTCTCTTTAGATAATATTTTATTTGCTTGTGCTATTCCCTTCATAACTTTAAATGGATCAGTGAAGTTTTTCATATCAAAATATCTTCTTAATTTCCCTGATGAAATCGCAAAATATGGTATACCTGCATCTCCAATAATTTCTTTTTCAATGCCTTCATAACTTCCAATATATTTTATTTCAAATCCTTTTTCCTTTAGCTTTGGAACTAAAGCTAAATTAGGAGTTACATGCCCTGCAGTACCTCCACCAGTCATTATGATTTTATACTTACTCATTAAAACACCTCATTAATTATTTATACTATGAATCTTAATTGTTAAAACCTCGTAAATTTATACAATTAATATTTTAAGAGAAATAAAATAAAAAAATAAATCATTTATTTTAATTCTTAACCAAATTATATATCTTAATTCCTTATTTTTTTATTTATATTTAATTTTCTCATTCGCCAATATATATTCTACCACTAACCCAGTATTTTTCCACCTTTTCCTTCAATTAAATATTATACAAACTCTTTTATTGGATAAGCTATTAACATAAAGATATAAGGAGATGATTTTAAATGGCACAATTAGTTCCAGAAGCTAAAGATAAATTAGCAAAATTCAAGAATCAAGTTTCAACTGAAATGGGAGTTCCATTTACTGATTACAATGGTGATTTAACTTCAAAACAATGCGGTAGCGTTGGTGGAGAAATGGTTAAACGTATGGTTGAACAATACGAAAATGGAATGAAATAATAACTTTGAAATAAATAATAGGATGCTTTAAAAAGCATCCTATTATTTATTAAAAAACTATATATAATGTATCTCTACCCCTGAAAGTCTAATATCTCCAGTTAATATTAAAGTATTAGTATATACTTTCTCTTCATACTTTTTATTTTCAACTCCACCTAAAAATACATTAGTTCTATTTTCAACTCTCCAGCTTCTTGGAATATACAACTCTAATCCTGAAAATGATACATTCAACCTAATAATTGCTTTATCTTCTGCCATTACTGCATTATCAAAATATATTTCAAGCCCTGAATATTTACAACTAATATCTGCACTAACAAATTTATCAGTATTTATATACTTAGCTCCTCCTGAAAAAGCTGCTGATATTTTTATATTCCCTTCATCTTCAATATTTATACTTTCCCCTTCTTCCACGTTCCATTGCATTTTCTTATCAAAAAACTTATTTTTTTTAGGAAAAATCATTGATAAACCAATACTTCCAAATAAGGCTGCAATTAAAACTGTCCATGGTGTAAGTTCTGTTATTCCCAGCTGTTTATCATATATTATACAAAGGAAAGCTATTGAAAATAATATTCCTGCATAATTTAATCTAAATAAACTATCTATAATAATAGTAATTAAAATTACTGAAAATCCTAAACTAAAAGGATTAAAATCAGAAAGAAACCCTAATTTTCCTATTACCAAGCCAACTGCACCTAAAATTAATAATAATCCCCAAAATATATTTTTTTCCCTCATCTTATCTCCTCTTTTCTAATAATTTTAATTTTAACACCTTATAATAAGACCTAGATACATATACCTTTTTATGTGTGCTTTTAAATTCTACTAAGCTAGAAGATGTTATGTTACGAGTTATTGAATAAATATGATTACTATTTAATATTGTAGATTTAGATACTCTGACAAAGTTATTTGGTAAAATCCCCTCTAATTCATAAAGCTTATACTTAACTTGATATACTTCATTCAATGTATGTGCATAAATTGAACTTTCTTCAGTTTCAAAAAATAACACATCATCTATACATATATAATATTCTGTATTATCCTTATAAAATATCATTTCTTTTTTTTCAGCAATTAACTCTGAAATAACTTTTTGAATTTTGGTTATTTCTTCGCTTAATTCCCTACATTTAATAATAACTTCATTTTCTTCTATTGCATTATCTAACTCTATTCGTATTCTCATCTTCTCTCCGCCCTCCATGGTTAAATTATATTCTAACCATTCTTCTATGTAAACTGACCTTAAGTAACAGGTTAATTATAATTACTAAGTGGTAAATTATTTTAAGTTAACTGATTTTAAAAAAATAAAGTGGCAAGCACCTACACTTCCCACTTCTCATACTTATTCTACTAAATACACCTCTAACTTACTATTTATTTTATCTAAAGCTTCGTCTAATGATATTTCATCCATTAAATATTCTTCACCAGCATCAATAACCACTTCAGAAATATACCAATTAATATTAATAGGCGAAGTCAAACTATTAACGATGTTTAAAAATTTATTATATTCATCTTCTGATGGCCATTTCGTATCTAAACTTATATAATAATCTTCTCCACTTATACCTTTTCCACCTAAATTATCATTTCCTACATTACTATTATAAATACTTAAAAGAGCATTTTTATTAATAGTAATACCTGTTCCATTATTAATTTTTTGCATTTTTTCATCAATTAAATATGAAATAAAATCTCTTGAAATTGCTTTTTTATTGCTCCTCAAAGCTATTCCAACAATATCTTTTGCCAAAAATCTATTATTACCTTCATAAGTATTATAAGTCAAATTTTCCTCTTCTTGCATAACAGTATATATCTCAGCTATATTATCAAAACTTGATATATATCCAATCTGCAAGCTAGAATATTCTGGTCTTAAAATTTCTATTGGATCAATATTCTTTTCTGAATACATACCTTCTGACATTTCTTTTACATCATCACTTGACATTTGTCCCATATGCTCTAAATAATTATTATGCTCATCTTCACCTATATTATTTCTCTCATTTTCATATAGCAGTTTCATATTTTCTAAGAATAATTTTATTTCATTTATGTTAATATTCTTACCATTAGCAAGTTTATCACTATTTATATTATACATTAAATTTAATATATCTCTAGGTCCATAAGCACCAAATATTCTATTGTTGCTATTTTCATTATTAATTAAACTATTATTTAATTTACTAAATTCATTTATTTTATTTTCTTCTCCAAAAACAACAGGAATTTTAACTCTTAAAGGCAAAGCATATATTTTATCATCAATAAAATATGAATCTAAAATATTTTCAAATAAAGATTCTTTTTTATTATTAATTACATCTGTTATATCTTCTAACATTCCCTTTTCTATTAAATCTTGCGATGACAGATTATCTAATATTAATATATCTGGCCCATTATTCGACATCAATTCTGTATTTAAAGTTTTTATAGCATCATTTTCTGTTTGTCCACTTCCTTCAGTTATTCCAACTTCATAATTAATAACTATATGTGGATTGTCATTTTGATATCTTGCACCATATTGCCTTATACTAGTGTTTTCATATAAAGAATAAATAGTTATTTCTTCTAATTCCTTATTAGCCAATTCTTCTGAATAAGAATATGTATATATATTCTTAATATCTTCATTATAATTATAATATACTGCTAAATAATTTTTATCATCTAGTTGTAAAAAATTCTCTAAACACATCTCATTATTATTAAATAAATAAGCATTAGCATCAATTACTTGGGTTTTATTGTAGTTTTCATCATTTATAGTATATACTCCTGTAGAATCTACAATAAAAAATTCATTATCTTTATTACTTTCAAATAATTTTAATTTTCCGTATAAATCATCATCTACGAATTGTTGTAATTCTTTAATATCTTCTATAAATTCACCATTATCTAAACTATATTTTTTTATTGTATCTACAGTTTGTACAATAAAATATTCTTTAGTAGTACATACATTCATGATTTCATATAAGCAAATTTCTTTTTTTAAATTTCCATCTTTTAAGTTGTATAAATAAACATTGTTCATATCATATATTAAAACATCATTACTTGCCGATACCTTTATATTAGAAAAATAATCATTCTCTATATTAATATTTTCTATTGAATCATTATCTTTTATTAAAATAAAATTATTTGTATTCTCACTACCATCAACTGCCACTATATCTCCGTTATTAGTTATACTACAAAAAAAGCTTTTATCTCTGTTAAAATCAGTAGCTTTAACCTCTTCTTCTCTACAATTTTCCAATCCATCTTCTGAAATTAATATAATTTCTTGAGAATTTGAATTTAAACATATCATTTTTATAGTATTATCATTAATCATCTTAATATCCTGGATATTTATATCCTCACTTAAATCAACTTTTTCCTCAACAAAGCCTCTTAATGCCATATCATATATTTCAACTTCCTGCTTTTCTGTGCAAGATATTAAATTAAATAATAATCCTATTGTACTTAATAATCCTATTGTTCTTTTTAAAGTCATATTTTTAACTTTCTCCTTCCCCCATTAATTAAACACTAAAACTAGTAGTTATCTAGTTTTAGTGTTTTTTTCTAATTAAAGATTAAAGCATACTTGTCTAACATTTCTCATATAATTGTTTGTCTTTGTTACTTTTGATGTATCTCCATAAACCTTCATAGGTGCTATAAAATAATTTGCTTGAGATGAATTATAAGTATTGTATGTCTTTATTTTTGCTTGATGAACCGTTGATCTTTTACCATTTTTGATTTCCCCTGAACTACTAGAAGTTGTTGTTATAGTTTTTCCAGCATCATTAATAACCGTTGATTTATTCACACAATTTTGCCATGTAGTTGCATATACATTTGTTGCATTTCCAGCTATAATTCCTCCAATAAGCATAGTAGTAATAATTTTCTTCATTTTTTTTCATAATGTCTTCTCCTTTTTAATTAATTTATTTTAACCCGGGCTACTTCCAAGTGTTACATATATTTATTTTTATGTAAATATATAGTAAACATTTTTGGAATAATCTATAAAAAAACTTTTATAAGTCATATCACTGAACTTTTTTGTAATAATAGCCAAACCAATATACATTAATATCTATTGACAAACTAACCTTTTCACTTATCTTAATCTATTTCTTTAGTAACACTCCCAAATAAATTTTACATTTATCACCTTTATCAAATTTATATTTCTCCATAATAAATATTTTTTCTTATCTTCCAATTATTTCTTTAGTTGTATATAATTTGTGATTAAAATATTACTTAACATTCTTACTGGAATATTATACAAAACTTTTTATCAATACACTTAAGCTATTTTTGTCTGATTTCACAAAACTTTTTTTCGGCTCATATATTAAAATTTTTTTTGGAATATTTCACAAAACTTTTTTAATTTCTGAATAAAAAAAGCCATATAATAGATATCTTGCTCTATTATATGGCTATACCATTATAGTTTTTTATTTTGCTATTCTATAATTACTTATCTGCAGCTGAACTTTTTTATTCCCCATAAATTCATTGATTTCTGGCATGCAAATTATATCTAAGTAAAGATTATTAGATATACCATTAAAGACTTTATTATACTCAATTTCACCTAACTCATCTTTTATGGAATTTTCAAATCCTTCTATATCTCCAAAATATATACCTTCAATATAAAGCCTTCCATCTGTTAATTTAAGCTTAAGTACATTTCTATTTTTACCTAATATCTTTGCATCTACAACTTTTAACTTTTTCATTCCAAAAGTAGGCTTAGGATTTGCTTTTCCATATGGTTCTAACAATGATATTTGATCTATTAGCTCATAATTTATTTGACTTAAGTTTAAGCCCATATCAATTGAAACTTTAGGAATTATATCCTCATCAGTTAATGTCGTAACATTATTTAATCTATTCCTAAACTCATCTATATTTTCATTTGGTATAGACATTCCAGCTGCCATTGGATGCCCACCAAACTTACCTAATAAATCTTTACATTTAAGTAATTCTTCAAACATATTATATTCTTCAATAGATCTTCCAGATCCTTTAGCTCCATCATGTGCCTTTGTTAAAATAATTGCAGGAAGGTTATATCTTTCTCTTACCCTACCAGCGATTATTCCAGCAATACTTTCATGAACATCTTCTAAATATACAACTAATACCTTATCCTTAGTCATATTATTTTTTTCTATTATTTCAATTGCTTCTTCTAATCCTTCTTTTGTTAGCTCTTGTCTTTCTTTATTTAAATCATTAAGCTTTTCTGCTAACTCTTTAGCTTCTATTTCATTATTACTTAGAAGCATTTTTAATGCCCACTCTGCTTGTTCAAGTCTACCTGAAGCATTAATACTAGGTCCTATAACAAACCCTAATGAATATACAGTTATTTCTTTGTCTTCCAATCCTGTTTCTTTAAATAATGCTTTTAATCCTATATTATTAGTATTATTTATTCTTCTTAATCCTTCTTTAACTATTATCCTATTTTCAGATACTAAATCAACTACATCACAAACAGTTGCAATTGCTGTGTATTGAAGTAAATCATAAAGTTCTTCTTTATTTATATCAAACTCATCATAAAGGCATTCTACAAACTTGTAAGCTACTCCAGCTCCACATATCTTATCAAATTTATATTCACATTGTTCTTGCTTAGGATTTAAAACAAAATCAGCATTTGGCACCACATATTTCCTTTCGCCATTTTCTTCAATAAAAGGCACATCGTGATGATCTGTAATTATAACCTTCAATCCTAATTCTTTTGCTAAATTAACTTGATCTATAGCTGCTATACCATTATCACAAGTAATTATTATGTCAATATTTTCATCACTTGCTTTTCTTATTATACTTTCATTTATTCCATACCCTTCTTTAATTCTGTCTGGAATATGGAAAGAAACATTTCCTCCACATTTTTTAATAGCTGAATAAAGTATATAGGTACTAATAACTCCATCAACATCATAATCACCTACAATAAGTATTTTTTCATTATTGATTATACTGCTTTTCATTAATTGAACAGCACCATCCATACCATACATTTCTCTTGGATTATAAAAATCATTTAAAGAAGAACTTAAAAATTCCTTTGCCATTTTTACATTATATATCCCTCTATTAACTAAAAGCTTAGAAACTATAGGACTGACCTCTAGTTGTCTTGCAAATCCTTCGCAATCAAACTTAACATTTCTAACCATCCACTTTTCCAAAAAAAACACCCCCATTTGTCGGTGAATGACAAGTGACAGGTAACAACTTTCAAGTTAATGAATAAAGTCAGCTATCGCTGACTTTTTTAAAAAACATATTACAAAAACTTCCTAAGGAGTTTCATCCTTAACTTGTCACTTATCACTTGAAATTTTTCACTTACTACTCTTGCAATTTCGACTGCTAACTATTAAAAAGCATTGCTTTTTTAATTTCTTCTACCTTTTCCGGTGCTATATTATTTAATATTTCAAATGCAAATGGAATAGCTGCTGCTGGCCCTCTTCCTGTAATTATATTTTCATCTACAACCACAAGTTCATTTTTATAGTTACATCCTACTAATTGATCCTCGAATCCAGGATAACATGTAGCATTTTTACCATTTACAATACCTAATTTTCCAAATGTAATTGGACCAGCACAAATTGCTGCAACTATCTTACCTTCAACATAAAATTTCTTTACAATTTCATTCACTTTTTCATTATCTCTTAAGTTAATCGCACCTGGAATACCGCCTGGTAATATAACTACATCATAATTATAAATTTCATCACTTAAAACTTCATCAGCTTTTATTGTGATTGAATGAGATGTTGTTACTTCTACTTCATTAATTCCAAAAGTAGTACAAGTAACACCTGCTCTTCTTAAAATATCAACACTTGTTAACGCTTCAATAGTCTCAAATCCTTCTGCTAATAAAACTGCAACTTTTTTCATTTTAAAACACCTCTTTATATTAATTTGTAGTTAGGAGTTATAAATGTAATTCGTTATATAGGAATACCTGCTTGTTATATAATGCCTAAAAATTCTTGCTCTTGTAACAAGTATCCATCATATATAACTTCTAACTCCTAACTCAAAACTATTAACTAAATTGTACTTCTGTTATTTCATCATCTAAACTAATGACCATAACATTAGTACCTCTTCCTGCCCTATTTTGAACTCTTATTTCTTCAGTAGAAATAGTCCTTTTCTCTTTGCTGCTTGTAATTAAAACAACTTCAAGACTTCTGTTAGTATCTATGGCTATTTCATCACTCTCATTAGATACTATATCAATTATTTTTCCATAAATTACTTCATCATCTTCTTTTAAACTTATTCCAGTAACTCCAGCTGCTATCCTTCCCATTGGATTAACATTATCACTTAGGAATCTAATCGCCATTCCTTTTTTACTTATTATTAATACTTCACTTTCAGAATAGTCTTCAATACATACAGAGATTACTTCATCATTTTCATATTTAAATTTATATGCTTGCCATATTAAATAATTTCCATCATATTCTTTTAACGAAGTCTTCTTTATCATTCCCTTTTTAGTAAAGAAATAAACCATCTTTCTTTCATCGAAATTCTTTATTGAATGTACATCAACTATTTTTTCATTCTTTGAATATCCATCAATAATATTTTCTAGCGAAATTTCTTCTTTAACAACATTGGATATTAAGAATGATGGTATTTTATAAACATTCCCCTTATTAGTGAATAATAACAATGTACTTACTGAATCAGTATTTACCTTTAATCTATCACTAGATTTTGCTCTTGCAAAACCTTTTAAGTTTCCTTTTGCCGTTACCCCAACACTGAATGTTATAAACTCAAATTCATTTACATATTCAACTTTAATTATTTCATCATTTTCTATTAGGTTAAATAATTGTGTGCCTAAAATATTTCTAGGAGTATCTTCTATTTTAGGAAGTTCTAAACTAAATTTTAACCCTAACTTACTTTCTACTTTTAAGAATTCTTTTTCTTCATTATTATCTAAAATCTCAATATTTAATACAAACTCATTTTCTTTTAATTTAATAGCTTGAATTTTACTGTAATTAGTTTGGAATTTATCTAAAGTACTCTTTTTAATTATACCTCTATTAGTTATAAACTGAACACTCTTATTAGAATCTAAAACTCCTACTGATATAGCTTCAACTATTTTTTCATCATCACAATTTAAAGTTTTAATTATAGAATCTATTCTTTCTCCTTTTTCTTTCCACTTACCTTCAGGAATATTTATACCTTTAACTTGATACATATTTCCCTTATCAGTAAACAATAAAATATTTTCAGTAGTATTAGACTTAAATAAGAATTTAAGTTCATCTCCCTCTCTATATTCAATATCTTCTGCCTTTGCATTAGATCTTTGATAAGTCTTAACTGGAATTCTCTTAATAAATCCGTCTTTTGATAAAGTAACCATAACATCTTCAACTACAATAAGCTCTTGTAAATCAATTTTAGCTTCGCTATCATCTTCAACTATCATAGTTCTTCTAGGATTTCTATATTTATCAGTTATTTCTTTTAATTCAGTTTTTACAACATTTAAAAGAGTCTTTTCATCAGATAATATTTTTCTTAATCTCTTTATAATTTTTTCTAGTTCTGCATATTCCTTTTGGAACACCTTTATTTCAAGACCTGTTAATCTATAAAGCATAAGTTCTAAAATAGCTTCTGCTTGCATTTCTGTAAATTCAAACTTTTCAACTAGGTTAATTCCTGCATCCTTTTTAGATTTTGATTCTCTAATAGTCTTAATTATCTCATCTAAAACATCAATTGCTTTAATGAACCCCTCAACTATATGGAATCTTTTTTCTGCCATTGCAAGCTCTTTTATACTTCTTCTCGTAACTATATCCTTTTGGTGATTAACATAATGAGTTATTATTGTCTTTAATCCCATAGTTTGTGGCTTTCCATTTGCTAAAGCCACCATATTAAAGCTTACATTACACTGTAAATCAGTCTTTTTAAATAAATATTTTAATATTTTATCTGCTGTATCATAATCTGCTGCCTTTTTCAATTCAACAACAGCTCTAATACCAGTTCTATCTGATTCATCTCTAATATCTGTAATTGCTTCTAAAGCCTTTTGATGTCTTTTATCTCCAGTCATTTCAGATATCGTTTGAAGAATTTTTGATTTATTTCTTCTATAAGGGAATTCTGTTATTACAATTCCATATCGTCCATTTTCAAGCTTTTCAATTTCTGTCTTTGCTCTTAATGTAACCTTACCTTCTCCTGTTTCATATGCAGATAATAATGAATTTTTACCTATCAGCACACCACCAGTTGGTAAATCTGGTGCTTTTATATACTCCATAAGCTCTTTTGTAGTTATTTCTGGATTATCTATATATGCTAAAACCCCATCAGTAACTTCCCCTAAATTATGCGGTGGAATATTAGTAGCTAGCCCAACTGCTATTCCAAAAGTACCGTTAACTAAAAGATTAGGATATCTTGCTGGTAAAACCTTTGGTTCCATTTCACTATCTGAATAGTTTGGAACCATATCTACTGTTTCTTTTTCAATATCTTTTAGCATTTCCATAGCTATTGGTGAAAGCCTTGCTTCTGTATAACGCATAGCCGCAGCTCCGTCACCATCCATAGAACCAAAGTTTCCATGCCCATCAAATAACGGCTCTCTAGTAGAGAAGTCTTGGGCCATAAGTACCATTGCATCATAAACAGATGAATCTCCATGAGGATGGAATTTACCTAATACATCCCCAACTATTCTAGCTGACTTATAATATGGTCTATCTGGAAAAGCTTTTAGTAAATATGATCCATAAAGAATTCTTCTATGAACAGGCTTCAACCCATCCCTTACATCTGGAAGTGCTCTATCTTTTGCTACTTCAACAGCATATGGAAGATAATTGTCTGGCATTGCCTCTTCAATTGGTATTCGTAAAATATTATTATCTTTTGGTATATTATGTACCTTCTTAGCCATAATTTATCTCCTTCCTTGCCTTAAAACTCTGCGTACTTATACATATAATTCTTTCTTGGCTCAACTACATCTCCCATAAGAAGTGATACCATTTTCTCTGCTTTCGCAGCATCTTCAATAGTAACTTGGAAAAGTGTTCTTGTCTCTGGATTTAAAGTTGTGTCCCAAAGCTGATCTGGATTCATTTCTCCTAATCCCTTATATCTTTGTATTAAAGCACCTTTTCCTATTTCCTTCTTAACTTTCTCTAGTTCTTCATCACTATATGCATATTTAGATATTTCTTTTCCTTTAGTAGTTTTATAAACTTTATATAAAGGAGGTTGTGCCAAATAAAGATGACCATTTGATATTAAAGGTCTCATATATCTATAAATATACGTCATCCATAAAGTTCTAATATGGAATCCATCTACATCGGCATCACTCATAATAATTATTTTATCGTATTTTAAATCTTCTTCTTTATAATTATCTAAAGTTCCTGTTCCAATAGCTGTATTAAATATTTTAAGTTCTTCAGATGCTAGTACATTTTCAAGCTTTTGCTTTTCAGTATTCATTATCTTACCTTTAGAAGGCATAATAGTTTGGAATCTTCTATCTCTAGCTTGCTTTGCCGATCCTCCCGCAGAATCTCCCTCAACTACGATAAATTCATTAACAGTATTATCTTTTAAAGTACATACAGCAACTTTTCCTGCTAATGGTGCAGTACCTTTACCTATTTTTTTCTTTTCAGCTTCATTAATCTTCTTAATTTTTTCTCTTCTTTGCGCAGCTGCAAGTGCATTATTTATAAGACTTGAAGCAACCTCTTTATTATCTTCTATCCATTCACAAAGCTTAGTATAAGCTAAATCATTCATCATAGTATAAGCTTCAGAACTTCCAAGTTTAGTTTTAGTTTGCCCTTCAAAAACAGCATTAGTTATTTTTATTCTAACAATTGCTGTCATACCTTCTCTTAAATCATCACCTTCAAAGTCTTTATCTTTTTCCTTAACAAGCCCTAACTTTTTAGCCCATTCTTTAAATGCTCTAGTCATCCCTGTCTTAAACCCTGATTCATGAGTTCCAGCTTCTGTTGTTGGAATATTATTAACATAACTTGCAATATATTCAGTTGTAGAGTCTGTAAATTGCATACAAACTTCACCATACATTGAAATATTATTTATTGCTCTTTCTCCTTCAAATAAAATAGGAGTTGCATGAATAGGTGTCTTACTTTCATTTAAATAATCGATAAAATCAAGTAATCCTCTTTCTGAATAATATTCCTTTCTAACTTCTTCATCTTTTCTATTATCAATAAGCTCTAATTTTATTCCTTTATTTTGGAATGCTAATTCTTGTAATCTTTCATCAATGATATCGAATTTAAAATCTGTTGTTGAAAATATTTCATTATCTGGCTTAAATGTTACTCTTGTACCTGTATCTCTAGACTTTCCTACAACTTCCAATGCTGTAACTGCTGTACCTGGCATATCTTTTTTTAATTCTTTATCATAAGCATATTCAAATCTTTGCTTATAAACTTTCCCATTTTGATGAACTTCAACTTCTAACCATTTAGATAATGCATTTACAACTGCGGCACCTACACCATGTAATCCACCAGAAGTTTTATAATTTTTATTATCAAACTTACCACCAGTATGTAATTCAGTAAATACCATTTCAACCCCTGATTTCTTTTTAACAGGGTGAATTCCTGTAGGTATTCCTCTACCATTATCTATAATAGTTACACTTTTATCTTTATTTATAATTATAGTTGCTTTATCTCCAAACCCATTAGATATTTCATCTATAGAGTTATCTAAAATTTCCCATATACAATGATGTAATCCCTTTGTTCCAGTTGACCCTATATACATTCCTGGTCTCACTCTTACAGGTTCCAGTTTTTCTAAAGATGTCAAATCTGTTACATCATATTTACTATTAACTTCATTATTCATATAAACCTCCAAAATTATAACCTATTCACATTTAAGTAATAATTTAGATATAATTATATAGTTTCCTAATATCAAAATCAAACTAATGTTCTTTATTAACCCTATAATTTTATCATATTTTCTTATTTAAAAGAAATTTTTTATTTATTTAATTTCAAATCCTTTATATTTTACGGTATTTAATTATAATCTATTATGTAGTAATTAGCCATTACAAAAAATTAATTTAATTCATTTGCTTAACTTATTTATATATTATCCTTATTATTTAAAAATACAACGCATTTTACTTACACTAATGCATTATATTTCAAAAAAGCTATAAGTACAAACTTTATAGTAAATAATTTAAAATTAAAATCAGGCTTTCCCATAAAATCTTTTTTCTTTTATTATAAATATTTCAAAAATTTTATTTTCATTTTTCTAATATGTCTTTACTTTTTTTCTATCTCATTCAATTTAATATATTTTTTATTTACGCAAAAAATCAAACTTTCTTATAGTTTTCACTAAATGAAAGTTTGATTTTTAAAAACATATTATAAACTCAAATTATTATACAATTCCTTGTGCCATCATAGCATCAGCAACTTTCTTAAATCCTGCTATATTAGCTCCCATTAAGATATTGCCTTCATGCCCATACTCTTTAGCTGCAGCTGCAGAATTATTATAAATATTAATCATAATATTCTTAAGCTTAGCATCTACTTCCTCAAATGTCCAAGACATTCTCATGCTATTTTGAGACATTTCTAAAGCCGAACAAGCAACTCCACCTGCATTAGCAGCTTTTGCTGGTCCAAACAATACCCCATTGCTTTGTAATACTTCAATAGCATCTAATGTTGATGGCATATTTGCACCTTCAGCAACAACTTTAGTTCCATTTTCAACTAATATTTTAGCTGATTCCTCATCTATTTCGCCTTGTGTTGCACAAGGAAGAGCCACGTCACATTTAATAGTCCAAATTCCTCTGCATCCTTCAGTATATTTTGCTGTAGGAACATAATCTAAGTACTCTTTTATTCTTCCTCTTTTAACTTCCTTGATTTCTTTCACAGCATCAAGGTTAATTCCATTTTCATCATAAATGTATCCATTTGAATCACTTAACGCAACAACTTTTGCCCCTAATTCTGTTGCTTTTTGAGTTGCATATATAGCAACATTTCCTGATCCTGAAATTACAACTGTTTTTCCTTCTAAAGAAAGTCCATTATCCTTCATCATTTCATCTGTGAAGTAAACTAAACCATATCCAGTCGCTTCGGTTCTTGTTAAACTTCCACCATAAGATAATCCTTTTCCTGTTAAAACACCTTGATCATTTGCATTTCTTATCTTCTTATAATATCCATACATATAACCAATTTCTCTACCACCAACACCAATATCTCCTGCTGGTACATCCGTATCTAAACCAATATGTTTATATAATTCAGCCATAAAGCTTTGACAGAATCTCATTACTTCTCTATCTGATTTTCCTTTAGGATCAAAGTCAGATCCACCTTTTCCTCCACCTATAGGTAAACCAGTTAATGAATTCTTAAATATTTGTTCAAACCCTAAAAACTTAATTATACTTGCATTAACGCTTTTATGGAATCTTAATCCACCTTTATAAGGCCCTATTGCACTATTAAATTGAATTCTATATCCCCTATTTACTTGTACATTTCCAGCATCGTCAACCCAAGGTACTCTAAACATTATTTGTCTTTCAGGCTCTACAATTCTTTCTAGTAAACCCTCTCTGATATATTCTGGGTGTTTATCAAATACTGGTACTAAAGAAAGTGCAACCTCTTTTACTGCATCTAAAAATTCCTTTTCATTACTATTTCTCTTTTCTACTTGTTCTAATACACTTAAAACATATTCTTTTCCTGTCATAAGTTTACCCCCTTAAAATTTTACTACCAATTATAATATTACACTATTTTACTTATATTTCCCATATAAATATATTTATTTATCTTCTTTTTTTAACTTTTCCACTATCCTAATCTTATTTTTATCAAAATATTAATTTCAAACAAGTTACAATCTAAATAAAACTAAAATAAACTTTTTAAATATTTTATAAAAATAATATAAAAATAAATATTCCTCTGTTTGCTCAACAGAGGAATATTAAATTTATATAAGCTAATTATCATTTTCTATTAAATCATCATTTTCTATTAAATTATTATTTTCTATAAGTTCATTTATTAACAAGAATATATTTTTAGTAGAATCATTTTTGTCAAAAGACTTACAAGCTTCTTTCATATTTTCTAATTTCCCTCCATCTTTTAACAATTCTACTATAGAATTTCTACAGCTATCTCCATCCTTAATTCTTACTGCCATATTATGCTTTAATAAGAACTCTGCATTTTCTTCTTCTTGACCTGGTATAGCATCAAACACAGCCATTGGTATGTTACATGCTAAAGCTTCTGTAACAGTTAATCCCCCTGGTTTAGTAATGATTATATCAGAGGCCTGCATATACTTATTGATTTCATCAGTAAAATATATTAATTTAGTCTTTTTAGGACTATCATCTACTACCTTTTCAAAATGGCTATATAGTTTTTGATTTCTCCCTGTAACTAAAATAATTTGAAAATCTAAATCAATATCTATTATATTTTCATATACATCAAAAACATTAGTTACACCAAAGCTACCTGCCATCATCAAAATAGTTGGCAATGTTTTATCAAATCCTAACTCTTCTAGTACTAATTGTTTTTCTTTTTCTTCAAAGAATACCTCATCTATCGGTATTCCGTATGGGTAAATACTATTTACATCTACACCTTCATTAATCATTTTTCCTACCATATCATCATTAGCAACAATATAAGCATCAACTTTCTCACTTATCCATGCCTTATGAGGTGCATAATCTGTCATTATACAAATTAATGGTATATTTATTTCTCCCTTTGATTTTAATCTTGAAACCATTTCTGTTGGAAAAGGATGTGTAGTAATTATTACATCTGGTCTAAAATCATCTATTAATGGTAAAAGCTTATTAGCAAATATGTTATTTAATCTTGTAACAAAGTTTGCTAGTCTATGCTCCTTATTTGTTAAATCATATAGCTTTCCATATAATTTAGGAGTTTTGGTTGCTAAATATACATATCCTGATGTTATTGTTTTATTTAATATCGGACTAATATATAATAAACTATCTACAATTTTCACATTAATATCTTTATTTTGTTGGGTCATATAACCCTCTATAGCTTTAGATGCCCTCATATGTCCGCCTCCAGTAGATGCAGACAAAATAAGAATATTCATTTAAAGTCCCCCTAACAATTAAATTTGCTTAATTAGTCAATTAACTATTATAACATAAAATTAAATATTTAAAATACCGCTCTCCCCATAAACCCTACTACACTTATACCACATGTAAATCCTAGCATCATTCCAAATATAACATCTGTAGGATAATGAACCTTTAAATAAACTCTTGAAAATGCAATTAAAGTTGCTATCGGACTTACTACTAGCCCTAATTTAGTATTCATTTGAATAAATACTGCTAATGCAGCAAATGAAGAAGCTGTATGTCCTGATGGAAATGAATATGTTATTGGCTTATTAATTAATAAATTTTCTTCTTTTTCTTCAAAGGGTCTTTTTCTTTTCACTATATGTTTAATCAATCCTTCTCCTATTATTGTTGTTAATGCTAATGCTAAAATTACTCCAACACCAATAATTCTGTACTCAACCCTTAAAATTAATAACGTCGATATTACAAACCAAATAATTCCTAAATTACCCATCATAGTTATGATAGGCATAACTTTATCAAGTGTTTTTGTTTTACACTTTTCACTTATGTACTCTAATGCTCTCTTATCTATCTTCTCTAAAATATTCAACCATTTCATCCCCCATAGTATTTTGCCCTTATTAATATTCTTTCCATAACTCTATTATATAATATATATTTTATAAAGAGTTAATTTTTTGTTAACAATTACTTATAAATTTCCTTAAGTTTTTCTTAATAATGCAACAAAAAAGTAAAAATAATGAAATTATTCATCATTTTTACTTTTTCTTATTCATTCATCTCTTCGATTATTTTTTCTATATATTTAATTTTTTTACCTTTAATGTATAAATAAACTGGTATATTTGAAACAATCCCCATTATAGAACCACAAATAATATCCCACATGGTATCATGCAAACTATTATTTTGTGATAAAAATCCAAACAACTGATCGGTTGAAAATTCCCATATCTCCCAAACAGCAGCTCCCGCTATAGAAAATATAATAGAAAACAACATTGGAGCATAACTTTTACATGTACTCATTCCTTTTCCATCTGTTACATGTAAAAATAATATAAACCCTATCATGCCTATAATAATTCCTGATAATAAATGTAGTATTTTGTCATACATGGGAATTATCTCGTAAAAATTTAAAATACTACCCAAATACATCGCTCCAACTATAAAAGAAAATATTAAATAAAAACTTATTCTCGATTTTCTTAAAAATGTTTTTTTATAAACAAAGTACATAAACCATAATGCTACTGCCATTAATCCTATTCTAAATAATTTACTTCCACCATAAAATACAAAATTGCATACTGCTGTAATTATTAATATCACCATTGAGATTATATTTACTATAAGAGCCTTATCTTTGACAAATCTCATTTGAAAACTCCTTTGAAAATTAATATATTTTCTTGTTTTTTAATATAAGAGCTGAAAGTGCTCCAAATATTAATCCACCTATATGAGCTGAATTATCTATATTACTTATTGTTACACCTATTATAATATTTATAACTATAACCTTAAATAAATTTATTATATACTCTTTTCTTATTCTATCTCTATTTTTAATTCCAAATATAAGCATGGCCCCAAATAAACCAAATATTGCTCCAGATGCTCCTACACTTATGGAATCTGCATTAAATATATAGCTAAACAAACTAGCTCCTATAGCTGAAATTAAATATATTCCAATATATTTAACCTTACCATAAGCATACTCTACCTCTGATCAAATTATTTTTAAGGCATACATATTAAATGCTATATGAGCTAATCCCCCATGTAAAAAGGCACATGTTATTAACCTCCATGATTGTCCACTATTTATTAATTCATTTACCTTTGCACCAAATGCTAAAAGAGTATATGAATCTATATCATATATATTTCTAGATATAAATGCTGTTAATATATATATTAAAATATTTATAGCAATCAATATATATGTAACCAGATTATCCTTATATTTTAACTTTTTCTTTATTTCTTTTTGTTTACTATTATTAAGAATAGAAACAAGTGGTTTACAGCTATTATCGCTGTAAACTACTTGTTGTTCCTTTTCTGAATAAATCACCTTATTAAAGTTTTTATTAATAAAAATCTCATTATCTTCTGTTGAATAAATGACTACATTAAGTGCAATTCTTGTAGAATAATTTTTCTCTAAAAAAGCCTTTGCTTCATAATATTCAAATTCACTTTCATTATCTTTACACACTATAACAGCATAAATGAAATCTTTATTTTCCATTATAGCTATCCACTTATTGCTATTTAAATGTTCACTATAATAATCTTTAATATAAAACCCTAATTGCTTTGTTAATTCTTCAAATAAGTTTTTTTCTAATTTATTCATGCTTATATTTCTTTCTCTAACATATCTAATAACTCATTAAATCTATCAATTGTTGCTTCTAAAGGCTTAGCTGTAGTCATATCTACTCCAGCTTTCTTTAAAATTTCTATTGGATAATCACTTCCACCGCTCTTTAAGAATCCAACGTATTTTTCAACTGCATTAGGTTCATTATTTAATATATTTTTAGCAAATGCTGATGCAGCTGCATATCCAGTTGCATATTGATATACATAGAAATCACTGTAAAAATGCGGTATTCTTGCCCATTCAATATCTATATCATTATCAACTACCATATCTGGACCAAAATATTTAACATTTAGTTCATGCCACTTTGCATTATAATCTTCTGCAGTTAGTGGAATACCCTTTTCAAAGCTTTCATGTGTATATAATTCAAATTCTGCAAACATTAATTGTCTAAATACTGTAGTTCTTATTTGCTCTAATTCTTGATTTATTAAATAAAGCCTTTTCTTTTTATCACTTTCTTTATTTATTAAATGATGAATTAATAGTGCTTCGTTTGTTGTTGATGCAACTTCAGCACAGAATAAAGTATATCCAGCATAATAATAGCTTTGTTCTTTTCTTGAATAATAAGAATGTATTGAATGACCCATTTCATGTACTAATGTTGAGACATCATTAAGTTCATAGTTATAATTTAATAAAACATATGGTTTAGTATCATATCCACCCCAAGAGTAAGCTCCTCCACGTTTTCCCTTATTAATATACTTATCTATCCATCCATCATTTATTCCACCTTGGAATATATCTAAATATTCTTTACCTAAAGGTTGTAATCCCTCTACTGCCATTTCAATAGCTTTATCAAATTCTACTCTTTCTTTAGGTACTTCAATAACTGGAACATATAAGTCATACATATGCATTTCATCAACACCTAATAGTCTTTTCTTTAATGCTACATATCTATGAAGTGATGATAAATTCTTATCTATAGTTGCAATTGCATTAGTATAAACTTCTAATGGAATATCATTAGGCTTTAATGATGCTTCTAATGCACTATTATAATGTCTTACCTTTGCCCCAAAGTTAAATACCTTAATAGAACTAGATAATGTTGTTGCCAATGTATTTTCAAAATTTTTATATTCACCAAATAATTTTTCAAATGCTGCTTTTCTAACTTCTCTATCTTTTGATTTTATAAATGAAGAATAATTTCCTTCTGTTAATTCAACTACTTCTCCATCTTCATCTTTAATATTTCCAAACTTCATATCTGCATTAGTCATTATATTGTGTATTGCTGATGGTGCATCTAAACAATCTGAAGCAGCAGCTAACAATTCTTCTTCTTGCTTATTTAATACATGTGGTTTTTCTTTTAATATATTTTCTAATAAGAATTTATAAGGTTCTAATTCCTTATATTCACTCATTAACTTTTCAATTCTTCCATCTGGAAGTGATAAAATTTCTGGTACAACATAAGCTGTATATGTTGCATATTCAGCCATATAAGCATCTATTTTATTCATCATTGCTTGATAAGTTGTATTGCTAGTATCCTCATCACTTCTTAAATGCGCATATACATATATTTTTTCTGCTTTTCTTGAAATTTTTTCGTTCACTTCAAAATATTCAATTAAAGTTTTACCATCTCCTAATTTTCCTTCAAATCCTTTTAATTTAGGAGCTTCTTCTTGTAACTCTTTATAATCTTTTTCCCAAACTTCGTCACTAGAATAAATTTCATTTACAGTCCACTTATCCCTTTCTTGTATTTCCTCTCTTTTCTTCACAACCTTACTTTCCATATTAATTCCTAGCCTATCTTTATAGGCTCCTCCTTTCTAATTATACTCTTCTTCTTTTCCTTCAATGTCACTAAAAGCTTTTTCCATTGCTTCTTCTATTAACTCAATACATAATGATAATTTTTCACTAATGTACTCACGATTATCCTCATATTTAAATTTTACTAAATATGTAGGATTATATTCATCTTCAACCTCTTCAATTTCAAATCCTTCTTGTTCAAATGAATTCATATTAAATACATCATATATTGCAGAGTATTCCCATTCTTCAACATCTTTATTTGTATCAAACTTTATATAAACTTCATCTCCTAAAACGTAAAAGCTTTTTATATGTTCTGCACCTTCAGATACAGTATAACTTCCAACTTCCTTAACCACAAAACCTGTTTCTTTATCTTTTTCCATTAATATTAAGCTTGAATAATCCATAATAATATTCTCCTTTTACTTATCTTTATCTTTTTTATTTGTATTTTAATTTATTGTATCTTCATTATAAGTTTAGTGTATTAAATATACAATATTTTCTTTACTTATTTACATATTATGGTAATATATAAATATATAAATTCTTTTATGGAGGTAGCTTTATGGATACTGTAAATACATTAAAAAATAAAAATGTAATTAAAATACGAAAAAAAAAATTACACAATAAAAAATTACGTATTCAAAAAACCAAAAAGTTTGCAACGCTCTGTATTATATTGCTATCACTACTTATTATAGGAACCTCCATAAAAAATATGTATGTATATTTCAGATGTTCAGATTTTATTTATTCTCTAGATTATTATTTTACACATTGGAAAGATAGGGATCTTAGACTTATTGAGGTTGATTCTTTTTCTGTAATATCTAGAACTGATAATACTGTTGAAATAGAGGCTCATGGACTTGCTTATGAAAAACCTTATAAAGAAACTTATTTAATTGGAACCTTTACTCAAGATGATAAAGGCCACTGGCATATGAAATCAGTCAAACTTAAAAACGAAGAATCTAAAATAGAAAATGAAGAAGATGTTATAACTAAATAATACAAAAATGCGCACCGATAAAATGGTGCGCATTTTTATTATTAAGACTCTAATAAATTATCAAACTCTCTAGTTACATTCCAAGTATGATAGTTATTACCTTCCTTAGAATGATTCTCTATAAAATCTTCTAAATTAACTTCAACTTCAGTAAATTCATCTAATTCAAGCTTAACAGTATCATCTTCAGTAAATTCAATACTAGTAACTTCCCCTTGTTCTATCTCTTCACTTCCGTAGTGAAATATTACTCCTAATTCTACTAATGTGTCATAGCTTTCCATTAATTTTTCAACTTTATCTTTTGTCATGTTATTCTCCTTATATTATTACTTTCAAGAATATTATATTAAAAATTGTGCCTTTTTCAAGCTTACTTTTTACACTTATACTTCCACCATATGCTTCTATTATCTTTTTACTTAGTGATAATCCAATTCCTACACTCTTAGGATTTATAGAACTTTTCCCTTTATAAAACCTCTTAAATATATTTTTAAGTTCATCTTCATCTATACCTTCCCCATTATCACTTATTGTAATACTAATAGACATAGGTGTTTCTTCGAGAGTAATTTTAATTTTTCCATTAATGTTAGTATGCTCTATAGCATTTTTTATTATATTACTTAAGCTTTCAGCAATCCATTTTTTATCATGAAAATAATATCCTTCACTATTAATAAGTAACTCTATACTTTGATTTTTATCATTAGCACTTACTTTTAACGGTGCTATAGCATACCTTATACTTTCACTAAGTGGTATCATTTCTTTATTATACCTTACTGCATTACTTTCTATTCTTGCATAGTGAAGTAGATTTATTTTTCTACTTCACTTTTTACTATTTATACTTAATAGCTTTATAAATATAAAATCCAATGCTACCAAATAAAATAAATAAAGATATAGGCAAAAATATTATTGATAAATTTTTATCACTACTCATTGCTGTTGATATACTCATTTGAATATAAAAGAAAATTGCTATTGTTTCTACATTTAGTACCCTAATAAAAGTACTTGCCATTAAATATTGCTTTTCTTTATTTCTTGGATTTATTTCAACTGGATAATTATATACCTGTGGAAACTTAGATAAAACTGCTATACCTATATATGTTATTAGCACTATAGGCAATAAAATAAATACTGTATTTTTGGAACCATAAGCATTAATTTCTCCCTTGAAATTATAATGAGTTGGTATTATATCTGGTGCCTTTCCCCAGTATATAAAAGTCATAATCACTAATGCTACAACTAAGATTAATCCTATAATATCAAGACATTTATTAATCTTCTTATATTTATCCTTTATATCATATTTTCTCATTATTAATCCACCCTCCCCCAATACCCATTCTTTGTCTTGTATTTGCATTATAATACACAATTACCATTTCACATAATACACATATTAGTAATATATCATTAATTCATTAAGTTTAGAGCCGGATTTTCACATCTTATCTCCCTATTATTTTAATAATATATTTCATTATTTATTACTACTTAAATAGTACCATATAGGCCTAGCACTTCTCAACTTTTTCCATATTACAAATTCATTAAACATTTTAACTTATTTACTATTTAAATTTAATGATATAAAATATCTTTGTGGTTAATTTTGGTATTTTATTAAAGGAGGTTATATCTTTGATAGGAGTTATTGATGTAGGTGGTGGACTTAGAGGAATATATGGAGCAGGAGTTTTTGATTTTTGCCTAGATAATAATATTAATTTTGATTATGGAATAGGTGTTTCTGCTGGAAGTGCTAATATTGCATCATTTTTAGGAAAACAAAAGGGACGAAACTTAAAGTTTTACTCTGAATACATTTTTAGAAAAGAATATATGAGCTTTCACAACCTTTTTAGAAATGGTTCTTATATTGATTTAGATTATGTTTATAGTGGACTTTCAAATTCTAATTGTGAAAACCCCCTTAATTATGATGGAATTATAAAATCAAATAGTATTTTTAAAATTGTAGCTACTAATTCATTAACCGGAGATACTGTTTATTTTGATAAAGGTTCATTATCTAAGGATGACTATGATGTTTTTAAAGCTTCTTGTTGTATACCTATTGTTTGTAAACCCTATACTATTAATGGTATTAATTATTTTGATGGTGGTCTTTCAGACCCTCTTCCTATAAAAAAAGCTATTAATGATGGATGTGATAAAATAGTACTTATACTTACTAAGCCTGTTGGCTTTGATGAACCTGATAAAACTGATAGGATACTAGCAAAACTACTTAATAAAACTTATCCAATTGCTTCTCAAAAACTTCTTAATAGACATAAAAAATATAACGAGGGTATTGGAATAGCATTAAAATATCAATCTCAAAACAAAGCTTTAATAATAGCTCCTGATGATTGCTGTGGTGTAAATACATTAACTAAAAAAGCAGAAAATTTACTACAACTTTATAATAAAGGTTATAAAGATGCTGAATCACTATTAAGCTTCATCAAATCTGATTCTCAAGCAATTGTTTAACTAAAAAAGTGAACAACACTTTTTTCAGTTAGTAGTTAAGGAATAAATTCAGCTAAGCTGAATTCTAAAAATATATAACTAAAAAAACTACTAGCAATTTCATCCTTAACTACTAACTAAATTTATGCATAATTATTTATACATAATTTATATAATTTCTGCAGTAGTGAATCTTATTACTTTTGAAAGCTCTGAAAGAGACATTTCTACTTGATAACCAATTTTTCCAGCGCTAAAAATAATTGCGTCATAATCTTCAGCTGAAATATCTATAACAGTTTTAAAAAACTTTTTCATTCCAATTGGTGAACATCCACCATGAATATATCCTGTTAAAGATAATAAATCTTTTGATTTTAACATATCTATAGATTTTTCACCAACTATTTTTGCAGCTTTTTTTAAATTCAACTCTTTTTCAACTGGTATTACAAATACATAATTATTCTTGCTTTTACCAACAGTAACTAATGTTTTAAATACACGATTTGGATCTTGACCTAATACCGTTGCAACTTCGGTTCCACTAATGGCTCCTGTTCCAACATAACTATGTGTTTCATATTTAATTTTTTTCTGTTCTAAAATTCTCATTACATTTGTTTTTTCATCCATGATATCATCCTCTTATTAATTCATTAATATAAAAATTATAACATAAGCCAATAACACATTTAATATATTCCACTTATTTAAAGAAAACTTGTTATTAACTTTCATTCATAATTGAAAGTTAATTTAATAAAATTAAAATTTAAAAATTTGCTTATAATACACTAATACAAATTAATAAAATATTAAATAAAAAAAAGCTATAGTCTAAAACTACAGCTTATAACAATCTAAAATTATCTTCTATTTTGTTCTTTTTTAGCTCTTCTGCAAGCGATACATCTTACAGGTTCGTTGTCGAATCCTTTTTCTTTGTAGAATTCTTGTTCTCCTACTGTAAATACGAATTCAGCTCCGCAATCTCTGCATACAATTGTCTTATCTGTCATAATTTGTTCCTCCTAAAATTAAAAGATTTTAAATCGATAATATAATCCCCTAATTTACGAGAAACTACCTATCCAAATGAAACCTATTTTTTTGTTAGCATTTTTGCTACTCATTTAGTATAACATACTATTTATTATATTACAAACTTTTTCTATTTATTTTTTATATACTTTATAAACACCTTAATTTATATCTTTCTAAATCATCTATAACTATTTTATAATTTAATACTTGGAATTATGTATTCTTGTATCTCAAGCTCCCTATTTATGTATCTATTAACAAACCAACAAGTTAAATCATAAGAACATCTATGTAATAATAATGCCGATTCAGTATTATCACCCGTATTTATAGACGCTATATTTATAATCCTTCTTATCTTATTAAATATTTCCAGTTCATATTTATCTATATCCGTTTTTTTATTCAATTCTTTTAATCTCTCATTCTGATTCATTCCCATAAGTAGTCCTAAGCTCTCAAGCTTAGCTACCTCTTGTGCTAAATTTTCTGAAAATACTTTTGCCTTTGATATTGATATATTAGCATCTTTAAATAATGCTTTCTCCATAGCTATTATATAATTATTTAAATATCTATAATCTTCATTTAATTCTTTAAATACTTTATTTTCCGTAATTGCTCCCACCTTTTCTAAAATTTTTTACCAAAACCCCTTAAACCCTTATCTCTATTGTTGTTTCTTATATAATAAGTGCTATAGTTTATATACTATAACACCTTCTCACTTTTAATTATTGTTTTTTATCATTTTTAGGCTTGTTTTTGATATATCTTTTTCCTCTGTAATTTCCTGTATTATTTCTGCTTCCATTATTGTTTCTATTACGCGAATTGTTATTTGCTCTTTGCACCACGTTAGTTATTGGTTTAATTATTTCATATTCTTCTTCTAAAACAGGAATTGATTTCCCAATAAGCTTTTCAATACTTCTAAACATAGCTTTTTCTTCTTCATCACAGAAAGTAATAGCAATACCTGAAGATCCAGCCCTTCCTGTTCGTCCAATTCTATGTACATAAGTTTCAGCTACATCTGGCAAGTCATAATTTATAACATGAGATAATTCATCAATATCAATACCCCTAGCCGCAATATCAGTAGCAACTAATACTCTTATATTTCCTTGTTTAAAATTATTTAATGCTAACTGCCTTTGATTTTGAGACTTATTCCCATGAATAGCTGCCGATGTTACTCCTGATTTCTCAAGATCCTTTGCTATTTTATTTGCCCCATGCTTAGTTCTTGAAAAGACTATTACAGATTTTATACTTTCATCCTTTAATAAATGTATAAGTAATGACCTTTTATTCTTTTTAGGCACATAATATACCCCTTGTGAAATAATCTCTACAGTTGAAGATACTGGTTGAACTTCTACTTTTACCGGATTATTTAAAATAGAATTTACAAGTTTCATTACTTCCTTTGGCATAGTAGCTGAAAATAATAGATTTTGTCTTTCCTTAGGTAATCTTGATATTATTTTCTTTACATCATGAATCATTCCCATATCAAGCATTCTATCTGCTTCATCAAGAACAAAGTATTTTATATTTTTTAAATCAACATGTTTTTGATTAGATAAATCCAAAAGTCTTCCCGGTGTTGCAACTAATATATCTACACCAGCTTTTATCTTCCTAACCTGAGAACTTTGATTCACTCCACCAAATATAACTGTATCTTTTACATCTAAATACTTAGAGTACGCGGCAAAACTTTCTTCTATTTGAATAGCTAACTCTCTTGTAGGCGCTACAATTAAAGCCTTTATACTTCTATTATTATCTTTTTCTTTATCCGCAGCTATATTTTGTAATATTGGAATTGCAAAAGCAGCCGTCTTACCAGTTCCTGTTTGTGCACATCCTAAAATATCTTTTCCTTTTAAAACTACAGGAATTGATTTCTTTTGTATTTCCGTAGGCTTTTCATATCCTGACTCTTCTAATGCCTTTAATATTGGTTTTATTATATCTAAATCTTTAAATAACATACTTTCTCCTTTGTAATTAAAATAAAAAAAAAGAAACACACACAAATGCTAAATCACTAAAATAGCATCTATATAGCGTTCCTCTTTTTTAATTATACTCTATTTTTCAATAAAAAGCATTAACTTTTTAATATTATTTCCAATTCGTACATAATCCCCCTATATTAACGTAACTTTATAAAAATACATTATAAATAAAATTCAAAACAAAATTGTTTCTTTTGTTACTATTTATTTTTATAAAATATAAAAGGAATATTTTAAAATATAATATGTACACCATAGTGTTATCATATAAATTTAAAAACATTCCTTTTTACTTATAACTTTATGCTACTACCGATTCATTATCTTCATTTTGAACACTATTACTTTTCTTCTTATTTATAATATAATCAACAATTATAGCAATAGCTCCATCACCTGTTACATTAGTTGCTGTACCAAAACTATCTTGAGCTGCATGCAATGCAATCATGATTGGTTTCTCTACTGCTCCAAATCCAAGCATCGATTCTAAAAGTCCAAGTGCTGCCATAACACCACCACCTGGCACTCCTGGAGCTGCTATCATTGTAACACCTAACATAAATATAAACGGTATTATCATACCGAAAGTTGGTGTTTGTCCATTCATATACATAACCGCCATAGAAGTAAGAACTAAAGTAATAGTGTCTCCTGCTAAATGTATTGTTGCTCCTAGAGGTACAACGAAATCTAAAACTTCTTCACTAATATTATTTTTCTTAACACATTCTAGTGTTACTGGTATAGTAGCTGCTGAAGATTGAGTTCCTACAGCAGTCATGTATGCTGGTATCATATTTTTTATTAATTTAAATGGATTTTCTTTCTTAATAGCTCCTGCAATACAGTATTGAATAACTATATAAACTAATTGTAATGAGAATAATAAAATATATACTATTCCAAAAGACTTTAATGTACTAAAAATCTCACCACTATAGCTTAACTTTGCAAAAACACATCCAATATATATAGGTACTAATGGAATTAAAACATTAGTAACTATCATTAAAACTATTTTGTTAAATTCATCAATGACTTTTAACATAGTACTATTCTTTATTTTGGATAATCCTATTCCCAATATAAAAGCTAATGTTAATGCAGACATAACCCCCATAATTGCTGGAATTTCAATTGTAAAATAAGGTTCAATAGCTTGTCCTTCTTCACCCAATGCTATACTTTCACTTATTAATTTAGGTAAAATACCTGTTCCAACTAAATATGCAGCAAACCCTGCTAACAAAGTAGATAAATAAGCAATTATTGTAGTTATAATAATTCCTTTTCCTGATTTACTTCCTAATGAAGCTATACCCGGAACTATAAATCCTATTATTATTAACGGTATTACAAAAGATAAAAAGTTGCCAAACAACCCACTAAAAGTTGCCAGTATTTTTACTGGGAATTGAATATTATTTGCCCCACATAATAATCCAATACCAATTCCTAATACTAAACATATAAATATTTTTGTAATTAAAGATAGTTTTTTCATTGAATTTGCCCCCTTTATTTGTCCTTCAATAAAACACATCTGTCTTTTCGTTATATTCACTATACCCTATCATTTACATAATGTCAAATTTTATTTCGAAAAAATCTATAATTTTGTAAATAACTTCAAAATTATAGATTGATTTTTTCCACTTTTTTTAATTTTATACTTTAAAAAAATATCATTTTGATAGCAAAAATAATTAGTGTTACCCCTCCAAAAAAATCTGCATACTTAGAAACGAATTCTATCTTTCTAATGTACCTACATAAATAAAATGCAAAAGTACATAATATTAGTGTTATAAATCCAATAATTGAGCAATCACCTATTACCCTTATTATATTACTTATGTAACTAAATCCGGTAAACCCAACTACAAAGGCATCAATACTTACAGATATACCCAATATTAATACTATACCTCTTTTTATTAATAAACTTTCATCTCTCTCCTCATTTTCAAATCCATCTTTTATCATTAGTATACCTACAACAGCTATAGCTATTCCCCCTACGACTTTAGGAATTGTAGTAATATAAGTTTCAAATAAATGTCCAGAAACTCCGCCTAAAAAAAAGAATAAAAATTGAAAAAAGGCAAAAGAAAAAATAAAGGCTATTTTATTTCTTCTTTTTATAGCTGAATTGACTCCTATACTTATACTTACCCCTACAGCATCCATTGCTAACGCTACTCCTACTATAATTAAATCCTTAAAATTCATCTCATCCTCCATTTTACAGTATTTGTATAATTTTATTATATATTTCATCTACCTATGATTCATATTGTAAATTTTATTTTTTATCTTTTAATTTACTCTTTTTTATTGTATAGTATATATTGTATTCACTAAATAACGAAATAGTATATCATATTAATTCTTAAGTATTAGTTATTAATATATATTTAAATAAAACTATAAATTTTAATTTTACTAAAAGGAGCGTATTTTTAATGGCTAATTGTATCATAGCACAATCAGGAGGACCAACATCAGTAATTAATTCTAGCGTTGTTGGATTATTAGAGGCAAATAATACTTTAGGAACTTTTAACAAAGTCTTTGCTGGTTTAAATGGAATAGAAGGTATATTAAATGGTAATATAATTGAACTTTCTTCATTTTCACAAGAAGAAATAAATAACTTTAGATATACACCTTCATCTGGTTTAGGTTCTTGCAGATATAAAATGAAAAAACTTGAAGAATCTACTGAAGAATATGACAAATTATTAGAAATATTAAAAGCTAATGATATTAAAGCATTCTTTTATGTTGGTGGAAATGATTCTATGGATACTACTGCAAAATTAAGCGCCTATGCTAAACAAACTGGAATAGATATTAAATTTATAGGTATTCCTAAAACAATAGATAATGATTTAATGTACACTGATCACACACCTGGCTTTGGTAGTGCAGCAAAATTTATAGCTACTTCTGTACTAGAAACTTACTTGGATTCATCAGTTTATATTAATAATGGAATATTCATATTAGAAACTATGGGTCGTGACACTGGTTGGTTAGCTGCTGCCGCATCATTAGCTCAATTAAACGGAAAACAAGTTGCTGATTTTATATATTTACCTGAAATAGCATTCGATGTTGATAAATTTTTAAGAGATGTAAAAAATAAATTTGATGAGCAAAATCAGGTTTATATAGTAGTTTCTGAAGGAATAAGAACTGCTGAAGGTAAATTTGTTGCTGAAGCTGACGCACAAGCTCATGATAAATTTGGTCATGCTCAATTAGGAGGTGTTGGTAATTATCTTAAGAATTTAATAATTTCTTCAGGTATAACTAGTAGAGTAAAATCTTTAGAACTTGGTGTTCTACAAAGATGTGCAATGCACTGTGCCTCTAATATTGATATAGAAGAAGCTTATGAAGTTGGATATGAAGCATTAAGACAAGCTTCTCTTGGAAAATGCGGCTATATGATTGGTATAAAACGTGAAAATAATGCTCCTTATAAATCATCATACTTCTTAATAGAAGCTGATAAGGTTGCAAATAACGTTAAATATTTCCCAACTGAATGGATAAATGAAGAGGGAAATAACTTAAAAGCTGAAGTTCTTGAGTACTTATCTCCACTAGTTTCTTCAGTACCATCAGCTATTTCATCTCTTTCAATGCCCGTATTTAAAGTATTTAATAAATAGTTAGTAGTTTTAGGTATAAATTCAGTTAAGCTGAATTAAAAAAAGATATTATGTAAGAAACTCCTACAGGAGTTTCTTCCTTAACTACTAACTCCAAACTACCAATCCAAAACTATTTAGCATATCTCCTGCATAAATACTCTATAGTTTCTAAAAATATATTTGCTTCCTTTTTAGTATTATATATTCCCAAACTTACTCTAACTAATCCTGGCACTCCATTTTTACTAATATACTCTTGAAGTTTATTATCTGCTATTCCTAATACTCTTCTTGTATATGGATGTGAACAAAAACCACCTTGCCTTACACCAATTGCCCTAACTTCTGAAAGTTTTTCTCCAACCTCTTCATAGCTCATTCCATCAATAGTAAACACTAAAATTCCTAATCTATCATTAATATTCTCATTATCAGCATACAATGTTACTCTATTTAAATCTTTAAGTCCATCGATTATATATTTTAATAATTCCTTTTCATTTTTCTCTATAGTATCAAAGCCTATTCTTTCAATTTCCTTCATAGCCTCCATAATAGCTACAGCCCCAAAAAGGTTCGGTGTTCCTGCCTCATTTTTTTCTGGGGTATTTAACCATATTTCTCTATCATCTAATACAAGGTCTACTGTACCACCACCTTTTGAATCAGGTGGATTTATATTAAAACTTTCCTTTAATCCAATAATTGCCCCACTCCCAAATGGAGCATATATTTTATGTCCAGAAAAGACTAAAAAATCTATATTCTCCGAACTATCTTCTTGGCACATAGATACCTTTTTATGCGGAACTAATTGTGCTCCATCTACTATAATTTTACCACCATATTTATGAATTAACTTAGCTATCCTTTTTATATCATTTATATATCCAGTTACATTTGAAGCACCTGTTATTGTTATATATTTTACACGTTCCCTATACTTATCTACTAATTCCTCTATATCATCAACATCTATTCTTCCATCTTCACCTACTTCAACATACTTTAAATTACACTTACATCTCCATGGCAAATCATTTGAATGATGTTCCATTCTTGTTGTAATTACAATATCATCTTTACTATTGATCAATATATTAGATAGCATATTTAATCCATCAGTAGTATTAGAAACAAAAATTGCTGTATAAATATCCTCTGATGCATTAAAATACTTTAAAAGATAACTTCTGCTTTCCTCATATAAATCACTACAATATAATGATTTTTGCCCATCACCCCTTTCAATTGACCCATAATATTCACTTGTTTCTAAAACCTTTTTCATAACTCTTTTAAAAGGTGGTGTAGTTGCTGCATTATCAAAATTTATAGGAATAATCCTTCCCTTTCCTTCTACATTAACCTTTTTATCCAATCCTACAAATAGTTTTCTTAAATCATCTTTATTATCCTTATGCATAATAATTCCCTCCAATACAATATATTCCTTATTATATCGATTGTTACATCCACATTCTCAGCAACCCTTATTGTAATATATCCTATATAATACTCATATTCTATAAAGTAACATATGTGTTTAAAATACATATATTATTAATAAATTTATTATTTGGAGGGGAATAATGAGTTCAAAAAAAAATAATAAAGACAATGATGATTTAAATTTTATACCTTTAAATATTGATTCTACTCTTTCACCAGATGGTTCAAAGTTTCCATTACTTTTTAATTTTGATCAAATATCACTTTCAGGAATGTACGGTGGAATGTCATTAGGTTTTTCAAATCTTAATACCACTCCCATTCCATTAGACTTAGTTGGAACAACAACTTCTGTAATTGCACCACTTACACCTTATCCTAAAAATATACCTACTATAAATGATGATAATACCCCTTATACACCTAAAACAAAACAACCTAATAATAATGTTCAAAACCAAAACAATAATTCTAACGATTTAGAGTATCCATCAGAATCAGATGATGATTTTCTTCATTCATACAATGAACCATCACTTAACCAAAGATACTTAGATAATCCTATTAATGCTGTGGATATATTAAGGAACTTCGATCTTTCTTTAGATTATATTTCAACTGATTCTCGTAAAAACAATTGTACCGAAGAAGATGTGAATAAAATTTTTGATATAATTGAAAATGATCATTCTGGGATACTAGCTACTATGAAAGCCTATAGGGTTCCTTATCCAATAGCAAAACTATTGATTAAAAAGATTATTAAAATTTCTTTAGACAATTGTAATAAGTAGGTGAATTTTATGGAACAATTTAACAAATATCTACCTAGAGTAAATACTAATATAAGAATACTTCATGCTAACCCAACTACATCTAATATAGATGTTTATGTCAATGGTTCACTCTTAGCTAGCAATATTGCATTTGGAAAAATTTCTAAATACTTTACTCTAACTCCTGGAGAATATAATTTTCAACTTTATCTAACTGGCACTTATGATACACCTATACTTTCTCAAGATATACAGCTAGTTGCTAATGCAAATTATACTATTTCATTAGTTACATTATCTAATAACTTATTTTTATTTAGATTAAAAGATGATAATATTCCAGTAACAAAATCTCAGGCATATTTAAGATTCATAAATTTATCAGAAAATTCACCGTTATTAACTTTATCATTACCTAATAATTTCATCTTATTTAATGGAGCTGAATATCTAGAAACTACTAGCTACTATCAACTTTCTCCTGGAATATATAACTTCGAAGTATCATTTGCTTCTTCTGATGTTACAGCCAAATATATAAAAAATATAACTTTAGACGGTGGAAAATTTTATACAATCTATATCCTTGGAGTATTTAATGGTAAACCAGTTATAGGTTATTTGCTCACTGAAGATTTAATTTAAAAAAAGGAGTTGTTTTTTAAACATCTCCTTTTTTAGATTTGATAAGGTTTTAGTATAATAGTATAATTAGAAGGTATAATTTTAATTGAGGTATTATATCAAAAGATTATCATAGTCTCAAGTTTAAAGTTTTAAGTTTAAGAATAATTCAGCTTAACTTAAATTTTATGTTTAACTTATAACTTCTAAACTTCACAGTTAAATTTTGATACAGCCTCATATTACTTATAAGACTTCACTATATTACGGAGGAAATTATGATAATACTAAGTTGTAAAGATATATGTAAAAGCTATGGAGTAAGGGATGTTCTTAAAGATATCACCTTCTCAATTAATGAAGGCGATAAAGTTGGAATCATTGGTGCCAATGGTGAGGGAAAATCTACCCTTTTTAAGATAATAACAAAAGAAATATCTCAAGATTCTGGTGAAGTTTTTATAGACAAAAATAAAACACTAGGTTATTTATCTCAAAATTTATCACTTAACTCTGATAAAAATATTTACGAAGAAGCTATTTCAGTTTTTGAAGAACTATTAAATATTGAATCGAGACTTTCATCATTAGAAATAAAAATGAGTGAGCCCTATGATGATAAAAATGCAGCATATCATGAAAAGCTTATTAAAGATTATACTACTCTTCAAGATTTATATTCACATAAAGGTGGTTATGTCTATAAAGGTGAAATTTCAAGAGTATTAAAGGGTCTTGGCTTTACTGAAGATGATTTTTATAAACCAATAATTACATTAAGCGGTGGACAAAAAACAAGGGTTGCATTATGTAAATTGTTATTACGTAAGCCTGATATAATATTACTTGATGAGCCTACTAACCATTTAGACTTAGAAGCTATAAGTTGGTTAGAAGATTATATGAAAAATTATAAGGGAACAGTTTTAGTAATATCACATGATAGATTTTTCTTAGATTCTGTTACTACTCATACTTATGAAGTAATAAGCGGTAAAATAGAATGTTACAATGTTCCTTATACTAAATTTATAGATTTAAGAAAAAAGAACTATGAAGCTAAACTAAAAGCTTATAATTTACAGCAAGCTGAAATTAAAAGACAAGAAGCCATAATCGAAAAGTTCCGTTCATTTAATCGAGAAAAAAGTATAAGAGCTGCTGAAAGTAGAGAAAAGGCTCTAGATAAGATGGAAAAAATTGAAGCTCCTGCTCATGAGAAGGAAGCATCTAAAATTAAATTTGAAGCTTCAGTAAAAAGTGGATATGATGTTTTACATATAGAAAACATGACAAAATCTTATGGAGAAAAAACTTTGTTTTCAAATTTAAATTTAGACTTAAAGCGTGGAGAAAAGGTAGCATTAATTGGTGAAAATGGCCGTGGTAAAACTACTTTATTTAAAATAATAATGGATACTATTGAATCTGATACTGGAATAAAAGTATTAGGTACTAATGTTAATGTTGGCTACTACGATCAAGAACAATCTGATCTAAATTTAGATAAAACTATTATTGATGAAGTTTGGGATGAATTCCCTAATTTAACAACATCAAAACTTAGAAGCTATTTAGCCTCATTCCTTTTTACTGGTGATGATGTATTTAAAGTAATAAAAACTCTTAGCGGTGGAGAAAAATGTAGGATCAATTTATTGAAACTAATGCTCTCTAAATCTAATCTTTTACTACTAGATGAACCTACAAATCACCTTGATATTATGTCAAGAGAAGCTTTAGAAGATGCAATTTTACAATACGATGGTACATTAATGGTAATATCTCATGATAGATACTTCTTAAATAAAGTAATTGGGCGTATACTTGAATTAAAAGAAGATGGAGTAACTGAATACTTAGGAAATTATAGCTATTATCAAGAAAAAAAGCTTAACCCTAGTAGATTTGAGAGTTATGAAGAATTAGCTAATGGTAAAACTAAAACCCAACTTAAGGATGAAAAGAAAAAGAAACGCGAAGCTGAAAAAGAAGCTAAAGCTATGCAGCTTAAAATTAAAAACCTTGAAAAAACTATTTCTGAAAAAGAAGATGAACTAACTCAATTACAAGAGCAACTTTGTCTTGAATCAATATATTCTAATCCATCTGAAAGTCAAAGAGTTAATAATGAAATTAAAGAATTAGAAGAAAATATTGCTAATCTTTATGAAGAGTGGGAATCACTAGCTTAAACTTATCTTATTAATAAGCACTTTTAAATATTTAATAAAAAATAAGAAATTAGGAATTTTCGTCTTAATTTCTTATTTTTATTATATATCCTCTTTTATAAAGCCACTAAATTTCTACCATTCTTTTTTGCTTTATATAAGTTTTTGTCTGCAACCTCTATTAGTTCATCAATATTTATAATACCTTGATTTAATGTAGAAATTCCTATACTTATAGTTATATTAATATTTATTCCTTGATATTTAAACACATTTTTTTCAACTATCAATCTAATTTTATCTGATATATTATAAGCTTCTTCTTTAGTTGCACCATTAAAAACAATTAAAAACTCTTCTCCTCCATATCTTGCTATCCAATCAACTGTTGTTCTTATATTACTCTTAATTACATTTATTAATTCCTTTAAAATTAAATCCCCTGCTAAATGACCATATTTATCATTAATATCTTTAAAATGATCAACATCAACTAATACAATTGATAATTCTTCGTTTTCTCTTTTAGCCTTGTCAATATCAACAGGGAGCCTTTCATTAATGTATCTTCTGTTATAACATTGAGTTAATTCATCTGTAACTACTAGCTTGTTCATCTTATCAACTTTATTTATTTTTTTATGTAAATCTTCTGTAGTATTCACTCCATTAAATTCACTAATATTACACTCTGTTATATCCTTTAAAGTTTCAATAACTAATTGAGAGTTATTCGTATCTATCGGTGTTGCCATAATCATATAAATTCTCTCATTTATATATTCTATTTTCATAACACAACGATTTTCATTATAAGCCCTAATAGAAATGCAATTATTACATATATTTTTTTTCTTGCATAAATTAAAACATTTATTTTCCTTATCTAATATCATCCCACTTTGCTTAACAACTATCTTTTTAATGGGATCTACAACTCTTACCCCATCAAATATTTTAATAAGATAATCTTTTTCTGAAAGTAAATTATTCATATTAACCACAATTTTATCCCCTAAATAATATTATATTATTTATTATATTAATTTATTTCACTAATTTAAATATATAGTTATTAATAAATAACTATATATTTAATAAAAAAGGCAGTGTATCTTTATAAATACACTACCTTTTTCATTAAGCTGCTTCTACAATATTTTGTGAGCTCTTTTCCTTATCTAAGCTATTAAATATAACTTTTCTTATCATATCTATTGGAATTATTGTAAATGCCATAGCTATTATAACAAGCCAATGTACTGGTGTAATTGGTGTACAGCTAAAGAATTCTCCACCAACGATAGTTAATACAACTTGAACTACTACTATGATTCCCATAACCTTTAAAAAGCTCATATTTTCTTTAATATGTTCAAATATATTTACAGTATTGCTTCTTACATTAAATCCATTAAATACTGCACAAAGTACAAACATTGAAAAATATGCTGTCATATGCTCTTCTGTACTTGAAAACATCTCTGTAAAGAATGGAGCCTTTAAAAATATAAAACTTAAGATAGTTACCCAAGCACCAGCAAATAAAATTTGATTCATCATAGGGCCAGAAACTATACTTTGAGTTCTTGATTTAGGCTTTTCTAACATATACTTTTTAAGAGCTGGTTCAGAACCTAAAGCTAAAGCTCCAAGACCATCCATAACTAAGTTAATCCATAGTATGTGTGTTATCTTAAGTGGCTCTTCAACCCCTAAAAATGGAGCTATAGCACAAACAGCAACTGCACCAACATTTATTGTTAATTGGAATTTAATAAACTTTAAGATATTGTTATAAATTGTTCTACCATAAAGTATAGCACTTTCAATTGATTTAAAATTATCATCTAAAATTACTATTGCACCAGCTTCTTTTGCAACATCTGTACCACTACCCATTGCAAAACCAACATCTGCTCTCTTTAATGCAGGAGCATCATTTACACCATCACCTGTCATACCACATACAAGATTTAATTCTTGAGCAAGTCTTACCATTCTTGATTTATCTGTTGGTAAAGCCCTAGCAATAACTCTTAAGTTAGGTATAATGGACTTAACTTCATCATCTGACATCTTGTTTAACTCTTCTGATGTTAATGCAACATCTGATTTACTTCTTAATAATCCAGCTTCCTTTGCTATAGCAACTGCAGTTTCTTTTCTATCACCAGTTATCATTACAACTTGAATACCTGCATTTTGAACTTCTTCTATAGCTTGTTTAGCTTCTTGTCTTACATCATCTCTAATACCAACAAAACCAACTATAACTAAATCTTCTGGTAATGTATCATCAACTAATTCACTTTCACTATAAGCAAAAGATAATACTCTCATCGCTCTTACAGCTAATCCATCAATTTTTTCATTAATTTTGTCTTTATTTATAGCTACAACATTTCCATTTTCGTCTATCATCTTAGTAGCTTTAGCTAGTAATCTTTCTGGAGCACCTTTATATACAGTTTTTCCTTCTAATTGACTTGCTGAATACTTGTTAGCAGAATTGAATCCCTGAGATTTTTCTACTGTAATGTCAGTAAGTTTATTCATTTCTTCTTGAGTTAAGAAATTTAATAATGCTTTATCAGTAGCATTACCACCAATAACTTTACCTTCAGCATCAAACATTGCACCTGTATTTTTACCAATGCAAAGTTTCATCATTTCTTTTACCCTTGAACCATCTTTATAACTATCTTTTAAATTACCATCAAAGAATTCAACCACTTCTAATTCACCTTTAGTAATTGTACCTGTTTTATCTGAGAATAAAATATTTAAAGAACCTGCTGTTTCTATTCCTATTGGTTTTCTAACAAGTACGTTATTTTGTAACATCTTAGAAGTATTTCTCATAAGAACAATAGCAATCATAAGAGGTAACCCCTCTGGAACAGCCATAACAACTATAACAACAGCAAGCATAATAGCTTCTAATACATCCTTAAATATCATTACTCCACCATTAGCAAAATAATCAGCAAATCCACCTGCAACAATTACCTTATGCCCTAATAACGCTAAAGCTATAACAACTGAACCTATATATCCAAACATAGAAATTTGTGATGCAAGCTTAGAAAGCTTAACTTTTAATGGACTATCTACTTCATCATCAGCCATATCTTCTGCCATTACACCCATCATTGTTTTCATACCAACTTTAGTAACTTCCATTATACCTTCACCATTGAATACAACTGCACCTCTAAATAAAGAATGTGCATCAACAAAAGTATCACCAGTTATATCTGCAGTCATTGCTACTTCTCTATATGCTTTAGAATCACTTACTGCAAACTTCTTGCATTCTTCAGCCTCACCATTAAGTGCAGAGTTATCAACCCTTAAATCCCCTTGATAAAGGTATCCATCAGCTGGAATCTTATCTCCACTTTGAAGAATTACCATATCTCCAACAACTAAATCATCAATTTCAATTTCTACTATTTTTCCATCTCTATGTACCTTACATACATCCTTCTTTGCAGAGTCTTTTAACTTTCTATATTCATTATCACTTGCCATTTCAGTTTTTGCAGAAATTCCAGTAACAAGTAATACTGAAATAGCTATCCCTATAAGTTCTCCAAACTCTGCATATCCCATAAACGCCATAACAGCCATAATTGCTGCAATTGCAAGTAATAGCTTTATCATTGGATCATCAAATGCACCCTTAAACTTGTCCCAAAATGTTTCTGGTTCAGCTTCATGAATTATATTATCTCCATAGAGCTTCCTATTTTCTTCTACTTGGTCTTTATTAAGTCCTTTAATCATTACTTCCTCTCCCTAATATAAATTTACATATTTTTTATGAAATATAGTATACATACTATATTATCACTTATTATTACATATTAAAAATATTATTAATATATGTCTAAAAATATACATGCAAAAGCATCCTTATCTTTTGCATGTATTTCTTTGATTATTGATATAAAGCTAATACACCATTTAAATCTGCTATTTTACCTTCTCCTACTGCTTTAAATTGCCATTCCGAGCCATTTCTATAAAGCTCTGCAAAAATTACTGATGTTGCAGTTGATCCATTTTCCTTTAAGTTAAATCTACAAATTTCTTTTTCATTTTGATCTAAATCTATTAACCTCACATATGAATTATTTATCATTCCAAATGTCTGTCTCTTAGCCATAGCTTCATGTATAGTAACAACAAATACAATCTTAGCTATATTAGGATTAATATTTTCTAAATCTATGTTTATAGTTTCATCATCACCTTCACCAGCGCCAGTTCTATTATCTCCTGCTAATGAAATCCCTTGACCTTCTCTATTATTAAAGAATATAACATTCGATACTGTATTAAACTTATTATTTGAATCTAATAAAAAAGCTGCTATATCTAAATCAAAATCAAAACCATTATTTGATATATCCCAACCAGCACCAAGCTTTACTCTTTTTAACCCTGGATTTCTCTTTGTTAAATCTAAAATATCATTTTTATTTAAATTTAAAATCCCTCCTGTTTGAGAAGTATTATTTGAATTTCCTGTTAAATTTCCAAATCCTGAACCTAAATTAATTCCCATTTCCTACACCTCTATTTGTACATATTTGCTAAAGAAGAAACTGTTGCATGTAGTAGTTCTCCTCTTGCTTTAAATTGCCAGTTTCCATTTTTTCTTTCTAACTCTGCAAAAAGTAACGCTGTATTATCTCCACCCTCTTCAGATAAATTGTATCTACAAATTTCCTTATTGCCGCTATCTTCATTTAATAATCTAATATACGCATTTTTCACTTTAGAAAAACTTTGTTTTCTTGCTACTGCATCATAAATATTAAGAGCAAAAATCACCTTACTACAATTAGATGGAAGCTTATCTAAGTTAACTGATATCTTTTCATCATCACCATCACCTGCACCTGTTCTATTGTCACCATGTAAGTATATACCTTGACCATTTAAATTTCCAAAGTAAATTACCCCTCTATTTATAAGTTTATCATTTTCATTTAATAATATAGCAATTAAATCTAAATCGTAATCAGCACCTAATTTAAAGAAACCCTTTTTAGCAACATCCCATCCAGCTCCTAGCATCACATTCTTTAATCCTGGCTCTGCTTTTCTTAAGTCTAAAACATCATTCTTTTTTAAATTTAAAACTCCTACCATCTCTTTCTCTCTCCAATCTTTGATTAGTTAGGAATTAGGAGTATTGATTTAGTAATTTTAATCTTAACTACTAACTCAAAACTTCTAACTACATATAAATCCCTAAAACTCCATTCAAATCAGCAATTTTCCCTTCTCCAATAGCTTTAAATTGCCATTCACCATTTTGTTTGCATAACTCTGCAAAAATTACTGAAGTAACAGTCGAACCATTTTCTTTTAAATTAAATCTACAAACTTCTCTTTCATTATGCTCTTCATCTAAAATTCTTACATATGAATTTTCAACCATTCCAAAAGTTTGCCTTTTAGCTTGAGCTTCGTGGATTGTAACAACAAAAACTATTTTTTGAACATGTGGAGAAATAGATTCTAAATCTATTCTGATTCTTTCATCATCACCATCACCTGCACCTGTTCTATTATCACCCTCTAAGTAAATACCCTGACCTTGCATATTATTAAAGAATATAACATCTTCTGGGATATTTTGCACCTTACCATTTGAATTTAATAAAAATGCTGCTATATCTAAATCAAAATCCTGTCCTATTGTTGCAACATCCCAACCAGCACCTAATATTACTTTTTTAAGTCCCGGATTCTTCTTAGTCAGATTTAGTACATCATTCTTCTTTAAATTTAATGCATTTACGTTATTATTGCTTGATCCTGAATAAATATTATTCATCATTGATCCTAAATTAATTCCCATTTCTATACCCCCTTAGGATTTAAATATTATTTTTAATCATTTTATGTGATAAATTATACCATTTAACAAATTATTTTTCAACTCTTTTTATGGTATTAAAATAGTTTTTTTTGAATTTCCTTTAAATTTTTATTAATATTTTATATAAAGCTGGCATTATGCCAGCTTTATATTTTTACTATTTATTTTTTCATTATATTATCAGATTAGCTTTGTGCTATATTTTTCTTCATACTGTGTTTAATTCTTTCAAGTTTAGCTGAGTTTTCAATTCTTTGAATTCTATTAGATTCTTGAATTGCTTTTGTATCTTCAATTCCTTTCATTATTGTTTCAAAGGAGCTTTCTAGTGTAGATATAGCAACTGAGCTTCCCGAAGCCATTTTCGCAATCTCTACAGATTGCCTAGCAGTATTTTGAGCATTTCTCATAATAAGCTCATTTGTCTTATCATCTAATTGTTTTATTGATTTAGCTTGTATTTCTTGTCTCTTTAAAATTACTGCTTGAGCTAAACACTGTTTAAATATAGGTAATGTAACTATAAATGAAGAATTAATTTTTCTCATTAAGTTAAAGTTAGACATTTGAATACTTTGAATCATTGGTGCTGCTTGAATTGCAACATTTTCTGCAATTTGAAGATCATAAACACGTTGTGATAACATCTCTTTACTTATCTCAAGTTTTTGTGTTAACATATGCTTTTCTTCTTGATTTATAGTGTTATTCATAGCAATTTGTGAAATATACAAATCTATTTCTTCTAATGCTAACTCTCCTGCAACAATATACTTTTCAAGCAATTGATAATAATGAAGATTAGCATCATATAATTTTTTTAAATTAGCATTTGATTCTCGTATGTCATTTTCATATTTTTTTAGTAAAACATATACCTTTTCAACTTCATATCCCATAGTGTCGTATTTTTGAAATAATTTTGCAACACTATTACCTACACCTTTCATAAGTTTAGATAGCATTGATTTTTTTTCTGTACCTTCTAATTCCTTGACATCAAATTTATCCATTATTTTTGTTAAGTTTACTAGCATTTCACTAACTTCTTCTGATTTTACAACCTTCATTGAATTTAATAATTCATCTGATACCTTAGAAATATTTTCACTAGCTTTTTGCCCAAACATTACTATAGAATTAGGATTTTGAATTTCAACTTCTCCAGTTAATGCTTGAACCTCTTTCATTCCTCTTAACCTTTGTTTATACTCTGAAACAGTAGCCATATCAAATTCTTGATTTTGTATTTGCATATTTTCATGTGGATTCATATAGTCATATTGATTTTGATTTCCCATTTTATAATTCATTTGCGCATTTTGATATTCATTATAATTATTATTGTTCGCTTGAAAATTATCATTTACCCCATTAAAAGATTGTCCTAAATTATCATTATTATAATTATTCATTGTTATAACTCCACCTTTATTTATTCTTTAAAAATTTTGAAAATATCCCCTGCTTCATACTAATTAACTCCTTATAAGTTGAATCATATTTCATTACTTCCAATCTAAAGTCATTTAATACAGTTTCTTTTATTACATTATCAATATTAAATAATCCTGATGGATTAAAAATTACTATATCTATACCAATAGTATGAATATATCCTAAAAGAATTTGCATCGATTCCGGTAAAACCTCTTCTTCTTCAAGATAAATTACTATTTTAGGAATAGCACCTGTAAAATCAAAATTATCTACTAATCTGACAATACTCTCGTTTAACCCTAAAACTAATACAAGTAATTTCAATATTTCTTCTTTACTAAAATTTTTATTGTACAATTCCTTACTGGTAATTGTTTCATTAAATTTTTTAAGTAAGAAGTTTTGCACATCTTCACTATATTTAGAAAATTTATATATCGGTAATTTCTTAATTGCTTCAATATCAAAAGTACCATCACTTAATTGACAAAACATAATTTGATACATGTCATCTGTAAACTTTACATCTTCTGAAAAATATATTCCATTAAACACCAAAGTATTAGGTGATGAAGTACAATGTTTTACAAGCTTTTGATATTCATACTCATCATTATACATCCCATCTATTTTCTTAAAGAAACACGGTACTCTAACTGTATCTCCTTCAACCTTAAATCCACTTCTTAATTTACAAGGTTCATTCCAATAAATATAAACATCTTCTAAAACAGTATCTAATAATACACTTTTAGTATAACCTTTTCTAAATTGCCATGGTTTAAAAACTCCCGTTTTAGAAAACAATTTCTCCTCTACTTCTCTTTGAATTTGCTTAGTAATTGTTTCAAAATTATCAATAACCTTCCCCTTACTAGCTCTTTCATTAAATGATTCTATACTCAAAATCCCCATACTTTTTATACAATTACTTAAGCTATCTTCTTCTATTTCATTCCAAAACTCTTCTTTTAGCGGATTAATATAAATAACATCGTATCCCATTTTATAAAGCATAATTAGAAAGTAAATTTCATGTCTTTCAATATTTCCATAATAAATACATTTAGGATTTATATTTGAATCATACTTTATATTCCTCACATATGTATAACCCCAAACAATTAGCTTTGTTATAAAATTATTTCTTACATTATCATTAAAAAAATTTTCTTTATTACAGGCTATTGGAATAACGTATTCTAATGCACTTAAAAACTTAAAGTTAATTTCAAAGTCATCAAAAATAACAATTTCCTGAGAAGTCATTTTATACACATCCATAGATGAAAGTTCATTAAATATATATTGAATTAACTCCATCTCTCCACTTAACGGTATAGATCCGTCAAATATAATGCACTTATCCTTTTCTTCTAAACACTTACTTTCAACTGTCTTAATGTAATTATCGTAATTAGAACTATCTTCTACACCTATAAATCTATAAAAATATGGCTTAAACTTATTATATACATCCTCTCGCTCGTAAATAGTTCTAAACATATACATTGTTATGTTTTTTAAATTTATAGCCATTAATATTCCTCTTGCTTTCTCTAAATTATACTTATATATAAATTTTACCTTATTTAATATCCATCTTTCAACATTTCTTAACTTTATTTCCTAATATTATTGTTTTTTCACAGTAAATACTCTTAAATACATGTTAAATTTTGTTTATCTACTTTTCTTTAATGAACATACTATTTCATTAGTTGATATAAAAATACCACAAGTATAATAACTCATGGCATTTTTAATAATTTCATAACTCTTATATAATTATAAAATTAAATTTTAACTAAAATTTCATTTATATCTTCACTTACTTTAAGCCTTTCACTATAGACCCAATCCACATCAAATTTTAGATTAAATATCTTTGAAAAGGAATAATACATATTAATCTTTTGATAATAAATCTCTAAATCGTCAAGATTTCCTGTAAAACATTCTGGCTTTGTTATTTCTTTTACCTTAGCAACAAAAACCTCTTCTACATACTCGAGGAATTTATTCATAAGTTCTTCACTTGAAACATCAAAAGGAACTTTTAATAAATCCCATTGATCCTCTTCCTTAAGCTTATATCTTTTAATTTTTTCTAATATCAATAAATACTCACTAATATCCATCTTTGTATAATACTCAATCTTTTCTTCTCTAGTTTTCCATAAAACTAGCTTTTCATTTAATGGTAAGCTTTTAATAGTAAGTATGGCCTCTGATGGACCTACAACAGCTTCTTTAATTACTTCATCTTTTACCTCTAACTTTCTACTTAAAAAATTATGCGTATCAGAAACACCTGCAACATATCCAACATCATATATACCTTTTCTACCAGCTCTACCGGCTACTTGCTTTACCTCTTGTGAAGTTAACTCTCTCATTTCTTCACCATCAAACTTTCTTATGGACATGAATATAACTCTTCTAATTGGAAGATTAACTCCCATTCCAATAGCATCAGTTGTAACTAGCACTTTATTTTCTTTATTTATAAATTGTTCATATTGCATCTTTCTAACTTCTGGTGGTAAATCACCGTAAATAATGCTAGTCTTAATATTTTTGTTAGAATAATCTTGAGCTATTTCCAAAACCCTCTTTTTAGAGAAAACTACAATAGCATCCCCTTCTTGAACATCATTATAGCTAAAGTTTTTATTTTCAACTTCTAACGGTATACTTCTATGATATTCTTTTATTTCATAATCATCTTCACAATCGTCTAAAATTTTAATTAACAACTCTTTAGCATTTATTGCTCCACAAATATGAATTTCATTACATCTAAGACCAAGCAATGCTCTAGTCCATGCAATACCTCTTTGAGAATCATTAATCATTTGTATTTCATCAATAACTGCAATATCATAACTTTGCTTTAAATTAACCTTCTCAATCGTACATGACACATGTGTAGCATTTTCTTTAATTATTTCCTCTTCTCCAGTCATTAAATCGCAAACTACACCTTCATTATTCAATTTTTCATAATTTTCTAATGCAAGTATTCTAAGTGGTGATAAATAAGCGCCTTTTTTAGCTGTTTTTAATCTTTCTACTGCATTATAAGTCTTTCCTGTATTTGTATCCCCTAAGTGAACATAAATCTTTCTTTTCATTCTTCTTGTTACCATATATTCATCTTTTGGGTTATCTGGGAAAGCCTCTTCAAAAGCTTCTCCAATAAGTTTCGGTATATGCTTCTTTGTAAGAACTGTCATAACACCTGAATTTAAAAAAGTATTATAGTTCCCCCTAACCACTTCATAAAAATCAAAATCAGTATTATTTTTTTTATTATAATCTTCAAGCATTCTCTTAGAAATGTCTTCTAATATCTCTTCATATCTATCACATACATCTTGATATTCTTTAAATCCTTCATTTTCCATTTCCTTTAATAATTTAATTTTCTTTCTAATTGAAGTTTCTTGTTCTATTAACGCTCCTACTTTTGAATGATGCGCTATTTCCTCTATTTGATTAATTTGACTCTTTAACTTTTTAAACTCTCTTAGTGCTGCATTCTTTTTCATATAATTCCTCCACTAACCTATTAGTTCTTTTGCCCACATTATTGCTTTTTTAACCTTTTCCTCTTTATTATTTTTAAGTGGCTCCATAAAATCAATTTCTCCTATAAACTTATTATTAGGAATTTCTTTTTTTATATTATTAAAAAATTTAGTTGCTGCTCCTCCACCATGACATGCAAATAATCCGATATTCTTTTTTTCAATTTTATTATTTTTTAAAAAAGTATTAAATGGTGGTGCATAAGTTCCCACCCATATAGGTGTTCCAATAAAAATATTATCATATTGATTAACATCTTTATCTAAATACAAAAGCTCTGGCTTTTCTTTTAAAATTACACTTCTTCCTCCCGAGAAATATTTTTTAAACCCTTTATCACTATACTTCTTTTTTGTTTTTAGTTCTAAAACCTCTGCATTTATAGCCTTTGCTATTGATTCTGCAATTAACCTTGTATTTCCTTCTAATGAGTAAAACACAACTAAATTCCTCATAGAATAATCTCCTCTTTTTTATATTAATTAATATAACATTATTATAAATTACTTTACATTATTACCCAACAAAAATTCATATGTAAATTTAAATCATATTATTTTCATTGATTTGAAACACAATTGACAAATTTAAATATTATACTAAATACATAAAGTGAAACAAAAAATTTCCCCTAATACAAAAAGTTCCTAGAAGATACCATCCCCCGGTAAATATTCTAGGAACTTTTTATTTATTTAAAATTTTTAGTAATCGTTTACCGGAATTAAATTATATAATTGATTAATATACATACTACTCCTGCAATAACTAAAGAAATCATTGTTGTACTTATATTTATAGTCGTTTCTATTTTTGGCAACTCTTCATTTTTCTTTTCCAATTCAAAACTTTCATTATCAAACTTAGCTAAATATTGTGCATTATTTTGTTCAGTTACTTGAAATGATAATCCAATGGGATTTCCTCCTATAGAAGAAAAAATTCCTAGCATGACAAAAAGTATTCCTTCCATAAAAAGCACATCATTTAATGGACACATTGCAGTTTTAGTAATTACCAATGCGGTAAGAATTAATACTGCGCTTAATATTACGGCATACAACATACATTTTCCAAATGATCTTATCATACTTTTATACATAACCTTTTCCCTCCATATTTATGTTATTTTTTTAATTACTTAAATAAAAAACTTAACCTCTCTTTTTACTTACCTACTATAATATACACAATTCAGTCATTAATAATCACTCTTTACTCCACATAATCCATGGCAAATTATAAATTTATGAAAGTCATTCTTATCTTAGAAAAGCTAGTAATTTTCAATAAAGAAATGGCATTATCACTATCACTTTATCATTATAATCACTTAACCTTCTTATTAATTTCCTTATAAAATCAGAAAATTCCTAGAAGTAGCTTATGTAAAATAACACTTCTAGGAATTTCTTATACCTTTATTAAAATTCTATCTTTTTTAATTATTAACTTAAGAACATCTTCATATCATCTTCTACATTAGTTATTCCACCAATTCCAAAGTTTTCAACTAAAACTTTTGCTACATTTGGTGAAAGGAATGCTGGAAGTGTTGGTCCTAAATGAATATTCTTTACTCCAAGATATAATAATGATAATAATACAATTACCGCCTTTTGTTCATACCAAGCAATATTAAATGCTATTGGTAATTCATTAATATCTTCTAACTCAAATACCTCTTTTAATTTTAATGCAATTAATGCTAATGAATATGAATCATTACATTGTCCTGCATCTAAAACTCTTGGAATTCCATTTATATCACCAAGATCTAATTTATTATATTTATATTTAGCACAACCTGCAGTTAATATTACTGTATCTTTTGGTAAAGCCTTTGCAAAGTCAGTATAGTAATTTCTTGATTTAGCTCTTCCGTCACATCCAGCCATTACAAAGAATTTCTTTATTGCACCTGTTTTAACAGCTTCAACAACTTTATCTGCTAACGCTAAAACTTGTGCATGTGCAAATCCACCAATTATTTCACCTTGTTCTATTTCTGTTGGAGCTTTACACTTCTTAGCTTGTTCAATTATTGCAGTAAAATCTTTTTTACCATTTTCATCAGCCTCAATATGAACACAACCTTCAAATCCTGCTGCTCCTGTTGTATACATTCTTGATTTATAGCTTTCATTCTTTGGTGGTACTATACAGTTAGTAGTCATTAATATTGGTCCGTTGAAGCTTTCAAATTCTTCTCTTTGCTTCCACCATGCATTACCATAGTTACCTACTAAGTGCTTGTACTTCTTTAAATTTGGATAATAATGAGCTGGTAACATTTCTGAATGAGTATAAACATCTACACCAGTTCCTTCAGTTTGAATTAACAATTGCTCTATATCCTTTAAATCATGTCCAGATACTAAAATTCCTGGATTCTTACCTACTCCTATATTTACTTTAGTTATTTCTGGATTACCATAAGTTGTAGTATTAGCAGTATCTAATAATGCCATACCATCAACCCCTACTTTACCTGTTTCTAATGTTAAAGCAATTAACTCATCTACAGTTAAAGTATCATCTACTAATTTAGCCAAAGTTTCTTGCATAAATGCATCTATTTCTTCATTATCATATCCTAGCGCATTAGCATGCTTCGAATATGCTGATAATCCTTTTAATCCATAAGTTATAAGTTCTCTTAACGATCTTATATCCTCATCTTTTGTTGCAAGAACACCAACTTCATCACTATTTGACTTTTCTTCTAATATTAAATTTAATGATTTAGCTTCCTTATTTACACCTACAATACCTTTAATCTTTTCTAAAATACCTGCTTTTTTCTCCATTTCTTCATTTGAATAAGCATCCCATAAAGCTACCTCTGATAAACCTTCTTTATTATCTAATTTAGCCATTAATTCAGCCTTTATTCTTAAAGTTTCCTTAACTCTACTATAAAACACTTCATTATCAAAATTAGCATTTGTTATAGTTGTAAATAAATTTAATGTAATAAAGTGATTTAATTCTTTATCTATTTTCTTTCCTTCTTTTCTTAATCTTGTTGTTACCTCTGATAATCCCTTAGTAACATATATTAATAAATCTTGCATATTTGCAAGTTCTGGACTTTTTCCACACACACCAAATTTAGTACATCCACTACATCCTGCTGTTTCTTGACATTGAAAACAAAACATCTTATTTTCCATACTTAAAATCCCCTTTTGAAATATATTTTTAAACTTTATGTGTTTATTCTATATCTATATAAAAAAAGAATCCGTAACATTTGTTACAGATTCTTTTTTTATATAAATAATTCTTCTTCTAAACCTTCGATATCTAATACATTTATTATTTTTCTATCAAATTCAATATAATTCATCTCTCTTAAATTAATCAATTCTCTTGATAATGATGGCCTTGGAATTCCTAATAATGCTGCAATCTCCTCTTTTGTATTTTTCAACATAATAGAATTGCTTTTTTGTTCTTTTACTTCATTTAAAATATAATTAATAACCTTTTGTCTTATACTTTTGAATGATATACTCTTTATCTTAGAATTTAAAATAAAAACCTTATTGCTTAATAAAGAAATAAAATTTTCTAATACTTTTTCTTCATTTGAGCATATTTTTAAAACATCATTTTTATTTATAAAAAGTATCTTACATTCACTTAAAGCAATAACAGTTGCTGGATAAGCCTTTGTTTTTGAAAATACTAATGCTTCTCCAAATACATCTCCTTCATCTAATCTGTTTAATACTATGTATTTACCATTAGAATATAATCTTTGTATTTCTACAATTCCATCTAAAACCAAGGCTAAACTTCTACATTCATCATCTTCATGTGCAATTATTTCGCCTTTACTATAAGTCTTTACGTAATACTTTATTTCTTTTAATACACCTTGTATGTTTTCATCACTTAATCCAATAAATAATTGATTTTTCTTTATTATTTTAATTATACTTTCCATATAATACTTCCTTTTTACTATTGTATAGGTAATATAATAATAAATTCACTTTCCTTACCAATTTCACTAATTACGCTAATTTCTCCTCCATGAAGATTAATTAAATTCTTAGTCAAAGTTAAACCTAATCCACTACCCCAAAATATTTCGGAAGAGACGCTATAAACCTGACCAAATCTATCAAAAATATTATTGTGATACTTTTCATCTCTTCATACTCCAGTATCCTTTACGACTATTCTAACTTTGCCTTCTAATTCACAAATACTAACAGTTATAGTACCTCCTGCTTCAGTGAATTTAATAAGTTTGTTCTTCATTTTCCCTCTTTTTCATCATATTTGGTTAAAATTATACTATATTTTGAATAATTTTCATACTGTTTAAAAAATCATTTTATTTTATAAGCTTTTATCTGTTTATTTTTATCTCTAAAGACAAATACTAAAATATACAAACATTATTTATTTTTGGGAGGTATATTATGAATAATAAATATGTTGATTTGTTTGATATATTAATCAAATCTTATTATGATGGAAATTTCGATGAAACATTAAATAAGATAATCACTTGTCACGAAAAGTCTCCACAAGAAACCTTTGCAATAATAACTTCTTTATGTGGTGTTGATATTAAATTTGATAATAACTATGTCTATAATTTAAAAAAGGCAATTACAGAATATAATGTTAATAAAAAGATAGTTGAAAAACTTGAATGTTCTGGTGCAACTTGCAAACCTGATGAAAACAATGTTTACACTTGCCAAAGAGCCTGCCCCTTTAATGCTATAGTTTACGATAATAAAAATAAAACAACAGTTATTGATAAAGATATTTGTATTGACTGTGGAATTTGCGTTGATTCTTGTAAGGATGGGCGTATTTTAGATAAAACTGAATTTTTACCTATTATGGATTTAATAAAAAATAATAAAACAGTTATAGCTGCTGTTGCGCCTGCTATTATGGGCCAATTTGGTGAAGATGTTACTATGGACCAATTAAGAGCTTCATTTATAAAAATAGGCTTTACTGATATGATCGAAGTGGCCTTTGCTGCAGATATGCTAACAATTAAAGAAGCTGTAGAATTTGATAAACATGTTAAAAGTCCAAAAGATTTAATGATTACCTCTTGCTGTTGTCCAATGTGGGTTGGAATGTTAAAGAAAGTTTATAAAGATTTAATACCTAATCTTTCACCTTCTGTATCTCCTATGATTGCAGCTGGAAGGGTAATAAAGGCTCTTAATGAAGATGCAAAAGTTGTATTTATAGGTCCATGTATTGCTAAAAAAGCTGAAGCTAAAGCTCCAGATGTTGCTGATGCCATTGATTTCGTACTAACTTTCCAAGAGTTAAATGATATATTTAAAGCATTTAATTTTCATCCAAGAGACTTAAAAGGAGTTCCTTCTATAGAATATACTTCAAGAGGTGGAAGACTCTATGCTAGAACTGGAGGTGTCTCAATTGCCGTTTCAGAGGCTATTGAAGAATTATATCCTGATAAGGTTAAATATTTTAAATCCAAAAAAGTAGAAGGAGTAAAAGAATGTAAAGAAGTTCTTGATAAAGCAATGAAGGGAGAATTAGATGCAAGCTTCCTTGAAGGAATGGGTTGTATTGGCGGTTGTGTTGGCGGTCCTAAGATTCTAGTACCTCCTGATGATGCAAAAAAAGCAGTTGATAAATTTGCCTATGATGCTTCAATTAAAGTTGCTGTTCATAGCAAAATCCTTGATGATGTATTAGAAAAGATAGGCATTACATCATTAAAAGATTTCGAAGATCCTCAAAAAATCAGTATGTTAGAAAGAGATTTCTAGCATTTAACATATCAGAAAGCTATTACTAATAACTATTAGTAATAGCTTTTTTAATGTATAGCCCAAATTAAAATTTATTTGTCTGAATTTTATTTCTACTAATGAACATAAATAATAAGTTTATTCAAGTTTTTATAAATTTAAAAAACTTATATAAGCCTTTAATCACAGCTATTATAAAATTCATATACTATAATAACAATCAAAAAATTATTACACAAATGATTATGAGGTGAGTAACTATGAGAATACAATCAAAAGACTACCTTCCATCTAAATCAAATTCAATTTATCTCTATAAAGGAATAAACAACGATACTTTTACCTTTAAAAGATATATTGAATATATTAATAATGATAAAATTCAAATTAAATTTGATAATGGTTTAAATTCTTTTGTTAATGTTTATGAATATACTCCTGATGGTATTAAACTTTGCTACTACACAGGCACATCTTTATATCGTCAAGATTTTACAACCCATGCAGGTTGTATAAATAACTATTTAATAAAAGACCCTATTGCTAAGGATAATATTTGGATTTTATCTGATGGTAGCAAACGCTGCATTACAAATATCGATGTAAAGGTCAAAACTCAATTTAAGCTTTATGATTCAGCTATAGAAGTTGTTACAACAGCAAAAAACAATTCTCAATTTTCAATAAACTATTATGTACTAGGTATAGGTTTAGTAAAAAGCATTTATTATATTAATAAAAAAGGATTTCTTTCTTTTGAATTAGAAGATATCTTAGACGATATTCCTTATTCAAAAAAAGTTAAATTTTATTATCCTGATAAAAACTTAAATACTATTTGGTCTGTTGAAAAAACTATAATTTTTAATACTAATGATGACCCTTCAATAGTTTTTTCTAAAGAATTCGAATCTTCTCCTAAAGGACTATTACCATTAATCAATAGAAATACTGTAATTAATAAAATGAATTATAATTTAAGTACTAATTCTGTTAATATAGACTTTTCTAAAGATATATTGCTTAATTTAAATAGTAGTTCAGAATATAATACTTTATTTTATTATTCAATTTATAATACACTAAAGGATTTCTATAATACTGATAATATTTTAATTAATATTGAAGGCATGCCTATAAAAAAATATCTTAACATTTCTCCATTATCTCATAACCTTATAATCCAAAATTGGAAAATAGAAGACTGTAAATATCCTTTCACATATGTTGTTAAGGATAATGATACTCTTATTAATATTTCAAGAAAATTTAATATAAGCTATTTAAAACTTGCTAAGCTAAATAATATCGAAAATCCAAATACTATTAATAAACATCAGGTTCTTCAGATATATTCATCAGGAGTATATTCTTTAAAAGAAGGAGATTCACTAAAGGAAATAGCCACTATGTTTGGTTTATCTATTGAAGAATTAATTAAAATTAATAATATATCTAATTTAGATGTTTTAAAACCTGGTTTAAAAATAAGGTTATGCTAAAAAGGAAACTCCAGTAAATTGGAGTTTCCTTCTTAAAATAATATAATATTTAAAATCTAAGCTTCCGCTTTTTCAAATTGACTGTTATAAAGATTTGCATAGAATCCACCCTTAGCTAATAACTCTTCATGGTTTCCTTGCTCTACTATATCTCCATCCTTCATAACTAAAATCAAATCAGCATCTCTAATTGTAGAAAGTCTATGAGCAATTATAAAACTTGTTCTTCCATGCATTAAGTTATCCATTGCCTTTTGAATTAACACTTCAGTTCTTGTATCAACTGAGCTCGTAGCTTCATCAAGAATTAATATCTTAGGATCTGCTAATATTGCACGAGCAATAGTTAATAATTGCTTTTGTCCTTGTGATACATTACTTGCTTCTTCATTCAGCTCCATATCATATCCATGAGGTAATGTTTTTATAAAACTATGAACATGCGCTGCTTTTGCTGCTTGCTTAACTTCTTCATCAGTAGCATCTAATCTACCATAACGTAAATTTTCCATTATAGTTCCATTAAATAACCATGTATCTTGAAGAACCATACCAAACATTTTTCTTAAATCGTTTCTTTTGAAATCTTTAATATTATGCCCATCAATTAAAATAGCTCCATCATTAACATCATAAAATCTCATAAGAAGTTTAACCATTGTTGTCTTACCAGCACCAGTTGGACCTACTATTGCAACTCTTTGACCTGGTTTTATATGCGCTGTGAAATCATTAATAATTGTTCTTTCTGGATTATATCCAAAATGAACATCCTTGAAGTCAACTTTTCCTTCTATATTATCAGTACTTACTGGATCTTTGATATCTAAGCATTCTTCTTCTTCATCTAAGAATTCAAATACCCTTTCAGCAGCTGCTGCAGTTGATTGAAGTACATTTGCTATTTGTGCAGTTTGACTTATTGGTTGCATAAATGATCTAATATATTGAACAAAAGATAGAATATCACCAACTTGAATAACCTCTTTAATTGCTAACCATCCACCAAGTATTGATACTATAACATATCCTAAGTTACCTACAAAAGTCATTATAGGCATCATCATACCTGATAAAAATTGTGATTTCCAAGCACTATTATAAAGCGTATCATTAAGTTCAGTAAATTTATTTATTTCTCTTGCCTCTGCATTAAATGCCTTCATTACGTTATGTCCAGAATAAACTTCTTCAACTTGACCATTAACATATCCTAAATACTCTTGTTGAGTTTTAAAATACTTTTGAGATTTTTTAACAACAATAGTAATTAACCCTGCAGAAACTGGAATTATAATTAATGAAGCTAATGTCATTATCCAGTTTATTGAGAACATCATTATAAGTACCCCAATAAGTGTAGTTGCTGATGTTAACATTTGTGATAAACTCTGATTTAAAGTTTGGCTCACAGTATCAACATCATTTGTTACCCTTGATAATACTTCTCCATGTGTTTTAGTATCAAAATACTTAAGTGGCATTCTATTTATTTTTTCAGATATTTCTTTTCTCATATTATAAGATACTTTTTGAGCAACACCTGCCATTACCCACCCTTGTATTAACGAGAAAATTACACTAATTAAATATAAACCTACTAATAATAAAATTATTTCACCTATACGAGTAAAGTTAATTCCTTCAGCATTAGTAGTTGTAACTTTTTTAACTAATCCATTAAATATTTCTGTAGTTGCTTCTCCTAATATTTTTGGTCCTACAATTGAAAATGCAGCAGAACCAATAGCAAATATTACAACAATTATTATAGATAAGCTATAAGGCTTTAAATATGTTGCAAGAGTCTTCATAGTCTTTTTGAAATCTTTAGCCTTTTCGCCACCTTTTCCCATTCCACCCATTGGACCTCCACCCATTGGGCCTCTCATTCTTTGCTTACTCATTTGAAAGCTCCTCCTTTGAAAGTTGTGATAGAGCTATTTGCTGATAAACTTCACAGTTTTCCATAAGCTCTTTATGAGTTCCTTTACCAACAACCTTACCTTCATCAAGAACTATAATTTGATTTGCACTCATTATAGTACTTATTCTTTGAGCAACAATTAAAAGTGTACTTTCTTTTAATTCAGTATTTATTGCTTTTCTAAGCTTAGCATCTGTCTTAAAATCTAGTGCTGAAAAACTATCATCAAATATAAATACTTCTGGCTTTTTAGCTATGGCACGTGCAATGGATAATCTTTGTTTTTGACCACCTGAAACATTTGTACCGCCTTGAGCAATTTCTGTATTAAATCTATCTTCTTTACTATTTATAAATTCCATCGCTTGAGCAATTTCAGAAGCCTTTATCATATCTTCATCACTTATATGATCTCCACCATACTTTAAGTTACTTTCAATTGTACCTGAGAATAAAAGTCCTTTTTGAGGGATAAATCCTATCTTTTCTCTTAAATCATATTGAGATACATTTTTTATATTTACTCCATCAATTAATATTTCCCCTTCAGTTGCATCATAGAAACGAGGTATTAAATTAATTAATGTAGATTTACCACTACCTGTACTACCAATAAATGCAGTAGTTTCTCCTGGAAGAGCTTTGAAGCTAACATTACTTATTACATCCTCATCAGCTCCTGGATATCTGAATGAAACATTCTTAAATTCAATAGTTCCTTTTTCATCATGGTTAAATTTTTGTAAATTATCTGAATCTTTAACTGCTACATCAACATTTAAAACTTCAGATACACGTTGAGCTGAAACCATTGCTCTTGGTAAAATAACTGAAACCATTGATATCATTAAGAATGCCATAATTATTTGCATAGTATATTGCATAAATGCCATCATTGTACCAACTTGCATAATACCTTCATCAATTCTATGAGCTCCAACCCATACTATTAGTAATGTTATTGCATTCATTATAAACATCATTAATGGCATCATTGTTGTCATAATTCTATTAACAAAAAGATTTGTTTTTGTTAAGTTTTTATTTGCAACTTCAAACTTCTCTTCTTCATACTTTTGAGTACTAAAAGCACGTATAACAAGCATACCAGTTAAACTTTCTCTTGTAACAAGATTTAATCTATCAACAAGCTTTTGTACACTTTTAAATTTCGGCATAGCAAATGTAAATAATACAATTACTAAAAGTAATATTGATATTACCGCAACTACAATTACCCATCCCATTGATGCTCCAGTATTAATAACCTTAATAACACCACCAATACCTAATATAGGTGCATAGAATACGATTCTTAATCCCATTACAACAAGCATAATAATTTGTTGTATATCATTTGTTGTTCTAGTAATAAGTGATGCTGTTGAAAATTCATCAAATTCTGAATTTGAGAAACCAACAACTTTATTAAATACATCTTTTCTTAAATTTCTACCTAATGCAGCTCCAACTCTTGCAGCTATAAAACTTACAAATACTGTTGCTAGCATACTAATTAAAGCAATACCAACCATTTTTACTCCAGCTATTATTACATAATTAGATTGAAGCTTGTCAGTATTAATACCAATATCTTTATATTGTTCTTTTACATAGCTAGTAGCTGATTGAGTTATCATACTATCAGGCATGTCAGCTAACTTTTCATCAACACTTGCTAACATACTATCAATTTGATCTTGAGGCATCATTTTTAACACTTCAAAAGGATCCATAGTAGATAAATCCATGCCTTGTGGAGCCATGCTATCAATACCTGGAACTCCGCTTAATCCTTGAGATTCTAGCATTGAAATAATAAGCATTGGTTTTCCGAATATGTTATTTAATTCATCTAGCTTTTCTTTATCTTTACTATCTAATTTATAAATACTTTCATTTTCTAGCTCTGGATAATCCTTTAGATATTTATTATACTCATCAGTAGTAAGATTACCTTTATCTAATAAAATATAATTATCATCTATGACTGTCTTTTGATCATCATTCATGAAAATAAATAGCTTTTGCATTTCTGATGATTTAATAACTTTAGGAACAGCATTTTCTACTCCCCCTTGTTGTATTCCCACATTAACTATATCCGACATATAGTCTGGTAATGATAAATCACATATAGCTTGAACAAATAATAATGCTATTGCAAGTATCATTGAACCAACAAAAGGCTTTAAGTGTTTTAATAAATTAAGCATAAGCTCTCCTCTCCTTATTTTAAATTAATATATTTCTATTTTTATAATAATTATATTTTCATAACCATTCTCTGTCAATATAATAATTATATTTTTATAATAGTTATATTTTTACAACTATATATTGTAAACTATTTTTTTATAGATTATAATATTATCAATTATTATTGTAAGGAGGCTAACATGACTACTTTATATTTAAATGAAATATCTGATAATTTATATTTACTATTATTATCTCTAAATAGACATATTTTTAATCCTAATGTTCTTACAAAAAAATTTAATGTCCCACATTCACATATAAAAGTATTATTTCATTTAATCCATCATGGTCCAACATCGATTTCTAAAATGGCTAAAGAACTTTGTATATCTAAGCCTAATATGACTCCTGTAATCGATAAGCTAGTTGAAGACGGCTTTGTTACAAGAGATTATGATCCAACTGATAGAAGAGTTATATTAATACAAACTACACCAAAAGCTCTAGAATTTTTAAAAGAAACTCAAGACTTTATTAAGGAAATAATAAAAGAAAAACTATCTTCTTTAAATGAAGAAGATATAAATACTTTATCTACTTCTTTAGATTCATTATTATCTGTAATAAAGAAATTTTAAAATTACTCTTATACTATATTTTAAAATTTAAAAATTGTGCAAAAACAAAGGCCCACTTTGATAATTTATCAAGTGGACCTTTTCCTTAATTTATTTTAATATAAACTTATTTATATAAATATGAATTTTAATACAAATATTATTCCAACCATTACTGTTGGCCAAGTAACTTCTTTCCATCTACCTGTAAATAACTTTAGTAATATGTACGATACAACTCCAAATACTATACCATCTGAAATTGAATATGCAAATGGCATCATTATTATTGTTAAAAATGCTGGAATTGCTTCAGTATAATCTTCTAAATCCAATTCTTTTATATTTTCTATCATAAATAATCCAACTATAACTAAAACTGAAGCTGTAACTGCCGAAGTAAACACTCCAAATATCGGTGATAGGAATAATGCTAAGAAGAACATAAATGCTGTAGATACTGCTGTTAATCCAGTTCTTCCTCCTTCTGCAACACCTGATGCACTTTCAACAAATGTACTAACTGTACTTGTTCCAAGACATGCACCAACAGTTGTTCCTACTGCATCTGCAAATAATGCCTTTTTAATATTCGGAACTTTCCCATTTTTATCTAACATATTTGCTTTAGTAGCAACTCCAACTAAAGTTCCTATAGTATCAAACATATCCATAAATAATAAAGTAAATAATACTATTACCATATCCCAAGAAAAAATATTATGCCATTCAAACTGCATAAAGGTTGAACTTATTGATGGTGGCATACTAAAAATCTTATCTGGAAGGCTTACTACTCCCATAGGTATACCTATTATAGCAGTTATTATCATTCCTAAGAATAATGCACCCTTAATTTTTCTTGCAACTAATATACCAGTAATTACTATTCCTATAATTGCTAAAAGCCCTGTTCCTGAAGTAATATTTCCCAAAGACACTATTGTTCCTCCATCAGCTGGATGAACAACTATTCCTGCACCTTCTAAGCCAAGTAATGCTATAAATAATCCTATTCCAACTGAAATAGCTTTTTTTATATTTACTGGAATTGAATCAACAATTGCTTCTCTTACATTAAATGCTGTTAATAACAAGAAAATTATTCCTTCTAATAATACTGCTGTTAAAGCAAATTGATATGAATATCCCATAGATAAAACTACAGTATATGCAAAGAATGCATTTAATCCCATACCAGGAGCTAAGGCAAACGGTAATTTTGCATATAACCCCATTACTAATGTAGCAATTATAGACGATAAAGCAGTTGCCGTAAATACTGCCCCTGAGTCCATACCTGCTGCTGATAAAATACTTGGATTAACCACTAGTATATATGCCATTGTCATAAATGTTGTAATACCAGCAATAAATTCTTGCTTAGGATTTGTATTATTTTCCTTAAGTTTAAAATAATTATTTAAAAACTTATTCATTAAATCACCTTTTTCTTTTGTTTTAAATTAGAGCTCAAATTTTATTTTTTGTTCAAATTTACTCATTAACCTAATGAGCAAATGAGTTACCTTATATATAATAACAGAAATTTTTAAAAATCCAATAGTTTTTACGAACACTTTTTTGTTTTTTTATTTTTTTATTCATCTTTAGTTTTTTTATATATTTTTATACTTTACTGTCAAAACTTTTATTATACTATCAATTTAATAAAAAAAATTATAATTTACATTTAAACTAAAAAGTGTATAATTAATATTATAATTGCAAATTATTATCATTTGACTTTAGGAGGACAAATTATGAAATTCAAACTACCAAAGCTATTATCATTATTATTAGCAACTTCATTATTATTTATAGGTTGCAATAATACTCAAGTTTCGGATAAATCTAATGAAGATGATACTTTAAATATAGTAACATCTTTCTATCCTATATATATATCAACTTTAAATATTGTAAAAGATATTCCAAATGTAACACTTACAAATATGACTAAATCTCAAACTGGTTGTTTACATGACTATCAACTTACACCTCAAGATTTAAAAACACTAGAAAATGCTGATATTCTAATTGTAAATGGTGCTGGAATGGAATCCTTCTTAGACAGTATCATTTCCCAATATCCAAATCTTCAAATAATAGATGCTAGTTCAGGACTTGACCTATTAGAGGATGATACACATAGTCATGATACCGAAGATGACCATGATGAAGATGATCACAATCATGATACTGAAGATGACCATGATCATGAATACAATGCTCATATTTGGGTTAGTGTATCAGGTAATATAAATGAAGTTAAAAACATTGCTTCTCAACTTGAAACTTTAGATCCTGAAAACAAGAATGCTTATGAAACAAATACTAATACTTATGTTTCTAAATTAGAAGATTTAAAAACTAAAATGCATACTGAGCTAGATAGATTACCCAATAGAGATATAATTACTTTCCATGAAGCATTCCCATATTTTGCAGAAGAATTTAATTTAAATATTGTTGGTGTTATCGAAATTGAGCCTGATTCTGAACCATCTGCTAAGGAAATCGAAAATATAATTGCTACTGTAAAAGCAAACAATATAAAGGCTCTATTTACTGAACCTCAATATTCATCTCAAGTTGCACAAACTATAGCTAATGAAACTGGCGCTACAGTTTACGAATTAGATCCTATAGTAACTGGGGATGCTAATTCTGATGCATATGACGATTATATAAATAAAATGCAAAAAAATCTTGATGTGTTAAAAGAGGCGTTGAAATGATAAAAAAAGCTAACTTTAATAAAAATAACAGCTGTAATAACTTCTGCTGTACAAAAATTGATAATTTTTCTGTTACCATTGGTAACAATGAGATACTTAAGGATGTAAATCTCCACATTCATTGTGGAGAACTTACTTCCATCATTGGGCCTAATGGAGCTGGAAAAAGTACACTTCTTAAAGCTTTACTTGGCGAAGTTAAACATACTGGAAACTTAACATTTACAGGCCAAAATAATAATACTTATCATCAACCTATAATTGGTTATGTACCTCAATATTTAACTTTTGATAAAAACACACCAATTAGTGTACTTGATTTATTTGTCTGTTGTAAAACAACAAAACCCTCATGGATTAAACCTAAAAAAAAGTTACGTGAAAAAGTATTAGAAAGCTTAAATAGAGTTAAAGTACCTTATTTAATAGATAGACGTTTAGGTGCTTTATCTGGTGGAGAACTACAAAGAGTTTTACTTGCACTAGCATTGGATCCTATTCCTAATATACTTTTACTTGATGAACCTGTTTCTGGTGTGGATCAAAATGGTTTAGAGCTATTTTATCAGATATTATTGGACATTAAAAAGAATTATGATTTATCTATTATTTTAGTCTCTCATGATTTAGATTTAGTATATAAATACTCTGATCGTGTAGCACTTATAAACGGTACTGTAGTATGCTCTGGTACCCCTAATCAAGTATTTAATGATCCAGCTACAAAAAAGATCTTTGGATTATCATTTAATGCTTCAAATGAAGATTCATCTAAAACAGGAGGACTTTAAAAAATGTTTGACACTTTATACAATGCCATTGATTTTCTTTTACCATTTCAGTGGCTTTCTCATACATTCATGAAAAATGCACTTATAGCTATTATAATTATTACACCACTATTCGGTTTATTAAGCACAATGGTTGTAAGTAATAAAATGTCCTTTTTTGCAGACTCATTAGGGCATGGAGCATTTACTGGAATAGCTCTTGGTATACTTTTAGGCGGAATGGATCCTATGTGGGGTGCTACCTTATTTTCAGTTTGTTTTGCAATTGCAATAACTATAATTAAAAATAAAGGAACTTCTTCTACTGATACGATAATAGGGGTATTTTCTTCTATGTCTATTGCTTTAGGATTAGTACTTATGAGTTTTTCTAGTAGTTTAAGTAAATTTTCATCCTATTTAGTTGGTGATTTACTTAGTATATCTCAGGGGCAAATAGTACTATTAATATTTGTATTTATAGCTGTAATTACACTTTGGATATTAATATTTAATAAGCTTCTTGTTACAAGTTTAAATACATCACTTGCTAATAGTCGTGGTATGAATACATTATTAATAGAAATTATATTTACTTGCACTATTGCTGTTATTGTAACATTAACTATAAGATGGGTAGGCTTATTAATTATAAATTCACTTTTAGTATTACCAGCTGCTGCTGCACGTAATATTTCAAAAAACATTCGTCAATATCATTTATTTTCAATATTGATTGCTATTTTTTCTGGAATTGTTGGGCTAATAATCTCTTACTATCTTAATACTGTTACAGGTGCAACTATAGTTCTTGTTGCATCAGTTATATTCTTTATAACTTTACTAGCTAGACGTAAATTTATATAGTGTTTTTATGGGGGTATTACATTGGACAATAATATTAATTTTAGTGACCTCCTTAAATCAAAGGGCTTAAAGGTTACAAAACATAGGACTTCAGTTCTTAAGGTAATAGTAGAAAGTAAACAACCTCTTAGTGCTGAAGAAATTTACTTAAAATTAAAAGAAAATTCAATCTCAGTTAATTTATCTTCCATTTACAAAATACTTGATTCTTTATCAAGTAAAAATGTTATATCTAAATGTATATTAGGAGACGATAATAAGACCTCTTACGAAATTACCTCATCAGCTCATATGCATCATTTAATATGCAAGCAATGTAAAGAGGTCTTTCCATTAACCGATTGCCCTTTATGCATTTATGAAAAACATTTAAAAGATGATATGGATTTTGATGTAACTGACCATAAACTCGAAATTTATGGATATTGTAAAAATTGCAAAAAAAATAAAAAATAAATTTAAATGGCTCCTATCACATAGATAGGAGCCATTTAAATTTATTTTATTCTCTTACACTAACCTTATATATAGTTGTATGATTATACTCTTCTCCAGCCTTTAATATTACATTAGTAAATTTTTCATGATGCAAACTATCTGGGAAATACTGAGTTTCAAGGCATAGACCTTGTCTCTTTTTATAGTTAACTCCACCTTTCCCCACTTCTCTTTCATTTAGAAAGTTTCCAGTGTAAAATTGTATACCTGGCTTAGTTGTGAATACCTCTAAAACTCTACCACTATTATCATCAATAACTTCTGCTGCCTTTTTTAGTTGGCCATTATAATCATCTATAATCCAGTTATGATCATATCCATTGCCATTTATTAATTGATCATATTCTTCATTAATATCTCTACCAACACATTTAAACTCAGTGAAATCCATAGGAGTTCCTATTATATTTCTTATTTCTCCTGTTGGAATGCTTTCTGAGTTAGCTGCTGTTATGTTTTTTGAATTAATCCTTACTTTATGATTTAAAATATCTCCAGATGAGTGTCCACTTAAATTAAAATATGAATGATTAGTTAAATTTACTATTGTATCCTTATCACTTTTTCCAAAATAATTAATAATCAATTCATTTTCATTTGTTAATCTATACTGAACATTAACATTTAAATTACCAGGATAATTTTCTTCCCCATCTTTACTTAAATATGATAATTTTAAATATTCTCCATTATTATCTTCTAATACCTCTGAATCCCAGACTACTCTATTAAATCCCTTATCCCCACCATGAAGATGATTATTTCCATCATTTCTTGCTAACTCATATTTTTCGCCATTAATTTTTATAGAAGCATCAGCTATTCTATTGGCACAACGTCCAATTATAGCTCCAAAATATGTTGTAGTTGTTTTATAGTCCTCAAAATTATCATATCCTAATACAATATCATCACTTTGTCCATTTTTATCTCTTGTTTCAAACGATAAAATTATACCTCCAAAATTAGTAATTCTTACCTTCGAATTATTATTTTCTAAAGTATAAATGTAAATTGATTTATTATCAATTTTGTTATTCATTTTTTCTCTTAAAATCCCCATATTTCCATCCTCTTTTAAAATCAGTTTCAAAATTAATTATACCAATTTATCTCACCAATGTAAACAATTCCACCTTAACTTATCAACTTTTCATCTTTCAATATCTCTTCTAACTGCTTTACAATATTATCTATATTACTTAATATACTAATATCACATTTACTTATACTATCAAATAAATTTTTAATATTACTTTCAAAATCACCTGGCAACTTTTTGCATGATTTCACTACAATATTCAATAATCTTTTTTCCCCTGGATGTGGCATTTCATTTATTGCAAAAATTATATCAAAATAGCTATCTAAAAAAGCTGAAACCCTATTATTTATATTTACTATATCATTTCTATTTATTGCTTTTTCTATTTGATTATAATATGCTGAAAAATTGTTTTTTAAAATCGGATAATTGTTTTTTATTATATTTATCTTTAATTCTTTAGGATATGGTATAGTATATTTCTCTTGAAGATCTTTAAATTTATTATCTCTATCATATACTATATTAGAATTTATTACATTATTCCAAAAGCAAGTAGTATATCCAGTAGATGCAATATGATTATCAACTACATTTTTTAATTGATCTACTAGCCATTGATACTCAAAATATGCTATATCTACTGTTATTGATGAATTTCTAATTATAAATTCATCAGATGGTCCCCAAAATGTATTATTTATCTCCATTAAATCAGAGAATTTTTTTGCAATACTTTCTCTTTTCTCAACGGATATTTCCTTATCTATAATAATATCTATATCTATATCTGAATAAGTATCCTTTCTACCACTCGCACATGAACCTGCCAATACTATAGCTACAACTTCATTTAATCGCTTGAACTCATTAACTAGTTGATATACAATCATGTTCATTCCCATAAAATCTCACTCCTTTTTTTCCTTAAATATAATATATAGAATGCTACTATATAAATAATAAAGAAGCATTCTATATAATTTATTCTTATTTTTAAAAATAATATCCTATTTAATTAATACCTTTATTGATTTTCTTGAAACATTTACCTTACTACTTTTTATTGTTTCAAGTATTTCCTTTCCAGCCCTTTTTTCATCAACAATAACATTCCAATTATTTTCATTAAGATCTATCTCAATATCCTTATCATTAGCATTAATGATAACTGCTATTTTATTACACTTACTATCTATATTTTTAGCTTCGATAATATATGCTACCAAATTATTATCTCTAAAATTTATACCCCTTTTTAAGAAATGAATATTTTCTTTAATTTCTTCATTTGTATTCATCCTAAATGCTTTATATTCTTTTCTTAACGATATTAATCCCTTATAATATTCAAATAAATCGTTATATTTAACTTTTCTATCCCAATAAATTTTATTCACTTTATCTGATGATGCAAAACTATTTTCCACTAATTCCCCTTGCTCATCTTCTTTGGTTCTTGCCATTTCCTCTCCTGCATGTACAAAACTTATTCCTTGAGATGTAAATATTATTCCTGCTATTAACTTATTCATGGCAATTAATTCTTCTTCTGTACAATTAGGTGTAGATATCTTAAGTTTATCCCAAAGAGTATAATTATCATGAGCCGAAGCATAATTTATTGTTTGATATGGTTCATTAGACCAAAAATCATTAGAATAAACTACACTTTCTGTATCTATCTCTTCATGCTGTGTTGATGCAACTACAGCAAATTTAATAGTTTCTTCAAGCCCATCTTTTCCATTTACAAAACCAGTTTCTTCCTCATAAAAAACATGCCCTTTAACTCCATCTCTACAATCATCACTAAAGGCTGCTATTTGCAACTTATCAAATTTGTAAGTATTTTTCTTTAATGCAGCTAATTCTTCTTTTAAAGGGCTTGGTCCTCCTGTCCATCCTTCTCCATACATAATTATAGATTGATCGATCTTATTTAATTCTTCTCTAATCAATTTCATGGTTTCTATATCATGTATTCCCATTAAATCAAATCTAAATCCATCAACATGATATTCCTTTGCCCAATAAACAATAGAATCAATCATATATCTTCTAAACATATATCTTTCTGAAGCGGTTTCATTACCACATGCTGATGCATCGCTATATTCACCATTTTCATCTTGCCTATAATAGTATCCTGGTACAGCCTTATTTAAACAAGAGTCTAAGTTATAAGTATGATTGTATACAACATCCATAACCACTCTTATTCCAGCTTCATGTAATGATTTAACCATTTCTTTAAATTCCTTTATCCTAACATTACCCAAATACGGATTAGTAGAATAAGACCCTTCAGGAACATTATAATTTTTAGGATCATAGCCCCAGTTGAATTGAGGTTTCTCTAATTTAGTTTCATCTATAGATCCAAAATCAAAGGCTGGTAATAAGTGAATATGAGTAAATCCCATATCCTTTATATGATTTACTACTGTTTTAACATTTGTTCCTGGAATACATGAGTCCAAGATGGTTAATGCTTTAAATTTACCCTTATACTCATTACTTATTCCTGAAGTCTCATCAATTGATAAATCTCTTATATGTGCCTCATAAATTATTGAATCTGTAGCATATTTCAATTCAGGCTTAGTATCATTTTCCCAACCTTCTGGATTAGTACTATCTAAATCAATGACCATTCCCCTATTACCATTGACCCCTACAGCTTTTGCATATGGATCTACAACTTCATTAACTTTACCATTTATATCAATTAAATAATTATAATATTCACCATTAAAATCACCATTTAATTCAGTTATCCAAGTACCATTAATACCTTTACTCATTGTATAGACCTTTTTAGCTTTACAATCAAACTCATACCCATTATTACCATACAACGCTAATTTAACTTTTTCTGCTGTTGGAGCCCATAATACAAATTTACATTTATCCTTAGAATAAATAACTCCTAGTTCTCCATCATAACCATATAATTTATCAAAATCATTATTAAAATTTAATTTAATACTCATTATACTCTATCCCCTCCATAAAGTTCATTCATCTGCTATAAATCTCGGAAACGTTTCCGAGTCTATATTTAATTCTATACTATTTTTCATTACTTATCTACAGTAAATGTAATTTTATCAATAATTTTTATTTATTGTAAACTTATATTATTTATTAAAAGAAAATTGTTTATAATCACCAAATTAATTATAAACAATTTTCTTTCTTATTTATTCCCAATCATCTGTATAAGTTATATCATCTTCGTCTTGATTATTTACACTAGCACTTGAACTATCATCCTCATAATTACTTTCATAATCTTCAACCCATTCACCAGTTCTATATTCACTAAGCGCTTTTTTTAACGAACTATAATCAAAGTTACTTTCATCTGGTTCTATGTTATTAAATATAAAATCATGTAAAATTTCTGTATTTTGTTTTCTATCCATTATAAATACCCAACCAACTTCGCCTCCATAATCCATATCATCCGATAATTCCGTAACAGGTATATGAATTTGTTTGGTATCTAAACTAGGAAATTTATAAATTGTATATGCCATATCCAATGCATCAAAAATATCTATATTTGTATTTATATAATCAAGCATACTATTTACAATTCCTAAATATTTCGTTGGCTTTGTTTCTCTTAACTTTTCTATAACCTTGAATAATACTTCTCGTTGCCTTTCAGTTCTTTCAAATTCATCTCCAACACCTTTTCTTATTCTTGCATAAGATAATGCCTGCTTTCCATTTAATAATTGTAATCCTGATTCTGTAACTGGGCAATCATTACCTCCTGTAGACTCACCTATATACTTATTTAATTCATCTAATTGATAGTCTTTAACATCTATATCTAATCCACCTATTTGATCTATAATAGCTTCAAATCCCCAAAAGTTTATTATGATATATTTATCTATGCTTATATCATATGTTTCCTGTATTGTATCTTTTAATAAATCTATTCCCCCAAAAGCCATAGCTGCATTTAATTTATATGGTCCATATCCTTCAATATTGACTAACGTATCTCTAAATAATGATGTTAACCTTATTTCTTTGTTATTACTATCTAAAGTTGCAATTATAATAGAATCTGCTCTTGCTTTTTCATTTAGATCTCTACCATCTGTTCCAACTAACAATACATTAGTAATACCTTCAACCTCTTTATAATCAACATCATCTTCACTTTTCTTATCTACAGTTTTAATTTTTATTTCATTAGATTTCGTATATATTTTGCTTTTAACATAACTATAATACCCTACAGCTGTTCCAACAATCCCAACCATCAGTATAATTATTATAGATAGAATTATAATCCTTTTTTTAGGCTTCTTTTTCTTTTTCTTATCTACTGTTTTTTTGCTCAATTTTATTGCCCCCTATTAATAAACTGTATATTATTTATATATTTTACCATATTTTTTATTATATGTGTTAAATTGTTATATTTTCACAAAAACAATTTATCTTAATATATTTTATACTATATTTATCTTTTTATAATAAAAAAAGACTGTAAGAATTAATCTTACAGCCTTGAAAATTCAATTACTTTCTGTTGTTTTGTTGTGCTTTTCTTGCTCTTCTGCATTCAACGCATCTTACTGGTTCGTTATCGAATCCTTTTTCTTTGTAGAATGCTTGTTCACCTTCTGTGAATAAAAATTCTTTTCCGCAATCTCTGCATACAATAGTCTTATCTGCCATTATAAATTCCTCCATTTTCTTAAGATTTATCATGGTTAATAATATTACTCTTAAAAAATAAGGAGAAATTTTATTAATCTATTTTAAATCTTGTTATTGTCAAAATCGACTTCTTCTTTATTATACCATATTTTTTTCTGTTTTCAATACTTTTATATTGTTATATTAAACATTTTACATAATTGTAAACTAATAATCATCATCTAAAATTACATCACCATCAATAAATACTTTTTCCCATTGCTCTACATAATTACCATCACACCATTCAGCCATTATCACCTCTTCATTTTCATCAATTGGAATCATTTCTATAGGCTCAGCAATTAACATTCCATTTTCTATTTTATATATTGAAATATATCTATCAAACTGAATTAATGCAATTTTCCCTAACGGAGATATAAATGCATCCTTAAATAACCCCAACTCACTCTTTAAATCTTTCCAAGAAATATACATATTATTATAATTAATGAATCTCTTTTCTGGTAATATTCCTATATTAAATTCTTCGCCGTCTTCATTCATATTTTTAGGTAAAATTTTACCTATAAATCTCCACTTTCCAAGCTCTCTTTTAATAGCAATATTGCTTTCATCATAAATCCCAGTATTTAATCTTTCTTTTTCCTCATCTGACAAACTATCTATTTTATTTTTTAACTCATTAAGATATTTTTCATTTTCATTTTCATTAAATATTTCATTCACTTGTAATCCACTATCTATATTAATATTGCTTACTGGAATTATTTCATATATCGGATAATTTCCTTGAAAGTTATCTCCTATATACTTTTCAATGGCTATATAATCATTACCAACAAAAAGTATGCTTTTTAATATATTAGTAGTAAAAGAATTACTACTTTCATTTTTTTCGCTACCCACTTCCCCATATACTCCAACTTTAAATTCATCAATTACAAATCCATTTTTACTCTTTTCATTTACTCCCAAACTCCAAATTCCACTTAGCCTTGGAAATATTATATTTTCTTTTGCATATACATATCCAAGTCTATAATTATCATGTGATATCCAAAGTGTTCTATAACTTTCTTCGCTATAACTCATATCCTCTAATTCTTCTCTAGGAGTCTTCAATCCTAACATAACTCCTTCTACTGCCTCAAAATCATCATACTTAACTTTACTGCTTATATTTTTATCTTCTTCATCTCTTGTAAAATTCACATTTTGACTAATTCTAGTTAAATTCAATAAATATCCATGATATATAAATGTCATTTCCGTATCCGAATTCAAGAAAAACTCTCCTATTATTTGATTATTATCTATTACTGAAATCAAATCTATAAAGTCTCTCCCATTCATATATTTACTTATAGATAAATTTTTTTCATATGATAGCATATAGTCACTTTTAACGGCCTTTAATTTATACCTTACCTTTTTTTTATTATTATCTAATATCTTTATTTCATTATTTCCTATTTTTATTTCTTTGTTCAAAATGTTATCAGTATAGTCTGCTTCATCCTCATCAAGTACTTCTACAGAATTTACCTTCCAACTTCCTATAAATTTGAAAGTATTTATTTTTTCTGACTTTTTATTTGCATTTTCACAGCTTATGAATATTAATACGAATATTGTAATTAATACTATTAAACCTCTTTTTACCTTCATCATAGATCTCTCCCTTCACATAAGGGAATTTCTATTTGTATTATCGTTCCTTCTTTTTCTTTACTATATACTTTAAATTCTCCTCCATGAAGCATAATTATTTCATCTGCAATTGATAATCCTATTCCATTTTTAGATTTACTGTTTTTCCCTTTGTAGAATTTATCCTTAACCCTTGGTAAATCTTCTTCAGTTATTCCTATTCCATTATCCTCTATCATTAATTGAAACATGTTCTCTACCCTGCTTGCTTTTATAATTATTACCCCATTTTTATCAGTAAACTTAAAGGCATTATCAATAACATTATTTAATACTTGCTTTAACCTATTCTCATCAAAATAGCCATACCCTATGTTTTCTTGGATTAATATAGTAAATTTTTTTCTTTCTTTTATAGCTCTCGGCTTCCAGTTATTTTCTATAAATTGCATAAATTCTTTTATATCACAATTACTTTTATTTAATGTAATAACTCCATTGATTAATTTAGAAAAATCTAATAATTCTTCAACCATATCTGTTAATCTATCGCTTTCTTTCTCTATAATATCTAGCCCTAACTCAAGTGTATCAATATCACTATAATCATACTTTAATGTTATAGCCCATCCTTTAATAGATGTTAATGGAGTTCTTAATTCATGTGAAACAGATGAAATAAATTCATTTTTCAACTTTTCTCTCTTCTCTAATTCACTTCCCATATAGTTTAATGTTTTCGATAATTGCGAAATTTCAATATTATCTGTAATATTACTTCTTATATCCAAATTTCCATCAGCCATTTCTTTAGCTACTTTTGTTATTTTTTTTATAGGTTTAACTATATCTCTGGCTATTATTAAGCTCATTATTCCTCCTAATAATATAACTACGACAGAAACAAATAATATTAAAACACTAAATGAATCTAATATCTTGTTTACTTCATTTAACGGAAAGATTATTCTTACTATTCCAATCATTTCATCTTCATCAATCTTAGAATTAATACTCTTAGAAATGATCATTACTTTGTCATTATACCAATCAATATGTCCACTCCATATTCCTACACTTCCACTTTTAGCCTTTGCTATATCTGGAGTAGTTAAAAGTTGATTATCCCTAATTCCATAAGAATCCATTAATAAATTCCCATCTGAATCTAATATTTCAATTTGCTCTTCCTTTGTATTCCAAAAAATATCCACATTATCATAAATATTTTCCATTAACTTATTATTTGAAAAATATTTTTGATAAAAATTTATAGCTGACTCTAATTGATTAATTAATGTATTTTGAGTATTTTTATAATAATATCCCTTAAGACATAAAATTGTTAATATATCAAAGACTAATACCGTAGATACTATTACTATTAAAAAATTTTTTAATAGTCTACTTCGTATACTCTTCAACTTCTTCGCCTCTCCATCTATATCCAAATCCCCATATAGTTTCTATGTATCCTTGCTTTGATGAAGAACATTCTATTTTACTTCTTAATCTTCTTATGTTAACATCAACAATTTTAGGATCTGCAATATAATTTTCTCCCCAAATTAAATCCATTAATTCATCTCTAGAAAATGCCTTCTCCGGATTCTCTAAAAATAACTTTATTATAGAATACTCTTTTGGCGTTAAATCAATTTCCTTATCCTCTTTAAATACCTTTTTTGCATAAGTATCTATTTTAAATCTACCTTGAGATATAGTTCTTTTTTCTTCTTCATCACCAATTCTTCTTAATATTGCTTTTATTCTTAATAAAAGCTCCATAGGATTAAAAGGCTTTACAATATAATCATCTGCTCCATATTCTAATCCTGTTATTTTATCAATATCTTGACTTTTTGCTGTAAGCATAATAATCCCAATATTCTTTTCTTCTTCTCTAATTCTCTTACATACATTAAAACCATCTATTCCCGGTAACATTACATCAAGTATTACGATTGCCGGTTTTTCATTTTTAGCTATTTTTATACCCTCTTCTCCATTATCTACTTCAATAACTTCATACCCATTTCTTCTCAAATTTATTCTTAAAAATCCTCTTATACTTTCTTCATCTTCCACTATTAATATCTTTCTCATTACTCCCTCACAAATATAAATTATTATAGTCCACTATTTATAATTTGAATTTTATGCAAATAAAATACTGGATAAAATTTGTATTTATCCAGTATCTTATTTTAAAGTTCTAAATTCATATCCTAAAGACTTTAGATAGTCTATACTTTGTTGCAATGATTCTGCTGTAGTAGGTTTTGCATCAGTATCATGCATTAAAACAACTAAAACATCATCATTTCCACATAAATTAGTTACTGTTTCTTTTAATCTATTAATTAATTGATCAACTGTTTTACCATTTCCTTCAGCATCTCCGTTTAAAACATTCCAATCTATGTAAGTGTATCCATCTTGCTCAAGAATCGGATCAAGTTCTCCTGTTTTCCATGACATATGACCACCTGGAAACCTAATTACTTTAGTACTAAAATCATCTCCTAAAACTGATTTCATTACATTTTCTGATTTTTCCATATCATTTATGAATGCTGTAGCATCTGCAACTCTCCCTGGATATAAAATACTATAATCGTGACAATAGCCATGATTCCCAATAGCATGACCTTCTTTTACCATCTCTTTTAATAACTCTTTTTGTGTGTCACTCTTTTCAACATTACTTCCTAGCACAAAAAATGTAGCCTTAACATCATTATTTTTTAGAGTTTCTAATATTTTAGGAGTTGTTTCAATAGATGGCCCATCATCAAATGTTAAATATACTATTTTCTTTCCATCTGATCTTACATAATTCCACTTATTTAACATATTTTCAATTTCTCTAGCATTATCTGCATTTATATCATTTTCATAACTTGTATACGTTAATCTTTCTTCTTTTAATGAACTTGAATGATCATCTTTATCTCTACTTTCTAACTCTTCTCCTTGCTGAGCACTTACTTGTTTAGCTTCATCCTTATTAATATTCAAAGCCACTACACCAACCAAAGTCACTATTACAATTGCTAAAATTCCAATAATCATTTTCTGCTTCTTATCACTATCTTCATTAGTAATCCTCTTTGATTTTTTCATTTCTCAAGACTCCCCCTATATTTTTCTACTATCATTTATATCTTTATTATAACTATATATACATACAATTAAATTGCAAAATAATTATAAAAATATTATATTTAGCATAAATCCCTCAATATATACACAATTTTTATATTTTTTCTATTAATATTCTCCTATTAATAGAATAAGTTAGCACTATTATTTTTTCAATAGTGCTAACTTATTATTCTTTAAATAAATGGATTATAAAAACGCCCACCATTAATTACTGTTGCAATAATAGCTATCAACAATATTATACTAACTAATATTATTGTTATATAATCACCTTTTTTAAATGGTCTACCATTATACCAAGTACGCTTCTTATTACTACCAAACGCTCTTAATTCCATGGCTGAACTTATAGTTTCTATTCTCTCTAAACTTGAAAAGATAAGTGGCATTAATATAGATGCTGAATTTTTAATTCTTTTAGTAACCTTTTCCTTCTTAGACATATCTATTCCTCTAGCTTGTTGTGCAAATGATATATCTTGATAATCTCGTTGAACATCTGGTATATATCTTAATGCTATAGAAACTGAATATGCTATTTTATAGCTTACACCAATTTTATTTAATGATGAAGCAAATTCACTTGGATTAGTTGCCACCATAAATAATAACGCCATTGGTATTATAGAAAAATACTTTAATGTTATGTTAAACTGATAAAACAGTTGTTGTGTAGTTACTGTATACGGCCCTGCAATCTTAAATAAATCTGTTCTACTTCCATATATCTGAACTCCTTCATATGGAGAAAAGATAAATATAGCTAAATTATTTAGTAATAAAAATATTAATATAAAATATAAAACAAATGAAATTTGTTTAAACTTTACCTTTGAAATTTTAAACACAATTATACTTACAATAAACATTCCTAAAAGTATACGTGTATCGTATGTAACCATTGAAGCTACTGCCCAAATAATTAAAGCAATTAGCTTTGATGCTCCTGTTAGTCTATGAATCGGTGAATCTATATCTGAATATCCAATCATCGTACTCATATTCTTCTAATCCTCCTATCGTAATCAATAAACTTCTTAACAAACATTCTTGGATTTTCTAATTTAGCTTTTACAGCTAATTCATATAAAGATGTTTCTTTTAAATTCGCCTTATTGATCACTTCTTCATCTGTAAGAACATTAGCTGCAATATCATCAGCCAATTTTAATCCATTTGATAGTACTATTGCTCTATTAGTATACTCAAGCATTAGATGCATATCATGAGTTATCATAACTATAGTTACACCTTTTTTATTTAACTCTTTTAAGAATTCCATAATTTCAGTGTAATGTTTAAAATCCTGACCTGCTGTAGGTTCATCCAAAATAATAACTTCAGGATTCAATACTAATATTGATGCTATTGTAACACGCTTCTTTTGACCAAAGCTTAAAGCTGAAATTGGCCAATTACGGAATTGATATAATCCACAAATCTTTAGCGTTTCAAATACTCTATTTTTAATTTCTTCTTCAGGAACTCCTCTAACCTTAAGCCCTAAAGCTACTTCATCAAAAATCATAGTCTTAGATATCATTTGATTTGGATTTTGCATTACAATACCTATTTTTTCTGCACGTTCCTTAATAGTATCATTTATTAAATTCCTACCATCAAATAATATTTCTCCTTCAGTTGGCTTATAAAAACCACATATTAATTTAGAAATAGTAGATTTTCCTGCTCCATTTCTCCCTACAATACTAACCATTTCACCTTTATTAACTTTAAATGAAATACCATGTAATATTTCTTTTCCACTTTCGTATGAGAATTTTACATCTTTCATTTCAAGAATAGCTTCATTACTTACTTGCTTTTCTTCTTCAGAAGTTTCTTCATACCAAGTTTTTAATTTTTCCCTACATGAATCTATATTTAAAGTGTCAATATGCTCTGGTTGCATTTCTGAAGTAATGGTACAACCTGCATATTTTAAAGCTGTAATATATAATGGCTCACGTATTCCCGTTTCAGCTAAAAGATTTGAACTTAATAATTCTGATGGAGTTATATCAGCTGCTATTTCACCATTGTCAACAACTATTATTCTATCTACAGGACAATGTAATACGTCCTCTAATCTATGCTCTATTATTAATATAGTCTTTTTAGTTTTCTTTTGAATTTGATCTATTAACTCAATTGCACTTTTTCCTGTTGCAGGATCTAAACTTGCAAGTGGTTCATCAAATAAAAGTATGTCAACATCTCCTACCATAACACCAGCCAATGTAACACGCTGTTTTTGTCCTCCTGACAAACTATATGGTGCAGCATCTAAATGAGTATCTATTCCAACAATTTCAGAAACTACTTTAACTTTTTCTTTCATTTCTTCTTGAGATATACAATCATTCTCCAATTTAAAAGCTATATCTTCCCCAACTGTTAATCCTATGAACTGTCCATCCGGATCTTGAAGTACAGTTCCTACTGAATTTGATAACTCAAATATGCTCATTTTCTTAGTTTCTTTTCCATTAACCTTTAAACTTCCAGAAATTTCACCTTCATGAGAAAATGGCACAAGCCCATTTATGCAATTAGAAAGAGTGCTTTTGCCTGATCCAGATGGCCCCACTATAAGCACTTTTTCTCCTTCATATATAGTTAAATTTATGTTATTTAATGTTGGCTTTGCTTGAGCTCTGTATTGAAAAGAAAAATCCACGAACTCAATTACAGGTTTTTTCATAGCAAATCTCCCTCGTTTTTATGTAAATTACAATATATTAATTATTATTTGATTTCTTAAATATAATAAACTTTATACTACTATATAATAAATATACTTTTTCAACTTATATTTAGTAAATATTTCTTTTTATATTTAAGTATATTACCTACTTCTCTGACAGCTAACTCAATTTAAAATTTGTAGCTTCAAGAAGATTCGATTAACTAAATTTATAATCTCACTTAAAGATAATACTATATTTTTAATCATATGTATATTATGAAACAAATTTTAGTGAAACAAATTATTTTCCAAATCATTAAAAATACCAGAGACATAAAGTCCCCGGTATTTTTAATAGATATTATTCTCTATCTAAGCTTCCCTTTTTAACTCTAGTCTTAGAATAAGTATATAATAATATAGTACCTAATATTCCAACCGTAATTGCATTTGAAGCTCCTGCTACAGCACCTTGTAAATAAACTTTATTAGCTGGTTCAGCATATATAACTATATCTAATGTTGGTGCGATTAAAAGCCATGCCATTGCATTAGCTATAATTTGGTAAATATTAAATAATATCATTTGCTTATTTCCAAATTCACCTTCATTAACTTTTAATCTCTTCCATGCTAATCCTATTATAAGTCCTACTGTAGCTGATGCAATAACCCAGCTAAACCATGGTGAACCATAAAAAACTAAATCCTTTAATGCATGACCTATAAATCCAATAGCAGCACCTGCAATTGGTCCATATAAAATTGCCATTAATGCTAAAAATGCATAACATGTTTCAATATTAGTATTTGGTATTCCAGATGGAATAGATCCAAAACGCCCTAATATCATAAATACCGCAGCACCAATACCAATTGCTACAATTGTTTTAATAGATAATTTGTTACCCATATTGTTTCCTCCTTCCAAATATACTATATGAAATTTCAAATTTTATTCATAAATCACTTTTGGCGCTTTTCTAATAGAAATTATCCAATTAGTTCCCGTCTGAATATTATATGCTTTTGAGAAAGAACCTTGATTTATAGCAACTGCTAAATTATCTAATGAGTTAACATATACTAAAGTTTCTCCAACATGAACATCTGCAAAAGATTTTGCATATACCATTATATTTCTATAAACTTCTCTTGTATCATTCTTTATTGCAACTTCTACTCTATCACCGTATTTTATTCCTAAACTAGTAAATAATTCTCTTCCAACGTTTGTCCAAAGGCTACCAAATCTAACATCCAAAACATCAATTGTTCCAGTTACCATATCATTATTTTTTGTTGATTCAACAACTGGTAATTCAACTATGTCTTCAACAGGAATTTCTGGTCCCACTTGTTCAAAATCTATAACTCCCGCAGCAAGTCTAGCTCCTGTATAAGCATATATATCTCTTCCGTGGAATGTATATGATGCACCTGAATTAGGTAATCTATTTATAGTTTCATCTATTTCTCTTGCTTCTACAATTCCACACATACGTTTAATATGAGTTAATGTTCCATTGTCTGGTGTTATTATGTATTGTCCTTTTGCAGTTTTAACTCCAATACTCTTTCTATGAGAACCAACTCCTGGATCTACTACAGAAACAAATACGCTTCCTTTTGGCCAATAAACTACAGTTTGTATTAGTCTATATGATGCCTCCCAAATATTATATTGTGGTATTTCATGAGTTAAATCAAATAATTGTAATGTTTTATCTACAGAATATGCAACTCCATACATAGCACTAACAGCTCCATCTGCTATACCAAAATCTGATTGAAATACTAAAGCATTTTTCATAATATAAGCCTCCTGAAAATTATGTCGTATTTTGTTATACTCTCAGTATAAACACGAATTATATTTTAGTCAACCTATTTTTCATTCGCATTTTAACGAATATTAATCATCTTTCTCTTTTTAAGCAATGCCTTTTAATTATACTTTTTTATTAGTTAGTAGTCAATAAATTTATCTATTACTAATTAGCTAATACTATATCAAAATAAAAAAAGGAAACCACCTTGAGGTTTCCCTTTTTATTTTGCATTTGACTAATTAAGCACATGAGTTCCTTCACCTATATTACTTGTATAGAATGATGGTTTAATTTTCGTTACCTCTTCATATGCTATAGATACCTGTTCTTTAAATTCACTTACCTTAGTGTTGTCAACTAAAGCAATTGCACACCCTCCAAATCCAGCTCCTGTCATTCTAGCTCCAATGCACCCTTCGATCTTTAAAGCTTCATGAACTAAAGTATCAAGATGAAGCCCTGTAACTTCATAATCCTTTTCAAGAGACATATGGGAAGCTGTTAAAAGACTTCCAAAACCTAAGATATCATTATTCTTAAGCATTTCCATACTCTTTTTAACTCTTTCATTTTCACTAACTACATGTATAGCTCTACTTTTTATAGTTTTATCAGTAATGAATTCTTCTATATCCGCTAAAGTTGCTTGGCATAAATTTTCTATCTTTTCTTTTTTATTATTATTTATAATTTCAAGTGCCTTTTCACATTCTGCTCTTCTTTCATTATACTTTGAATCTGCAAGTTCTCTTCTCTTATTAGTGCTCATTATTACTAAGCTATATTCCCCTAAATTTAATGGAGCATATTCATAATAAAGAGAAGCGCAATCTAATAATATTGCATGATCCTTCTTTCCTACAGCTACTGCAAATTGATCCATTATACCACAATTAACACCTACAAATTCATTCTCTACCTTTTGACAAATCTTAGCTACTTCAACTCTATTAATTTTCTCTGGATTTTCTAAATAAAGAATAATATATGCCATTAATACTTCAAGTGCTGCTGAAGATGAAAGTCCTGCACCATCTGGAATATTACTAAATAACACAATATCCATCCCAGGCACTTTATGCCCTAAATCCTTAAGAGCCTTAATAACCCCCTTAGGATAATTCCCCCAATCATCTTCCTTTTTATATACTAATTCGTCTCCTAAATCTATTATAACCTCACCAGCAACATTCTTTGATCTCATTCTTATTTTGCTATCATCTCTTAATGCTAATGCTGCATAAATACCAACAGTAAGCGCTCCTGGAAATACAAATCCGCCATTATAATCTATATGCTCTCCAATTAAATTAACTCTTCCTGGAGATAAGAAAGTTTTTATTTCTCTATTATCTACACCATATTCATTTTTAAATAACACTAACATTTCTTCTCTATTCATTTTCTATTCAACCTCTCTCACAACAATCTATTTATATAAAATTAAATAACAAACTTAGTAATTGTCAAATTATAAGTGATAAGTCAAAATTGAAATCTATTATGAAGTTTTAAAAATTTATTCCTTAACTTATCACTTGAAACTTGTCACTTACTACTCTTATCACTATCTAAAGTACTTTGCTTAAGAATTTATCTAGTCCAGCTTGTCCCTTTTCATTTCTCTTAAATACACCTGCATCTTCAAGTACTTTTGAGAATATAGCACCAACTTCTTTCTTAAGCACTTCCTTTGCTTCAATATAATTTAATGATGAGTTTTCTCTTAACATTTTTTCTATCCATGGGATATGTTTATTAATTTCATCATTTTTTTCCGCTTCTTCTCTCTTATAAGCTAATTCACCACATAGTATATTAGCTATAATATCTAATTCCTTTTCTAATCTTCCTGGTAAAACAGCCAGTCCCATAACTTCAATTAATCCTATGTTTTCTTTCTTTATATGATGAAGCTCCTTGTGTGGATGGAATATTCCATCTGGATGCTCTTCAGAAGTTCTATTATTTCTTAATACTATATCTAACTCAAAAGCATCACCTTTTCTTCTTGCTATTGGTGTTACTGTATTATGAGGTGTCTCTCCTGAAAATGCTAATATATCATTTTCCTCGTCAGAATATACTTTCCATGATTCAAATATATCCATTGCTGCATCTATAACTTCATTTTTATTATTCCCCTTAATTCTAACTACAGACATTGGCCATTTAACACTTCCAATTTCAAGGTTTCTATATTTGCTACTTTCATAGTATTTTTCTACCTTAGCCTTTTCCATTGGAAATTCATGTCTTCCTCCTTGATAATGATCATGTGTTAATATTGAACCACCTACTATTGGTAAGTCTGCATTTGATCCTATAAAATAATGTGGTAAAACTTCTGTAAATTCAACAAGTCTTTCAATTGAACCTCTTGTTAATTTCATAGGTTCATGTTCACCACTAAAAACAATACAATGTTCATTATAATAAACATATGGTGAGTATTGCATAAACCAATCTCTATTATCTAAAATCATAGGTATAATTCTATGATTTTGTCTTGCTGGATGATTTAGTCTACCTGCATATCCTACATTTTCTTTACAAAGAAGACATTTAGGATATGTTGATTGCTTCATTAACTTAGCCTTTGCAATTTCTTTAGGATCTTTTTCTGGTTTAGATAAATTAACTGTTATCTCTAAGTTCCCATATTCTGTTTCTGCAGGCCACCAAAGATTTTTAGCTATTCTTTCTGTCATAATATAATTTGATGATTTGCTTAAATCATAAAACCAATCTGTTGCTTTTTCCTTAGATTCATTTTCATACTTATCATAAAAACTCTTAACAACTTCACCTTCTCTTGGCATTAATAAGCCCATAATCTTAGCATCAAACAAATCCCTATGTGTTGTTGTATTTTCTTCTATCAATCCTGTTTCAACTGCATAATCTAAAATATTATTTAATATCTTAACAGGTGTTTCTTCAATTACCTCTTCTACTTCACCTTCAAATGGTGCTTCAACCTTTAATAAATCAATTAATGCATTTCTTGATGCAATTACGTCCCACTTAGAAATCATATCTTTACTCAATGCAAATTTTAAAAGCCTCTCAATTTCGTACCCAATTTTATTCATAATCTCACCATCCACTTTTATTTTTATTCTTCTAATTGATTTAACAAATTTTATTATTTTTCTACTTCATATTTAATTAATACTCATCCCATTAAATATTTCTTGTATTACTAATGTTGTAGCACCAACTACTGCTGCATCTCTTCCTAACATACTTTTAATTATCCTTACATTTTCACTTGAAAGCTTCATCCCTCTATTTTTAACAATTTCATTTAATGTCTCAATTGCATAAGATGTATTTTCAAATATTTCACCAACAACTACTATTGATGTAGGATTTAATATATTTATTAAATTTGTAATTGCTATTCCTATATATCTTGCAGCTTCCTTTATTATAGATATCGCTAACTCATCTTCTAACTTAGCTGCTTCACAAATATCTTCTATTGTTAATTCATTAATATTATCCTTTAATTCTTTTAAAATACTATTTGCACCTTGTTTAATAAGTTTAATAGCTTTTTTGGTAATATTATTATTAGATGCAACGGTCTCAAGACATCCATAATTACCACAATTACATTTATCTCCATCACCTTCAACAACTATATGACCTATTTCTCCTGCACTAAAATCAACTCCATAATAAGGTTTATTATTTATAATAATTCCAGCACCTATACCATTTGATATATTTAATGTCACAAAGTTTGTTATATCCTTGGTAATTCCGAACCAACTTTCCCCTAAAGCCATTGCTCTAACATCATTATCAACATAAACACTTAAATTTAATTCATTTTCTAATACTTCTTTAATATTTTTTTCTTTCCATCCATAGTAAGGTGAGTATATAGACATTCCTGTTTTAGCATTTACTATTCCATGTAAAGCTACCCCTACCCCTAATATTTTTTCTCTTTCAATTTTGCTATATTCTATAACTTCATTAATTAATTTAACTAACTTTTTAAAAACAAAATCATAATCATATCTTTCTTCATTAATTTCAATAGATTTTTTTAATATAATCTCTGCCGAAAGATTTGTTATGACAACATCTATTACTCCTACGCCAATACCAATACCTATTACGTATCTAGCATTTGGATTTAACTCAAGTATTATTGGTGGCCTTCCTCCACTTGACTGTCCTACTTTACATTCAACTAAATATTCATCTTCTATAAGCATTTTAGTAATATTAGTCACACTTGCTGGTGTTAATCCTGTTATCTTTGCAACATCTGCACGCGATAAACTTCCATTTTCTCTAATAACCTTAAGTACCGCTGAAACATTTAACTGTTTCATAAGTTCAAAGCTACCTCTTACTACTTTATTCATTACATCACTTCTTTATTAATTATTTTAATAAAGTCCTCAAAAAAATTTTTCTCCATTAGGACTTATGAAATTGTTTTCTTGATTTTATATTATCATATTTTTACAGTTTGTCAATATAATTATACTCAAATCACTTCAATTTAGAATTAATTTTTATCCCTTCTATGGCTAGCCATTGTAATACTACCACTTTTTTACTTGTAGATAAGAACGTTTCTGGGGTATAACAAATTCTTAGCTTAAGGTTTAGTTAATCTCCTTCTCAAGCTAAGAATTTAGTTTATTTTTAATATTTAAAAGCTTTAAATGATTTTTTTACTAAACTTACTTTATTTAGTTCCTCAATATCACCTGTAATTACATTCTTTGCACTACATTTTAAATTTAATTCTATATCAATATCTTCATCACTATTGTTGAATATAATCATTAGCCTTTCATCATTTAATACCCTTTTAAAAGCTAATAAATCCCCTTCACAATATACCTCCTCAAAATCACCATGAACAAGCGCTTTATTTGAGGTTCTAACTTTAATCATTGTTTTGTAGAACTTAAGCAACTCTTTATTTTGCTTTTCTTCATCCCAAATCATACATTTCCTGTTTTGAGGATCATCTCCTCCATCTAAACCAACTTCATCTCCATAATAAATATATGGAACACCTAAATATAAAAATTGATATGCAATTGCTAATTTAATTCTATCTATATCACCTTCACATTCATCATAAATTCTTTTAGTGTCATGACTTCCTACCAAATTCCACATTTGCTTAGTTATACTATCCATATATAAAACCCTATTTTCAGCCATTATATCTAAAAACTCTCTTGCTGTAATAATATTTTTACCAAAGAAATCTATAATTGCATTTTTAAATGGATAGTTCATAATTCCATCTAATTGGTCCCCTTTTAAGAAAGAATTTGCTTCATGCATTATTTCACCAATAATAACAGCGTTTTTATTAGCTTTCTTAACTACCTTCCTAAAAGCTCTCCAAAATTCATGACCAACTTCATCACAAACATCAAGTCTCCAACCATCTATTCCAATTTCTTTAATCCAATACTCTCCAACCTTAAGTAAATACTCTTTAACCTCTTCATTATTTGTATTTAATTTTGGCATATTATCACAACCGTTTGCAAATGTATAATACTTATTCTTTGACTTACTAACTGGCCATGAATCAATAAAGTACCAATCCTTATATTTTGATTCTTGTTGATTTTTAATCACATCTTCAAATGCAAAAAAATCTGATCCTGAATGGTTAAAAACAGCATCAAATACTATCTTAATTCCATTACTATGTGCCTTTTCAATCAACTTCTTTGCTTCACTTAAAGTACCAAATTGAGGATCTATATCAAAATAATCCTTTGTATTATATTTATGATTAGTTGTTGATTTAAAAATAGGAGTTAAGTAAATTAAATTTATCCCCAAATCTTTTAAATATGGTAATTTATCTATTATCCCTCTTAAATCACCACCATACATACTTCTTTTATGCACTTTACCTTTCCCCCAAGGCATTGTTCCTTCAACATTTATACTACTATCTCCATTACAAAATCTATCAGGGAAAATTTGATATACAACTGACTCTTGAAGCCACTTTTCTTCATAATATAAATCTTCTTCTGCTATATATGGAAATTGGAATGAATTCATATCATTATATTTAAACTCTCGATTAACAAATCCTCGTTCATTATATTCAAACCTTTGATTATTATTATCTATAAACTCAAAATAATATCTATATCTATTTCTAAACACTGAAATTTCTGCTTGATAATACGTAAACAGCTCAGTTTCAGCAACAACTATCATTTGTTTTTTTAAATATGGATTTTCCCAATCATACCTATCCTTGTAATAGATATAACATTCATTAACATCATTCCTTGCTACCCTTACTCTAACTACTAATGTATCTTTATCCTTACCATAAGCATAAGGAGTATCTAAAACATGAAAAACTGCATGCTTATTCATATAACCACCTCATCTATATTATAATTTCTATATACATAATTATAAATTTTTAAGTTGAGATAATTTGTATATTTATAATATAATAGTTATATAATTAATATATTTTATTTTTTATAGGAGGATTTTTTTATGTATGAAAGCTTTATTTCAGATTTGAATATATTTAGCAATGAATTTTCATCTTTCATAGATACCAGTAATAGGCCTGCTATACTTTACAAGATCCATCAGAAACATATTGGTGAGTTGGAAGATGATCTAAACATTGAAGATAAAAAGATAGATTTATATATTTGGAATGCTATATTTTCTAAAGAAATTATAAGACATGGTATTTCAAAGAAATACTTACATACTTTATACAATAAGTATTATGAAAAAATACCTACATTAAATGATTTAAAATCCTTACAAGCACTTGAACTTGAAATGGCCGAAGCATATCTTGAATTTTTAATTAGTGATATTGAAGTTAAAGACAACTTTATAGTAAACAAACTTCTTCAACATTTGCATATGAATATTGAAAGCTTTATGTCTCTTGATAAAATATCTGAGCATTTAGGAATAACTCCTGAATATGCTTCTACTTGCTTTAAAAAGCACATGGGTATTTCCTTAATGAAGTATTCTAAGAAAATTAAAATAGATAGAGCTAAGGTTTTATTACTTACAACTAATAAAAGTATGCTTGATATTGCTATATCTCTTGGTTTTTATGATCAAAGCCATTTTTCTAGGACATTTAAATCTTTTGAAGGTGTTACTCCATCAGAATTTAGGAATACGCATTACATCTAATAGTTGCATCATGGTAAGACGAAAAAAGAAAGATTATCTTTCCGGGAATTAGTGAAATTTCTCATTAAATATAATCTTTCCTTTTTCTTTATCACCAGCTAAAAAGCCACATCCCACCCTTATTTTAAAAGTAAGTTAATGTTTGTACTACTACAAATAGTACAAGTATTAGATCTACTGTATGATACACCTTACACTTATCTTTAATATAACTATTATATTTTTCTTATTTTCACTTCTGCAAAAGCAGGATAAAATCCTGAAGCTAATGCAACCTTTTGTGATATTATATGTGATTCTACTGTACCATAAAAAGGAACCTTTCCTCTACGTAGTATTTCATTTTTTAATGCTTTAACTACATTTTTAGCAATACCTTGTCCTTCAGCTCCCTCTAAAACATTAACCCCAATTTGCCACATTATATCACTATCCTTACTTGCTCCAGCTATTCCTAATATATTCCCATAATCATCAAGCTTAGCTACAGCAAGTACATCTGGAAAATTATTATCGAATGCAAATGCTTCATCAAATCTATTATCATCCTTAAACTGCTTTATTTCCTCTTTATTATACCATTTTAAGTCATTTGATATATCATCATCTATACCATATGGCAAATAATAATGATGGGTATTTTCTATTTCATATCCAAATTCATTTAACTTTTTATCTATAGCCCTTAAAACTGAATATAAAAACATCCAATCACCATTTCTATTAGAAAACTTTTCAACACACCACTCTTTAATACATTCATCAGCAGATAAAACTGCTTTTCCATTAAAAATAAGTATTTTCAATATTTCTTTATCATCAGTATACTTTCTAGTACCTTCATTTAACTTAATATCTGTCACTAAATTCTTTCTATTATCAAAATCCTCAATAGAACAATTATAATCCTTGGCCAACTGTTCTTTAACCCTTTTTAATATTTCTAGCTCCATAGCTTTATTTCCTCCAATTTATTTATGCTAATAAATCTGCTAATTCTTTATAACTAGATACTTCATAAGTAGGATTTAACTCCATATTATTTTTTTCTTTATGTATATTAAACCAACAAGTATCAATACCATAATTAATACCGCCCCTTATATCAGAGCTCAAACTGTCTCCAATCATAAGAATTTCACCCTTATTTATACCTTCAATATTTCTTAAAGCATATTCAAAAATTTCAGGATTTGGCTTTGATATTCCTACCTCCTCTGAAATTACTATCTCCTTAAAATATTTTGCGATAACTGACTTTTTAACTCTTCTTTCTTGTACACTAGTAAGACCATTAGTTACAATAGAAAGAATATATTTACTACTTAAATCCTCTATAAGTTCAATTGCTCCATCTAGTAAAAAAGATCCATTACCTAAGTGCATCATATAAGCCTTTGCGAATTCCTCTTCATCAAATCCAGCATTTAACTTATCATTTAATCTTTTAAACCTTTCTACTTTTAATTTATCTTGAGTAATTAACCCTTCTTCAAGTTCTTTCCAAATAGCAGTGTTTATTTCTTTGTATATACTAAAATGATAACCTTCATCATAATCAACCCCAAAATCTATCATAGCATTTTTAAAAGCTTCCCTTTCTGTTTTTTTAAAATCAAATAAAGTTTCATCTGCATCAAATAATATCACTTTGTATTTCATAATCATTTTCTCCTTAATTCTATTTTCAATTTATTCTTATATAATAATTATATAGTATATTTCACAAACAAAAAAGGAAGCCAATTTAAGCTTCCTAACAAATATATCTATTTCATCATATTTTATATTGCTTTTAAATAAATAACACTACCGTCAATATCTCCACATAGTGTATTAATATTTACTCCTAAATTCATTAATGCCCCACCTGAAAATACCTGCTTTGTTCTTATATTCTTATAAATTGCATCTTCTTTTAAACCTTTTAATTTTAATCTTTTTAAATCTGTACTATCTTGTAATGATAACCCTTTAAAAGTAAGAACAACTTCTAACTTATCCTTAGATATTAATTCTATGCATTCTACAGATTTCTCTCTAGAAAAACCTTTTATTTTATAAAATCTTTTGCCATCCTTACTATTATATGTTTCACTCTTTGAGGATCTATCATTAATGTTACTACATACTATATTAAATCTATTGTTATTTTCTATAACAGCTATTCCCATAATCACTCTGCCCCCTTGTATAATTATTAAACTCTATATTATATATATTATTTTTCAATGTTAATGTTAACGTTACCATTAGGATATACTATTTTTACCTTAATATCAATAGTTTAAATAAAATTTGTTTAATTTTCTTAATAAATGTTAGTTTTTTATATTAAATTTCTCTATTTTATACAAAAGGGTTGTATCAAATTTGATACAACCTCTTAACACCTTATTATTTTCTCGCCTTTTCCACCTTAAGCTTTTTACCTTTTATTGTTGAATTCTTAAGCGCTTCTATAACTTTGTTTCCTTTTCCATTTAAAATATCAACATAAGACACAGTATCTTGAACATCTATTATCCCTATATCTTCAGCAGTAATTCCTTCTACTCTTGAAATAGCACCTACAAAATCTCCTGGTCTTAATTTTTTCTTTTTACCTCCATTGAAATATATCTTAGTAATATTCTTATTAATTACTTTATCTTTTTCTCTTTTCATTTTTGGTCTAGATTTTAATAACTTAATAGCCTCACTTCTTTTTTCAGACGTTACTTCTGGAAACTCATTACTTACAGGAATTTTGAAACCTATATATTCTTGAATCATATCAAGCAATCTATCTTCGTATTGATTTACAAAAGATATTGCTTTTCCGCTTGCTCCTGCCCTTCCTGTTCTTCCTATTCTATGTACATATGCTTCCTTTTCAACTGGCAAATCATAATTTATAACATGAGTAATACCTTCAACATCAATTCCTCTTGCTGCAACATCCGTAGCTATTAAAATTCTAAAGCTTCCTTTTTTAAACCTATCCATAACATCAAGTCTATCCTTTTGAAGCATTCCTCCATGAATTTTATTAACTGAATATCCCTTTTTATTTAAACTTTCAAAAACCTTATCAACATTCTCTTTAGTTTTACAGAATATAACAGCTGTCTCTGGTGATTCACTTATTAAAAGTTTACTTAAATTATCTAGTTTATAAAACTCTTCAAACCTATATAATTGATGGTCAATATTATCAGTTATTAATTTTTGTGACTTTATTTCAATATTTATAGGATTCTTCATGTACATATTACATAATGATATTATTTCCTGGGGAATAGTTGCCGAAAACAGCATTGTTTGTCTGTTTTTGTTTAAAGTATTAATAATATCTCTTACTTGATCTATAAATCCCATGTTTAACATTTCATCTGCTTCATCAATTACTAAATATTTAATCTCTGAAGTATCCAATGTTCCCCTGTCAATATGATCAAATACTCTTCCTGGAGTTCCAACAACAAAGTGTGATTTTTGCTTTAACTCTCTAGCTTGTTCTGAAAAAGGTTGTTTTCCAAATACAGCAACTGCCTTTAATCTTTTAAATCTTCCTATATTTTTAATTTCATCTTTTACTTGAATTGCAAGTTCTCTAGTTGGAGTTAATATTAATACCTGTGGCTTATTTTCTTCCCAAAGTACCTTTTCACTTAAAGGTATTCCAAATGCAGCTGTCTTTCCACTCCCTGTTTGAGATTTAACTATAATATCATTACCTTTAAGCACTTCTGGAATTACTTTATCTTGTACATCTGATGGATTTTTATATCCTATTCCATCTAATGCTTTCATTATTTCATTACATAAATTATATTTACTAAATGTATTATTCAATATACTTCCCTCATCTTTATAAAAATTTATTATTTTATTTCATTTAATTAGTATAACCTATATTTATATTAAGTAAATAACTTTAATTATAGAAATACTTTTTTATAATTAAAGAATTAACTTCACAGAATATGTATTTCTGCTACTTTTAAATGTTATATAAATTTTTATATAACTATTTTAAATAATTAAAAAAACAAATATTAAAGTTGATTGTACTAATCATACCTTAATATTTGTTTATATTAATTTAAATTATGCATTTAAAAACTCTTCAATGTTTAATTGCTTTTTAAATTCTTCTAATCCAATTCTATCTATATAATTCCCTAATCTCTCTCTTCCTTGACCATGTTCTGCATAAATATCTATTACTTTTTCAACTACATCAAAGATTTTATCATCTGGGATATTCATAGCTATTCTATCACCTAATCTAGGAATAACTCCACCTCTTCCTCCAAGGTAAAGTATCCATCCTTTAGGTCCTCCAATTAAACCTATATCTCTTGTATGACTATCAGCACAACTATTTGGACATCCACTTACACCAATTTTTAATTTATTAGGAAGATTTCTTCCATGGAATGCTCCATCTAATTTAGATCCTATTGCAACTGAATCTTGTAATCCTCTTTTACAGAAAGTAGTTCCTGGACATATCTTTACACTTCTAACACATAAGCCAATAGCTGCTCCCGGTTTCATTCCTAAATCAGCCCATGCCTTATCTATATCTTCTTCCTTTATTCCAACTATTGCAATTCTTTGAGCCCCAGTGACCTTTACAGCAGAAGCATTATATCTTTCTGCTACATCAGCTATATCTCTTAATTGCTTTGGAGTAATTAAACCTCCTGTCAAATGTGGCGCTATTGCATATGTTTCCATATCCCTTTGTACTACAGCTCCTTTATCTAATAAATCTTTCATAGATAAATTCTCCTTTCAATCTTATAAAAGTAAAACTCTTAATATAATAACTTTCATTTAAGTATTATATATAATTTAAATTAAAAAGTAAAAAGCAATCTATGCTAACAATATAATGGAAACAACTCATTTTATTCTTTAAATTAGCAACAAAGTGTATTTATCCTAACTATATCTAATATTTATAATATCTTTTATATCCCCTTTAATATTTAATATAGTTTTAAGTTCAGTTGCCCTCTAAATATGTTATTGATTAATTTTAGTCATTTCATTTAATATATACGCTAACTTTCTACTACTTATTTCAAATACATTTTCTTTAATTTCAATCTTTACTTCTTCTACTTCTTCTAAAATTTCATTAATTGAATTTTTTAATTCAATTATATTTAATCCTTTTGCTTCTTTTCTACCATATCCAATATCATATTTATGTATATCGGCATCATCTTTCTTTTCAAATAAATTAAGTACACCTTTTCTATCACAAGCTAACTTATTTTTTTCATTTTTCCCTAAGTCATCACTTTCAATCCCATACACAAGTTTTCCATGGAACTTCATCATAGTAAATAAAATCATTAACTCATACTGATTTCTTTCTAAAAAATTTTCTTGACCTTTGCTATTCAAATACGCATTTAGTAAATCATATGGAACCATAACCATAGTACATTTACCTTCATCTATAGAAAACTGATAAATTCCATTAAATACTCCATATTTAATTGCTTCTATAATTTCTTCACCTTTTAATACTCTTATATATTCAACTCCATCTTTTATTAATCCAAAATGATTTACAAAATCTTGTGCAAATTCTCTTTCAGAAAAGAACCACATTCCAGGCATCTTTTTATGATTTAACGCACATAATGGTTTAGCTACATTATTTTTTACCTCTTCTAATGAAGATTTCTTTGAAGCTATAGTATAAACTTCCTCCAATTTCAAAAATTCATTTAAAACTTCTTCATATTTCTTTTTAAATCTAATAACATCTTCTCTTGGAGTTTTTGAAAATTCTTGCATTAACTCTTGATATTTTTTAACTGTTCCTATATTCATATTTATTACCCTTCCCCACTTTAAATGTTTACATAATAATTATACACACTTTCTTTTATTTTATCAAATATGCAATTGTAGCTTTTAAAAATATATTTATGTCTCCATTATTATTGGAATTATAGTTGGTCTTCTTTTTGTTTTTTCGTAAATATAATTTTCTACTGCCTTTTTTACATTACTTTTTAATACATACCATTCAATAACACCAATCTCTAAGCATTTTTCCACCTCAACTACAGATATTTCTTTAACTTTATTAATTAACTCTTCTGACTCTTTAACATATACAAATCCTCTTGTAATAACATCTGGTCCTGAAGCTATACTTAATGTCTCTCTTTCAATTGCAACAACTATAGTTAACATTCCATCTTGTGCTAAGTGCCTTCTATCCCTTAATACTATATTTCCAACATCTCCAACACCTAATCCATCAACAAATACAGCTCCTGTTTTCACTTTTCCTTCTTTTTTGCAGGCATGTTTAGTTAGTTCTAGCACATTTCCAGTCTCTAAAATAAATATATTATTTTTATCCATCCCTAAACTTTCTGCTAAATCACCATGATGTTTTAAATGCCTATATTCTCCATGAACTGGCATGAAATATTTGGGATTAACTAACGTATGTACAAGCTTTAACTCCTCTTGATATGCATGCCCTGATACATGAACATCTGCTAAATCTTCATATATAACATCTGCACCTTTTCTGAATAATTCATTTATAACTCTTGAAATAAGCTTATCATTTCCTGGTATTGGAGATGCAGAAATTATGAAAGTATCTTCATGCTCTATAGCTATTTTTCTATGATTAGAAAATGCTATTCTTGCTAAAGAAGCCATTGGTTCTCCTTGACTTCCTGTTGTAATTAATGTGATTTTACTATTATCATAATCCTTTAAATCATCAATACTTAATACACTACCTTCTGGTATATGCAAATATCCTAAGTTCATTGCAACCTTTGATATATTCTCCATACTTCTTCCATTAAAAACAACTTTTCTTTTATTTTTAATGGAAGCATCAACAATTTGTTGCATTCTATGTATATTAGATGCAAAAGTTGCTACAATAACTCTTCCTTTAGCTTTACTAATAATTCTATCTAATGTGTACCCTATACTTTTTTCTGATAAAGAATGTCCCTTTCTTTCAACATTAGTACTATCAGCCATAAGTAAGGCTACTCCTTCTTTACCCAAATTAGATATCCTTTGTAAATCCATTGTTTCTCCATCAATCGGTGTATAATCTATTTTAAAATCTCCTGTATGCAATATTGTACCAACTGGAGTAAATATCGCTAAGCTACAAGAATCAGCTATACTATGGGTATTTCTTATGAATTCAATCTTAAATTTATCAAATTTAATTATATCTCCAGCTTCAACATTATGTAATTTAACTTCTGATAATAAGTTATGCTCTTCTAACTTTGTCTTTACTATACCTATAGTTAACTTAGTTCCATATATAGGCACATTTATTTCTTTTAATACATATGGCAATGAACCTATATGATCCTCATGTCCATGCGTTAAGAAGATTCCCTTTATCTTTTTAGCATTATTCTTCAAATACGATATATCTGGTATTATTAAATCTACTCCATACATCTCTTCATCTGGAAATGCTATCCCACAATCAACAACAATAATTTCATCATCACATTCAAAAACTGTAATATTTTTACCTATTTCACCTAGCCCACCAAGTGGAATTATTTTGACTTTTTCTTCCCTCATTAAAACAGTTCCTTTCACTATTTTATTAATTTCCTTATATTTATTATTCCTTGCCAATTTATCAGTTATTCTTAGTTTTGCTTAACAAATAATATTTTGACAAAACATTGGTTACTAATTTTATTGTTATAATTGTTTTATTTTAAAATTATATTTTCTAACTATATACCATTCTCTACTTCTTATATATTATTTAGCATTGGTTACTAACTATTCCACTCCTAAATCTTAATCGCTACTCCAAAATTTATATTAATATAAAATTAAGAGTGAATAGTTATACGTAATATGCTACTTATAACTATTCACTCTTTTATTAAAGACTTTAATACTTATTTATTAACTCTTATATTTTTAAGACTTGTCCTACATATATTAAATTTGGATTTGCTATCCCATTTATGGCTACTAAATGATTAACTGTTGTTCCAAATTTTAATGCTATTCCACTTAGTGTATCTCCTGTTTGTACTTTATAAGTGGTAGATGTTAAATTGGATGTTGCTCCAGATCCTGATACTGGAACTTTTAGTATTTCACCCACATATATTAAATTTGGATTTGATATTCCATTTAAAGATACTAAAGTATTTACTGTTGTTCCATATCTTGCTGCTATCCCACTTAATGTGTCTCCTGATTGTACTGTATAATTTATTGTAGATGACTTTGATATATCTGCACCAGATCCTGTTGCTGGAATTTTCAGTACTTCACCCACATATATTAAATTTGGATTTGATATTCCATTTAAAGATACTAAAGTATTTACTGTTGTTCCATACTTTTCTGCTATTCCACTTAATGTGTCGCCTGATTCTACTTTGTAATAAATATAACTACTACTTGAATTAAAATTATTGTTGTTACTACTACTATTATTTCCTACTATTTTACTACTTTCTACTAATAACATTTCTTCAGTAAATACATCCATATCTACATTCCCATTAATACCGGCTACACTACCAGTATCTGAATATTGCCATCCAGCATAACTATTTCCCCATATAGGATTACCTTGCGGAGAATTCACCCCATATTCTGCTATCCATAAAGGATAATTTTCTAATCCATATCCAGACACTATATTATTATTAGCAAAGCTCACATAAGTATATATAGCTACCTCTGTATCTGTAAGCTCTTTTACCTTTTCTAAAAATTCAACTGCTAACTTCGATAACTCGCTAGCTCCATAACTTCCTGCCTTCTCTAAATCTAAAACAAGCTTACAATTACTAGTTAGTCCCTTTATAGCATTTATAAAATATTCTGCTTGAGACTCTACTGAAACTGCTGGATCAAAAAAATGATAAAAGCCAACTAATAATCCATTACTAATAGCGCCATTATAAAATTCTTGTAAATAAGAATCTATAAAATAATTTCCTTGAGATGCTAATATATATACTATTTGTGTGCCGCTATTTTTTACTTGTGAAAAATCTATACTACCTTGCCAATTGCTTATATCTATTCCTTTGTAACTTGACATATTAAGTTCCTCCTTAGTTATATAATTTATCCTTAATCTTATAATATTCCGATATATACAATTAGTGATTATAAATTATTAACTTCTGACTTTTCAGATTCATCTCAGAACTTTACTTTTCAAATAATAAAAAAGTTAACTATATTTCTTCAAAAAATATAGTTAACTCTTATATAATATTACTAAATATACTTATTAATTATTATAGAAAAGACTCTCTGATGCGTATTCTGCATCACATGTCACATCAATTCCAAGTTTTCTAAATGTTTGCTCATCACTAGTTGGTAATATTGTTGTTGAATGAGCCTGACAATTTTTAAGCATAGCTAACTTTTCCATCGCTACTTGAGCTGTAGGATTAGTTGCAGCTGAAATACTTAATGCAATTAATACTTCTTCACAATTTAATGATACTTTTTTATTTCCTAAAGTCTTAGATTTTAAATCTAAAATTGGTTCTAAAATAACTGGCGAAATTAAATGCATATCATCTGCAATATTAGCTAAATGCTTTATTGAATTTAATAATGCTGCTGCAGAAGCCTCTAATAACTCTGATCCCTTACCTGTAAGAATAGTTCCATCTTCTAACTCAATAGCAACTGCTGTACAGATATCACTATTTAATTCCTTTAATTTAATAGCACGATTTCTTGCTGGAACAACAACATTTCTATCTTCTTCTTTTAGATTAACTTGCTCCATTATAAGCTTCGCATGCTCAAATGTTTCTTTATCAACATAACCTTTTTTATATTCACAACCAGTTTTAAAGTATCTTCTTATTATTTCTTGTCTTGAAGCTTCTTTAACAACTTCATCATCAACTATACCAAAACCAACTCTATTAACACCCATATCTGTTGGTGATTTATAAACTGATTCTTTTCCAGTAATCTTTTCAATAATTCTCTTAAGTACTGGGAATGTTTCTAAGTCTCTATTATAGTTAACTGCTGTTTCTCCATATGCTTCTAAATGGAAGTAATCTATCATGTTAACATCTTTTAAGTCAACTGTAGCAGCTTCATAAGCTATGTTTAATGGATGTTTTAATGGAACATTCCATACTGGGAATGTTTCAAACTTAGAATATCCAGCTACATTTCCTCTTTTATTTTCATGATATAATTGATTTAAACATGTAGCAAGCTTCCCACTTCCTGGTCCTGGTGCAGTAACAACTACTATTGGTTTACTTGTTTCAATATATGGATTTTGTCCATATCCTTCTTCACTAACTATAGTATCTACATCTGTTGGGTATCCTTTAGTAGCTCTATGTTTATAAACCTTAATTCCACGTCTTTCTAATTTATTAATAAAAACTGTAGTTGAAGGTTGATCATTATATCTAGTGATAACTACTGAATTAACTTCTAGTTCATAACTTCTTAAATCATCAATAAGTCTTAAAACATCCATATCATAAGTTATACCGAAATCTCCTCTTATTTTATTTCTTTCGATATCACCAGCATATACTGCTATAACAACTTCTGCTTTATCTCTTAGTTTATGTAATAATTTAATTTTTGCATTTTCATCAAATCCTGGTAAAACTCTTTTTGCATGTAAATCAAATAAAAGCTTTCCACCAAACTCTAAGTATAACTTATCGTAGTTATTAACTCTTTCTAATATGTACTTAGATTGCTCTTCTAAATATTTTTCATGATCAAATCCTATTTTCATATGTCCACTCCTAATTTTATAGTTTTTTTTTAGTATGAATTCTTTCTATTGTGAAACTACTCATACTAGTTGCAACTATTAATAATAAAATTTTACTTTTATCATTATTTAGGCACAAAATCTATAATATTATTACACAAATTCTTGATAAAGTAAATCACAAAATACGAAATTAATTTAATTCAGAATATTTATAATTCGTCATTAAATTTTAAAATCAATTACTTTTTATTAAATAATTTTACTCTATCTACATAATTATAACCTTAGTATAAATAAAAAGTGGTAGGCCCATAGGCTTACCACTAAAAATCACATTACCTTTCGCATATAGCTTTACTTACTCACATTACCTGCAACATTTAATACATCCCAAGTTCTTGCAAATGGTGGTGAATAACAAAGATCTAACATTCCTAATTGATCTGTAGTCATCTTTGCATAAATACAAGCAGCTAATACATTACACCTTTGAACAGCATCTTTATATCCAGCTACTTGACCACCTAAAATTACTTTAGTATGTGCATCGTATATTAACTTAACATAAATTCTTTCTCTTCCTGGATAATAACTAGTTTGATTCATATCTGTTATAAATTTAGTTTTATAATTAAAACCTAAATCTAAAACTTCTTTTTCTGAAAGTCCAGTTCTTGCTGCTTCCATATTCATAACCTTTATACAGCTAGATGCTAGTGATCCTTGGTATGAATTATTTTGCCCTGCTAAATTTTCACCAACTATTCTTCCAAGCTTATTGGCTCCTGTTGCAAGAGGTACATATACCTCCTTATCAGTAATTAAGCTATTAATAGTTGCACAATCACCTGCAGAATATACATCTTCTACTGATGTTCTTCCATACTTATCAACTACAATTGCTCCATTTCTAATCATTTTTATTTCATCTGGATTTAAGAAATCAGTATTTGGTCTTACACCTGTAGCAAGTATAACTATATCTGCTTCTACTTCTCTTTTATCAGTTTTAACCTTAGAAACTCTTCCATCACCAATAAGTTCAGTTACAGTTTCCGATAATAGAAGATTAACTCCACTATCTCTTAACTCCTCTTCTAACAGGTCAGTTATATCTTTATCAAACACTTCTTGAAGGACTCTATCCTGAAGTTGAATAACAGTAACTTCTTTACCTCTATGCTTTGCAGCTTCAACAGCTTCAAGTCCAATAAACCCAGCACCTATGATAGCAACTTTTTTATATTCTTCCATTGCCATTAATTCTCTTAATTTATTACCATCATCCATTGATTTTAATGTAACTACATTTTCTAAGTTAACATTTTTTATTGGTGGTATAATTGCTCTTGCACCACTTGCAATCATTAACTTATCATATTTTTCTTCTATTATTTCATTACTATCAAGTTTCTTTATTGTTAACTTTTTATTAGCAAAATCTACATTTGTTACTTCATGCTTTGTATGTATTTCTACACCTGATTCTCTAAACGCTTCTGGAGTTCTTGCTATCATTTCATTTGAATCTTCAAAGAATCCTCCAACATAATATGGAAGCCCACATGCTCCAAAAGATACTATGTCTCCTTTTTCATAAACTACTACATCATCATTTGGTGAAAGTCTTTTAAATTTAGCCGCAGCACTCATTCCTGCTGCTATACCACCGATGATTACAACCTTCATCTAAAACACCATCCTCTTATTATAATTAAAATCTTAATTATTTATAGTTTACTCTTTATCTTATGTTAATATCAAAATAAACCACATATTAAGTAATATTTATTATCATTATAAATGAAATAAAAAAAAATAATAGCCCTAAATTTAGAACTATTACTTTTATTAGTAATTATTTTATTATTTTTAATTTTACTTAACTTCAATTCCACCCAAAACCGCAGTATACTTAATTCTTACTTTAGGTCCTGATAAAGCATTTCTATTTATTTTGTGCTCAAATCCACCAAGTATAGGTGTCCCTGAAATTATCTCCACTCTAACATTATCGGGTAAAAATATATCTATACCCCCTAAAACTGCAGTAAGCTCTAATACTATATCTTCAGTTATTTTGGCTTCCCTTAAATCTATATCTAACCCTCCAAGTATTGCTTCTGCAATAATTCCCTTTAAATCTTCAGATGTATTTTTATAATCTCCTCCGCCTAAAATTGCAGTATATCTTGGATATTGAGTTGAATCATACATATAAGATTTACTCCTAATATCCTCGTCTGATTCAATTCCCCTTTTTTTCTCTGATCTAAAAAATGTTGCTAGTATGGAAATACCTATAGCTACTAATATTAATGGAAAAACTAATTTCCACATAACTCTTCCACTTATAATATCTAAACTATCAAAAAGTAATATAATTCCTGCTATAATTAGTACTCCTGATCCCCAATTAAATCCATACCTAACCATAGATATTAATCCAGGTATAATTAAAAATAAAGTCCACCATCCTGGAAAAAATACATCTATATCCCAGATATCAAGTGCATTTCCACCAAATATAATACCAACAGCTACAAATAATAGTCCCCAAATAAGCGCTGAATAATCTTTTTTCATTATTTACCCCCCAAAATTTTACTCCTTTCTATATAATAGCATATATTATAATACATTCTAAATAAATATTTTAAAAAATATTGGCAATAATATAGCCGGTAGTAAATTTGCTACCTTTATTTTAGTCACTCCTAGCATGTTAAATCCAAGTGCTACAATTAATAATCCCCCAATTGCACTCATATTTGTAATTACTGTAGTACTTAAAACTCCAGATAAAAGTCCTGCTCCTAACGTTATTGCCCCTTGATATATAAATACAGTTACTGCAGAGAATATTACACCTATTCCCAAAGATGATGTAAAAATAATAGCTGATATTCCATCTAAAATTGATTTAGTGAATAAAATATCATCATTACCCTTAAGTCCACTTTCTAATGCTCCAACTATGGCCATAGCTCCAACACAAAATAAAAGACTTGATGTTACAAATCCTTCTGCTATTGATATATTATTACCTTTTATACTTTTAAATTTACTTTCTAAACAATCTCCTAATTTATTTAACCATTTATCGATATCTATAATTTCTCCAATTAAAGCCCCTATAGCTATTGATATAATAATTATTAAAGTATCTTCTCCCTTTAAAGCCCCTGATATTCCTATGTATACTACACATAATGCTAATCCATTCATTATTGTTGTACTAATTTTCTCTGTTAATCTTCCTTTTACTAAAAGACCAACTAAGCATCCAACTATTACTGCTATTGAATTTACTATAGTTCCTAACATATTTACCCCCTTATTAGTTTACTTCATATAATTATACCAATATTTTGTAATATTTTATATTCTTTTTATATACTCTCTCTCATAAAATAATTATGTAACAATAATTTGAGAGGTGTGAAATGTTTGATAATAACTCATTATTTCCCCTGCTTCTTTCTACTATAGCAGGGTTATCTACTGTTTTTGGGGCTATCATCATATTTTTTACTAAGTCAAGAAATGAAAAATTTTTAACATTTGCTCTTGGCTTTTCCGCTGGTGTCATGATTGCCGTATCATTTACTGATTTATTTCCTACTGCCCAAACAGCTATATCTAAATATCATGGAAATACACCTGGAGTACTATGGTCTATTTTATTCATGTTGATTGGTGCTATAATGGCCTATTTAATAGACCTTTTAATTCCAGAAGGTAACAGCAACAAAATTGCTCAATATGATAATAACTTTGATATTTTCCGAGTTGGCTTAGTATCAACTATCGCTTTGATGATACATAACTTTCCTGAAGGTATAGCCACTTTTGTTTCTGGCTATCAAGATACTAGACTTGGAATCACTGTAACACTTGCAATTGCACTCCATAATATTCCTGAAGGTATAGCAATTGCAATGCCAATTTATTTTGCAAGCAAAAGCAGAAAAAAAGCTCTTAAGTACTCTTTTATTTCAGGTATGGCCGAACCATTTGGTGCCTTAATTGCATTTATATGTTTGAAACCATTTATTAATGATCTTATTTTAGGAATAATCTTTGCTGTAGTTTGTGGAATAATGTTATATATCTCTTTTGCAGAACTTATTCCTTCATCTCAAAAATATGGTTACTCTAAAATTGCATTAGTATCAATATTCTTAGGATTTTGTATAATGCCATTGACCCATATCTTTGTTTAGAATTAATATAATCAATTTAAATAAATGTATATTTTTTCATCCTTTACAATTATAATAATATAAGATTATTCTTAGGAGGATTATATGATTTTATTAGCCGCAATTGCACTAGTTGGAATTGGATATACTATAATTGAAATTGCATATAATTTTATAAATAATATTACAATTCCCTAAAAAATTGCCATTCAAATTAACCTAAATCCTAGATTAATTTGAATGGCATAATTATTTTATAACTTTATAGTTCATCAGCATTTGTTTCTATTACTTTTTTGTACCAATAATAACTATCTTTTTTTATAACGATTCATTGAAGAACCCTCTTCTTCTTCTCTATCTACTTGATATGCAGCAGATGCACTTCCCCATAAAAATCCTTTAGGCATCTTAAAGTTCCCCATATTTTCTCACACTCTCTTTCATAACAACTTATAATTGTACCTCATTCTAACAAATTATTAATTTAGTTTCTATAATAATATTTTGACCTTTTTTATAGTAATAATTAGACATTAAATGCTTTTAATACATCCTTTGGATTTTTAGTTATTTTAACTTCTTCTATTAATTTAGTATCTTCTAATGATTTCGCTATACTTGATATTATTTCTAAATGTTCATCACCTTTAGCTGCAACAGCAATTACTAGATATGCTGTTTGACTACTAAATTTTATTCCCTCAGGATATTGTAAAACTACAATTCCTGCTTTTTTAACTTCGCTCTTTCCACTTTCTGTACCATGAGGTATAGCAATTCCGAGCCCAATATACGTAGATATTATATTTTCCCTTTCTAACATTGAATCTATATATTCATATTTTGTATAACCATTATTAAATAAAAGTTCACCAGCCCTTATTATAGCCTCTTCTTTAGATTCACTTTCTAACCCTAACAAAATATTTGCTTCCTTTAGTAATGTATTATTTTCAACTTTAACTCTCTCTTCCCTATGACTAATTTTATCATTTTCATCTTCTTTACCTAACTTCTCATATAAAGCTTCTAAATTATCATCCTCTAAGAAATTTTCTATAAAAATAATTTTATCCTTATTAATATCACTTTTTATACTACCCAATAACCCTTTATGCGTTATTATTATATCGGCATCATTAGGTATATTTGATACAGATGAATTAACCACTTCTATATCCAAATCAAAATCTTTTATCCTATTTCTAAAATTTGTTGCACCCATAGCACTTGAGCCCATTCCCACATCACAGGCAAACACTATTTTCTTTATATATTTAATATCTAAGTCTAATTCCTGCATATTTTCACTATTAGTATTTTTATCATCTTTTTTACTATATTTTCTTTCCAGTAAAAATGCAGATATAAAAAATGAAACTACTGCACCAACACAAACGCCTAATAAATTTGTTAAAACATCACTTTTATGGGATAACATCATTATAGAAAAAATACTTCCTGGAGATGCTGTTGATATTAATCCTGAATTTAAAGCTAAGAAAGTTATTATAGAAGACATACTTCCCATAATTGCTGCTAATAGCAATGATGGATTTAATAATATGTATGGAAAATATATTTCATGTATCCCTCCAAAAAGCTGAATTATAGCCGCACTAGGTGCTGATTGTTTCATTGTTCCTCTACTATATATAAAATAAGATAATATTACACCTAATCCTGGACCAGGATTTGCTTCTAATAAGTATAATATTGACTTTCCATATTCATTAACTTGATCTATTGCTATTACATCTATTATTCCATGATTTATTGTATTATTTAAAAATAGTACTTTTGCTGGCTCTATAAAAATTGCTAATAATGGCAATAGTCCATTTTTAACAATAAAAGCTACACCTATATTCATTATTCCTGCAATAATAGCCATGCTCGGACCAATTACAAACAATCCTACTATAGCTAATATCATACCTATAATAGCAAGTGAAAAATTATTTACTAACATCTCAAATCCAATTGGAATTTTGTTTTTTATTACTTTGTCAAATTTCTTTATTATGCATCCAGATAAGGTACCCATTACCATTGCTCCTAAAATCATGGGTATATTAGTACCAGCTATTACACCAACTGTTGCTATAGCTGCTACCACGCCTCCTCTTGCTCCTCCAGTAACTTTACCTCCTGTAAATCCTACTAATAACGGTAATAAATACTGTGTTAATGGTTCTACTAATAAAGCTATCTTTTCGTTTGGAAACCATCCTGTAGGACTAAATATAGCAGTTATGAATCCCCATGCTATAAATGCACCTATATTGGGTATGATCATACTACTTATAAAGTTTCCAAAACTTTGTGCTCTTTCCTTAATCACTACCTCTTTCTCCTCTCTAGTTTCCTTTTACATCCCATACACTAATTCTATCCTTATATTTCTTTTATATCAATTATTTTATAAATGATATTTGAAATTGTATTCTTTTTAAAATATTATATAAAGAATAACACCAAAAGCATTTTAATTTTTACTTTTGGTGTTAAACTTCTAGAGATTAAATTTTGAGTTTTAAATATTTATATAGAAATATTATGCTCCTATTAATTTCTTAACTTCATCATAATATTTTTCTACCTTATCCAATACATCAGTATCACCTGATATTTTTGATATTTCAGCTAAAGATTCTTTAATACCTTTTTCATTAATTAAACTTTGTAGTTGTACACTTTGAGCATCTTCTTTATTATCATAATGAAGTGCTGCTCCTACCCCTAGTAGTAAATTATCTGTATTAATATTGAATCCTCTTGCAGTAATTAATGGTTTTATTAATCTATCATTTTCATTTAATTTTCTTAAAGGTTCTCTTCCAACCCTTGCCACATCATCTTTTAAATATGGATTCTTAAATCTATCTATTATTTTATTTATATATTTATAATGAGCTTCTTCATCAAAGTTATATTTAGCAATTAATCCTTTTCCACTTTCGATCATTGCCTTTTTAACAAAATCGTAAATAACTTCATCTTTAATACTTTCTTCTATTGTTTCATAACCTTTTAAGTATCCAAAATAAGCTGTTATTGCATGTCCAGTATTTAGCGTAAATAACTTTCTTTCAATATAGGCCATTAAATCATCTACTAAATTCATACCTTCTATCTTAGGTATTTCACCTTTAAAAGCTTTTTCTTCCACATTCCATTCATAATAATTTTCAACTACAACATCTAGAATATTTTCGCTTTTCACAGGTGGAACTATTCTATCTACAGAACAATTTGGGAACCCTATAAATTCATCTAAATAATCAACTTCATCTTTAGTTAAATACTTCTTAACTTCTTCCTCAAGTTGTGAGCTAGCCTTAATTGCATTTTCACATGCAATTATATTTAGGTAGCTCTTTACTCCCTTTTCTTTTCTAAGAGCTATACCTTTTGCTATTGTTGGTGCTATTCTTGGTAAAACAACAGGCCCAACTGCAGTAGTTATAATTTCTGCTTCAACTATTTCTTTATATATTTCATTATTTATTGATATAACGCCACTTATATCATTAACCTTCTCTTCTGAACACACAGTATCCATTACATGAATTGTATACTCTTTATCATTATTAATCTTATCGATTATTTCAGTGTTTACATCTGCAAATACTACATGATATCCTGCCTTAGATAATAATGATCCGATAAACCCTCTTCCTATATTTCCTGCTCCAAATTGAATTGCTTTTTTCATTAATAATTCCTCCTCATATCATCATTTAACATATTAAATATCCCTAAGCCACCATTAAAACTATTAAAATTATTAGTTATCTTAGCGTATTCATTTAATCTTTTTAATTGACTTTTCCCTGTTCTTATTCTTTTACCTTTTAAATATGGATTTTTAAGTCTATTAATCGTTTTTTTCTATATACCCTAAATTACTTTTTTCATCAAAATTATATTTAACTGCTATTTTCGATTCACTTTCTTTTACTAAATCATATATACACTTGTCATTTATACTTTCTGCTATAGATGTATATCCTCTTAGCTTTCCAAAATACGCTGTCATAGCATACACTGTGTTTAGTGTAAATATACTTCTTTCAATATATGAATTTAAATCACCTGCGAAATTAGCAGCTTCTATATTTGATATATCACCTTTAAATGCATTTTTCTGTATTACCCACTGGCAATACTTCTCTACCCGAATTCCCAAAACGTTTTCATTGTTGTTTGGTATCACTATTCTATCAACTAAACACTCTGGGAATCCAATATACTCATCCAAATAATTTATTTCATCTCTATTTAAGTATTTTTTTATTTCATTATTTATATCAGCAAAAATCACTTGATAATCAGACTTTGAAAGTAATGGTCCTATAACTCCCCTACCTATATTTCCTGCTCCAAATTAAATTGCTTTTTTCACAAGAATGCCTCTTACTATTTATTAAAAGTTTTTAATATCTCAAATTTATCACTTGTATTTTTAAGCTTATCTACTAATGCTTCATCCTCTAATGATGTTGCAATATTAGATAATATTTCTAAATGATCATCTCCAACTCCAGCAATACCAATAACTAAATATGCTAAATCATCACCAAAAACTACACCATCTGGATACTGAAGGACAACTATTCCTGACTTCTCAACTTCTTTTTTTGCTTCACCTACGCCATGTGGAATTGCTATTCCCATTCCTATATAAGTTGATACTATTTTTTCTCTTTCTTGCATTGCAGCTATATAGTTATTATTAACATATCCTTCTTTAACTAATATCTTCCCAGCTCTCTCTATAGCTTCTTCTTTACTTTCGCTTGATAATCCTAAAATTATATTATCCCCTTTTAATATAGAAGTTTCTTTAACTTGTGCTGATGCCGCTACTTCTGCTACAGCAACTTCTGCTAACTCTATGTTTCCATCTGCTCTGTTTTCTAATATAGAATATAGCTTGTCTAATTTACTATCTTGTAAGAAATTCTCTATAAACACATGCTCTGCTTGCGGAGAATTTTTTCTTGCTCTTTCCGCTAATTTTTTATGACTTACAACTATATCTGCATCAGCTGGTATTGTATCTACTGATGAATTAATAACTATTATATTTGAAGCAAAACCTTTTATTCTATTTCTAAACTTAGTTGCTCCCATTGCACTAGAGCCCATTCCAGCATCACACGCAAATACTATTTTATTGATTACTGCTTTATTAATTACTACCTCTTCATTATCAACAACAGTTTCGTCATTATCATCACTTAATTTTTTAGCAGCTTTTCTAACTAATGGTGCTGCAACAACAAATGATACAGCTGTAGAAACCGCAACCCCTGCTAAAATTCCAATCATTCCACCCTTTGGTGCTAATGCCATTAAAGCAAATATACTTCCTGGTGATGGAGTTGCTACTAATCCAGCATTAAAAATTGAAAATACTAATATCCCTGCAGCACTACCAACTATTGGTGCTATTATTAATAATGGATTCATTAATACATATGGGAAGTAAATTTCATGAATTCCACCTAATGCATGTATAATTGCCGCTCCTGGTGCTGATTGCTTCATTCCACCTTTACTATAGAAACAATATGCTAATAATACTCCAAGCCCTGGACCTGGATTTGCTTCTAATAAGTACATTATAGATTGTCCAAATTCTTTTGTTTGCTCAATACCAATTGGACCAATAATACCATGATTTATTGCATTGTTTAAAAATAATACCTTAGCTGGCTCAATAAATATTGCTACTAAAGGAAGTAATCCCTTAGAAATTATTACTTCAACCCCCAACTTAAGCCCTTCAGTTACAATAACAACCACTGGACCTATAGCGTAAAATCCAACTATAGCAAGTATTAATCCAATAATTCCTACTGAGAAATTGTTAATTAACATCTCAAATCCAGCTGGAGCTTTACCTTCAATAGCCTTATCAAACTTCTTAATAGTGTATCCAGCTAATGGCCCCATTATCATTGCTCCAATGAACATTGGAATATCTGCTCCAACTATAACACCAGCAGTTGCAATTGCACCTATTACTCCACCTCTTACGTCTCCAACTACTCTACCACCAGTATATCCAACTAATAATGGAAGTAAATACTTTAACATTGGATCAACTAAACTTGCTAATTGCTCATTAGGAAACCATCCAGTTTCGATAAACAATGCAGTAATTAATCCCCAAGCTATAAATGCTCCTATATTAGGCATTACCATTCCACTTAAGAACTTACCAAATTTTTGAACTTTCTCCTTAATCATCTCTATTCCTCCATAATACTCTTTAATTCCTTCCTGTATAAATCACCTAAAATCTTTTCTATAATATTAGTTAACTCTTCTTCACTACTTTTTTTAATAGATTTCCTAAAACTTTCTTTCTCTATTATTTCCCCATTTATATAGCTCATTATATTTATCTGAGTTTGTGTATTCTTTTCTGGAATTAAAGAAACAATTGCAAAATCAATTTTCTTATTATTTTCTATTAATTTTTCTTTTAATCTTATAACTCCAAATTTACAAGAAGTAATCTTTTCATCTTTACAATGCAGTAACATCATATTGAATCCATTCAAATAAGTGCTAGACTTCATTTCTCTTTCAATCAATGATTTTTTTATTTCTTTTGAATGATTGACATTATTAGCAAAAATACTACTAGCTATTCCTATCAAATCGTTTACCGATTCTACGCAATTAATTTCTCTTACTTTTACTTCTTCTATTATTGAAATTATTTCAGTGCCCAAATTTGTTATACTTTTTATCTTATCTTTGTCACACTTAACTTCTTTTTTTACTATTTTTTTTAATATTATATCTTTAGAATATCTATGAATAAACTCCTTTAACTTCATTTTATCTTTTTGTAAAAACATTGGATTTAAACAAATATACTTATAATCTACATCTAATTCCACTGTTGATATTATAAAGTCTATACCCTCATTTGTTAACTTATTTGTATCAATATTTATAGCAGATATACTACTTTTAATATCTAAGTTTTGGAATTCTTTCTTTATATTTACAGCTAATAATCTTGATGTTCCGATTCCTGTTGGACATGCTATTACAACTGATAAGTTTTCTCTTTTTATATTTTCTTCTATTGCAGCAGCAATGTGCATTGCTATATATGCAACTTCAGATTCTGGTATCTTATCTACTTTAGTAATTCTCTTTAATATTTCGCAAGCATTTTCACAAGAATCGTAAATTTCTTTATACTGTTCCTTTATATTTTCTAATAATGGATTTCTAATATTAAGTTTCATAGTCATTCTGCTAACTGCAGGAACCAAATGATTATATATATCTTTGCTTAATTTTTGCTTATTAATTATTTCAATATTAAAGTCTTTTTCAACCTCTGATATTATATAATTAGAAATTTGTTTAATATCTAGGTTGTCTAAATCAATATCATTTTCTACCTTGCTTAACCTTAATCTAGCCCCCTTTAAATGCATTGTTATATAACCAATTTCATCTCTAGGGATTTCGATAGTAAATATTTTTTCTAATTCATTTGTGATTTCAGTTGCAACTGCAAATTCTGGTAATAGTTCTAATTCACTTAATGAATCTTTATCCATTGAAATTTTTTCACCATTTTTTATTCGTTGAACTGCTAACGATATATGAACAACTAATCCAATATAATCACTATCTATAAGTTTAAAATTAAATTTTTCCTCTAACTCTGATACGATCTTTTCTATGTCTCTAATTATTGTTTTATCAATAAAATTAAGCATTCTATTTTCTATTGAAAACTCTATACTATTTTCAGTATTTGAACTATTCAATGATTTTTTTAAAAGTTTTATTAACTCTTTTTCATCTAGAGTCTTGTACAAAATATCTGCTAGTACTTTTCTATAATTCTTTTCATTACCTTCTAGATAAATCCCTAAACCTTGTTTTCTAATAAGTTTTATATCAAACTCCTTTAACCACTCTTCAACTCCATCTAAATCATTACTTAAAGTTCCTTCGGAAACTTTTAATTGATTAGTAAAATAAAATAATTTTAATGGTTCTTTATTTACTAATAGCTCACCTAAAATAATTTTTTTTCTTTCATCTTTGGTATATTCTTTTTGAATATTTTCAACTTCTAGAAGTTCTAATATTAATTGCTGGTTTTCTAGATTTTCATCTATTATCAAACCAACCCCTGGCTTTTTAATGAAATTAAATCCATTTTCATCTAACCATTCTTCAATTTTAGGCATCTCTCTTAATACAGTTCTTGAACTTATATTTAAGCTTTCAGCAATTTTGGAAATAGTTATAGGATTTTTGCTAGTTGATTTAGTTAAAATTTGTATAATTTGTTTTTGTCTAGACATTAATTTTTTCTTTCTCATAGGCTCTCCTATTAGTGACATTTTTAAATATCAACTACTTACAAGTTTATTTTATCTCTATTATTCGTTTACATCAATCTATTCATATGCCATAAATGTCCCTATCACTTAGTGACAAATTTAAAAATATTTATATTTTATTCCAAATATGGCTCTATTGCTTATTTAACTTTATATATTTTAAGTTTTAGGCTCTTCTCATAATTATTGAAGAAAAAAAGAAGTGCCTTAAAACACTTCTATTATTCATTATACTTCTTTATTGCTAATTTTAAAGCTTCATCTTCTAAATCTGAATATCCTTTAAAAATAACTTCTTCTATGTCTTCATTATTAAATAAAAACGTATAATCATTTCCTAAATATCCTTCTGGATATAAAACACCTAGATAATCCCAAAGTTTTTCTTCTTCACCCTGTAGCTGCATTCTACCCATTATCATTAACTTCTTATATCCACCTTTTAAAACTACAATAGATCCTAGTGCTAAAAGTTCTTGCTTATTATTCTCCAATTTATGTACCCCCTATAATACAATACTTCTTATATATCATCATTATAGATTATACATATTTCTAGTAAATTATAATAGCTAATTTAATAAATATCTATAGCTTTTATTTCTAATAATAATACAATTTTATCTTAACCTATCTTCTAATTCTTCTTTAAGGTCTTCATATCCCGGTTTTCCTAAAAGTGCAAACATATTCTTTTTATATTCTTCTACTCCTGGTTGATTAAATGGATTTATTCCCAATAAATACCCACTAATTCCACATGATTTTTCAAAGAAATAAACTAATTGTCCAAAATAATATGGAGTTAATTCAGGTATATTTATAATAATATTAGGTACTCCCCCATCATTATGTGCCAATACAGTTCCCTCGAAGGCTTTTTTATTCACATAATCAATAGTTTTCCCCTTTAAAAAGTTTAATCCATCAACATTACCTTCCATTTCTCCAATAACTATATTTTTACTAACATTCTCAACATTAAGAACTGTTTCAAACATTATTCTACTTCCATCTTGAATAAATTGACCCATTGAATGTAAATCTGTTGAAAAGTCAACTGCAGCTGGGAAAATTCCTTTTTTATCTTTTCCTTCTGATTCTCCATATAATTGCTTCCACCATTCATTAAAATAATGTAATGATGGCTCGTAATTAACTAATACCTCAATTGATTTTCCTTTGTTATATAAAATATTTCTTAATACTGCATATTTATAGCAATCATTTTCTTCTAATGAGCTGCTAGAATATTTTTCTCTTGCATCTGCTGCACCTTTCATAATTTCATCAATGTTAATTCCAGCTACTGAAATTGGTAGTAATCCAACTGCTGTTAATACAGTAAATCTACCTCCCACATTATCAGGTATAACAAATGTTTCATATCCCATTTCATTTGCTAATCCCTTTAATGCTCCTCTTTCTCTATCTGTTGTTACGAAAATTCTTTCTCTAGCTTCATCAGCTCCATATTTTTCTTCCATATACTTCTTAAATAGTCTAAAGGCTATAGCTGGTTCTGTTGTTGTTCCTGATTTAGATATTACATTTACTGAAATATCCATACCATCAATAACTTCAAATAATTCTGATATATAAGTAGAACTTATACTATTTCCTACAAAGAATACCCTTGGAGCCTTTAATTTTGACTTAGGTAACATATTATTAAAATTACTAGTTAACATTTCAATAGCTGCTCTTGATCCTAAATACGACCCACCAATTCCGATTACTATTAATACATCTGAGTTGTTTTTTATTTTTTCTGCTGTAACTTTTATTCTTTCAAATTCTTCTCTATCGTAATTTTTTGGTAGGTCTAACCACCCTAAAAAGTCATTTCCTGCTCCTGTTCCATTATGGATAACTTCATGTGCACTATTAACCATTGCCTTCATATATCCAATTTCATTTTCATTAACAAATCCTTGTAACTTTGATACATCTAACGATAAACTTCTCATACTCACACTCTCCCATAATAATTTATTTTTTAATAAAATGGACTATATCAAAATTAATTTACATTATAATTCGATATAATCCATTCACTTACTTATAAATTTTATTTATTACTCAACAGTTACTGACTTAGCAAGGTTTCTTGGTTTATCTATATCACAACCTCTTTCAGTTGCTACATAGTATGCTAATAACTGTAATACAACTGCTCCTAATACAGGTGCTATTCTAGTTGAAATTTGTGGTATTCTTATAATTTCATCAAAAACAGATAAATCTAATTCTTGATTTTCATATGCTATACCAATAATTTCAGCCCCTCTAGATTTAACTTCCCTGATATTACTAATCATTTTATCTTTTAAATTAGTTTGAGTTAATAATGCTATTATTTTTGTTCCTGGCTCTATTAATGCTATAGTTCCATGTTTAAGCTCTCCACCAGCATATGCTTCAGAGTGAATATAAGCTATTTCTTTTATTTTAAGAGCCCCTTCTATTGCTAATGCATAATCAACATCTCTTCCTAAATAGAACAAATCTTTTTCTTGAGCTATAAGTTTAGCAATCTTAGCAATTTGAGTTTTATTATTTAACACTTCTTCTACCTTACTTGGTAACTCTAATAATGCATTCTTAATTTCTGCTTCTTCTTCAGATTTTAATAATCCTCTTAAGTCAGCTAAATACATTCCTAATAAGTTCATTACAACCGCTTGAGTTGTATAAGCTTTAGTTGATGCTACTGCAATTTCTGGTCCAGCCATAGTGTATATTACGCTATCTGCTTCTCTAGAAATACTGCTTCCAACAACATTAGTTATAGCTAATGTCTTAGCACCTATTTTCTTTGCATCTCTAAGAACTGCTAATGTATCAGCTGTTTCTCCTGACTGACTTAATGTAACTATAAGTGTTTTATTAGTTACTATTGGATTTCTATATCTAAACTCAGATGCAATTGCTACTTCGACAGGTATTCTTGCTAAATCTTCAATAGCTACCTTTCCAATTAACCCTGCATTATATGCAGTTCCACATGCAATAATATATATTCTATCTATCTTTTCTAACTCTTCTGATGTAAGCTTAAAATCACCTAAATTAACTTTTTCATTTAAAGCTACTCTTCCTGTCATTGTATCTTTAATTGCTTTTGGTTGCTCATGAATTTCTTTTAACATGAAAGAATCATAACCACCCTTTTCTGCTGCATCCTCATTCCATGTTACTTTATATATTTCTTTATCTATTTTATCTCCATTTGATTCAAATACTTCAGCGCCTTGATTTGTTAATACAACAAATTCATTATCCTCTAAAAGATAAATATCTCTAGTATAATTTAATACTGCTGGTATATCTGATGCTATAAATGTTTCACCTTGTCCTATTCCAACTATTAATGGACTATCTTTTCTAACAGCCACTATCTTATCTGGTTCTTGTCCTGAAACCACTCCTAAAGCATAACTACCTTCTAGTTTTTCAGTAGCCTTTACTACCGCTTCAAAAAGATTGCCCTTATAATAATAATGAATTAGGTTTGGAATTACCTCTGTATCCGTTGCAGACTTAAATTCATATCCTTCACTTTTTAACCATTTTGTAAGCTCACTATAGTTTTCAATGATTCCATTATGAACTACAGTAATATCCCCTTTTGATGTTTGATGTGGATGTGAATTTACATCTGAAGGCTCTCCATGAGTTGCCCATCTTGTATGTCCAATTCCTATTGTTCCTTCTGCTGAATTGTTAGATAATTCTTCAACAAGATTTGATAAACGACCTTTATGCTTTCTTATTTCAACTTTACTATTATTAATAACTGCTATCCCTGCTGAATCATATCCTCTATATTCTAGTTTTGATAATCCTTCTATTAAGAAATCACTTGCTTTCTTATTTCCTACATAACCAACTATTCCGCACATATATTTTCTACCTTCCTTATTTTAACTTTTTATAAACTGAGCTTAATCTTAAGATTGAATTTTAACTCCACCTTAAGGTTAGAATTCATTATCTAGCGGCCTTTCCATTGTTATCTTTCTCCTAAGGAGATTGAATTTTACAACTACTAACCATAAGATAAAATTTTATTGTAATAATTTAATTCGAACATAAAAAATACATACAAATGCTCGAACATAAAAAATACAATTAAGGTTTTAACACCAGACTAGACTTGTCCTACAAATCACTTCATAGTTTTACTAGTCGCTAACGGTAGTGCGATACCGTGGGGCACCCGCCGAAGAATTCGATACTCCCCATCCTCGTCAACTCATAAGAGTTCTGGCGCTTTATATTTTAAATTAAACTTATTACTAATCCCTCCTTTTTTGAAATACTAAGTTATATTTATAAATCATTAAAGTTAAAATTTTTATAATAACAGAAATAATCCTTAGTCGTATAATGTATAACAAATAAAATTAAAATTTTAATTTTAATTTTTATAAATATAACCAATATCAATTTTATACCAGTAAAATTATTCCTTCAATTAGTAGATATTGCATTTGAGCTTAGTCCGGCAGCTTTACTGATAAAATCACCGAATTTACTTAATATTTCCTTTCTGCTAATACGTACTCCATAGCTTTCCCTATATAATAAATTTAATAACTTTTTAAAAACAACTGTTATGAAATACACAGAACACTAATTTATCACAAAACTTAAAACAACCATTTTACACTTTTATTGTAAAATGGTTGCTTTTTTAAACTATGCTTCTAAAGACTCATAAATTGCCTTAGCTACTCCATCATTATTATTACTATCAGTAATATATTTAGCTATTTCCTTAATCTCAGGAATTGCATTTTCCATGGCATAAGAATTTTCGAATTCAGTAAACATTGAATAATCATTAAAGCTGTCCCCAAGAACTATTACTTCACTCTTATCTATTCCCATTTTTTTAATTGTCTTAGCTAATATTAATCCCTTTTGAGCCTCAATATCACTTATTTCAATATCATTAGAAAAAGTTGATGCTACTGCTAAATCACTTGTGCTTTTCTTTAATTTTTCTTTTAAATTTGCTATTAATTTCTCATCATTATCGAAAGTAACTATTTTTAATACCTCTACATTACTTTCTAAAATTTCATAAACATCATCTATATACTTCATTCCTCTTTCAGCATGGAACTTTTCAACGAATTCTATTACTTCTTCTTCATTCATCTTAGGGTTAAACAATTTAAATCTATCAATAATAGCTTTTTTATCACTTTCTTTATTAGTTACATAAGATCCATTATTAGTCATTAATTGAATACATAATCCAGCATCATTTAATATGTCAAATACTATTTTTACGCTATCTTTATTCATATAAACACTCTCAATAACATTTCCATTTACATCTCTGTACTCTGCTCCATTACTTAAAATACATTCACATTTTAAATTACATTCTTCTAAATATGACTTTACTGCCCCATAATCTCTTCCTGTTACAATTGTAAAGTGCCTTCCCATTTCTTGTGCTTTTCTTATAGCCTTTAAATTTTCTTCAGATATCATATGATCATCATTTAGTAAAGTCCCATCCATATCACTTGCAATTAATTTTATCATATCTTATTCTCCTACTCCTTATCTTTAATGTTATTTTATACTATTTATTATACCAAACTTTATTATATAAAATATAAATAATAAAGTTAAATTTATAAGTGGTATAAAAAACGGACTACATATTATAAATAAAATGTAGTCCATTTCCCTAATTATTAAAGTTCTTCACCATTAGTTGCTATAACTTTTTTGTACCAATAGAAACTCTTCTTTTTACTTCTATTTAAAGTACCATTTCCTTCATTATCTTTATCGACATAAATAAATCCATATCTCTTTTTCATTTCTCCAGTTGATGCTGATACTAAATCTATACATCCCCATGGAGTATATCCTATTAAATCAACCCCATCTGCAATTGCTTCTTTCATTGCTTTAACATGTTCACTTAAATACTCAATTCTATAATCATCATTTATAGTTTCATCTTCTTCTGGAATATCTACAGCACCTAATCCATTTTCAACTATGAATAATGGCTTTTGATATCTATCATATAGTTGATTTGCTGTTATTCTTAATCCAAGGGGATCTATTTGCCATCCCCATTCTGATGCTTTTAAATATGGATTTCTAACAGTTTTAAATGCATTTCCTGAAGTTTTTCCATTAACTATTTCTGGATCAACACTTGCACATCTGCTTGAATAATAACTAAATCCAATAAAATCTACAGTATTATTCTTTAATATCTCATCATCATTTTCACCAAACACAATCTCAATTCCATTCTCTCTTAAGAATCTCTTTGCATAACCTGGATATTCTCCTCTTGATTGAACATCTATAAAGAATAAATTTTCTCTTTCCTTATCCATAGCTTTTTGAACATCTTCTGGATTGCAACTATATGCATAAGTTGCTCCAGCTGCAAGCATACATCCAACCATAGACCCTGGAATTATTTCATGTGCCATTTTAGTTGCTAATGCACTTGCTATAAGTTCATGATGAGCTGATTGATACTTAATTTGAAGTTCATTATCCCCTTCTTCAAATCTAACACCAGCACCCATAAATGGTAGGTGTAATATCATATTAATTTCATTAAATGTCATCCAATACTTAACTTTATCCTTATATCTTGTGAAGATAGCCTTACAATAATTTAAATAGAAATCTACAAATTTACGATTTTTCCATCCACCAAACTTTTCGATAATTCCAATTGGAGTATCAAAATGGCATATTGTAACTACTGGTTCTATTCCATGTTTAATCATTTCATCAAACATTTCATCATAGAATTTTAATCCATCTTCATTTGGAGTTTCTTCATCTCCTTGAGGGAATATTCTTGACCAAGCAATTGATATTCTTAAACATTTAAATCCCATCTCTGCAAATAATGCTATATCCTCTCTAAATCTATGATAAAAATCTATAGAATCATGTGATGGATAATACTCTCCTTCAATAGGTCTTAAAATATCAATTTTACCTTCCATAACTTTTCTTCTATTTTCTCCAGCTGGACAAAGATCAACAGTTGTTAATCCTTTTCCGCCTTCTTTGTATCCACCTTCACATTGGTTTGCAGCTAAAGCTCCTCCCCACAAAAAATCTTTTGGAAATTTATTAAAATTATTATTCATAACTATCCTCCCCTTTTATTTACTAAAGTATTGTAATCAATGTTTCTCCTATATTAACTGATTTAATGTCCTTTGGTACTATTTCTAAATATTCCATAGTATTTGTGATAATAACAGGTGTAATTAATTCATAACCTTCATTTTTTATAGCATTCATATCAAATTCAACTAAAGTATCTCCAACTTTAACCTTATCTCCATATTTAACATGTGCAGTAAAATGCTTACCATCTAATTGAACTGTATCCATACCAATATGAATTAAAATTTCAGCTCCATCTTCTGATTTTAATCCAATTGCATGCTTTGTTTTAAATATCATTTGAACTGTACCGTTTATTGGTGATACTACCTTTCCTTCTGTTGGATTAATAGCAATACCTTTCCCCATCATTTCTGATGCAAATGTTTCATCCTTAACTTCATTTAAAGGAACTATATTTCCTTTTAATGGGCTAGCAATAGTAATTTTATTCATTAATGGTTCTTTATCTACTGCAACTTCTTCTATATTGTTATATACTTCAGCCTTTTCTTCTTTATCTTTATATAAAACTAAACAAACAACAAAAGATGCAACTACACTTATTACTGCTCCTATACATGCATATACAAAATTCATCATTGTTTCACCACCAATATAACTTGGTAAAGTTAAAAATCCTGGTGAACCACCTGAATAATTAGATACTCTGAATAATCCTAAAAATAATCCACCAATTGCTCCACCTATCATTGATGCATATAATGGTGTTTTAAATCTTAAATTAACACCGTATAAAGCTGGCTCTGTAATACCACAAACCGCTGTAATACCAGCTGAAGAAGCTAATTGCTTAATTTCCTTGTTCTTACTCTTAATCGCTACAGCTAATGCAGCTCCACCTTGAGATACATTTGAAGCTAACATCCCTGGATATATTACAGTATCATATCCCATAGTCATACGATTATTTATTCCAATTGGAACAAGTCCATAATGAGTCCCTGTCATAACTAATAAAGGAGTTAATCCACCTAATAAAGTTGGTACTAACCAACTAGCATAAGATTCTAAAACTTTTATCCCTAATCCAATCTTATCACTTACTATATATCCTATAGGTCCTATTACAACTAAAATTACTATTCCTGAAACAACTGCTGTAATTAATGGCTTTGTAAAGAATTTGATTGCTTTTGGTGATATCTTATCTGCAATTGGTTCAACATATGACATAAACCAAACACCAAGTATTATTGGTAAAACACTTGAACTGTAAGAAGCTAAAGTAATAGGCAATCCAAATACTGATAATGGTTCACCTGTTTCTTTTGCTGCATTCACCATTGTTACAAATGTTGGATGTAGCAACATTCCTCCAAGCATCATAGCTAAATATGCATTACATTTAAACTTCTTAGCTGCTGAACTTGCTAAAAATATTGGTAAGAAGTAAAATGCAGCATCTGCCATAAAGTTAAAAACTTGATAACTTTGAGAATCAGTAGAAATTAGTTTAAAAGCAGTTAACAACGCAAGTACAGCTTTCATCATACCAGCAGCTGTTATAGCTGGTAAAATAGGTGTAAATATTCCTGTTACTGTATCTATTACGTTTGCAATAGGCTTACGTTCGTCTACTTCTTCAGATGAGTTACCCTCATTTCCTTCAATATTAGCAATTTTCATTACTTCCTTATATACATTATTTACATCATTTCCTATAATAACTTGATATTGTCCACCTTTATCTACAACACCCATAACACCGCTAATACTTTTTATTACTTCTGTATTAGCCTTTGATTTATCCTTTAAGTTAAATCTTAATCTTGTTGCACAATGTGTTAAATTTGATACATTTTCTTGTCCACCGATATTTTTTAATATTTGTTTTGCTAAATTTTCATAATTCATAGCTTAATTCCTCGCTTTCAATATTTTAATTTTCTCAAATTTAAAATTTTGAAGAATTAAGGTTTTGCCTAGCCTAACCTAGTAACAATCCTATGAAACTTCTAAGGTTATATTAATTTTCCTGATCATCACCTCCACAATTTACTTATCAGTTAATAAAAATTATATAAAAAACCTAAACTAACTTTTAAAATTAAAACTACAGATATACTTACTTCTAGCATTATACTTCAAATAAAATGATAAATACTTTAATAAATCATTCTAATGAATTATCATATCTACTGCTTAATTTTAATTATTAATTTAGGTTTTGCCTGATCGAATCAGTAACAATCCTAATGGAAAGTATTAAAGTTATATTTAATTTTAACAATTTTCATATACTACTCTAGCTGTATGTATTATTAAATATAGCATTTCTTCTTTAGTTAATTGAGTACCATATTTTTGCTTTACAAATCCCTCAATTCTTTTTACACACTCATAAGAATTTGGATACTTAAGTTTTATCATGTCAAATAAGTCATTATCATTATCTTCATAATATCTTCCACTAGATAGTCTTTGAGTAAAGAATTTTAAATGAGTAATAAATCTGTAATAATTAATTGATTCTTCATCAAATTCAATATTAAAATGATACTTTACCATCTTTAATATTTCTTCAATTAATTTAATCATATCTACTATTTCTGGCATTTCTTGATCAAGTTCACCATTTAAAATATGCATTGCTATTGATGCTGCTTCATCTTCTGGTAACTCAAAATTTAAATTCTCCTCAATAATCTTTAATGCATGGATCCCAATTTCAAATTCAACTTTATGAAGTCTCTTAATATCCCAAAGCATTGCATTTTTTATTTCTAAGTTTTTTTCTGCTCTACTAATTGCAAAACTAATATGATCTGTAAGTGTTAAATAAATATTTTCATTTAACTTTGTACCCAACTTATTTTCTGCATATTTTATTATATTTTCTGCAACTTCTAAATACTTTGCTGGAATATCATTCACTAAAGTAAGCAACTTTTCATTTATACTTTTATTTTCTAAGACGAATATTTTTTCTATTTTACTCTCATCAATCTCATCGCCTTTTTTCTTTTGGAAAGCTATACCCCTTCCCATAACAACTGCTTCTTCACTATTTTCACTTATAATTGTCACAACATTGTTATTTAATACTTTATTTATGATCATATCAGTATAATCCCCTCATTTTTATATTTACTAATTTAAGATATTAAACTTAATTAAAGTTATACAAAAAAACCTAAATCAATATCAAATAATGCATATAATTATCATATAAAAATAATTAATATACATATATTTGGTATCAATTTAGGTTTTGCCTGCTTACTCAGTAACAATCCCAAAATGGATTCCACTATTAACTTGTCTTAATTTTATCAACTAATGTAAACATTGTCAATATATTTATTTAAATTTTATGCAGCTTCTACAAAGCATATATCTTCAATTTTATGCTTTAAATTTTTATTTATATAAGCTACTATTCTTCCTACTAATAACGCCGATAAAACAGTTCCAATACCTAATCCATCTGGAGCTACTGGTACAATATTTGCTGTAATAATAAATGTAACACCAAAAGCTGTTATAAAAAAGCTTAATATACAAATTACTATTCTAATATAAAAACTATCAACATTTATATTAATAATTGCATTAAAAAAATCATAATTTGCCCAAATAATATAGCAAATATAATTTGTAATAGCTGAATAACTTTAAAATCCTTTCTTAGTATTATTATTTGTATACCTACATAAATAGTAAATAAAATTGCTGCTGCCGTTCCTAAACTAATGCTACTAACTTTACTTATACTTAATGATAATGAGCTTACTGGTGATTCTCCTAAGTTAGACTTTATTGCTAATACCCCACCTAAAACTAGCAAAAATATACCACAAATATAAATAACTATTCTGTTTATATTTTTCATCTATATTCCTCAAAAATTTATATTTATTTTATTAAATATTTTCATTATAAATTCTTCTATAGATATGATCATAAAAAATTAATAGATAATAGCAATATAAAAAAACATTACTATTATCTATTATTTATCATTTACACATAAAATTGTTAACTTAATTATGCACTCACAGTTGATTCATTATTTAATTCTTCTTTACCGTTAAGTATAATTCCAACAAACTTTTTACCATAAGGTAAGCAGAATTGAATGAATGGTCCTATCGCCAACATTGCTATAATAGTGCCGATTCCAACCTTTCCACCAAGAATAAATCCAACAATTAAAAAAGTTGCATCAAATGCTATTCTAACCCATCTATATTGGCAATTTAGCTTGTCTTTAATTATAAATGGAACAATATCATTTGGTGCTACTCCTATATCACTTTCAGACATTATTGAAAATCCTACCGCAATTATAAAACATCCACCTAATACTAATAGCATCTTTACAAATATATTTGCAGATTCTACCGGAAAATATGATACTGCTTTTACACCTAAATCAATTATTGGTCCTACTCCAATAACACATATTAATGTTCCTATTTTTATACGTTTTCTATCAACTATCAGTATTCCAATAAATAATACTATTAATATTATCATATTTGCTACACCGGGAGTAACTTCAGCTCTTCCTGCAATCATATGAACTATTGATAAATCTTTTAATCCTGTTTTATTTAGAACCGTTGCCAATCCTTCTGTAAAAACAGTAAATGAATCTGAACCAATGCTTGTCTTTAAAAATAAAGCCACCCCAAATTGAATTATACTCATTCCAATGAAAAACAATACTAATCTTTTAATTAAATCAATTGATTTTTTCAACCTTTTCACCCTTTACTATTATGTTTTTTTTCTTTGACTAAATGCTATGACTATTTAATATTTTTATTATTTAAGTGTACATATTTTATTTTATAAAAAATTATTATTATTGTCAAAAAATATAAATAATTTTTTATAATTATCCTATTAGCTAATTTTTATAAGCTAATAAGATAATTATAATACCATTTATAAATAACTAGTAATGCTTTTTTTAATACTACTCTTTGAATAGTATTTATTATCTTTTACATTGATAAAAGTTTCATTTTCTAATACTTCACTTTTTATTAAAACTCTAACCTTAATAGTTGCATTAGCTGCCTCACCAATATTTAACTCACTAACCTTCCACACTATTTCCTTTCCTATTTGATGAATTGCACCTTTTGATACATTTATTTCTTTTATTGTTACTCCTCTTTCTAATACATCGTTAATTCTAATATCAGTTGCTACATCTGGACCATTATTTATAATATTTATTTCATATTGAGTTGTTCCCCCAAGCTCAACATCAATATTATATCTCGATTTTTCTATACTTAAATTGCATATTCTAGTATTTACTTTAATGATAGATATTGAGCTTTCTTCATAATAATCTTCTTTTTCTTTAATTCTACTTTCAGAAATTGGATAAGCATATCCAGTAATATATGTGTTTAATTCCTTATCCAATGCAAGTCCTAATGCAAAATCATTGATATTTTTTCTTAAGAATGTCCCAAGTAATAAAGCTTTTCTTCCTTCTTTATTCGGATCTAATTTTAATAAAAAAGAATTATATCCATTTTTTACCCAACCATTTTCATAACTGTCCACAGGAAAATCAGTTGATGTTGTAAAACCACATATATATACGTAATTATTATAATCAATTTTTATATCTGAGCATACATCACTTCCATTTCCATCTATATAACTTCCATAAACTAATCCCTTTTCTCCTGATAATTTTGTATCTAACTTAATAAAAAATCCTGAACCTTCTATGTTAGATATACTATTTCTAAATGCATTTTTAGTTATAGGAAAATCATTCAAAGAATTTGTTACTCCTGTTATATAAGCACATTCTCTTGAATCAACTGCAATTCCATATCCAGCTTCTTCCCCATCTCCACATAAAAATGTGGAATATATTAAGCTCTCTTTTCCTGTCTTATTCAAATCAAATTTAGATATAAAAGTACTACTTAATCCTCCTTCAAATTTGGTTTCATAAGCATTTTGTGTTACAGGAAAGTCTTTTGATTGAGTAACGCCTGTAACATATACATAATCATTGTCATCTACTGCTAATGCTGAAAAACTAGTTGAGTCATTACCACCAAAATATGTTCCATATAACAATGAATCTTTCCTTTTTTTCTTTATGTCTAGTTTTAATAAAAATCCAACATCTACAGCCTTATCATTATTTTTTTCATACGCACTTTCACTTATAGGAAATCCAAAATTTGAATTAGTTAATCCCACTACATATACATTCTTATCCTTATCTATTGCCACCGAATAGGCATAATCATACGAATTTCCACCTAAATATGTTCCATAAACTAAACTACTTGATCCAATCTTTTTGGTATCTATTTTAATTAAAAAACCTGTTTTACTTCCTCCTGGATAACTATATGCATATGATTTTTCTGTTACTGGAAATTCATATCTGGAATTTGTTGCTCCTACTATATATGCATTTTTTTCATTGTCCACAGCTATTCCAACAGCCTCATCAATACCTTCTCCCCCAATATAAGCTGCATACTTTAATGCTGACTGTCCCTTTTTACTAGTATCTATTTTCACTAAAAAAGCTCCATAATCCTTTCCATTTAAAATATTTTTATAAATCTTCTTATCTGGAAATTTTTGAAATCCTACTTCTCCTGTGATATATACACATTTATTTTCATCTACAGCTATTGAATTTGCCCTATCAACTACACAAGTAGAATTAAAGTCATCAAATAATACTGATATGGTAATTGTTAAACTATCTTCTTCATTATAATCACTTATATTAAATCTTATATTCCCATCCTCATCTATTACAAAGTTACTTTCTATTTTTTCATCATTATTACTTTGATAAGCCTCAGGTTTTAATATTTTTAATATTCTTTCTTGTATATTGATATTTATATCTCCATTATCAGTTAACTCTATGTTATTTGTGCCATTTAAATTTAATAATATGTTATTTATACTTTTATTAGGTTGAACTATAAATTCCCATTTAATAATCCCCTCACACTCATAATATAATATATCTATTCCATTATATACTTCTTTGTATAATAACTTTTCATATAATGGTATAGAACATTTCCAATCTGAAATATCTTCTCCCTTAAAATAATTTAATGTACAATTAAATTCATTTTTACCTATTATTTGAGGAACCTTATTTGAATTTTTAAAATTAACTCTCAAAACATTAATTTGATACTCTTCTATTTTTTTTAGTGATGTATCATATAAGCTACTGCTATCTAACTCTTTCAACTCTTGTATTTTTTCATTACTTCTAAATGCTAATACTATCTCCTTATCAGTAAAAAAGGTTGTACATTCTTTTTTATTTAACACAAATTGTACTTTATTATCATATTGACCCATATTTCTTTCAAATATCAACGGTAAATTATTCAATACATTTGCTATCTTAACATTACTCATATTCGCTCATCCCTTTAACATTATTTCTACTATATATTAACTTATGTACATTAATTTTTAATTATCACTACATTCCTATTTATATATAATTGCATTTAAATGCATAAAAAGAGACTATCACTCAGGATAATCTCTTTTCTTAATCAATAAATAACTTTAATTATAGTTTTATATAGTAAGTTAAACCCTATATATTTACTTATAATATTTTTTATTTTCTATTTTTTATTTCAGTAGTTACTCTATCAATAAAGCTATTTAAATCAACAGCTCCTTCATCACCATTATCTCTGCTTCTTACTGAAATAGTCTTATCATTTTCTTCTTTTTCCCCAATAATAATCATATAAGGTACTCTTTCATTTCTTGCTTCCCTTATTTTATATCCTATTTTTTCAGTACGCAAATCAGCTTCAACTCTTAATCCATTTGACTCTAGATTTCTCTTAACCTTATTAGCATAATCTACAAATTTATCTGAAATAGGTAAGATCTTAACTTGAACTGGTGAAAGCCATGTTGGGAACTTACCTGCAAAATGCTCAATTAATATACCAATAAATCTTTCAATACTTCCAAAGATAACTCTATGGATAACTATTGGCCTATGCTTTTCACCATCACTACCAATATAGTCTAATTCAAATCTTTGTGGTAATTGGAAGTCTAATTGAATAGTTCCACATTGCCATGTTCTACCTAAACTATCTTCAAGATGGAAATCTATCTTTGGTCCATAAAAAGCTCCATCGCCTTCATTAATTTTATAAGGTAAATTCATTTCTTCAAGAGCTGCCTTTAATGAATCTTCTGCCATATTCCAATCTTCATCACTTCCCATTGAATCCTCTGGTCTTGTAGATAACTCAACACTATATTTAAATCCAAACTTTGAATAAACTTCATCAATTAAAGCAACAACTCCTTTAATTTCTGATTTTATTTGATCTGGTAACATAAATATATGAGCATCATCTTGAGTAAATGCCCTTACTCTCATAAGGCCATGTAAAGCACCAGAAAGTTCATGTCTATGAACTCTTCCAAGCTCTCCAACTCTCATTGGAAAATCCCTATAAGAATGTGTTTCTGTTTTATAAATAAGCATTCCACCTGGACAATTCATAGGTTTCAATGCAAATTCTTCTTCATCAATCATTGAAGTATACATATTTTCTTTATAATGATCCCAGTGCCCTGAAGTTTCCCATAACTTCTTATTTAGCATTATTGGAGTTTCAACTTCAACATATCCGGCTTTTTGATGTAATTCTCTCCAATAATTAATTAAATTATTTTTAAGAACAACTCCTTTTGGTAAGAAAAATGGGAATCCTGGTCCTTCATCAACAAAAGTAAATAGCTTTAACTCTTTACCTAACCTTCTATGATCTCTCTTTTTTGCTTCTTCTATATTATTTAAATAAGTCTTTAAAATATCTTTATTTGCAAATGCTACTCCATAAACTCTTTGTAGCATTTTATTTTTTTCATTCCCTCTCCAGTAAGCTCCTGCAACACTAGTTAATTTAAAATCTTTTATCCCCTTAGTTGATAAAAGATGTGGTCCCCTACAAAGATCTATAAAATCACCTTGTTTATAAAGTGAAATTGTTTCTCCTTCTGGAAGTTCTTTTATAAGTTCTACCTTATAAGGCTCTCCTCTATCTTCCATTAATTTCAAAGCCTCTTCTCTACTTACTACCATTCTTTCTAATGAAATATCTTCTTTTATTATTTTGTTCATTTCTTCTTCTATTTTAACTAAGTCTTCGTTATTAAATGGAGTTTCTATATCAAAATCATAATAAAATCCATTTTCTATTGTTGGTCCTATAGCTAATTTTACATCTTTATAAAGTCTCTTTACAGCCTGAGCCATTACATGTGAGGTAGTGTGTCTCATAACCTCAATACCTGCTTCATCATCATAAGTTACTATATTAACCTCATCATTATTTTGAAGCTTATAAGCTAAGTCAACTAAGGTTCCATTTACTTCACCTACTACTGCCGACTTTCCTAACTTTTTACTAATTGATTTAGCTAGATCTAAAATAGTTGAATTTTCTTCAATTTCTCTTACAGATCCATCTTTTAATTTTACGTTAATCATTTCACTTTCTACCTCCTTTAACTGATATTCCAAATTTCAACTTCTACTTGATAATTGCATCAATCAAACTTATACCTTCATTTTTATTAGAAGGTGTTTCCTGGTTAATATATATTTTTTGATATAAAAAAACATCCATCCCAATGCTTGGGACGAATGCTATATCCGTGGTTCCACCCAAATTGAATTAAAAAATTCAATTCATCTTTAAAAGTTTTATCGATCTTCACCGATGGTATTTCTCACTTAATGATACTTAACCATAACTCCAGGGTAGTTTTCTTATAGTCATATTTAAAAGTGCTTCCAGCTTATAACACTTTCTCTCTTAAAACTGTATTCCATAATACTTTTCCCTATCAACGTATAACTAATATTAATCTCATTTACTATTATATACAATTACATTAAAATAATACTACTTTTTTCATTTATTTGTAAATATTTTTATTTTTCTCCATACTCTTTATAATACATAACCTCCAAATTTATCTTAGGGTACTTTTCAATAAATTGACTAATAACATAATAGCAGCTAGGACATGGTTCCCATTTACTATATAAAATGAAATCACCTTCTGCTTTTAACTTTCTCTTAGTTATAAGTTTATGTATCTCTTCAATTATTTTTTTTTCACTATCATTAATTCTATTATATCCAATTCCTAATTTACCAAGCTTATTAACCTTACAACTTTTAAAATAATCTTGTCCTGACGGTATTAATGTACAACTATTTTTAATATCATTTTTCCCACTAACAGCTCTAAACTCCATATTATTAAATATTACAACTGCCATATTTACGGAATCCTGTATCGCTATACTTTGATTTATTTTAAATGTACCTTTCTCCTCTTCTATAATATATTTATCTAAATTTTTAATTAATCTCTTCATCCTAGGAATATAACTTTTTATGTGCTGGTGATATTCAACAGTACCCTTTTCTGCTTTTACATAAGCAAATCCTATTTGTTCAGGTACTTTAATAAATAAAGTTTTTATTTGATTCTTTTCATCATACTCTTCATTTACATTTTCATTATTAAAAATCAACATTCTTTTTAACAACTCAATATCTTTTGTATAAACATAATCTCTATTAATTTCATCTTCTAAAGATTCTAATTTTATCTTTCCTTCATCATTAATTTTTTTTGATATAAGCTTTTTAGTTTCTTCTATTACCTTTAATATATGTTGAACATCATCTTGAGTACTTGGTATTCTATCATATTCAACTCTATCAATATGTAGTCTTTTCATTTTACTTATTTTCTCACATAATTTCTTATGCTCATATTCAAATATCGTAATATTTTCTATATATCTTATAAAATCATTAATATCACTTACCTTATAAGTAATACCTTCTTCATTTACAGTTTTATAAATCTTATTAAATAATTCATTACTTATATTAAAAGTTTTTATAAAACCTTCTTTAAATTTATCAAAATCTGATATTTCAAGATTATATCCATTTAACTTTAATGCTTTATTTAAATCATTTATATTACTAATTTTTATTCTTTTATTTTTCTTATCTTTTATTTGCATATTTACCTCTTATCTCGAGTGACTACTTCAGTATTACATTTAATATTATAAGATAATAATTTATTATTTAATACTATATAAATAATAAAAAACAAGTAATATACTAATTGACTGTATTACTTGCCTTTAATCTTTCCAAATTGATCAAAATAATAGTTCTATTAAACAATATACTTATATTAATCTAATAAGTCGTATTACATTTTCGGCTGTTTTTTCTATATTTTCCCTTCCCTGTTTAAGTGCTTCATCAATAGATGTTACCCCTTTCATAATTCCAAATACAGAATCTATTCCTTTTTCATATAAAATATCTATATCGTCTCCAATTTTTCCAGCAAAAGCTACAACAGGTTTGTTATATTTTTTAGCTATTTTTGCAACCCCCAATGGAGTTTTACCATATTGAGTTTGAAAATCTATACTTCCTTCACCTGTCCAAACCATATCTGCTTCTTTAATCTTTTCTTCTAAACTAGTATATTCAATTACCATCTCAATTCCCGTTTTTAATGTTCCATTAAAAAATGTCATAAGCCCTGCACCTAAGCCGCCTGCTGCACCTGCCCCTGGTATATCCAAAATATCCTTTCCAAGTTGTTCTTTAATTATATCAGCATAATGCCTCAAGTTTCTATCCAAAATACTAACCATTTCTAAGGTTGCTCCTTTTTGTGGCCCAAATACATGTGATGCTCCATCTTCTCCACATAAAGGATTATTAACATCACATGCTACTTCAATAACAACACCTTTTAATCTAAAATCAAAATTAGTTAAATCTATAGTATGTAATTTACCTAACTCTCCTCCACCAAATCCCAATTCATTTCCTTCTTTATCTAATAACTTTCCACCCAAAGCTTGAATAACACCTGCTCCGCCATCATTTGTTGCACTTCCTCCAATACCTATTAATAACTTCTTTACCCCCTTATCTAAACAAGCCTTAATAAGTTCGCCAGTACCATAAGTAGTAGTAACTAATGGATTCCTCTTATCTAATGGAACTAAATGTATTCCACTTGCACTAGCCATCTCTAATACTCCTACTTCTCCATCACCTAAAATTCCATAATTAGCGTTAATTTTATTTCCTAAAGGCCCAGTAACTTTCAAATCATATATTTGTCCATTAGTTGCATCTATTAATGACTGCATTGTACCTTCTCCACCATCTGCCATAGGAACATGTATACATTTTATACTAGTATCTACTTTCCTTATTCCATTTTCCATTGCAATACAAACTTCTTTTGCACTCATACTTTCTTTAAAAGAATCAGGTGCTAATACAATAACAAAATCATTCTTCATTCTTTTCTCCCAATTTGACCACATATTTAAAATTTTCTCTACTTTCTAATATAAATTAATAATTACTTAAAGAGCAAGCTATAAAACTTACTCTTTAATATATACCTAATATTTTAGATTCATCAATAAATATGATTATATTTTCTTTGTTTTTAACTGCAATTATATTTGGAAAATCAAATACAATTTCTCCTTCTATAATTCCTACTCCCGATACTAAAACTGAAACATTGACCCCCTTATACCTCTTTTTTAATTTATTAAATTTGTTTCTGTTCTTTTCAACGTTACCCTCTTTATTTATTTCGTCTGTTTGTATATCTTTATCTTTCTCATCTATTTCCTTATCTTGTATATGAATTTCTTCATCTTCCCTATATGTTATAACTTCATTTATATTATCAATTGTTTCATTACTTATATTATTTATTACACTTTCCTTATATAACTCCTGACTTTCCTTAAGCTCCTGGTTACTTTCAGAAATATCTACAACCTTATATTGTTGATTATTATTCAAGTCAATATACTCTTTTTCATACTTTTTATTCTTATCATAATCAGTATAAGTTGATTTTTTATTATGTTTATTTTTGCCACCTATCTTCTTATTTATCTCAATTTTATCTGATTCATTTTTTATATTACTATCTAATTCATAATACCCTTTATAGTTATTACTCCTTGTTTGCATGGTATTATCGCAATTATCAAGGTCACATTCCTTTTCATTATACTTTTTAGTTCTTACTATCTCATTTTTCGAATACTTATCATTACTTGACTTTTTATAATTATTTCCTATTATATTATTTGTCCTATTCTCATCATAAGGCTTTTCTTTATGATTAAGTTTTATTAATCTATCTTTATTTTGCTTATTTAAAAATAAGATAATAAGAAGAACTAATAATATATAATCCATTTTCGCTCCCTTCTTAAAATTTCTATGTTCATATCAAATTCATTTTATTTAGATAATCATGGATTTAATTTATATTATATATTATTAACAATTATACTTTTTGTTCCTTACAACATACTATAGCTTATTTTAAATCAATTATTAATTAACACTTTTAATAGAAAATCATATTATGTAATATGTGTTCATAGTATTTATCTAAAAATAACCTAAGAAAAAATTAGGAGGGATAATATGACATTTGCAATAATAGTAGCCTTAATAGTATATATTACAATGATTTTTTCTATTAAGTATCGTACCGCTATAACAAGCATTGGATTAGGAGCAATATTAATATATGGAACTGTAACTAATACCTTCACCATATCCGATGTTCTTTCAAATTTTCCTATAGAAATAATCACACTTATTCTTGCTTTAGGGCTATTTTCTAAAACTTTTGAGAATAACTCATTCTTTAAATATATTGGCGATAAATTTCTAAGCATTTCTAAAGGTAAAAAGACTTTTATATATATTCTTTTGCCTTTAGTCATGTATTTTACTTCACTTTTCATGAATAATTTAAGTGTAATTCTATTATTTACCTTTATATGCCTAGAGTTATCCATAAAGTTAGAACTTTCCCCTTTACCAATTTTAGTTTCTGGATTAATTGCTTCAAATATAGGTGGTTGTCCACTTCCTTGGGCTGATACACCTGCAGTAATTTTAACACTCTATTCAGGTTTTAACCTTATGGATTTTCTAACAAAATTATTTATTCCATGTGCTCTATTGGCAGGACTTTTAGTTCCATATACACTTTGGTGGGTAAAAAATTATGATAAGAAAAATGAAATTATGAATATATCCGATGATGCGTATTTAAAAAATAAATTTACTGATCCACCACCTCCACATCATCCAAATCATATTCCACCACCTACACCCCCTATACTTCATGATAGGCATATTAATGCAAGTAAATTTAAAAAGATATATTGCCCAATTATTTTATTTATTTCCTTTATAATTGCTATATGTATTGCACCTTTTTATTCTATTTCTATTTCATTTATTTCTATTATTTATATAGGATTGCTTTTGTTAATTACTATAGATAAACCGGATAATATATTAAATACAGTTCCAGTACTTGATTCATTAGTTTTTATTTCAACATTATTTATTTTATCTAGTGTTTTAGAAAAATCAGGTATACTTGATACTATAGTTAAATATATTATCTCATTTACTTCCGATAACGTATTTTTAATTCTTTTAGCT
>NZ_JADPBQ010000056.1 GCF_015670405.1 Clostridium sp. 1001271B_151109_B4 | reverse complement strand
TAAGTGCGGTAACGTATGTAGCTGACTGATACTAATAGGTCGAGGGCTTGACCAATAAAAATATAATTCATGTGCAATTTTGAGATAACAATCTCAATAATCTGGTGATGATGGCGTAGAGGAAACACTCCTTCCCATTCCGAACAGGAAAGTTAAGCTCTACAGCGTCGATGGTACTGCACGGGTGACTGTGTGGGAGAGTAGAACGTTGCCAGGTAAATTTGGGGGTATAGCTCAGTTGGGAGAGCACTTGCCTTGCACGCAAGGGGTCAAGGGTTCGAATCCCTTTACCTCCACCAAAAGCTACGATTAATGTCGTAGCTTTTTTTGTTATATAAAAAAAATATTACCTACTATGAAAAATATATTTAAGAATAGCTTAAATGATTAGTATACAAAAAAATTTCTTAATAATTTTAAACAAATGATAAATAATTAAATTACGCTTAAAGAATATACGTGCCTTTTTAAGAGGAGTAATTAAGATGAAAAGTAGCTGATTGATCCAACTATTCACCTTAAGCTGTCAACTAATAATGGATTTTATGGGATTTAAGAAAAAAAGCACTAGCTAAGCTGGTGTTTTTTATTATATAAATAAATTTATATAATAATTTTTAAATTCTTGAATTAATTTTTAAAAAAATATAATAGCAATATTGGATGAATAGAAAGTTAAGTTATTTAATGAAGGGTATATTACAAAATTATTTTTCTTTATAACTTTAAAATTTTATTAATAATATTAGATTTAGATAATAATATTTTTAGAATTTAAGGAATATTTATTATATAAATTGTAGATAATATAAGATATATAAGGAGAAAATAGGGAATTTTAAATAATATACAATAAATTTTAAAAAATATGTTGACATAAGAATTTAATAATGATATTATAAGGAAGTCGTCAGGACAGCAAGCAACATTTAAAGAAAAGAAAAAAAGTTTTCAAAAAAAGTGTTGACAAAAAGTTTTGATGATGATAAGATAAAGAAGTCGCTTCGGTGCGACAGAGTAAATGGTCTTTGAAAATTGAACAGAATATAGTTAAAGTAAACCAGCAATTCTTTTGAGAGT
>NZ_JADPBQ010000055.1 GCF_015670405.1 Clostridium sp. 1001271B_151109_B4 | reverse complement strand
AAATACGGAAGCGGAAAATACGGAAGCGGAAAATACGGAAGCGGAAAATACGGAAACGCGCGGGAACATACAAAATATACCTTTCTCACACAAGAAATATATGCTACTTGCAAAATATCATACCAAAAAACTTTTCACAACCGAAACCAAAACCAACGGATATCATACATTACACTACCACCATTCAAACTTTACTACTATCCTCCCTTCAGTTTCCCTTTTTCTGCCTTTTTCGGTGACGGAAATACGCTTCAGAGACCCTAAAGGGAAATCCATGCCATAACAGGAAAGTAACATCCCAATGCGGACTATACCACCCCACCACACTCCTACCAATAATGGTAACTATTCTATGTTTTCTTACTCCTATGTCTATTCATCTTTCATCTGACTACCTAATACTATGCAAAAATGTAAAATTATCACACAAAACATAAACAATCAAAATCAGCCATTTCCGCACCTTTTCCTCTGTCCACTTTCAACCGTCCCTCCAAATGTAAAATGGCCTATCGGAATACATTTCCTACATCCTAACTACTATAAAACAACCTTTAGACTTACGTTTGCTACTCTCATGGTCTCAATACTGCCGCCGAAATTCTGTCCCACATACTAAATCTCTTCCCGTCATTATCGCCCGCATCCGGTGCCGTAAATGCAAAACAAATACCATCTATGTCTTCCACACCATCATTTTACTATGCCTGCCACCATCCATTTGTCTTTTGCACCATATCTTCATAACCTGTCACCTTGAAACTACCTCTGCATGCCACCTACCGACCAACTTTCATGTTCTGTTTCGACCTACCTCTTGTAAATGACAAATCACCTTTTTCATCGTATGCACCTTATTCTCCACATCACAATGCACTATTGCTTTTGCTTTTTCACCTCTCATATCCTATTGCTATTAGATGAAATATAATAAAAATTGTCCTCCACCCATAACACCTCTCACTCCCACCTACTGAACATGTCTGGACCCTGCCCTCATATCACCTGCGTTTCCGTTAAACTATCGGTTGCGGCCATATCTACCAGAAAGCACCGTTTCCCGTCCGATCAACTGTAGTTAAGCTGGTAAGAGACA
>NZ_JADPBQ010000054.1 GCF_015670405.1 Clostridium sp. 1001271B_151109_B4 | reverse complement strand
AGCTGACTCCTGTAAAATACAGAAATCAGCTTTTAGTGGCTTAGCCCCTTTTTTTAATGTCCTTGACATAGGGTCCACTTTAAAATTAGATATATTCTTTTATTTATTAAAAATTATTATTATATTTTTTAACACTAAAATAATTTATATATAAAAAACATATTATCTCTATCAAATTACCTTTTAATAATTCAATTACTTTACTCTAATCCTCCCTTAAAATTTTATCCGAGTCTTACTGTATCTAACAAATAACTAGAACATTTTTTTCTTTTAATATTATTTGATAATAAAAAAATATTTAATATAAACCAAATCTCTTCTTATCCATATAGTAATTTTCGTTGAAGTAATTTTTGACCATTAGATTAAGCTTCACTAATTTTTAATGAAAAATCATAGTATATCTTTTACCAAGACCCTTTCTTGTGTTTTAATTAATCACCTCTAAATAACCAAGCAAAATCATACCTTGCTCTTATCTTCTTCATGCTGAATATTAGAACGTTACTATTTAACATTTAAACTATATTTTAATATAACAAAAAAGCTACTTGGCTTTTATACTAAGTACCTTACATTACCTAGCAACGTTTATCATGGTGTTTCTTTACACTTCTATTAATCTTGGATAAATCAACTGATAAAAACATAATATACTTTCTCTATTTGTCAGTGGACGATTATAACGTTGCTTTTTTTATTATTAATATTAAATAACAAAAAAGATACCTAGTATAAACTAAGTATCTTCTTACCTGACAACGTTTATCAGGTCAATTTTTAACACTTTCATTGATCTTCGAAAAGACATAACCTATCTTTTTCTACTAGCCGTGCAAGGTATAATTTTACTCTTCACCATTTAACTATATTTTAATATAACAAAAAAGGCACTTAGCTTTTATACTAAGTACCTTATATTACCTGGCAACGTTCTACTCTCCCACACAGTCACCCGTGCAGTACCATCGACGCTGTAGAGCTTAACTTTCCTGTTCGGAATGGGAAGGAGTGTTTCCTCTACGCCATCATCACCAGATTATTGAGATTGTTATCTCAAAATTGCACATGAATTATATTTTTATTGGTCAAGCCCTCGACCTATTAGTATCAGTCAGCTACATACGTTACCGCACTTA
>NZ_JADPBQ010000053.1 GCF_015670405.1 Clostridium sp. 1001271B_151109_B4 | reverse complement strand
TTGTATTACCTGGATTTGATAACTTAATAACTCCATTATATATATCATTCCATAAAGTTTTAATATACTCTTGATTAACCATACTTATATTCTTATACTCTTCTTTTGTGAAGGTATACCCATCATTTAACCAGGTATTTAAAACGCTGCTTGTTGGTGCTTTGGTATACTTTAAGTATTGAGATAATAAATTATTTGTGCCTATATTAATACTTGTTATTTGCTCCCTACAATTTAAAGTATTATATAATGCAATATCAGTTGTACTATAACCAATATTAACTACACAAGTATTACCGCCAGTATTATAATTCTTTTCAAAGTATACTTTACTTGTTTCACCTTCAACAAATACTTTATTTAAAGTTAATGCTAAATCAAATTCATGTAAATTATTTCTTAATTGATATATCCCATCTATTTTATTACTTAGCTGCTTTTTAGTATGTATTTGATTATATGGTAAAAGTATATTTACTTTTAAATCATTACTTATACTTTTTACTTTATCTTTAATCATACTTAACCCGAATAATATTAATATTTCTAAATGTTCTTTCTCATACTTATATTCATAATTTCCAGTTGGTTGTGTACTTTCCCCGACTATAAACCATTGACCATTTACATTAATAGAGTTTTTCTGTATTGTAATTTCATTATTATCATATACTTTTCTTATGCTGCTTCTAAAGGTTATTAATTCGCCCTTGTAACTCATTTTAATACTTGATGCCCCTAAATCTACAAACACAGTTTCATTACTATTATTAAATTTCTTAATTTTTCTATATTTAAATTTTCTTATAATATCTTCAATTTTATTTTTAATTCTTCTTAAATGTTTCATTTTAATTACTCCCTCCAGTTTTTTTCTTTCCATTCTTTTAATCCTTCAAATGTTGCATTTTCTTTTCCTACTTCATTTATATATTCAATTAATACATATATACTCATTTTTAAAATCTCCTTTACTTGGAGCATACCAAATGATATAATCAAATTGTGGTTTGGTGTACCTTTTGGTATGCCTTTTTTTATATTGCTTTCGCAAGTATTGAACTTAATATATCATTACTTTCTGTTGTTTCTTTTTCAACTTCTTCTAGTTTATCCCAACCTAACAATTTATTTTCTAATGAATTATAAATTTCTTCTAAACC
>NZ_JADPBQ010000052.1 GCF_015670405.1 Clostridium sp. 1001271B_151109_B4 | reverse complement strand
TAAAATGGACCCTATATAGTAGACACTCAAAAAAAGAGTATCTATCTATATAGAGTCTTTTTTTGTACAATAAATTAATGAGGTGATCAAAGAGTGAGCAAAAAAACTTTTTCAGAGCAAGATATAGAAATTTTATCAAAAAATAAATATGTTAAAAATGTAAGTGAAAAGTCTATAACTTATACAAATGAATTTAAAATTCATTTTATTGCAGAATATAATAATAAAAAATTACCTAGAGATATTTTTGAAGAAGCAGGCTTCGATATTAATATTATTGGATTAAAACGCATTAAATGTGCATCTAGTAGGTGGAGAACGGCATATAAAGAAAATGGAGTTCTTGGATTAGATGACACAAGGAGAAAAAATAGTGGACGTCCGCGTCAGCGTGAACTTACTAAAGATGAGTTAATAGCAAAGCAAAACGCTGAAATTGAATATTTAAAAGCTGAGGTTGAACTTTTAAAAAAATTAGAGCTGCACGAAAGGCAGGTGAGAAAAGGTAAACTAGTTGCAGCAAAAGCATTTACTTTAATTGAAAGAATAACTAAGAATTCAAAATTCAATTCCTTAGTTAGCCATTTATGTTCTATAGCTGGTGTTTCACGCTCCGGATATTACAGATTTTTAAATAATAAGTCTATAAAAATCAAGCAAGCGAATATTGATTTAAGTGTTAGAGATAATATATTAAAAGCTTTTAACTATAAAGGGTATAAGAAGGGTTCTAGATCAATAAAAATGCTATTGGAAAATGAGTTTGGAATAACTTATAACAGAAAGCGTATTCAAAGGATTATGAGAAAATATAATATTGTTTGTCCAATAAGAAAAGCTAATCCGTACAGAAGAATGGCTAAAGCAACTAAAGAACATAGAGTTGTTCCAAATCTTCTAAATAGAAATTTCAAACAAGAAGTAGCTGGAAAAGTACTTCTTACGGATATAACCTATCTGCCATATGGTAATAATCAGATGGCCTATTTGTCGACCATCAAAGATGCTTCTACTAATGAAATATTAGCGCATAATTTATCAAATAATATAACACTTGATATTGCTATTGATACTATTCATAAACTGATGAATAATACAAAATTTAAATTACATAAGGATGCATTTATTCACTCAGACCAAGGAGCTCATTACACAAGTCCAAGATTTCAAAAATTATTAAAGTCTAAAAATCTCGGACAATCTATGTCCAGACGCGGTAATTGTTG
>NZ_JADPBQ010000050.1 GCF_015670405.1 Clostridium sp. 1001271B_151109_B4 | reverse complement strand
CAAGGTAGTCATTTTTGTGATTGTTTAAATTGGAATGGAGTTTGTATTTATCAAGAACTTCATAATAATGGTAATAAAGCTAAGGAGCAAAGAAAGGCTTATACCTGCAAAGTATCTGAAAAAGTGCTATGTCAAGATGATGTGCTTTTAATTAAATTTGAAGCACCACATAAATTAGCAATAGACCTAGCAAAGCCAGGAAGCTTTATATTTATAAGAAGTGATGAAAATGTTTATTTTGATGTGCCTATTTCAATATTAGATTCTAATATTGATACAAATATTATTTCAATAATGATAGAAATAAGAGGTGTCAAAACTAAACAATTATTAAATATTGAATCTGGAGGAGAAATAACTATTAGGGGACCTTATTGGAATGGTGTATTTGGTTTAAAAAACATAAGAAAACAAAAAAATAATGAGGTTTTAGTAATTGCAAGAGGTATTGGAATGGCTCCTATGGTACCTGTAATTAAGAAACTAGTTCAAAATGATAACAATGTTACTGTACTTGTTGATAAGCAACCGTTTAATGATGTATACGTATCTGAATGGTTAGATAAGCTAAATATTGTTCCTCAAGAAATGAATTTAATTGAAAAAGGTAAGCTATCTCCTGAAGCTAAGGTGGCTATAAAATCAATAATTGGCTATAATAATATATCTTTAATCCACATTGCTGGAGCAGATATATTAACTTATAATGTCATCGAATATTTAGATTCTCTAGATAGGCAAGATATTGATTTATCATGTTGTAATAATTTTAAGATGTGTTGTGGTGAAGGGGTATGTGGAGCGTGCACAGCAAGATTTTCAGGACATAGAGTAAAGAGATTCTGTAAGGTACAAGCTAGTCCAAGAGCTATATTTGAGGGGAGGAGATTAATATGATGAAGGTTATAATAGTTGGTGGAGGCTGGTCTGGATGTGCCGCAGCTTTGAGTGCTAAAAAAGCTGGAGCAGAAGTCCATATTTATGAAAAAACAGATCTTTTACTTGGACTTGGTAATGTTGGTGGAATAATGAGAAACAACGGACGTTATACAGCTTCAGAAGAGTTAATTGCATTAGGTGGAGGAGATTTAATTAAGTTAACAGATAAATGTGCTAGACATGCTAATATAGATTTTCCAGGACATAAACATGCAACTTTGTATGATGTAAATAAAATTGAAGGTGTAGTTAGAGATTATTTAATAGATAAGGGAATTAACCTTCATATGGAGACAAGGGTAACAGATGTTGATTTTGAAAATAATAGAATTAATGGAATTTTACTAAGCGATGGAAGCTTTGTTAAAGGTGATGTATTTATTGAAACAACAGGTACAACAGGACCAATGGGGAATTGTTTAAGATATGGTAATGGATGCTCTATGTGTGTTTTACGTTGCCCAGCATTTGGACCAAGACTTAGCATTAGTGCAAGATGTGGAGTAGCTGATATTCAAGGTGAAAGAAATGATGATGAACTTGGTGCTTTTTCTGGATCTTGTAAGCTTGCTAAGGAGAGCTTGTCTGATAGTATAAGAGAGCAACTTGATAAGACAGGCGTTGTTGTTTTGAAGGTACCTTCTGAGGATATTAATTATGGAAAGCTTAGTACTAAGGTTTGCCAACAATATGCTTTGAAGGAATTTGCTGAGAATGTTGTGTTACTTGATACTGGTCATGC
>NZ_JADPBQ010000004.1:213781-216998 GCF_015670405.1 Clostridium sp. 1001271B_151109_B4 | reverse complement strand
CAACTAAGATTAAGGATGAATTAGGATGGTATCCTGAAACTACTTTTGAAGTTGGAATTAAGAAGACTATTCAATGGTACTTAGATAACCAAGAATGGATGAAAAACGTTACTTCAGGTGAATACTTAAATTACTATAACGAAATGTATAAGTAATCATAAATAATAAAAAAGCTGTAAGAAATTTTAATTGAAATTTCTTACAGCCTTTTATTTTATATATTAATATTTATAGTAATTTTTATCTATTTAGATTTTATTTTATTTTTTATTTCGTTTATTGAATAAAGTGCAATTATTATAAATAGAGGTAACCATATAAGAGTAATTCTATGAATTATAAATAAGTCTTTAGCCAATACTATTAATCCTGTTAATATTGTAAAATAAGCAGTAAATTTAAATAAATAAATTAATTTATTATCCTTAATTTTTATTATGAAATATATAAATGATACACAGCAAATTAAAGTTAAAATAGTTCCTATAATATTTCCAAATGAATATAAAATTAAGTATATCAATCCAGAACTTAAAAAGTTTAAATATGGTGGATCATATATAATATGAATAACTAATTGATAAAACAATTTAAATAACATAGGCAATCCAGTTCCAAATTGTACTGTGAAAATTTCTTGCAAATAAGTTATTTGGAAGAATGAGAAAAAGGCATTTGAATGATGTAGCTGAAAATTAAAGTGAACAAAGAAGTAAATTGTTCCAATTATAGCTACAAAATATACTAAATCATTAATCCTAAATATAGATTTTGAATTTTTAAAAGTAAATATTAGTGTTGCAATAATAACTAATACTAAATATGATCTAAATTTTAATAACAATAATGAAGTTAATAATATCAATATTATAGATTTATAATTAATTTTTTTAGAGAATATATAGTAAAAAATTATTATTATCATAGCTATTATAATATTATCACGCATCAATAGTGAATTGCATAATATATATCCAGGTATTAAGCTAAAAATCCCTAAACTAATTAATGAAAGCTTTTCGCTTAAATAAAGTCTAGACAATTTATATAAGTATATTGATGTAGGAATGTACAATATTAATTTTATTAATATCAAATCTAAAGCAGAAGTTATACCTATAGCCTTAAGCAAAGTTAATAAAATTACAAATATATTATAATTTCCATAGCTAGCATGACCAGCGTAATCAACAAACTCATATACAGGTAATTCCTTATTAAACCATTGAGTTATTTCTCCGTTTTTAAAGTGATTTAGTAATATATCAGAGTCTACATAATATTTATATTCGTCACAAAAATGACTATTTAACACATCTCCAAATAGAATTCCATGTTCAAAACCATTAGATAGGTTATTATAATAAATTACTATAGTAAAAATTATATAAATTACTAAGAACGTTGTTGTTATATAAAAAAAGTTCTTCGAATATGACTTCTTCTTATATAAAAAATAATTTAATAATAATATAAAAGCTATTATTAAGGGGGTAAGAATACTCATAAAAATCTCCTTTGATATATTTATTTAAATTAAGTTGCTTATTTTACAATTTATTAGTGAATTTTTAAAACCTAAGTTTTAAGATAGTTCAAATATTAGTATATATTAATAAAGCTAATATAACAATATTATACAAGAGTTTACAAACATATTAGATATTGTTTCCAAATTAAAGAAAGATAGTATAAAAATTTTTAAATTAATAATTAAGGAAGGATATAATTATAAACAAAATAGAACAAAAAGATATTATTTATCCTTTATATTTACAGTTTTAAGCAGTGTATGATATGATTTTAATTGAATAATATATTAAGAGAGGGGGGAAATAAATGTTTAAAAGTAGATATTTGAGTAAGATATTATGTTTAATCTTTATGTTGAACTTTTTTACTTTTGATGTACAAGCATTTGCTACTACTTATTCAAATAGTAATGCTATCGGGAATGTTGATATTGTTTCAGATGTTAATGTATCAGTTGAATCAATTGAGGCATGGGCAAGAAGTAAAAATGCTACTGAAACATTTGTTAGTTTAGCGAAAATTTATAAGCAATATGCAGAGTCTAGAGGTGGAGTTAACTGGGTGTTAGCTTATGTACAAGCTGCAAAGGAAACTGGTTATGGAAGATTTGGTGGAGTAGTGGATGAATCATATCATAATCCATGTGGATTAAAAAATCCTTCAGGTGGAGATGATTACGATCCAGATGCACACAAAAGATTTGATAACTGGGAACAAGGGATAATTGCTCATTTAGATCATTTAGCTTTATATGCAGCAGCAGATGGTTATCCAAAAACATCATATGTTGATAGTTGGAAAGATGAAAGTTTAGCTTCAAATGAAACATATGATCCAAGGCATATAGGATGGTATAGCACTACAAGTGGTATATATGGAAAAGCTAAGGATGTACTAAGTTTAACTGGAAGTTGGGCGTCAGATCCTACATATGGAATAGAATTATTCAGATTATATTGTGATGCAACACAATCTGAATATTTACCAGCAAAGAGTGAGTTAGAATTACCTTCTGATTCAACTGTTATTACTGATGGTAAATTAACGATTAAAGGATGGGCATTGCATGCATTTGGAATTAAGGAAATTAAAGTATTAGTAGATAATTCACAAATTGCTACTATAAGTACAGGAGTTTCTAGGCCGGATATTAATTCTATGTATCCAGGTTATTTTAATGGTGATGTTTCAGGGTTTGAAGAGACTATTGATATAAGTCAATTAGGAACTGGAAGTAAGACATTAGAAGTAATAATAGTTTCTAGAAATGGTGAAACTCAAAGCCATAAAAGAAATATTACTATAGGTAAAGTTAACAATTTGCCTAAGATAAATACTTTAGATACTCCAACTAATAATACAGTTATTTCTAATGACAAGATTAGTATTAGAGGATGGGCATTAGATGAGTTAGGAGTTAAGGAAGTAAGAGTATACGTAGATGGAAAAGATCTAGGAACTGTGCCTTACGGAACAAATAGACCAGATGTAAACAATGTATATCCAGGATATCCAAGTGGAAATAATGCTGGATTTGATGGAACAGTAGATATATCAAGTATATCAGCTGGAAATAAGACGTTAACAGTAAAGATAACTTCTAATGATGGAACTAGTCAAACTATTGACAGAACAATAAAAGTAGTTAGATTAGAAACAAGGGTATGCTTAGATGAACCAGCTG
>NZ_JADPBQ010000004.1:184797-213772 GCF_015670405.1 Clostridium sp. 1001271B_151109_B4 | reverse complement strand
TAGAACAATAAAAGTAGTTAGATTAGAAACAAGGGTATGCTTAGATGAACCAGCTGCTAATTATTCAGCAACAGGAAATAGTCTGAAAATAAGAGGATGGGCATTATCATCAGTTGGAATAAAAGAAGTAAGAGTATACGTAGATGGAAAAGATCTAGGAACTGTACCTTACGGAACAAGTAGAGCTGATGTAAATAATGTGTATCCAGGATATCCAAGTGGAAACAATCCAGGTTTTGATGGAACAGTTAATATATCAAGTTTATTACCTGGAAACAAGAAATTAACAGTAAAAATAACTGAAAATGATGGTACTGTTCAAACTATAGAAAGAAACTTTACTTACAGAAAAGCTAATTTAGTTGTAATAGATCCAGGTCATGAAAATCCAGGTGGAGATCCAGGGGCTTCAGCTACTCATGGTGGTATTACTTATATAGAATCAAACCTAAACTTACAAATTGCTGTAAGATTAAAGGCAGAATTAGAAGCTAAGGGAATTGAAGTATATATGACTAGATATGAAGGAAGCGGATTGATATCTACAGATTCTACAGAGAGCTTAAGAAAGAGAGTTAGTGTAGCTAATGAAATGAATGCTGATTTCTTTGTTTCAATACATCACAATTCATTTACTAGTGAATCAGCAAATGGATTTGAAGTATATTATAGTACAGGAACTCCTCTTGCTACTACTACTGTAGCTAGAAACTATATAACTGAAGATGGAAGAGATTTAACTCTAGAAAGATCTTCTTATAGTTCTAGAAGTAATACTGAAAAAGTTCAAGTTAGTAAATCTGTGGCAACTCAAATTACAAATGAGGTTTCAAGTAAACTAAATATGTATAACAGAGGTGCTAAGGATAGTAATCTTTATGTTTGTAAAAATACATTAATGCCTTCTATATTAGTTGAAAATGGATTTTTAACTAATCCAACAGAAGCAGCTAAAGTAAGCACTGCATCTCATCAACAAAAGCTAGCAGAAATAATAGCAGAAAAGGTAGCGGTTGTTTTACAATAATAATATAAAAAGAGTATTTCTTGTTTTGGAAATACTCTTTTTTTTATGTAATTTATTCAGCTTTTTTTGGTTTTATAAATAATCCAATAACTAAAGTAATTAAAGTAGGAATAACCCATCCAAATCCAATATTAGCTAAAGGTATAAAGTTTAAAGCAGTACCAAATAATGAAAATAATAATCCAAATACTAATGAAGTATAAACAGCTAATCTAATAGCAATTATATTAGTTAAAACCTTATTAAACATAGTAACTGCAATAATAGTAATAGCTACAGGATATAAAACATTTAATATTGGAACTGATAATTTAACAATATTATCAACACCTTGACAAGCAATCAAGTAGCTCATTAAAGAAATAGCAATTGCATTAAATTTATAAGATAATTTACCATTAGTTACTTTTTCAAAGAAAGTAGAACCAGCTGTTAATAATCCTATAGAAGTTGTTAAACAAGCAAGGCCAATAGCAGCTCCAATTAAGGCTACACCAAAAGTACCTAAAATTCTTTTTGCAATGAATACTAATAATGAAGTATTTGTTATGTTTCCATCAACTAAATTTACAGTATGAGCACCTATATATGTTAAACCACCATAAACAAATGCCAATCCAATAACTGCAATAATGCTAGCTTTTAATAACACAGAATTAACTTCTTTTCCCTTATATCCCTTACTAACTATAGAAGAAGTTATTACTCCAGCAAATAGTAATGCAGCTAAGGCATCCATTGTTTGATATCCTTCAAGTAATGAAGTTGATAATACATTAGTTGCTCCAGTTGATACTATTTCACCAATAGGGCTTACCACACCTTTTACAATTACTATAGTTAATATTATTATTAATGCTGGTGTTAAGAATTTACCGATAGTATCAATAATTGATGAACGTCTTAACACAAAGAATAAGTTAATAATAAAGTAAATTGCCATTATTATTACTGGTGACCAGTTTGGGAAAAATGGCAGTATTGAAATTTCAAAAGTTGTCGCAGCAGTTCTTGGTATTGCTAATAGGGGTCCTATTGCAAAGAATAAAACTGTTGTAAGAATTAAGGTGAATTTCACACCAATTTTATTAGTTATACTTTCAAAGGTACCATTACCTCTTGAACAGGCAAGAATAGCAAGTAAAGGTAGTCCAACACCTGTTAGAACAAATCCAACTATACCTAATAAATATTTATCGCCAAGCATATTTCCAAGTGCAGGTGGGAAGATTAGATTTCCAGCACCAAAAAACATTGAAAATAGTGCAAAGCCTACTACAATAGAATCTCTTGTTTTATTTTTCATATGTATCCCTCTTTCTAAAGAATAATTTATAAATTATTAACTTAAACCTATGATTAATTGATAAATTAATAATTATTAATTACGAATTTAATAATAACATTTATTATAGGGATTTTCAAATAATTATACTATTTGTATACTTAAATAATAATACATAAAATATTAAGGGTTGATTTATAGGAAAGAATAAATATTATAAACCAAAGAAGAGTGGTAGTTTTAAAAAGGTATTATGATAACGATTTTAATCTTTTTTAAAGCTGCCTATTATGATATTATGATATTATACTAAACTCCTTCTCTTTAGGGTTGAAGGAGTAACTTCAAATAGGCAAATTGAAAATTTAGATTTTCATTTATGTATACTAAAATTTTATTTGTATAAGAGAGGAAATAATATGAAAGTAAGAAAGGCAATAATACCAGCAGCTGGACTTGGTACAAGATTTTTACCAGCAACAAAAGCTCAGCCTAAAGAAATGCTTCCAATAGTAGATAAGCCAACAATTCAATATATAATTGAAGAGGCAGTAGCATCGGGGATTGAAGAAATACTAATAATTACAGGAAGAAATAAAAAGTCTATTGAAGATCACTTTGATAAATCAGTTGAATTAGAAATAGAACTTGAAAAAGCAGGAAAACAAGAAATGCTTGATATGGTTAGAGGAATTTCTGATATGGTGGATATTCACTATATAAGACAAAAGGAACCAAGAGGTTTAGGTCATGCAATTCATTGTGCAAAATCTTTCGTTGGTAATGAACCATTTGCAGTAATGTTAGGTGATGATGTTGTTGATAGTGAAGTTCCATGCTTAAAGCAATTAATTAATTGTTTTAATGAATATAAGACTACTATATTAGGAGTTCAAACAGTAGATCCTAAAGATGTTGATAAGTATGGTATTGTTGATGGACTTCATATAGAAGATAGGGTATATAAGGTTAAGAGATTAGTTGAAAAACCATCAGTAGAAGAAGCACCAAGTAATATAGCTATATTAGGAAGATATATTATTACTCCTCAAATATTTGAGATATTAGAAAATACTGCTCCAGGAAAAGGAAATGAAATTCAATTAACAGATGCATTAGAAACATTAATTAAAAATGAAGCTATGTATGCATATGACTTTGAAGGAAGAAGATATGATGTAGGCGATAAGTTAGGCTTCTTACAAGCAACTGTTGAGTTTGCTATGAAGAGAGAAGAACTTAGAGAACCATTTATAGAATACTTAAATACTAAGCCTTGGGAAAGATAATTAATATAAAATAAAGAAATGGCAAATAGAAAAATATAAATTTACTATTTGCCATTTATCATAATTAAAATTAGGTTTATGCTCTTGGTATAAGACCTATTTTCTTTTGCATCTTTCTTAAGTTCTTAATAGCCGCATAATTTGCTTTTTCAGCACCAAGCTTATAAATTTCTTCTAAAGCTTTTTTATCCTTAAGTAAGTTGTTTACTCTTTCTTGAATAGGAGCTAATTCTTCAACAATTGCATCTGCAACATCTTTCTTTAAATCAGCATATCCTTTATCTTTGTAAAGTTCAACAACTTCATCTTTGCTATATCCCTTAATTGAAATAAGAATATCAAGTAAGTTCTTAACTCCTGGTTGTTCATCAGTATAATTTATAACACCAATACTATCAGTTACAGCTCTAGAAATTTTCTTTCTTATAACTTCAGGTGGATCCATAATTAAGATGTAGCTGTTAGGATTATCATCAGACTTAGACATCTTCTTAGTAGGCTCTTGAAGACTCATAACCTTAGCTCCAACTGGTGGAATATAAGGGTCTGGTACTTTAAATGTTGGGCTGTAAGCATTATTAAATCTTGTAGCTAAATCTCTAGCAAGCTCTAAGTGTTGCTTTTGATCGATTCCAACAGGAACTAAATCAGTATTATATAATAATATATCGGCAGCCATAAGAACAGGATAAGTAAATAGACCAGCAGGTATAGAATCACCATGCTTTTTAGATTTATCCTTAAATTGAGTCATTCTTGAAAGCTCACCCATATAAGTATTACATGTTAATAACCAAGCACCTTCTGAATGTGCAGGTACATGTGATTGAATAAATAATGTATTTTTATCTGGGTCAATACCACAAGCAATATAAATTGCTAAAACTTCTAAAGTTCTTTTTCTTAAATCAGCAGGAACTTGTTTAACTGTAATTGCATGTAAATCAACTACACAGAAAAAACAATCGTATTCATTTTGAAGCTTAACCCAATTCTTTAATGCTCCTAAGTAATTTCCTAAAGTTAAATTTCCAGATGGTTGAATTCCGCTGAAAATAATTTTTTTCTTATCTGCTACGTTTTCCAAAGATAGCACCCCTTTTCTAAATTTTAAGGTTGGTAACAATTAGACCTTTTCAGTCGTACATGATTAATTATAGTTACTATTATAAAATTACCAAAATTTTATGTCAAATGAATTATGTTATATGATGATAAAGTATAATAAAAAAGGAGCTACACTAGTAGCTCCTACATTTAACTCTAAATGATTATCTTCTTTCTCTGTTCATTTTTTGAGCTTTTCTAGCTCTTCTGCAGTCTGGGCATCTTACAGGATCATTTTCAAATCCTTTTTCTTTGTAGAATTCTTGTTCTCCTACAGTAAATACAAATTCTTTTCCACAGTCCTTACAAATGATTTTCTTATCTTCCATTTTCATTTACCTCCTTAAAATCCATAGGGCTAATCTTGATAAAACTACTAACTTAACCCGCTACGGAAAAAGGGGTATTTAATGATATTATCATAGAATTTCCTAATGATTTTTATTACACTATTATTATAGCATATTTTACCAAAAATGCAACAAACATACTATAAAAAGAAGATAAATTTATTTCTTTTTATAACGAACTTGAAAAGAAATATAAGCTATTAGTGGAACTACCATAAATAATACTAAATTAATATATTGATAATACTTTAGTATAAAAAATAAGATGTAATTATTCCTAGAAATAAAGCTTGAAAATATAAATACAGCAAGTGTATAAACTGTTATAAAGCATTTAGTATTTTTAATATATTTTTTATATATTACGTATATTCCATAAGTACAAAGAATGTACTTTAGGAAAAAACCTGCGACAGTTTGATATAAGAAAAAGAATTCTCCAAACTCTAAAAATCCTCCAATTTGAACCCTTTGGCTTTGAGTAAATTCAGGATAAAACAAATTACTAGCTCTAATAGGTCCAAAACTAGATAATATGCCAATTAAAACATAAATGCAAATTGCACCTAATATACTTAATCCAATAATGCTATGTTTCTTTAAATCCTTGCCTTTATTTAAATATTTTAAATAAGGTAATGCAATAACAAAAGCAGATAATGAACCTAAAACAAGTAAAAGAGTAGAGAAAAATTGGCTACCTATATTACCAGAAAGCACTGGCATTATATATTTAATATCCTTGTATTTTTCAGTAATAATAGCTAGTATTGCTGTATTAACACCTAATGAAGATATTAATATTATTACAAAGGTTAATAATGTACTCATATTTTTCCCTATTAAAAACACTGATGGTAAAAGGAAAAATATTATTATATACCACGTAGGAGTTTCAAGGAAAAAACAAGATTTAATAACATTAGCTTCTACGGAAGTAGCCTCTAATGAAGCTAAAAATAATCCAAATGCAAATAAAAATAAAAATACATTTCCTAAAGGTTTAGAAAGTCCTAAGGTAAATATCTCATTTATATTATAAACTTTTTTAGAATCCATAACGTAAATTAAGTACATTGCAAATGCAAAGAAAATTAAATAAATAATTAATGTATATAGCCAAGTGTCCCTTCCCCCCTCTTTAATAAATAAAGAAGGATATGTTTTTAATGATATATATGTAACACTAAATATAAAGAGTATAAAGTGTTTTGCTGATATTTTATTCATTTTTATTCCTCCAACATCAAATATAAACTGATTTTCTTAACTTCAAGTAATGTTTTAACTCAAACTAAAGTCAAGAATAAGTTATCTATGAATATGACGTTATTAATTACAATTTGTAGAATTGAAATTTAATAATGCACATCACAAAATAAATTAAGTCTATTTTATTATTCTCAAAAAAATGAATATTAAACATGTGTAGAGGAATAATATCCTTAGGTGATGTAAATGGATAATTTAAGTTATATTAAACAACGATTTGAAGGAAATTTTGATGTAAAGTACAAAGATGTAAATACAATACTTGGTGATGGTACCATTGTATTTATAGATGATTTATGTAATGGTCAATGGATGATGGAGTATTTAATATTACCATTAAGGGGATTTGGACAATTAAAGGGAGTTCCGATAAAAACACCAAATGATTTATTAGAAAAGGTGTTGGATATAAGTGCAACTGGTATGGCAAAGGATTTAGATGATGCACTTATGCATGTTTTATCTGGAGACGCCATATTAGTTTTAAATGATTTTAATGAAATTATCTTTTGTGAAGTTAAAAACTTTCCAAGACGGGGAATAGGAATACCTGAAACAGAAGCTGTTTTAAAGGGCCCTAGGGAAGGATTTAATGAGCTTATAGTAGATAATGTTGCATTAATAAGAAGACGTGTAAAAAATCCTGATTTGAAATTTGAAACTGTTGTAGTAGGGGAAGAATCTCAAACGGCTGTTGCACTAGCATATATTAAGGGGGTTGCTCCAAATGAATTAGTAGATAAAGTGAAAAATAAGATTAAAAAATTAGATATGAGATTTATTTTAGATTCTAATTATATTGAGGCAAACTTAAAAAAGAAAAAGTCATTTTTTGATACCATAGGATATACTGAAAAGCCTGATGAAGTAGCAGCAAAGTTATTTGAGGGGCGTGTAGCACTTATTGTAGATGGTACACCATTTGTAATAACAGCACCATATTTCTTTTTAGAAAATTTCCAAATGCCTGATGATTATTATATAAATAGATATTATACAAATTTTAATAGAATTTTAAGATGGATTGCATTTTTAATCGCTTCATTTTTGCCAGGACTTTATGTTGCAATAATTACATATCATTTTTCAATGATTCCAAGTTTATTCGTATTTAGATTAGCTGTATCGAGGGCTGGAGTACCATTACCTACTTTTGTTGAAGTAATTGTAATGATGCTTGCATTTCAACTCATTAAAGAAGCTAGCTTGAGGTTACCACAGCCCATTGGTGGGGCAATGAGTATAGTATCTGCCCTTATTTTAGGGGATGCAGCTGTAGGTGCAGGAATTGCATCAAGAATTACTATAATTGTAGTTGCAATAAGTACATTAAGTTATTTCTTAATTCCTAAAATTTATGGTGCAATTTCATTTTGGTCAATAGTAATAATGGTATCATCAGCATTATTAGGATTGCCAGGTTTTTTATGTGCTGCAATGATTTATATTATTCAAATAGTAGAGCTTGATTCTGTGGGATATCCATTTTTATTTCCACTTGGTACTGTAAGTGAATATAGATTTAAGGATGTATTCTTTAGAGGAAGGTTAGATAGGATTTCTAATAAAATAATAGGAACAGGAGGTAATGATGCCAATGAAAAATAGACGAATAAAAGCTTTTGTTTTATGTTGTGTAATTTTATTGCCATTACTTCTAACTGGATGCTTTAATTATCATGATATTAATAAAGTCACATTTCCAACAAGTGTGATTTTTGATGTAGATGATTTAGGAAAGGTTATTTTATATCTAGATTGTATAAAGCCATATAGAAGCACTAATGATAGCTCAGATAAAGGAAGGCGTATTATATATAAAGGTGAAGGGAAAACTTCTATGGAAGCTTTAGAAGATATTAATAGAGTATCTAGTTATAAGCTTGATTATAGTCAAACCAGAGCATATATATTTACTGAAAAAGCTGCAAGGAAGGGAATAAAAAAATTCTTAGATTTAATTAATAATAATAGTGCTTTTCAAATTAAGCCAAGTGCTTTTATTTATTATGGAGATGTGGAAGATTTATTAGATACGGTATCAGGAGATGAAGAATATTTAGGATTATTCTTAAATGATTTAGCAGGTAAGGAAAAGTATAATTCTAAGTCAGTAAAATCCAATATTAATTATTATTTAAGTAATACATTAATGGGAGGAAATACAGCATTATTAACATCTATCGATTTAAAAGAAGATGCATTAGATAAAAAGATAGAAATAAACGGAGCATCTATTTTTAAGGATAATGTTTTAGTTGAAAAAATAAGTGTAGAAGATACTTTAATGTATAATATGTTAATTGGTGAAGCTAAAAGTGGAGTGTTAGAAGCAAGTAACCCAAATAGTAAATCAGATTTTATTAGTTTAGAAATATTAAATAGCAGTGTTAAAGATACTTTAAATTATGAAAATGGAAGAATTAAATTAATAAAAGAAGTTAATGTTGATGTAGCTGTAAGTGAAATACAGGGTAATTTAGTAGTTGATCCATCAGTTCTAAATTATATTGTTTATAATGAGCAAGAATATATTAATGGATATATGAAATATATTTTTGATAAGTATAAAGAAAAAGATTTAGATATTTTTGATATTAAAAGATTATCAGAAATGTATTTTCCTAAGGAAAATATAGAAGATCCATTAAGTATAACTGATTTAGAAGTAAAAACTAAATTAACTATTAAAGGAACTGGAGTTACTAAAGATAGTCTTTAAATAATAAATAAAAATCTTGTATTAATTTATTATTTAATATATATCAATAAAAGGTATCATATATTATAAAAACATGAATAGTTTATATATATATATACTTAATTAAAAGTTAGAATCTTACTTATAGTCTTTAACTTAAATTTAGTTAGCCATTGTTAAAGAACAAAGGAAAAGAACGCTATAAAGTTATTTTCCTTGTTCTTTTTTTTATTACTATAAATATAATATATTAAGGATTTATTATTAGCTTGAGACATAGGTTTATTAAAAAAAACAGTTATAAAATAAACATATATGAAATATGTCCAATATGGCTAATATGGTTAACGAATTCACTTGGGTTTGAATAAGATATATTAGAGAGAGTTTAAGGTAGGGGATATGAATAAGAAGAAACTACTATCTTTAATTAAACAACGTGAAGGAACTAAGCTAGATTTTAAGTTGCAAATAGATATTTCATCTGAATCAGGAAAAAAGGAACTTGCTAAAGATGTATGTGCTATAGCTAATTCTAGAGGGGGAAGAGGATATCTTATAATTGGAATTGAGGACAGAACTAAAAGAATAATTGGCATTAATAAGGTTAAATCATTAGATGAAGAAAAAATTCAACAAGTCGTAAGTTCAAGATGTGAACCACCTATTCCAATAACTGTTGAAATTGTTAATATTGATGGCAGAGATATAGGAATAATAACTATATTTGATGGGGGACAAAAACCTTATCAAATAAAGGAAACAGGAGCATTTCATATTAGGAGAGGTTCAATTACGGACACAATGAGAAAATCAGAATTAGTAGCAGCATTTGAAGAAAATCAATTAATGACAGTTGAAACTTGCCAAATGATTAATAGTAGCGCTGAATTTTTAAATATGGATTTAGTTGCAAAGTATTTTAAAAATAAAGGAATAATTATTAATAAGGAAAATGAAAGGTTCTTGCTTCAAAGTACGGGAATAACCTTTTTAGATAAAAGAACAAGAAAGGTTAGATGCACATTTGGAGGATTACTTGTATTTTCTGATAATAATAGCATATGTATACCCCATAACGCTATCAGAATTATAAATAAGTATAATGATAAATATACAAAATCTAAAATTATTAATGGAAATTTATTAAATATGATAGATATGGTTGAAAAAGAAATGTATACGTTATTACCAAGTAAATATCCCGTTTATGCAGTTATGGAGGCCGTTAAAAACTCAGTAATGTACAGAGAATATTCTAAAATAGATAAGATTATTGAAATTATTTTAACTAAAAATTCAGTAATAGTAATTAGTCCAGGTCAATTGTTAGATAGAAATAATATATTTGGAGATATGGGATATAGTAAAAGAAATATGTGGATTTATGATAAGCTAATATCTTTAGATGAAGGAAAGAGATTTATTAATGATGGAAATGGAATAGTCAGAATAAAAGAAGCATTTAAGGGAAAAAGAAAGGTTAGGCTAATCAATTCTACTTTAGAGGATTGTTTTAAGGTTATATTGCCTATGAATACTGAATGATAAGTAAGTCTTTAAATTTAAATTTTGCAAGGAGAGCTTGTCTGAAAGTTGAAATCTTAACTGATATTCTAAATTTTAGATTTAGTTAGTAGAAGTTATCTACTTAGTAATTTCGCTTCTTGAAGGCACACTGTACTAAGCCGATTTCTTATGTTTTTAAGTTAAATGTACATCTTTTTCTTATGAAAAAGATGTTATAAATAATTTTATGTAAAAAGGAGTGGTTCCAATGATTCAAGTTTTTTGTGCAAGAAGAGGTTCTGGAAAGACAAAAAGGTTAATCGAATTAGCAAATAACCAAATGGTTGATGCTAAAGGTGATTCAGTTTATATTGATGATGATTCAAGACCAATGCTACAATTATCTAGAGGAATAAGATTTATAGATACTAATGAGTATTATGTTAAAGATTGCCAAAGCTTTTATGGAATGTTATGTGGGATAATTTCATCTAATTATGATATTGAAAATATTTATATTGATGGATTATCTAATATTGTTAATTGTACTATGAAGGATGCCACTGAATTATTTAGAAAGATTGCTGGATTAACAGACAGGTTTGATATTAACGTTTATATTAATATTAATGTTGATACAAGTGAAGAAGTACCAGAATGTATTAAAGAATATGTAGCATAGGGTTGAAAATAATTAAATTTAGATAAATAATAAAAAGTTGCTATTAGATTTTAGTAGTATATAATACTAAAGTTTTATGGCAGCTTTTTTTTGTACAAACTTTTATATTTTATTTATTAACTTATAGCTGAGGGCTTGAATTAGTGAAATCTTCTTGATAAAACAACTTAATAACTATATACTAAAGATATGATTTTTTATTGGAGGTAAGGATATGGCTAACGTTTTAGACGAGTTATTAGATCGTGGATACATAAAGCAATTTACACATGAAGAAGAAACAAGAGAATTGCTAGAAAAGGAGAAAATAACTTTTTATATAGGATTTGACCCAACAGCTGATAGCTTACATGTAGGTCATTTTATAGCAATGATGTTTATGGCCCATATGCAAAAAGCTGGACATAGACCAATAGCTTTACTTGGTGGCGGAACTGCAATGGTTGGAGATCCATCAGGAAAAACTGATATGAGATCTATGCTTACAAAGGAACAAATTGAACATAATGTTTCTTGTATAAAAAAACAAATGGAAAAGTTTATAGATTTTTCTGATGATAAAGCTATATTAGTAAACAATGCAGATTGGTTACTAAACTTAAACTATGTTGATTTCTTAAGAGAAGTAGGAGTTCACTTCTCAGTAAATAGAATGTTAACAGCAGAATGTTTCAAACAAAGATTAGAAAAAGGATTATCATTCTTAGAATTTAACTATATGTTAATGCAAGGATACGATTTCTACGTATTAAATCAAAAGTATAACTGTAAGATGCAATTAGGTGGAGATGACCAATGGTCAAACATGATTGCTGGTGTTGAATTAGTTAGAAGAAAAGCTCAAGGGCAATCTATGGCAATGACTTGTACATTATTAACTAACAGTCAAGGTCAAAAGATGGGTAAAACAGTAGGTGGAGCTTTATGGTTAGATCCAGAAAAGACATCACCATATGATTTCTATCAATACTGGAGAAACGTAGATGATGCTGATGTTGAAAAATGCTTAGCATTATTAACATTCTTACCTATGGATGAAGTAAGAAGACTTGGAGCTTTAGAAGGTGCTGAAATCAATAAAGCTAAGACAGTTCTTGCTTACGAAGTAACTAAGCTTGTTCACGGTGAAGAAGAAGCTATTAAGGCTAAATCAGCTGCAGAAGCATTATTTGCTGGTGGAGTTGATATGAGTAATGTTCCTACAATTACAGTTACAGCTGAAAGCTTTGGAAAGACTGTACTTGATGTTATAGCTGAAACTAAAATAGTTCCTTCAAAAGCTGAAGGAAGAAGATTAATCCAACAAGGTGGTTTATCTTTAAATGGTGAAAAGGTTACAGAAGTAGCTAGATTATTTACAGAAGAAGATATCCAAGATGGAGCAGCTTTAATTAAAAGAGGAAAGAAAAACTATAACAAAATAGTTGTTGAATAGTTATAAATATTATATTTGCCTTCAAGAATTAATCCAATATATGGATTGACCTTGAAGGCTTTTTATTTTAAGATTAAGTGGTTATAATATATAATGAATAACTTTAGACACGAGATAAGGGGGATGATTATGGCACTATATGCTATTTCTGATTTACATCTTGCATTAAGTACAGATAAACCTATGGACATATTTGGTAGTCAGTGGGTTAATCACGATGAAAAGATAAAGAAGAATTGGGAAGAGAAAATAACAGAAGAAGATACTGTACTAATTGCGGGAGATATTTCTTGGTCTATGAAGCACGAAGATAGTAAGATGGATTTAGATTGGGTAAATTCTCTTCCAGGAAAAAAGATTATTAGTAAAGGAAATCATGATTATTGGTGGAATAGTATTTCAAAGTTGAATGCAATGTATGATGATACTAAGTTCTTACAAAATAACTTTTATACATATAATGATTATGCTATTTGTGGCACAAGAGGATGGCTTGACCCGAGTAGTGATAAGTTTAATTCTAAGGATGCAAAAATATATGCAAGGGAACAAATTAGATTAAGATTATCATTAGATGAAGCAAAAAAACAAGGATTTGATAAATTTATAGTGATGATTCATTATCCTCCATTTGGTGAAGAAAATAAGGAGTCTGAACTAATGAAAATATTTAAGGAATACAATGTTGAAAAGGTTATATATGGACATTTACATGGACCATCTAATGTTAAGGCAATAGAGGGAGTAATAAATGGTATTGAATATATAATGACATCATGTGATTTTATAGATTTTAATCCGATTAAAATTTTAAATTAAGATTAATTTGTAAAATTTGGTTACAGTTTTGAGTGTTTTTGATATAATGTATTTGTATAAAAATTAAGGGTGATGTGTATGACAATGCAAAACTGGAAAAGTTTCCTTATGCCTTATGAACAGGCAGTAGATGAGCTAAAGGTTAAACTTAAGAGTATAAGAAAAGAGTATAGAAAAAGAAATGAATATTCTCCAATTGAATTTGTTACTGGAAGAGTTAAAGAAGTTTCAAGTCTTTTAGAAAAGGCAAACAAGTTTGAAATTCCTTTAGATAGGGTAGGTGAAGAAATGGAGGACATAGCTGGTATAAGAATTATGTGCCAGTTTGTTGATGATATAGATACAGTTATAGAGCTAATTAGAGCTAGAAGAGATATGCAAATACTTTATGAAAAAGATTATGTTAGAAATGTTAAGCCAAGTGGATATAGAAGTTATCATATGATTATTAAGTATACTGTATATATGGCAGAGGGACCTAAACCTATATTAGCAGAGTTTCAAATAAGAACTTTAGCAATGAATTTCTGGGCAACTATAGAGCATTCATTGAATTATAAATATAAGCAGCATATACCTAAGGAAATTCAGGATAAACTTAAATTAGCAGCAGATTCAGCCTTTAATCTAGATGAGCAAATGCTAGAAATAAAAGATGAAATTAAGGATGCTCAAAGACTATTTGAAGTTAAGTCTGATATTATTACAAATATAATGAATAATATTATGACATTAATGTCTTTAGGAAAGACCGGAGAAGCAAGCAGATATCAAGTTATGCTAAATAAGCTAATAGATGAAGGTGAAGTTTGGGAATTAAATAATTTACTTGATTCTATTAAACGTGATATCATAAGGTATAAGGATAGTTAAAGGTAAAGTCAGCATAAGGTTGACTTTACTTTTTTATATTTATAAATAATACTTTAATATAGGAAGTAATTTTTAAAAGAAAAAGATAATACTTTATAAGTAATTTTTTTAATTATAGGATATTACTAAGGTAATTTGCCACTTGTAGCCTTGTATGGTATACTTAAGATAACGGGGGTGGCTTATGAAATCAAGAACTAATATCAAAGACAATTGTTTTTTGATTGTTGTATTTATTTTAATGATAAGCTTTACAATGAATATTTATCAAGCCATAGAAAATAAAAAGTATACATATGAGCTTGGAAAGCAAAATTATAATAAAATTGAAGAAATAAGATATAGAAATGAGTCTATACTATCAATATTAGATAGCTGTATTTCAGCAGGTAGTGTAAATAATATAGATTTATTCACCTTATATAGAAATTATAGCAAAATATCAGAAGTTGAGTTAAGTTTATGGAGCAATTATCTTAATTCAGATAATGGTATATTTATGAATAGCAAAAGTAATTCAAAAAATATTGTTTTAAGCACCACAAGTAAGAATGAATTATATTCAGAAATTGAAGAATTACTATATTCATATATCCAAAATGATATGAATGAAAGAATTGATGTAATAGAGCTAAAGGGAAAAGTATTAACAGATTTTAAGCAGTTAAAGGATATGGCAACAGATTTAAACAATTATTTTACAGAGTTCTATTCAGAAAATTGTAATGTACCTGATAGCAAGAAAGAAAAAACTATGATACAAGAAGATTATTGGGTAGATATACTTCAAGGCATGCAAGAAGTTAATAATAAATATGTAGAATATCAATTTGTTTATTAAGGCATATTTATTAGGATGAATTTAATAAAAAAGCTAAGCAGTTTAAGCTGCTTAGCTTTTACTTTATCTTAGTGGTGACATCCACCGCCACAAGAACCACATCCACCTTCAACTTCTATAACAGGTTTTAATGATAATCCTCTACCACCGTTTTCTTCTGATGAAAGTAATCTAAATCCACCAAATTCATCAACTAATTTTTCTTCAGCAATTAAAGTGATATCGTTAATCTTTTCAGAAACGTCTCCTTCTTTTGCTTCATCAACAGTTATATTGAAAGCTGGGCCACTGCAACCAAATCCAGCTAAGTTTATTCTTATGCTGTAATTTTCTACTTCATTTTCTTCAAGGAAAGATTTAAATTCCTTGTATGCTTCTTCACTTACTAAAAATTTACTCATTATGTTCACCTCGCGAATTTTTTGAAATTATGTTTATAGTATACCATATTACTCGGAAATAGCAATATATTTTTTAGGACAAAATGTAAAGATATTCCTAATGGATAAAATATCACATATTGAATTTTGAATAAATTGTCAATATAATATAAAAGGTATTGAAGATACTATTATTATAATAATTTTAATATAACCGAATTTAACTATTAATATTATAGTTAATTATTAATTTATCAAATGAATTGTTGAAAAGAGAGGATTGTTAATTTTGAAGCCTTTTGATAGAGAATATGTTTTAAATAAAATACAAGAATACAATAATAAAATAAAAAATAATAAAATAGGTGACTTTGAAATAAAATCAATTGATGGATTAAAAGGAAGGATCCAAGGATATTTATATTCTAAAGAAGATAACTTAGATATTAGAATATTAGAGTTACATGCACCAGAACATGTGTGGATGAGATTGACGCCATTAGAGATACAAGCTTCATATTTTGCTATAAAAATGGCAAGAGGAAAAGTTGGCGTAGTTGGACTTGGTCTTGGGTATGCTGTTGAAGAAATGGCTAAAAAGCCTGAGGTGGAAGAAATAACTGTTTATGAAATAAGCCAAGAAGTTATAGACTTATATTATAGTAATTTTCCTAAAAACCCTAAGATAAATATAGTCTGTTGTAACGCTTATGAAGCAGAAAGAAAAGAATTTGACTTTTTCTATGCTGATATATATGAATATAAAATAACTTCACAAATAGTTGAGGATTATAAAAAATTTAATGAACTTCATAATATTGAGGAATATAGTTTCTTTGGGATGGAACATTTCTTATTAAGTTGTAGTTATACAGAAATAGTATGGGTTTATATACCTGAAAATTGGATGGAATCAAGTAGAAGAGCTTTTGAAGCAATTCAAGAGTCAAATCTTTTACCTTATTATGAAAAGCTTGATGACAATTTAGTTTCTCAAGTTTTAGAAGAATTCAAAGAAGTATTAAATGATATTTAATTTAAGAGCATCTAAGAATAGTTCATATTTTGAATTATACTTAGGTGCTTTTGTAATTATTTCTTAAAATCTATTGAATTTTAAAAGTAAGCCGACATTTTAAATGTCGGCTTTTAAAGTTTAGAAAATGGAATTAAATTTGCAGGATTATCTACATGATCTCCAATGAATTTCTCCATCCAAACAACATCTTTCCATTGTCCAAATTTATAGCCGCATTTATTAAAATGAGCAACAGTTTTGTACCCAAATTTTTTATGGAAGTTTTCACTTTGCTTATTAGGATAAGTGATACAAGCATTAATATTTATGATATTTTGAAGTTTAAGATATCTTTCAAGTTCATTATAAAGTAAAGTACCAATACCGCTTCTTGAATTATCATTTTGTATATAAATAGATGTTTCAACAGACCAATCATAAGCACGTCTACCCTTAAAAGCGTTTGCATAAGCATAGCCACAAATTTTATTATTATCTTCAGCAACTAAATAAGGATATCTAACTAAGGTATTTTTAATTCTATTTTCAAATTCTTTTACAGTTGGAGTTTCATATTCAAAGGTTATAGTTGTATTTTCAACATAGTATTTGTATATCTCAAGAAGTTCTTTTGCATCTTCAGCTTTTGCGATTCTAATATTCATTACTAAGCCCCCAATTTTTATATATTATAATTTAAGATTATCAGATTTTAAGTTGAATTTCTAATTATTTAAAGATGATTAGTATATGCAGTAGCATTAATGATTTGATAATCTGATATAATAGTATTAAATATGTCAATAATTTAAATATAGGGGAGGGCTCTATATGCAAGTAAAGGATACATGTATAGAAATAGCAAAAAAATATAATGTAGATTCAATTGGATTATTTGGAAGTAGGGCTAGAGGAGACTTTGATGAAGCATCTGACTATAATATATTTATAATTGGAAATATTGATTTAGATACTGAGTTACGTTTTGAATATGACCTTGAAAAAAGGTTAGATAGTGAAGTTGATGTTATAAAAATAAATAATGAAACTGATAAAATGTTTGTGAAAAATGTACTTAATGAAGCTATTATATTTTTAGATGAAAAAGGAAGTTTTGAAAAGGTATATAAGGAAATAGAAAATTTCTTTATAGAAAATAATGATTTTATTAAATTAAGGGAGCGAGATTTAATTGGTTAATCATAGTAGAGTAGTAAAGTTATTAGACTAAAAAATAATTTAAAAAGTATTAATGAATTAGAAATAGCAATTGAGAGTTTAGTAAAATAAAATTTATTTGTAATAATATCTTAAGGAAAATGAAAATTACTTTTAATTATTTAAGATTATAATATTAATAGTAGAAACAATAATCAAAAGAGGGGATAAGTCTTATGATGAAAAGTTATTTATTAGCAATATTAGTATCAATGGTTTTAGTAACAATCTTAAATATAATTTTAAATAAAAAGAGCAATAAACCAATAAAGTTACAACATTATTTATTTGGATATATGTTAATGTTTTATCTAGTGATTTCATTAAAAGATATAGTAGGTTTTCCTACTTTAAGTGATTTTGAAAGAAGGATAATGGTAGGAGCATCTGTATATAATCCAGTATTGAACTTTATACCATTCAGTAGTGGAATAGAAATTTCAACAATACTTAATATAATATTCTTTATGCCTTTTGGATTTTTACTACCAACATTATGGAAGAGGTTTAGAAAGTTTATACCTACAGTATTTGCAGGATTCATATTTTCGCTTATTATTGAAGTTGGACAACTATTCACTTTTCGTGCAACAGATGTTGATGACTTAATAATGAATACTTTAGGAACAATTTTGGGCTTTATTGTATTTAAAATATTTAGTATTATCTTTAAGAAACTTTCAAGTGAGACTGTGATTGAAGAGTATAATAAAAAAGGTTCAATTGTTAAGTATGGACCTTATTTATATATTGGAATTGCAGTTGTTAGTGTATTTTTTTGTTAGTGAAAGGATATTAGAATATAATTATAATTGATTAAATATAAGTCTTATAATAGTAGTTAATCTATACTTATATTAAAGTTATTATTTTTCGTCGTTAATATGGATAAATTAAAAGAGACTATATCAAATATTACGGGTGTGTAAATTATTTTGATATAGTCTCTATTTGATTTCAATTATGAAACTCCACTCACTTCGCTGGCGGAGTACACACAGTGTACCTTCAGGAAACGAAATTTAAATTTCGACTTTCAGGCAAGTTCGAATGACCAAATTACCAAGAAGGAAACTCCACTCACTCCGCTCGCGGAGTACACACAGTGTACCTTCAAGAAACGAAATTAAAATTTCGACTTTCAGGCAAGTTCGAATGACCAAATTGAAATTTGGATTCTCACTTAAGTTATACTACTTTACAACTATATTTACAAGTCTTCCTTTAATAACTATAACTTTTACTATAGTTTTTCCTTCAGTGGCAGCTATAATAGCCTCATCAGCTAAAGCAGCAGCTTTAATACCTTCTTCAGTTAAATCAGAAGCAACATTTATTCTAGCTTTGATTTTACCATTAACTTGGATAGCTATTTCAATTTCATCTTTAACAAGAGCTTTAGCATCAAATACTGGCCAAGCTTCGTTAAATACTGAGTATTTACCAGTTAATAATGACCATTGTTCTTCAGCAAAGTGAGGTGCAAATGGAGCTAAAATCTTAATAAAGCTTTCACATACAGTATTTAAGAAGTCTAAATTCTTAGTTTCTTCTTTCATATATTTAGATAAAGCGTTGATGAATTCCATCATTCTAGCAATAGCAGTGTTGAATTGCATCTTTTCTCCATCTTCAGTAACACCTTTAATAGCGTTATTTAACCAGAAATTTAATTCTTTTTCAGCTTTATCCATAGTAGTCTTATTATTAGTACCAGATTGGATAGCTTCTCTGCACATTGTTAGGTATCTTTCAATTCTATCTACAAATCTAGCAACAGATTTAATACCATCATCACTCCAAGCTCCACCTTCAGTGTAAGCAAATCCAAACATTAAGTACATTCTAAATACGTCTGCACCATATTCTTTGATGTAATCGTCTGGAGAGATAGTATTTCCTTTAGACTTAGACATCTTTAATCCATCTGGTCCTAAGATAAGCCCTTGGTGAGTTAAGCTCTTGAATGGTTCATCAAAGCTTAAGTAACCCATATCTCTTAAAGCTTTAGTTATGAATCTTGCATATAATAAGTGCATACAAGCATGTTCAGGTCCACCAACATATTTATCAACTGGTAGCATCTTATCTACTTTTTCTTTATCAAATGCAATTTTATCATTCTTATTATCTACGTATCTCATTTGGTACCAAGAAGAGCAAACGAATGTATCTAAAGTATCACATTCTCTCTTAGCTGGTTTACCACAACAAGGACAAGTAGTGTTTACAAAGCTTTCACATTTAGCAAGTGGTGATTTACCATCTGGAGCAAATTCAACATCATACGGTAATTGGACTGGAAGATCTTTTTCAGGAACTGGAACAGCGCCACAATCTTCACAATAGATTATTGGAATTGGAGCACCCCAATATCTTTGCCTTGAAACTAACCAGTCTCTTAATCTGTAGTTAACCTTAGCAGAACCTAAATCTTGTTTAGCTAGCTTTTCAACAATAGCTTCTTTAGCTTCTTCAGTAGTTAATCCATCAAATTCACCAGAGTTAATTAAAACACCGTATTCACAGTATGGTAATTCAACTTCTCCGTCTTTTTTACTAGTTATAACTTGATCTATTGGTAAGTTAAATTTAGTAGCAAAAGCGTAGTCTCTTTCATCATGAGCTGGAACAGCCATAACAGCACCAGTACCATAAGTTGCAAGAACATAATCTCCAACCCAAACTGGAACTTCTTTACCGTTTATAGGGTTTATAGCATATGAACCAGTGAATACACCAGTTTTTTCTCTTGTAAGAGATTGTCTTTCTATATCTGATTGCTTTTTAGCAGCTTCTTTATACTCTTCAACAGCAGCTTTATTTTCAGTAGTTGTTAATTCGTCAACTAATGGATTTTCAGGAGCTAAAACAACGTATGTAACACCATTTAAAGTATCAACTCTTGTTGTGAATACATTAAAGTTAATATCAGAGTTTTTAACTTTGAAGTTAACTTCAGCACCTGTAGATTTACCAATCCAGTGTTTTTGCATAGCAACAGTCTTTTCAGGCCAATCTAAAGTATCTAATTTTTCTAATAGCTCATCAGCATATTCTGTAATTTTAAAGAACCATTGAGTTAAATCTTTCTTAGTAACTTCAGTTGAACATCTTTCACAAGTACCATCAACAACTTGCTCATTAGCTAAAACTGTGTTACAAGATGGACACCAGTTTACTGGAGCTTTCTTTCTGTAAGCTAAACCATTCTTTAATAATTGTAAGAATACCCATTGAGTCCATTTATAATACTCAGGAGTACAAGTTATAACTTCATTTTCCCAGTTAAACATTGCTCCCATAGCTCTTAATTGTTCTTCCATAGTTTTAATATTCTTTTCAGTAGAATCCCATGGATGAATTCCAGTTTTGATTGCAAAGTTTTCTGCAGGTAAACCAAAGGCATCAAATCCCATTGGTTGGAATACATTGTATCCTTGCATTTTCTTTAATCTTGCCCATGAATCAACAGGTCCATAGTTAAACCAGTGACCAGCATGTAATTGGCTTCCTGATGGATAAGAGAACATTTCTAAAACATATAGTTTTTCGCCCTCTGCATCTGGATTAAATTTGTAAAGTTCAGTTTCTTCCCATTTCTTTTGCCACTTTTTATCAATGGCAGTTCCATAGTTACTCATAGTTTTAACACTCCTTTGGATAGCTAGGGATTAAGAGTTAAGAGTCAATAGTTAAGAGTTAAGGAATAAATTCAGCAGAGCTGAATTTAGAAATATTTTATCTTCACTCATTAATTCAAAACTACTAATTCAAAACAAAAGATTCCTAACTAATTATATTTATAATTTTTACCAAGTTTTATAAAAATATATAAAAAAAGCCCCTCATCTCAATTAAGAGACGAAAAGCTATATTTCGCGGTACCACTCTTATTAGAACTATTTTATAAGTTAAAAGATAATAGATGATGAATTTAAAAAATATATTTAAGAAACTCATTAGGAGTTTCGACCTTAGCTACTAACTATTAACTAAAAAAAGGTTCTCACTCAAATCCGTAACGGGGATTCCGTACTTGCTTTTAACAAGTAAGCTCCAAGGCAAGTTCCTATAAAAGTATCACTGTTTTGCAGCAACCAACAGCTCTCTAAAGATTACAGTATTATAGTACTACTCCTTTTCAATGCAATAAATATTAAATTTATTAAAAGATTTCAATATTTATTAATTATATATTAGTCTACTATAATAAGTCAATAAGAGTAAATATTATATTTATCTAAGGTAAATTAATACACATTGTAGGATAATAACAAGAAGAATTAAAGCTTATATTATTTATTAACTTATTTTTATTAAATAAAAAAACTTAAATATTAGATTAATTATTAAAACATTCTTAAGAATGCTAAATTGCTTTAAATTGAGGAAATTTCCTTATATACTAATTAAGAATGAGATGTAAGTAAAGTTAATGGAGGTGATGTTTATGTCATGCTTAGGAAATATTATTTGGATAATATTTGGGGGACTTTTTGGTGCAATAGGATGGTGCTTTACAGGATTAATATGGTGTATTACTATAATAGGAATACCGGTAGGAATGCAGTGCTTTAAAATGGCGAGGTTACAGCTTGCACCATTTGGTAAGGAAGTTGTTACAGTAAGTGATAGTAGTGGAAATTTAATAATGAATATTTTATGGTTAATATTTGGTGGTTTAGAGTTATGTATTGCCAATATAATAAGTGGATTAATTTTGTGTATAACAATTGTAGGAATACCATTTGCAGCACAGTCATTTAAAATGGCAAAGCTATCATTAATGCCTTTTGGAAAAAAAGTTATATAAGTGTATAATTTAATATTTTCTTTAAAAAGACATTTTAGAATCTTTTAAAATAGCTATATAAGTATGTAATTAAAAGTACATAGATTAATAAATAAATTTACCTGTGTTTAGAGTTTAAAATGCTTTAAGGTTATTAAAATATGCTAAAAATTGGTATAATATTATATAATTCTAATATTAATAATTTGAAGGGGCGATTTAAATGATTAAAAGATTTGTAACGTATAATGAGAATTTAGAAAAAAATACTGAGATTTTAAGTAAGGGAATATTTTTAACAACTAAGAGTGGAAGTAAAGTGAATTCAATGACTATAGCATGGGGAAGTATTGGTTTCATGTGGGGCAAGCCTGTATTTACAGTTATGGTAAGGCCTCAAAGATATACATATGGAATAATTGAAAAAACAAATGAATTTACAGTAACAATACCATATAAAAATGTGGATAAGGAAATAGCATTTTTAGGAAGTAAAAGTGGTAAAGATATTAATAAATTAGCACATTTAAATATTGATATTGTAGAACCAGAAAAAATAAATACACCTGTATTGAATATGGAAGGTATGCATTTTGAGTGTAAAGTTCTTTATAAAACTACAATGAGTGATAAGAATTTAAATAAGGATATAAAAGAGAGTAAATATCCACTAGAAGATTATCATACATTATATTTTGGTGAAATAGTATCAAGCTATATAATTAAATAATTATTATAGAAATAATATGTACCTCTGGAATAGGCCTAAATATTGGGTTAATTCTAGAGGTATCTTTTTATTTGAAAAAGAATATAAGACTACATTTTGGATAAAACTAAATGAGAAAAAGTATTTAACAAAGGATGGTGTATTTTGTGGCAATATTAAATTGTATTATAGGTGTGGCTTTTATATTTCTAGTAGCATTTTTATTTTCAAATAATAAGAAAAAAATAAATTGGAGGACTGTGATTATTGGATTTATAATTCAATTTGCTTTTGCATTTGCTGCATTAAAATGGAGCGTTGGAAAATATGTATTAAGTAAGATTGCCTTAGGAGTTCAATCTGTAATTGATTATGCAAAGGAAGGAATATCGTTCTTATTTGGCTCATTAGCTAATGATGGAAGTATTTTTGCTGTTAATGTTTTAGGAGTAATTATATTTATTTCAGCTGTAGTATCAGTATTATATTACTTAGGAGTTATGCAGTTTGTTATAAAGCTTATAGGTGGAGGCTTAGCAAAACTTTTAGGTACATCTAAGTTAGAAACTATATCATCATCAGCAAATATATTCTTAGGACAAACAGAAGCACCACTTTTAATTAAACCATATGTTGAAAAGTTAACAGAATCTGAACTATTTACAGTTATGGTTGGAGGGCTTGCTTCCGTTTCAGGGTCAATACTAGTTGGATATTCATTATTAGGAATTCCTATTGAATATTTAGTATCTGCTAGTTTTATGTCAGCCCCAGCAGGACTAATAATATCTAAAATAATAATTCCAGAAATAAAAGAAGCTAAAGTAAATGAAGAAATTGAAATGGTAAAGGACGATTCAGCAAATGTTGTTGATGCAGCATCTAAAGGTGCTATTGATGGATTAGGGTTAGTTCTTAACATAGCGGCAATATTATTAGCTTTTGTAGCATTAATTGCACTTATAAATGGTGTAATTGGAATAATTGGTGGATGGTTTGGAATAAGTAATTTAAGTTTACAATCTATTTTAGGTTATATTTTTTCACCAGTGGCAGTTATTATAGGGGTACCAATGAAGGAAGCTGTAGTTGCAGGTTCATTAATTGGTCAAAAGATAGTATTAAACGAATTTGTAGCATTTACAAGTCTTTCTGAAATAATGAGTACATTATCAGCTAAAACAATAGCTGTAGTTACTTTTTCTTTGTGTGGATTTGCAAATATTTCTTCTATAGCAATTTTAATTGGAGGAATAGGAGGTATGGCACCTAGTAGAAAACATGATATAGCTCGCTTAGGCTGGAAAGCAGTATTAGGTGGAACATTAGCAAATCTTCTAAGTGCTACAATTGCAGGACTTTTATTAACAATATAATTTAACTTAAATGTGTAATAACGAAAAAAGAGCATATTATCTTTTCAGGAATTTATGAAATTTCATCTTGAATTTATATAATTTACTCCTAAAAATTTGCTAAAGATTATAAACTAGCCTATGGGCTCAAGCATATAACCTTCCTTACGCAAATTTTTATCCGTAAATTATTAAATTCTACGGTTTAATTTCAATATTCATTTCAATAATAATATCCTCTTTTTTTCTGCACACACATAAAAAATAAATTTAACCTAACACCAAGTTACAATTATTACTAGCACAAACATTAACTAATAAAAACTAAATTGCGATTAATTAGTGCATCTGCTAATTAATCCAAACCAAATTGGCTCAATGCCGTACATCTGGTAATAAAGAAAAAGATAAATGGAGTATCGGAAGGAATATTATAATTGAGTTTTAGAATTTAATTATTAGCGGAAGAAAATGACCGTTAAAAAGCTGAGGGAGTAAAACAACATTTGAAGCTTTAGGTGATTTTCTGGAGGAAATAATATAAATTCTTAACGAAAATTATATTAATTCTAGGAGAAACTCCATTTATTTTTTTTGCACTACCATGATAATTTTTTTTAGGAAACTCGACTCTTTAACGGTGGCTGAGTACACTAAAGTGTATCTTCAAGGAGCAAAATTGAAATTTTGACTTTCAGGCAAGTTCGCCTAGACAAATTGAAAATTTGGAGACTTACTTAATAAATTTTTAATAAATATGATAATTTTTTTGTAAGACTTTCTTGTTACTATATAAATATAAGTTGAGTGACATGGTATAATAATACATTATGAAGGGAGTGTAGTTTAGGTATGGAAAAAAATAATGTTTTAGTAGTAGATGATGATAGAGAAATAGTTGATGCTATTGATATATATTTAAGAAACGAAGGAATTAATGTAATCAAAGCTTATGATGGATTAGAGGCATTAGAAGCTTTAATGGAAAATGAGGTGCATCTTATATTAATGGATATAATGATGCCTAATATGGATGGACTTAGAACTACAATGAAAATAAGGCAGGAAAAGAATATTCCAATTATATTAATTTCTGCAAAATCAGAGGATACAGATAAAATATTAGGTCTTAATATGGGCGCAGATGATTATATAACTAAGCCTTTTAATCCATTAGAACTTACAGCAAGAGTAAAGTCACAATTAAGAAGATATACTGTCTTTGGAAATTATGGTGGAAAAAAAGAAGAGGAAAGCAATTCAATAATAAGTAGTGGAGGACTTTCATTAAATCAAGATACAAAAGAAGTATTAGTTGATGGAGAATCAATTAAATTAACTGCAACTGAATTTGGAATATTAGAATTATTATTAAGAAATCAAGGTAGGGTTTTTTCTATAGATGAAATATATGAAAGTGTATGGAAGGAACCTAGTTATAATGCAGAAAATACAGTAGCAGTACATATACGAAGGATTAGAGAAAAAATAGAAATTAATCCTAAGGATCCTAAATATCTAAAGGTGGTGTGGGGAATTGGATACAAAGTCGAAAAATACTAATGAAGAAAATATTAACGAAGAAGAGATAAGAATTTCAGATAAAAAAGAAAAAAATAATAAAAAAAATATTTTAAATAACACCAACAGTAAATATATAGTTTATATTTTAACTATTATATCATTAGCGTGTACATTTTTATCAGGAGTAGAAATTAGGGATAACTTGGAATATGTTATACCAGAGAGAGTATATTTACAAACTCAAGTAGCAAGCAATATATATGATTATACAGCCTTAGTAGAAGATTATTCATTATATTATAAATCAGCTAGTTATGCTAAAGATAAGGAAAATATAACTAAAAATGATATAGAGATTTGTAAGGCAGAATTACTAGATAAGGCAAATGATGAATATATTGAGTATAGAGAATCTAGATATAATGATGATAGTTTTAATAATTTAACTTATGAACAGCAAGAAAAAATCTTAGAAGAAGAAAGAGAAAAAATAGATGAAAAATATACTTTAAGTAATGAAGAGATGAACGAGTATATTTTAAATAGAAAAAGTAATAGTGCAAGTGATTTAAATAATAAAATAAAATCATATGTTAATTTAAATTTTAGGGCCTATGATAAATTAAATGATGTTTGGATTGGTGGAAATGAAATTGATCCTAATGACATTATAGTAAATAGTAGATATTTCAAAGAAGTAAACATTGATTACAATGGAAACATAATAGAAAAAATATATGTTAATGGTAAGGAAATAAATAAGAATAATATATTAAATAAACTTGTTGGTGGTTATGGATATAGTGATAGATTTATTGATTATAGTTATGATACTATGGCTACTAGTGAGCTCAAGCTGGATTATAGCGAAAAGCATAATATAACATTATATATATGGATGCCTGAAGAGCTCCAATCGGGTGATGTGGTTTCTGAAAGTTTTAAGAGTGTAAAAAATAATGTTACTAGTTTTTATTTAAGTTGTACTACATTTGTAGTATCTTTAGCTTTAACAATCTTCTGCTTATTATACTTAGCTAAATATAAAGTAAAAGTAGGGTTAATAGAAAAAATAATAAATAAGGCTAAGGTATATCCTATCGAATACAAAGTTGGAGTTGGAATTATAGCATGGATAATTTGGGATATAGGGCCTCGTATTTACTATAATTCAAATAATTATATAAGAAGATTAAATTTAGTCTCAATAATTTGGGTAGCTATAGTAGTAGTAATTTACTACTTATTATTTAGAGTTATAATTGTTAGTTATAATGAAGGAACCTTACTTAAAGATAATCTTACAATTAGAGCTTGGAATTATTTAAGTGATGTAATGAATAGAGGATCTATAATAAGAACATTCTTAATAATGACAGCTTTATATGTAGCATCAGGATTAGTATTATTTTTCTTATCAGCAATATTTTTTATATGGCCAATAGGAATAATTGCAGGGATAATATTAACGATTATATATATTATAATGTTAATTAGAGATTTAATTTATTTAGATAAAATAATGGTTGGATCAAAGGCTGCGGCAGAAGGTAAATTAAACTGTAAAATAGATGAAAAGGGAAGAGGGCACTTAAGAGAACTAGCTCATGATATTAATAATATGAGAGATGGCTTAAAGAAATCTGTTGAAAATGAAATGAAGAGTGAAAATATGAAAACAGAACTTATTACCAATGTATCTCATGATTTAAAAACACCTTTAACTTCAATAATTAATTATATTGATTTATTAAAGAGAGAAAATATACAACCAGAAACTGCTATGGATTATGTAAATATATTAGATAAAAAATCTCAAAGACTTAAGGTTTTAATAGAAGATTTATTTGAGGCATCTAAAGCAGCAAGTGGAGCTATGGAACTTAACATTGCTAAAATAGATATCGGACAATTATTAAAGCAAGCATTAGGAGAAAATGATGAAAGATTTAAAGATAGTAATTTAAATGTTAAATTAAATGTTCCAGAAGAAAAGATATTTATTAATGGAGATGGGAAGAGGTTATATAGAGTATTTGAAAATCTTCTTTCTAATATAGTTAAATATTCCTTAAGTAACACTAGGGTTTATATTGATATGTATAAAGAAGAAAAAGACGTTATAATAGTAATGAGAAATATATCAGCTTATGAGTTAGGTTTTGATACTAATGAAATAACAAATAGATTTAAACGTGGAGATGCATCAAGAAGTACAGAAGGATCAGGATTAGGTCTTGCTATAGCTAAAAGTATAGTAGAACTTCATGGTGGAAGCTTTAATGTTGAAGTTGATGGAGACTTATTTAAATCTATAATAAGATTAAAGTAGTATAATTTTAGAGAATTATTAAAAAGAATTAAGAAGTTTGATTAAGGAACAAAAAAGCATTTTGCAATTAGATTTAAGATTAATTAGATTAAAAATTTTTGGTTTATTACTTGAATGAAATTAATAAAGAGCTGTACTAAAAGTATGGCTCTTTTATTTATAATATTTTATCAGTTGATAATCAATATCTTATTGTATATGGATAAAGCTAGTAATAATGCTAAATGATATGTATTATCAATTAGAAAAAATTTTAAAAAATTTTCAAAAAAGACTTGTAATTAATAATAATTATTATATAATAATAAATGTAAGGTGATTCGAGAGAACACAAAAAACAAAAGAATAAAAGAACAGGATAATAAGAAGTTAAGATAATTAAATATATATCAAAGAGATTTTAGGAGGAATAAAATTATGAAAAAATTTGTTTGTACAGTATGTGGATATGTTC
>NZ_JADPBQ010000004.1:0-184698 GCF_015670405.1 Clostridium sp. 1001271B_151109_B4 | reverse complement strand
TTTTAGGAGGAATAAAATTATGAAAAAATTTGTTTGTACAGTATGTGGATATGTTCATGAAGGAGAAACTGCACCAGAAGTATGTCCAGTATGTGGAGTTGGAGCAGATAAGTTTGTAGAACAATCAGGAGAATTAGTATTTGCTGATGAGCACAGAATTGGTGTAGCTCAAGGTGTAGATGAAAGAGTAATCGAAGGATTAAGAGCTAACTTTGTTGGAGAATGTACAGAAGTAGGAATGTACTTAGCAATGTCAAGACAAGCTGATAGAGAAGGATTCCCAGAAGTTGCTGAAGCTTACAAGAGAATAGCAATCGAAGAAGCAGAACACGCTGCAAAATTCGCTGAATTATTAGGAGAAGTAGTAGTAGCTGATACAAAAGCTAACTTAGAAGCTAGAGTAGCTGCAGAACATGGAGCAACTCAAGGAAAGAAAGATTTAGCTACATTAGCTAAACAATTAAACTTAGATGCAATCCATGATACAGTTCATGAAATGTGTAAAGATGAAGCTAGACACGGAAAAGCTTTCGAAGGATTATTAAACAGATACTTCGCTTAAGATTTAATAAACAAAAAATAAAAAATACTACTAAAGTATAGATTGATTCATTGCACTTTAGTAGTATATAATAGGAATGGAAAATAAGAAAAAAAATGAAATATATGAAAATTTAGGAGGAATAAAATTATGAAAAAATTTGTTTGTACAGTATGTGGATATGTTCATGAAGGAGAAACTGCACCAGAAGCATGCCCAGTATGTGGAGTTGGAGCAGATAAGTTTGTAGAACAATCAGGAGAATTAGTATTTGCTGATGAGCACAGAATTGGTGTAGCTCAAGGTGTAGATGAAAGAGTAATCGAAGGATTAAGAGCTAACTTTGTTGGAGAATGTACAGAAGTAGGAATGTACTTAGCAATGTCAAGACAAGCTGATAGAGAAGGATTCCCAGAAGTTGCTGAAGCTTACAAGAGAATAGCAATCGAAGAAGCAGAACACGCTGCAAAATTCGCTGAATTATTAGGAGAAGTAGTAGTAGCTGATACAAAAGCTAACTTAGAAGCTAGAGTAGCTGCAGAACATGGAGCAACTCAAGGAAAGAAAGATTTAGCTACATTAGCTAAACAATTAAACTTAGATGCAATCCATGACACAGTTCATGAAATGTGTAAAGATGAAGCTAGACACGGAAAAGCTTTCGAAGGATTATTAAACAGATACTTCGCATAAGATTTAAAATAACCATGCCAATAGGCATGGTTATTTTTTAGTTTCAGGCTTAGTAATTTACAAGTAGCAACTTTCAAGTGATGAGTTTAGGAACAAAGTTTGCTTAGGCAGACTTTTTAAAAATATATTTTAGAAGCTCTAAGGCGAGTTTTCACATTAATTTGTCACTTATAACTTATAAATTATTACTGACTATGGAGTATTGACTAGCTATTAACTAAATTCTTCGCAATTTAATTAAAGTGATGTATAATAGTAAGAAATAATAAAAATATAGGAAGGTTTTTTATGGCATATATAATATTACTAATAATGTTTTTCTTACTAAATTTAATTTCGGCATTATCGTTAATATTTATAGAAAGAAAAGAGCCTACAACTACATGGGCATGGTTAGTGATTTTAATTGCACTTCCAGGAGTGGGGTTAATTTTATATCTATTACTAGGTCAAAACTTAAGTAGGCAGAAAATATTTAGAGAAAAAAAACTTGCTGATAAAATAAAAAGATATAAATTAAGAGGAACTCATGAATTATCTAATTTTAGTAATGATAGTGAAGTAAATGAAAATTATGAAGATCTGATATTAATGAATTACAACCATTCTGGAGCTGTCTATACAGTTGCTAATGATGTCAAAACTTATATTAATGGTGAAGATAAATTTAAGGATTTATTTGAGGATATAAGAAATGCAAAGTGTTTTATACATATAGAATACTACATTTTTAGATATGATGAATTAGGTAAGGCATTAATAAATGAACTAAGAAAAAGAGCTAAGGATGGTTTAGAAATAAGGCTTCTTATAGATGGAATGGGTTCAAAAGCAATTACAAAAAATATTATTAAAGAAATTGAATCATATGGAATAAAAATTGCTGTATTTTTTCCAGGTATTTTACCACATATAAATACGCGCATAAATTACAGAAATCATAGAAAAATAGTTGTAATAGATGGAAAAGTTGGTTATGTAGGTGGATTTAATGTAGGAAATGAATATGTAAATAAAGGGAAACAATTTAAGTTCTGGAGAGATACTCATATAAGAATAAGAGGAGAAGCCGTTAATGAACTTAATAAACGTTTTATTTTAGATTGGGATTATGCTGCCGATGAGAATATGGGAAATATGTTTATGTATTTTCCAATACCAGAGAAGGCTGGAGATGTAGGAATGCAAATTGTATCATCAGGCCCAGATCATATGGAAGAGTATATTAAAAATTCTTATATGAAAATTATTAATAGTGCTAAAAATTATGTTTATATTCAAACCCCATATTTAGTTCCGGATAGCCCTATGTTAGAAGCTTTAAAAATATCAGCATTATCAGGAGTTGATGTAAGAATAATAGTTCCAGGCGAGCCAGATCATTTTTTTATGGAATGGATGCTTAGTGCCAATATAGGATTATTAATTGAATATGGAATAAAAATATATAGGTATAGTAATGGATTTATTCATTCTAAAACAATAGTAGCTGACGGGCAGGTATGTAGTATTGGTACAGCTAATTTAGATATAAGAAGTTTTAAATTAAATTTTGAAGTTAATGCATTTATTTATAATGAAAAAGTAGCAAAAGAACAGGAAAAAATATTTTTAGATGATCAAGAAAAATCTAAATTAGTAATTAAAGAAGAATACGATAAGCGACCAAAAAACTTGAAAATAAAAGAATCATTAATAAGATTATTGGCACCAATTTTGTAAATTAAATAAAAAATATATTAATTCAAATGTAAAAACATTGACAAAGTGGTTAAAAATGGTTATGATAAAGGGAAGTAATTTTATTATTAAAAAATTAGAATTAAGAGGTATATATTATGAAAGGATTAGAAAAGAATTTAACTGCAAAATTTTATAGCTTTTTTTACTTTATATTCTGGGGCTTTTATTTTAGCGCTGGCTATTTATTTTGCAAAAATAAGAATAAATCTTTTCTAATGAGTATTTAGTGAACCTTTTTATATATCTTAATATTTAAAAGTGTATTTAAAGTATAGTTTATTAAGAGAACTCATTGAGAGTTCTCTTTTTTTTATAACTGAAACTCCAAATTTTCAATTTGGCAAGTTGAAGTTACACATTCGACTCTAAGGGAGAAGGTGTTTCATAACTGAAACTCCAAATTTTTAATTTGGTAAGTTGAAGTTACACATTCGACTCTAAAGGAGAAGGTGTTTCATATATAAAATAAAAACTTTTGATGGTATTAAAGCTTATTAAGTTAAAGTTATATATTTTTCGTAAGAAGAATATGTTACATATAAAAACAGTATTAAGGAGAATAGTATATAAGAGTATAGAACTACTAACTCAAAACTACTGACTTCTAACTAAATTAAAGGGGGCAATTTAAATGGTAGTAATTTTAAAACCAAAAACGAGTAATGAAGCAATTAAAAAATTAATAGGAGAGTTAGAATCTTTAGGGGTTATCGTTAATCCTGTTACAGGAACAGAAATGAGTATTTTAGGATTAGTTGGGGATACAACTAAAATAGATCCTTCATACATTGAAGCAAATCCTAATGTTGAAAGGGTAATGAAAGTACAAGAACCTTTCAAGAAGGCTAATAGATTATTTCACCCAGAAAATACAGTAATTGATGTTAATGGACATACAATAGGTGGAAATAAAATTGCAGTTATAGCAGGGCCTTGTTCTGTTGAAAGTAAAGAACAAATTACATTAGTAGCAGAAGAAGTTAAAAAATATGGGGCTGGTTTCTTAAGAGGTGGAGCATTTAAACCAAGAACTTCACCATATAGTTTCCAAGGATTAAAATATGAAGGATTAGATTTATTAAATGAAGCAAAAGCTAAAACAGGGTTACCAGTGGTGACAGAGTTAATGTCACCATACGATATAGATACATTCGTTGAAAAGGCAGATATAATTCAAGTTGGTGCAAGAAATATGCAAAACTTTGATTTATTAAAGGAATTAGGTAAAATTGATAAGCCTATATTATTAAAGAGAGGTTTATCAGCAACAATAGAAGAACTTTTAATGAGTGCTGAATACATTATGGCTGGAGGTAATGAAAAAGTTATTCTTTGTGAAAGAGGAATAAGAACTTTTGAAACATATACTAGAAATACTTTAGATTTAAGTGCAGTACCAGCAATTAAGAAGTTAAGTCATTTACCAGTAGTTATTGATCCAAGTCATTCTGCAGGTAAATGGTGGATGGTTGAACCTCTTGCTAAAGCAGCTATTGCAGTTGGAGCAGATGGTCTTATAATAGAAGTACACAATGATCCTCAAAAGGCATTATGTGATGGTCAACAATCAATTAAACCAGATGTATTTGCGAAATTGATGGATGACTTAAAGTTAATAGCAGCTGCTGTAGGAAGAGAAATTTAAAACAGCTAGAGTAAAAAATAGTTAATAGTTAATAGTTTAAGAAATAAATTAAGCGAAGTTAAATTTAAAAAATATATTTTTAATAAATTCCAATAGAGGAATTTCATCCTTAATTAAAAACTATTAACTCTTAACTAAATGAAGGGTGATGTAATGGAATTAGTAGTTGATTTAAAGGAGAGAAGCTATCCTATAATAATTGAAAAAGGAATTATTAGTAGAGTAGCAGAAGAAGTTAGCAAGGTTTATAGGGGTAGAAAAGTATTTATAGTTACTGATGATAATGTAAATAAGTATTATGGTGATAAAGTTGTGGCTTCATTAAAGGGTAAAGACTTTGAAGTAAAGTTATTATCTTTAGAACCAGGGGAAAAGACTAAAAACTTTAATATATTACCTAGTGTATATGATGCACTTTTAGATTTTAACCTAACTAGAAGCGATTTAATAATTGCATTAGGTGGAGGAGTTATTGGAGACTTAACTGGATTTGCAGCTTCTACATATTTAAGGGGAATAGATTTTGTTCAAATACCAACATCACTTTTAGCGCAAGTTGATAGTAGTGTTGGGGGGAAAGTTGCTGTAGATTTAGAAAGAGGTAAAAACTTAGTAGGAAGTTTTTATCACCCTAAATGTGTTTTAATAGATCCAGAAGTTCTAAATTCTTTAGATAAGAGATTTCTTATAGATGGAATGGGTGAAGTTATTAAATATGGATGTATTAAGGATAGTAAATTTTTTGAGTTGTTAGAAAAAATGGAAAATTATCAACAGTTAATGAGTTATATGGAAGAGGTTATCCATGGATGTTGCGACATTAAAAGAAAAGTTGTGGAAAATGATGAAAAAGATAAGGGCGAAAGAATGCTTTTAAATTTTGGGCATACTTTAGCTCATGCAATAGAGCAACATTATAATTATGAAAAATATAGCCATGGTGAAGCTGTAGCAATTGGTATGTATGAAATAACTAAATTTAGTGAAGCAAAGGGTTTAACTAAAAAAGGAACAGCTGAAAGAATAAAAAATATTTTAGTTAAGTATAACCTTCCTTATAAAATGGATGTTGATTTAAAAGAATTAATAGAAGCAATTAACTTAGATAAAAAGAAAATGGGAAATGACTTAAATCTTATTATATTAAAAGAGATAGGTAATTCAGAAATATATAAAACAACAACAAGTTTTTTTAGTTAATAGGGTTAGATAGTTAAAAGTTAAGAGCTATTGAAGCAAATACTAATATTGAAAAGGAATAAAGTCTGCTTGGGCAGACTTTAGAAAAATATATTATTAAGAAATTCAATAAGGAGTTTCAAACTTAAACTATTAACTCAAAATTAATAACTAAAAGAAAGGGGAACATATGTCAGATTTAAAGATAAATCCTTCAAGGCTTAAGGGAGAGGTTAAGATACCACCATCAAAGAGTATGGCGCATAGAGCTATTATTTGTGCGGCTTTAAGTGAAGGGTTAAGCATTATAGAAAACATAGATTATTCAGATGACATTATAGCAACTATTGATGCAATGAAATCTTTAGGAGCTACAATAGTGAGGTATAAAAATCATTTAGAAGTAGTTGGAGTATATGGAGGACCTAAAAAGGTTAAAGAATTTAGAGTTATAGATTGTAATGAATCTGGATCAACTTTAAGGTTCTTGGTTCCTATATCATTACTATTCAATGGAAGTAGTAGGTTTATTGGTAAAGGAAATTTAGGAAAAAGACCATTAACAACTTATTATAATATATTTGATAATCAAGGAATTGAATATTCTTATGAAGAAGGAAATCTCAATTTAGTTATTAATGGAGAATTAAAGCCAGGAATATTTGAAGTTGAAGGTAATATTAGTTCTCAATTTATTACAGGTTTATTATTTACATTACCATTATTAAATGGAGATTCTAAAATTATCATTACTACTGAAATGGAATCAAAGGGATATATTGATTTAACATTAAGAGCAATGAGTGATTTTGGAATTGAAATAATTAATAATGATTATAGGGAATTTATTGTTAAAGGAAATCAAAAATACAATGCTAGAAATTATAGAGTTGAAGGCGATTATTCCCAAGCTGCATTTTTCCTTTGTGCAGATGCATTAGGAAATGATGTGTTATGTCAGGATTTAGATTTAAATTCTCTTCAAGGTGACAAGGAAGTAATAGATATTTTAGAAAGAATGAATGTTGTATTTAATTCAAAGGATACTGATGTTAAGGGGATTATTAATGGTGAATTAGTTTCTACAATAATTGATGGAAGCCAATGTCCAGATATTATTCCAGTATTAACAGCTGTAGCAGCCTTATCAAAAGGTACAACAGAAATAATAAATGCAGGTAGATTAAGAATAAAAGAATGTGATAGACTTGCAGCAGTAACATCTGAGCTTAATAAATTAGGCGCTAAGATAATAGAAAAAGAAGATGGATTATTAGTTACAGGAGTAGAAAAATTACAAGGTAACGTAGAAGTATGGAGCCATAAGGATCATAGAATTGCAATGACATTAGCAATTGCTTCTACTAGATGTGAAGAGCCGATAGTAATAAAGGATTATGAATGTATAGCAAAATCTTATCCACTATTCTTTGATGATTTTAAAGCTTTAGGAGGAGATGTTCATGAGTGGAATGTGGGGGAATAACATAAAAATATCTATTTTTGGTGAATCTCATGGAAATGCAATTGGAATCAATATTGATGGATTACCTTCTGGTTTTGAAATAGATATTGATAAGATAATGATAGAAATGGCAAGAAGAGCACCTGGTAAAAGTCCATTATCGACTCCAAGAAAAGAAGGAGATATTCCAGAAATATTAAGTGGATATTTTGAAGGAAAAACAACAGGAACACCACTTTGTGCAATTATAAGAAATTCTAATACTAAATCTAAGGATTATTCAAAGCTTAAGGATGTAATGAGACCGGGACATGCAGATTATACTGGAGCTATAAGATATGATGGATTTAATGATTATAGAGGTGGAGGGCATTTTTCAGGAAGAATAACTGCACCATTAGTATTTGCTGGAGCTATTTGCAAACAAATACTAGAATCAAAGGGAATAGTAATTGCAGCACATGTTAATTCTATAGGTAGCGTAAAAGATGAAAGTTTTTTAGAAACTGATATAAATGATGAGTTATTAAATTCATTTAAAGATAAAGAGCTTCCATTAATTAATGCTAATTTAGAAAATGTAATGAGAGAAGAAGTTATGAATGCAAGAAAAGATGGAGATTCTATAGGAGGAACTATAGAATGTGCTATTTTAGGAGTAAATCCTGGGGTTGGAAATCCATTTTTTGATTCAGTAGAATCAACATTAGCTCATTTAATGTTCTCAGTTCCAGCAGTTAAAGGTATTGAATTTGGAAGAGGTTTTGATATTTCTAAAATGAGGGGTTCAGAAGCAAATGATGAATACTACTTAGATGGGGAAAATATCAAGACAAGAACTAATAATAATGGTGGGATTCTAGGTGGAATCACTAATGGAATGCCAATTGTATTTAATGTTGCAATTAAGCCAACAGCTTCAATATTTAAAGAACAAAAGACTGTTAATATAGAAACAATGGAAGAAACTACTTTAAAGATAGAAGGAAGACATGATCCATGTATAGTGCAAAGGGCGCTTCCAGTTATAGAAGCAGTAGCAGCAATAGGAGTGCTTGAGTTAGTTAATAGTTAGTAGTTTGGGCTTAGAGATAAATTCAGATTAAAATTAATTGAAAAATATACTTTAGAAACTACCTAAGGGGTTTCTTCATTAATTATTAACTAAAAAACTGCTAACTAAATAAAAGGTGGTGATTAATGATGGATCTTTCAGAATGCAGGAAAGAAATTGATAATATAGATAAAGAGTTAGTGAAATTATTTGAAAAGAGGATGAATGTAGCAATAAATGTAGCTAAATATAAGATAGAAAATAATCTTCCTATATTTAATGAAGCAAGGGAAGTAGAAGTTATAAAAAAGAATGTTGATAGGTTAAATAATAAAGACTATTCAAAGCTTACAGAAAATTTCTTTAATCATTTAATGTCATTAAGTAGAAGGCTTCAATCAGATATTTTTGAAGAAAATAATGATGATGCTGTAAGTAAAATAGAAGATACTATTTCAGTTAATAAGGATAAAAGAAATTTAAATAATATTAGAATTGGTTATCAAGGAGTAAAGGGGTCTTTTAGTGAAGAGGCAATGATTAAATACTTTGGAGAGAGCCATGAAAATAATAATTATGAAGAATTTGAAGATGTATTTTTAGCATTAAAAAATGATGAAATAGATTATGGAATATTACCTATCGAAAATTCATGTACAGGTGCAATAACAACTGTTTATGATTTATTAGTTAAGTATGGACTTTATATAGTTGGTGAAGAATGTATAAAGATAGACCAAAACTTAATAGGGGTAAAGGGTACTAAGATTAGTGATATAAAGGAAGTGTATTCACATCCACAAGGATTTGATCAAAGTAGAGAATTCTTAAGTAATCATAATAATCTAAAGCTTATCCCATTTCATAATACGGCAATAAGTGCTAAGTATATATCAGAGTTAAATGATAAATCAAAGGCTGCAATTGCAAGTTTAAGAGCAGCTAAGATATATAATTTAGATATAATTCAAAAAGAAATAAATGATAAAGATGATAATCATACAAAGTTTATTATCATAGGAAGAAAGCTAGAGTCATCAAAAGAGTGCAATAAAATAACAGTAGTATTTTCTTTAGATGATAGGTCAGGGACTTTATATAATCTTTTAAGACATTTTGCAGAAAATAATATTAACATGATAAAAATAGAATCTAGACCAAGTAAGAATGAACCTTGGCAATATCTTTTATATGTAGATTTTGAAGGTAATATAGAAAATGAAGATGTTAAAAAGGCAATTAAGCTAATTGAAGAAAATAGTGAGTATTTTAAATTGCTTGGAAGCTATAAAAGAGTTAGCAAGTTGTAATTAGTTAAGAGTTAAAAGTTAAGAATTAATAGTATAGAAATATATATTTAGAAATTCTTACAGGATTTTATCCTAAACTATTAACTAAAAACTATTAACTATCAACTAACCCAAAGGTGGTGCTTAAATGGAGTTCTATGGATTGTTAGGTGAAAAGTTGAGTCATAGCTTATCACCACGAATCAATAAAATAATATTAGAAAAAAATAATACTGAAGGTGCATATAAATTATTTGAAATTCAAAAAGATAGATTAAATGATTTTGTAGAATCAGTAAAATTGCTTAAGATAAAAGGTTTTAATGTCACAATTCCATATAAGGAAAGTATAATGAAATACTTAGATTATATTTCGGATGAAGCAACTAGAATTGGTGCTGTAAATACAGTAATGCTTAAAGAAAATAAACTTTATGGGTATAATACTGATTATTTTGGCATTAAAGTTATGCTTAAGAGTAAAAATATAAATGTGAAAAATAAAACTGCAGTTATCTTAGGATCTGGTGGTGCTTGTAAAGCTGTTATTACTTACTTATTGGATAATGAAATAGAAAAAATATATATAGTAAGTAGGACACCAGAAAGTGTTAATTTAAATAATATAGATAAAAGAATAAGTATTATTGATTATAATGATCTAAATAGTTTAAAAGGCTATTTAATAATTAATACAACTCCTGTTGGGATGTTTCCTAAGAGTGATAACTCTGTAGTTAGTAAAGAAGTAGTAAGGAATTTTAATGTAGCTGTAGATTTAGTATATAATCCGATGCAAACTAAGTTTCTTCAGTTTGCAGCAGAAGAAGGAAAAGTTGCTATAGGTGGATTACGTATGTTGGTGGGGCAAGCTGTCAAAAGTCAAGCTATATTTAATGATAAGGAAATAAGCGAAGAGCTGATAAATTATATATATGATGATTTATCTAAAGATTTTAAGTAGTAGGAGTGTAGGTATGAAGGATATGGAGAAAAGTATTACACTGATAGGGTTGCCTGGATGTGGAAAGACTACGGTAGGAAATTTACTTTCAGATAAATTAAATTATGAGTTTATAGATATGGATTTTTATATTGAAGATAATCAAGGAAAAACTATTATAGAATTATTTAAAAATGGTGAAGATTATTTTAGAAATATAGAAACTGAAACTTGTAAAGACCTTGGAGAAAGAAGTAAAACTATTATTTCTTCAGGTGGAGGAGTTGTTAAGAAGTATATAAATATAGAGTATTTAAAGAAAAATTCTATAGTTGTTTTTATTGATAGACCAGTAGAAAACATATTAGGAGATATAGAAGTTGAAAAGAGACCTTTACTAGCAAATGGTAAAGAAGTATTATATAAATTATATGATGAAAGATATGACTTATATAAGGAATACTGTGATTATAGAGTTGAAAATACAGGAAGCTTAGAAGAGGTCGTTAATAAAATAGCAAAACTTGTGAATAGTTAACAGTTAAGGAATGAAGTCTGCTTGAGCAGACTTTAGAGAAATATATTATTAATAGACTCAAAAAGGAGTTTCAACCTTAAACTATTAACTAAAAATTATTAATTAAATGAAGTATGGAGGTATGGTAGAAATGATTATTGTAATGAATCCTAAATGTAGCGAAAGAGAAGTAAAGGCTGTAGAAAATGAATTAACTAAACAGGGGTTAGGTGTGAACCTTTCTCAAGGATCAACTTTTTGTATTATAGGTGTGGTTGGTGAAACTAGGGTTATAGATCCAGATAAAATATTGTCTTTTGATGGTGTAGATAAAATATTAAAAGTAGAAGAGCCATTTAAAAAAGCAAATAGGTTATTTAAACCAGATGATACAATTGTTAATGTGGATGGAACTTTGGTTGGTGGAAACCATCTTGGAATTATGGCAGGGCCATGTTCTGTTGAAAGTGAAGATCAAATAATTGAAATAGCTAAGTCAATAAAAGAATCAGGGGCAAATTTCTTAAGGGGAGGAGCTTTCAAACCGAGAACTTCACCTTATAGTTTCCAAGGCTTAGAGCTTGAAGGATTAAAGTTATTAAAAGTTGCAAAAAAGGAAACCGGATTACCAATAGTTACAGAAATAATGTCCACTAGATATATAGATGATTTTGTAGAGAATGTTGATGTGATTCAAGTTGGTGCTAGAAATATGCAAAACTTTGATTTATTAAAGGAATTAGGGAAAACTAATAAACCAATCTTACTTAAGAGAGGCTTATCTGCAACTATTGAGGAATGGCTTATGAGTGCTGAATATATAATGGCTGGTGGAAATGAAAATATTATTCTTTGTGAAAGAGGAATAAGAACATATGAAACTTACACTAGAAATACTTTAGATTTAAGTGCTATACCAGTAATTAAAAAGTTATCACACTTACCAGTAATAGTAGATCCAAGCCATGCAGCAGGATACTGGTACTTAGTTGAGCCACTTGCAAAAGCAGCAATAGCAGCAGGAGCAGATGGACTTATGATAGAAGTTCATAATAATCCTCAATGTGCATTAAGTGATGGACAACAATCACTTAAGCCAGCTTTATTTGATAAGGTAATGAAAAAAGTGAAAGCTTTAGCTGAAATAGAAGGAAAAATATTATAGTTAAGAGTTAATAGTTAGAGGTTAGTAGTTAAGGATAAAAAAACTCCTTTAGGAGTTTCTTAAATATCTTTAACTACTAACTTTTAACTCAAAACTATTAACTAAATAAAGGGGGGTATTATGAGAATACTAATTGTAGGTCTTGGTGTTATTGGTGGTGGATATGCAATGGCACTTAAAGAAGCAGGATATAGTGAAGTCTATGGTGTAGATAATAATATAGAAACATTAAAAAAGGCAAAGGCTTTAGGAATTATTAAAGAAGGTTATGAAGATGAGAAGGATATAATTCAAAATGCTGATTTGATTGTCTTAGCTATTTACCCTAATCTAGTAAAAGATTTCATTATAAATAATAAAGAGTATTTTAAAGATGGGACAGTAATTACAGATGTAACTGGGATTAAACAGTTATTTATAAATGAGATAATTGAAATATTACCAGAAAAAATTGATTTTGTTTTTGCACATCCTATGGCTGGGAGGGAAAAGAAGGGCATAGATTATGCAACTAATCAAGTTTTTAAAGGGGCAAATTTCTTAATTACAGTTATTGATAGGAATAAGGATAAAAACATAAATTTAATTGAAGATTTAGCATACAAGATGGGATTTAAGCATGTTAAAAGAATATGTCCAAAGTACCATGATGAAATGATTGCATTTACAAGTCAGTTACCTCATGCTTTAGCAGTAGCCCTTATCAATAGTGATATTGAAGGAAGAAATACAGGGGAGTTTATAGGCGATAGTTATAGGGATCTAACTAGGATTGCAAATATTAATGAAGCTTTATGGAGTCAATTATTTTTAGGAAATAAAGAAAATTTACTTGAAACTATTTATAATTTTGAAGCTGAATTAGATAAAATTAAATCTTGTTTAGAGAAAGATGATAAAGAGGGTCTTCAGAAGTTATTTATAAAATCTTCAAAGAGAAGAGAAAACTTATAGTTTAATGAATTTAAGTTTAAGATAAAGTAAAAGGTGGTATCTATATGAACTGCCCCCTGTCAAGTAGACAGGGGGCAGTTCAATATTATAGAAGCCACCTTTTTATTAATGCATAAAATTTATAAGTGTGGAGAAAAGTATAAATATAGGAAGTGTAATATTTTATATAATATAATAATTTAATTGAAATAGTTTATTAATAGGAGAAAAGGATAATTTTAAATATACTTTCATAAATATCAAAATTGATATGAGTTACAAATTATGGTGATATTGTTTCTTGTATATCTAATTTGAAAGGGAGAGATTATTTTGGCAGAACCCAAAAAAATAACAAAACAATTTATTATATCACAAACTGTTTTATATATTTTAATAATGGCATTTGTAATAATATTTAAAACTATTTTTGGAGATAAAAATATGCTGGTAGGAGTAATGGGAATAACAGCAATCTTAATGTTGACACAAATTAATCTTACTATTTCACCAGGAAAAAACTTAATTAAATTACTTATAATAAATATAGGTATTGGGATATTTACATATTTAGCAAATCTAAATGTATGGGCAGCTATACCTTTAAATTTTATAGCTATATTTATAATAATTTATACGTTTTATTATAACTTAAAGTCACCAGTTTATTTACCATTTTCATTACAATATTTATTTTTATTAGCAACTCCAATTACTGCAAAAGAATTACCAATGAGATTGCTTTCACTTTTAGTAGCGCCAATTGGAATTATGTTAGTGCAATTTATTGTCAATAAAAATAAAACTACTAAGGTTGGAAATAAATTAATAGATAATATTTGTGATGATATTATAAAAAAGGTAAATGATAAAAGTATAAATAAACAAGAAATTAATAAGGCAATAAGGAGTAATTCTACTGAATTTAGAAAAATTGTTTATGATAACAGGAAAGATGAATTTTATGTAACAGAAGAAGGTAGGATAAAACTAAATATTGTTGTGGTTTTAGAAAAGTTATCAAATTTATTAGATAAAGATATTAATAATAAATATGTATTAGAGGATTTATCAATTTGTTTACAAGAAGTAAAGCGTAGTTTGGGAAAAGAAGATAATTTAAGCAATATTAATGATAATATAAGTAACATACTAAATAAATATAAAGATGATAATGTACATGACATAGATACTTTAAGAATATTAAACACTATTCATATGTTAAATATGTCATTAGAAGAATTAAAGCTATTAGGTAAAGAAAACTATAACAAGATAGAAGCTAATAGTGATATACCAGAAGACTATAAAATGATTAATATTCATAAGAAAGAGTTTTATAAAAAATCAGTGAAATTTTCTTATGCTGTTAGAGTATCATTAGGTGTTGCTATCTCAGCCTTTATTGCAGATTATTTTAAATTTCCGGAAGGAAAATGGATTTACTTTACAGCAATGACTATAATAATTCCTATATATGAATTATCTAAGAAAAAAATTAAAGACAAGATGTTTGCAACACTTGTTGGAGGCATTATTGTAGTTTTACTATTTACTATATTTACAAACACATTAGTCAGAGTATTAATAATAATGGCTGCAGGTTATTTAAGATCATATGCATTTACATATAGATATGCAACTATTTATACTACAATATGTGCAATTGGCTCCGTTGCTATGTCTGGCGGAGCAGTAGTATTAACTATTGAGAGAATAGTATTTGTTATACTAGGAACTATAATAGGCATTATAATTAATAAATTTATATTACCAGTAAAAATGAAAGATGCAAATAATGAACTATCAGAAATGTATACAGATGTAATTAATGGAATGCTAAAAGCAGTATATGAAAATGCAAAGAATGAAAATAATGATAGTCATGAGATGGATACCCTATTGTTAGTAAGTACTATGATAGAAGAGAAAATAGCTGCTAATAATGATGGATATATTAATGAAGAAGTTGATAACTATTTTGATAAGATAAGAATTTTAATTGTTGATATTTATCAGTTATATGTATTAATAAGAAGAAGTAAAATTAATCATAATAACGTTGAATATATGATTGATGATTTAAGAATGTTATCTAATCCAGTAAATGGAGATATAGATATGACAATAAAAATAGTAGAAGAACATATAAAATCAACTAAAGGTATTGATAATAAGATTATCTTTGCAAGTATAAGAAGTGTTTTAGTTGAAATAAAAGAAGTAAGAGAAATGAAAGAAATATTAGCTAAATAAGTTACAGAATAAAAGGTAAATAAATTAATATAAAATATAGCAAAAAACCTAGGTAATAATATTCTAGGTTTTTTGTTATTATAGTAATAGAACAAACTGAATTATTATTACCTAGGTGAATTGGTATGGATAGTAGTTATTATATATTGCAATACTCTATAAGCATTAAGATAAATGTATTAAAATGTATGGATAATATTTTTGATAATGCTGTATAATATTTACATACTTATTTAAGGGGGAAGCAATATGTATTGTAAAAATTGTGGAGAAAAATTAAATGAAGGTGTTAATTTTTGTTTTAAATGCGGCTTTAAGGCTGGAGATGGAAATGGATATTGTGATAAATGTGGTGTAAAGGTGAACGGTGATACTTGTGATAACTGTGGAAATGTTATTGAAAATTATAATAAAGACGTAAATGAAAACAGATATAATGGATTTAATAATAATCAAAATTACTCTAATAATTATAATAATCAAGGAAGTTACAACACTAATTATAACAATCAAGGATATAATAATAACCCTAATTATAACAATAATCCTAATTACAATCAAAACTATAATAATGTTGCTAAAAGGCCAAAGTCAAGAATTGCAGCAGGAATATTAGGGATTTTGGTAGGGGGACTTGGAATACACAGATTTTATTTAGGGTATATAGGAATTGGTATTATACAAATTGTAGTAACAATTTTAACTTGTGGAGCAGGAAGTCTTTGGGGATTCATAGAAGGAATACTTATTTTATGTGGAACTACAATAACAACTGACGCTGATGGAGTACCTTTATCTGATAATTAATTATTCAAAGAATTAATAAATGTGATAATGTTGAAAAAGAAATAAGAAAATATATTTATGAAATTATATAATAGAATAAGTTTAAAGTTAAAAGGATAGGTTTAAATACTTATCCTTTTAATTTTTAGCTAATTATATCTTATTTAAAGATATTTATAACTTTACCAGAATAAAAAACTAGTAGTTTAAAAGTTTAATTTTTTCTCTTTTTTGTATAAAAGATGAAGTATTATAAGTTGATTTTGTGTAAAAGAGGGTTTGGAATAATATTGAATTATATGTTATTATAGTAAATGCGGTAATTATATCAGTAGGGGGAATAATAATGATAGGCAAAAAATATAATAGGAATAGAAGTAAGATGGACACAATTAAAAAGCAAAATATTACTGTTTTAATTATATGTGTGATAGTAGTTGCTGTAACAATAGTGGGAGTACAATTTATTTCTAAAAAAGAAAATAACACTTTAAAAGAAAATATAGCGAGTAATAAGGAAAATGATAGCTCTGATGAAGTTAATAAAGAAGATGAATTAATTCAAAATGATCAGATAATTGAAGAAGAACAAGAAGCAGAAGTTAACTCAGAAAATAATAGTAATTATATAAAATTAGAAGATGATCCTAATGCAGATGATGCAGCTATGGTAGCTGAAAATACTAAAGGTCTTTTAAATGGCACTAAATCATATCCGGTAAGAACTGATGGTAAAAAAGTTGTTTATTTAACTTTTGATGATGGACCATCAATAACAAATACACCACAAGTATTGGATGTGTTAGATAGATATAATGTTAAGGCCACATTCTTTGTTTTAGGGAAGATGTTAGAAGCAGGGGATGAAGAAAAGAATATATTAAAAGAAATTGCTAAAAGTGGACATGCAATAGCAAATCATACATACGGACACGACTATACTTATCTATATCCTAATGGAACTATGAATGTTGATAATATTGTATCAGATGTTGAAAAAAATAATAATATAATGAAAGAGATATTAGGTGATGATTTTTCAACAAGAGTTATTAGATTTCCAGGTGGATATTGGTCATGGGAAGGTCGTACAGCTATGAGAGATAAGATGATAGAAACAGGTTATTGTAATATTGATTGGAATGCATTAAATGAGGATGCTCAAGGACATAATAAAAATGCAGATGAATTAGTTCAAAAAGCTAAGGAAAATATAGAAATATTAGGCCCAGATGCAGATAGTGTTGTTCTTTTAATGCATGACACATATGGTAAAGAAGAAACAGTAAAAGCATTACCTCAAATAATAGAGTATTTACAAGGCAAAGGATTTGAATTTAGAACAATTAAATAATGTTAATGGATATTAATATAAAGGATGAGTTTTAACTTATCCTTTTATTTTATAAAAAATTAAGATTATTGAAACTTTATTTAAAGGTAAAAAGTCTAATATATAGATAAATAAAAGGTAAGCGGTATCAAAAAAAGTATATAAGAAAAATAAATATAAAAAGCTATAAAATACTTTTGTATTAATATTATTATTTATTTGTAACACTTTTGTAACGAATTCACCTATAGTTATATTGTATATTAGTAGTGAAGAGAAAATTCGTATTGAAATAAAATGTAATTCAGGGGAAGGATGGCAGCGAAAGATGGGTAAAAGAATGAATAAGAGAAATAAGAAGAAAAAAAGGCAAAGACAAGTAACTATTGTATTAGGCAGTATATTAATAGTAGTAGCAGTAGTTTTATGTATTAAATTTATACCAAAGCATAAAGAACAAAGGTTAGAACTTGCAATTCCTAATGAAAATCAAAATGGGACAAGTAATAATACAGAGGCTAATAATGAAAATGAAGCAGAAAATAATAAGGATGAAGCAAATGATGAGGATAAGGTAGAAGAAAATAAATTAGATAATAGTGGTTACTTATCATTTGAAGAAGATTCTAACGCTGATGATGCTGCAGTGGTTGCTGAAAATACTAAAGGTCTTTTAAATGGGACAAAAAAGTATCCAGTAAGAACTGATGGTAAAAAGGTAGTTTATTTAACTTTTGACGATGGACCATCAACAACAAATACGCCACAAGTATTAGATATATTAGATAAATATAATGTTAAAGCAACATTTTTTGTTTTAGGTTCATCAATAGATAAGAGTGATGAAGCAAAAGAAATATTAAAAGAAGAAGTTGAAAGAGGACATGCGATAGGAAATCATACATATAGTCATGATTATTCATACTTATATCCTAATAAAACTATGAATGTAAATAACATTATATCAGATCTTGAAAAGAGTCAAAACTCAATGAAAGCAGTATTAGGTGAAGATTTCTCAACAAGGGTTATTAGATTACCAGGTGGATATTGGTCATGGGAAGGCCGTACTGCAATGAAAGAGGCTATGGAACAAAATGAATACTATAATGTTGATTGGAATGCATTGAATAAAGATGCTGAAGGGAAAAAGAAAAATGCTGATGAATTAGTACAATGTGCTAAAGAAGGGGTAGAAGCTTTAGGTCCTAATGCAGATAGTGTAGTTCTTTTAATGCATGATACATATGGGAAAGAGGAAACAGTAAAAGCTCTTCCAAGAATAATAGAGTACTTACAAAGCCAAGGCTTTGAATTTAGAACTATAAAATAGCATATAATTATTGGTTGAAATATTTGGTAGGAAAGTTTAATTTATTTTATAAATTATATAATATTTAAGTTAACAATAAAGAGAGTTGTATTAAGATTGAGTTTAAAATTTAATCTTAATATAACTCTTTTTTGGTATATAGTATTAATATAATAAATAAAAAAAGTTGAAACTTTATATAGTTAAAAAAAGACTAATGTATGTAGCTATAATATGGAATTTAATGAAAGTAATCTTAGGGATAGATAAATTATATAAGTCAAAAAAATCAGAAGTCATAGAAGTTAAAGATGATTTAGGAAATTTATATGAATCACAATCATTTGGAATGAGTGGTAATAACCTAGGGTGGTGGAGTAATAAGGTGTTTGAAAAAGTAAATAAATATATTACATTCACTACATATCTGTAGTATGTTTAATATATACTACAGACGTGTAGTGAAAAAGGTTAATGGAGTGATGTGCATCATGAAAAAATTTCAAAAATTATCGGATACAGAAATGGATATAATGAGAATTATATGGGGACTTAATAAACAAGTAACATCATCGGAGCTATTAAATATAATTGAAAAAGAAAAAGGTAAAAAGTGGTCAGGCCAAACAATAGCAACATTTTTAGCTAGAATGGTTGAAAAGGATGTTTTAACTTGTGTTAAAAAAGGAAGATCAAATTATTATATTTCATCTGTTACTATTGAGGAATATAGACAGAGGGAAGCACAAAGTATATTAAATGATATGTATAAAGGTTCAGTAAAGAAATTTTTATCAGCTTTATATTATGGGAAAAAGGTTAATAAAGAAGAAATAGAAGAACTAAAAGATTGGTTTTCTGATAAATAGGAGGCTGATATGAATGAAATATTAAAAATTATTTTAAAGATAACTATTTCAGGAACAATTTTCTTTATGTTATTTTTTTGTATGTCTTTTATAACACGCAAAATATTTTCTGCAAAGTTTCACTTTTTTATTTTAAAAATAAATATTATATTTTATGGTTTTCCTATAGTATTACTTTTCCGTAATTTTAATAATTATTCTAAAGGCATTACTATAAACTATTTTAATGTAGCATTTAATGAAATAAGTGTGAAAAGCAGTATATTAAGTATAGCAGAGATATTATTTATAGTGTGGATACTTGGGACAGTAATATTTATTTTATGGAATATTTATTGTTATAACAAATTTATAAAAGAAGTTATAAGTTTTAGTTATGAAGATAATGAATTTAGCAATATACTAAATAGATGTAAAAGAGAGTTGGATATAACTTCAAAAATATATGTAAGAAAAAGTTTTATTGCTAATTCTCCAATGCTTGTAGGAATATTTAATCCAGTAATTATATTCCCAGATAATATGATATGCAGTGATAATTTAGAACCCGTAATAATACATGAATTAATTCATTTAAGAAGAAGGGACTTACTAATAAAATTTGTTCAAATATTGATTACAGCATTAAATTGGTTTAATCCAATAATTTATATTATGAATAGTAATATAGAAAAGTGGTGTGAGATATCATGTGATGAAATAGTTGCAGAAAATATGTCGTATTCTCAAAGAAAAGAATATGGAAATACTGTAATAAGTATCATTGAAAATGTAAGTTTGATCCCCAATAATTTATGTCTCTATTTATGTAGTGATAAAAAGTATATAAAAAGGAGATTAATAATGATGTTAAATGTAAAGAAAACAAGCAAGTTTAAAAAAGTCTTTTCAGGTTTATTAATATTAGGATTAGTAGTAGGTACAACAGCTATTAGCGTTACTGCAACTACTACGGATAGAGATAATGAAATTAATTTAGAAGGAAAAACTTATGAAGAAACTATTTCAATTATTAGGGATTCAGGAATGATGATGGATAATGAAATAAATTCATCAAGTAGAGGAGCAATAGTATCAATTGATACGGAAACAGGTGAAGTACTACACCATGTTAGACATTGTCATTAATAAAATTATTACTATTTTTAGTATAAACATTAGCTAACCCAAATTAGCCTTGGATTAAAGTTATAAAATATGGCAATTAAGAAAAAGGCAAATGGAGTATCGGAAGGAATATTATAATTGAATTTTAGAATTTAATCCTTATTGGAAGAAAAACTGCGTGAAGAAGCTGAGGGAGTAAAACGACATTCGAAGCTTTAGCAGTTTTTCTGGAAATGAGGATATAAATTCTTAATGAAAATTATACTAATTCCTGTAGATAATCCATTTGTTTTTTTCATCTACCATGATGAACAATTATCGCCCTTTGATTTTGCCTTCAATTCCTCTTTCAGCTAAAATTTCATAAATAGTCTTAGAAGTAGTGTCAGCTAAAGTATAGCCAATTAATTTAAGAATTTCTTCAAGCTTTTCCTCAGAAGTAGTTTCAATTTCTAAGTAAGGGAAAGGACAAAAACTCTTATCATTAATATCAATTTCAATTAAAGAATCATTAATTTTATAGCTTTCTCTATATTTAGAAATAGATTCTTGAAGCACAAGACCTAAAGATTTAAATATTCTTCTAGCCATTTCTCCATCTTCAACAATAGTTTCATTTTCTTCCATAACTTTAAAAGTGCCTTGACTTAACATTTTTTTTGTAGTCATAAATACAGTTTCTTTCCCTGTAAGTCTATCAATAGTAGTTCTAACTCTAGCATATCCTTTAGCGGCTAAAAGTCTACCATCTTCAAAATCATATATTTCATTAACTTGGTCTTCAGATTTAACCTTAATTGCACCCAATGATTTCATTTTATTTCTAATATCATCAACATCAATATCCATTACTCTAGTTTCTAATTCTTTCATTAAATGTGACTCCTCTCAATTTTAAATAATAATAGTTACATTATACAATAAATAATGTGTATTAAAAATAATGAAGTAAAGGGCATTTTATTTTAATAGGAATAAATTCAATTTGTAATATAAATATGATGAAATATATATTTATAAAGATAAATTATATTAAAGAAGGTGTTGAGTGACTTTTTATAGATAAGCTACTTAATAGTGATGAAATAGTAAATATATTTTATAGATAGGTTAAGTGAGTTAATACTTGAGATTCGGTATTAACTTATTTTTCTGTTGAAAAAATATCCAAGTAAAATATTGACAAATAAATAGGTGGGTTATATAGTTAGTTATATAAGTAATGAACCAATTAACTAACTATAGAAAAGGAGGTTGGATAAATAATATGATTATAGAATTTAACAATGATATTCCAATTTACATTCAAATAGCGCAAGCAATAGAAGATAGTATTATAAAAGGGATATTCAAAGAGGATGAAATGATACCATCAACTACAGAGATATCAGTAAAATATAAAATAAACCCTGCTACTGTAGGAAAAGGGTTTAATATTTTAGTTGATGAAGGAGTTATATATAAAAGAAGAGGTGTGGGGATGTTTGTTTCAGCGGGAAGTAAAGAATTACTAATGAATAAGAGAAAAGAAAGCTTTTTTAGTGATTATATAGTTACACTTTTAGATGAGGCAAAGAAGTTAAATATATCAACAGAAGATATCATAAAAATGATTAATAAAGAGGGGTAAGGATATGTCTATAATAGAGGTTAAAAAGGTTAATAAGAGTTATAACAAAAAACAAGTTTTAAAAGATATAAATATAACATTTGAAGAAAATAAAATTTATGGTCTATTAGGAAGAAATGGAGCTGGAAAGACTACTTTATTAAATTTAATTACAGATAGAGCAGTAGTAGATTCGGGTGAAATAACTATTGATGGTGAAACTATTTATGAAAATGATAATGCTTTAGAAAAAATATATTTTATGACAGAAAGAACTTTATATCCATCAGATTATAAAGTGAAAGAAATATTTAAATGGACTAAAGAATTTTATAAAAATTTTGATAGTGAATATGCCTTAGAATTAGCAAAGAAATTTAATTTAAATATAAATACTAAGATAAAAAATCTTTCTACAGGATATAATTCTATATGTAAAATAATAACTACACTTGCTTCAAATGCAAATGTTTTAATCTTTGATGAGCCAGTGCTTGGTCTTGATGCCAATCATAGAGAGTTATTTTATAAAGTGTTAATGGAAAATTATATAGAAAATCCTAAAACTATAATTTTATCTACTCATATTATTGAGGAGGTTTCAAATTTAATAGAAAAAGTAATTATTTTAAATAATAGTAAAGTTATAAGTAGTGATGAAGCTGAAGAGTTATTAAATAAGGCATATACAGTTTCAGGCTTAACTGAAAATATTGATAAATTTGTAGAAGCAAAAAATATAGTAAATGTTGAAGAAATAACATCATTTAAATCTGCCACTATAATAGGTAATTTAACTAAAGAGGATAAAAAGTTAGCAGAAGATTTGGGGTTAAAGTTTTCAAAGGTTGAATTGCAAAAGTTATTTATATATTTAACTGAAAAGGAGGAGATTTAAGATGAAAAGTTTAAAGATTGCAAAAATGAATATCCAAGCAGTAATGAAATCAGCAATGATATACTATTTGATAGTTATTGTTATAGGAATAACTATATGTATAAGTAATTATGTTGATGGAGTAAATATCACAATGTCAGGAGTAGAATTTGCAACTGTAATTTTCTTGTTTGTTTGTGGATTGAACTCCTTTAAGTCAAATTTCTATTTTGCCAAAAGTAATGGTGTATCAAGAAGTAGCTTTATTAAGGGACTATTGATATCAAGTGTACCAATAGCATTAGTAATGTCAATTATAGATATTATTATTAATAGATTGAACAATATTATTATTAATAATCCAACCCTTTATGATATGTCTTATGGAAATTTAGTAGATGGAATGAATAGTGTTTATAATGGGGTATGGGTGCAAAGCAATAGTTTTACTACAATTATAAATACAATATTATTTCAATTTTCATTATGTCTTTTAGCATATATAGTAGGAATAGTAATTAATATGATTTATTATAGATCTAATAAATATGTAAAAGTAATAGTATCAGTTATTCCAGTAGCACTTATAATGTTTACAGGTAATTGTTCGATAACAAATCCAAGGTTAGCAATGAAAATAAATAAATTTCTTGATTATATATTTGGATTTAATCCAATAAATGTTTTTGCTTGTATAATAACACTTTTAGTAATAGCAATAATTTTAAGTGGAGTATCATTTTTATTAATTAGAAAAGCTGTAATTAAAGAAAGATAAATAATAAATTAAGGAGTATCTATATTTATTATAGATACTCCTTTTAATATTAACTATTATATATTTCTTTATCTAAGCAACCCTCAGAATTTGCTACAACTACTGCAGTTGCAGAATCTCCAATTACATTTAAACAAGTAATCAACATATCTATAGGTCTATTTATAGCAATAATTAATGAATAAGCTATAAGTGTAGCTTCGTTATTAAATCCCATACCTGTTAATACTGTAAAAAGTATTATTGATGATGAACCAGGTGCAGAAGGTGTACCTATAGAAGCTATTAATGCTAAAACTGCTATTAATATTACATTTTGAATAGTAAGGTTATATCCAGAACTAGCTGCAATGAAGATAGCGGCTATAACTTGCATGATTGCAGTACCGTTCATATTAATAGTCATACCTAGAGGTAGTACAAAAGAAGCAATATCTTTATTAACTCCAAGCTCTTCAACAGTTGTTTTTTCATTTAATGATAACGCAGCAGAAGAAGCAGCTGCTGAAAAACCTAAAAGAGCAACTTTAGCAGTTTTTTTCATGAACACAATAGGGTTTAATTTAGTGTTTATATAAATAAATAGTGGATAGGCAATAACAAAGAATAGTATTGATGAAACAGCAACGGTAAACATATAGGCTAATGCTGGTTTTAAACGATCTAAGCCATATACTGCAAAAGTTCTAGTAATTAACACAAAAACAGCAAATGGACTAAACTTAGTTATAATAAATCCTAAAAATACACTAATTATGTTATTTATATCGATAAGTAAATTCTTTAAAACTAAGATTCTTTCATCTAAAGCATTAATACATAATCCAACAACGACAGCCAAAAATACTATTGATAATACCATTGAGTTATTAGCCATAACATTAGCTATATTATTTGGAACTGCATTAAGTATTACAAGTAGAGGATTACTTCCAGTAGAGATAGTTACAGATGTAGCAGTGTTACTAGAAAGATTAACATTGAAAAATCCTAGTTTATAAGCAAAAAATCCCAATGTACAAGCAGTTGCTAATGCAAATATAGATGTCATTAAAAAACCTAATAAAGTTTTTGAAGATATTCTCCCAAGTTTTTTAGTATCACTAATATGACACATAGCAAGGGCTATTGATGAAAATACCATTGGAATTATTATTAATTGAAGGCAGTTAATAAACAATTGGCCTAGTATGTAGAAAATACCTAAAGAATTTCTTCCTTCTTCAGTAGTTATATCTTGAAATAGAATACTATTAATGACATTCCATATTGAGGATTTGTCATTAGCGATTAATGATTCTCTTAATAAAATGAAAGCAGTACCAACAATTAAGGCTAATACAAGGGATATTCCCATTTTTATAGCCAGGGTAGTAGAGTGGTTTTTTCCTTTTGTAAAATTAAATTTCATAAAATTATCTCCCAATAATTAATATAAGTTGTTTGATAGAAAAATCTTGTAAAGGTTATCTATTAATAGTTTAAAATTAAGTGTTTAATATTTTATTAGTGGAATATAATTATTTAACGTTATGTAAATAATATATTAGATAAAATAAGATGTCAATAATTTAACTATTAGATGATAAAGGAAGTTGTATGACTTTAAAAAGTAATTATAAAGATACAAAAAACTACAAAGAAATATAAAAATCAATCTATAGATAAAAACTATAATAATTATAGAAAATATCTATAAAAAGAATTACTTATTAAATGAAAAAGTGATAAAATATTTATATAAATATAAACTGTAAGGGGGCATACAAAATGAAATTTAATAAGATAAACATGGGGCAATATAATATGATGAAAGTTAAAGAAGTACTTAAATGTAGCATTTGTAATGAGGATACTAATTATGTAGACTATTTTAATGGTAATAAATTTTGTTCTACAGAATGCCAAGAGAAGTATTATAAATGGATGAAGAAAAATAAAGAATCAATAGCATAGTATATTTGATATGATGAATTATTTATAATTCATCATTATTTTTATGTATTTATAAACTGTAGTTATGCAACGTGATTAATATATAGCTTTTATCTATGAATAATGTGGTTAAAATCAATTGGATTAGTATAGAGTGCTGGAATATAATAAAAGAGAATTAAGTGTTAAATATTTAACGTTCATTATTTTTATTAAAAAATACTAAGACGGATTAAATTGATTAATAATAGCTTAAGATAAAGTAAGCTGTTTACTATAAAGGAGAGAATACAATGGAAAGACGTATTTCAGGTTATACTACATTAATAGGATTAATAGCAACACCAATTAAACATACAAGTTCACCAAAGATGCATAATGAAGCATTCAGATACTTAGGTTTAGATTATGCTTATCTTGCGTTTGAAGTTGGTAATGATGGATTAGAAGATGCAGTAAAGGGATTAAAGGCAATGCAAGCTAGAGGATGCAATGTATCAATGCCAAACAAAACTGTTATTCATAAATACTTAGATAAATTAACTCCAGCTGCAGAACTTGCAGGAGCAGTAAATACAGTTATAAATGATAATGGTGTTTTAACTGGACACATAACTGATGGTGTTGGGTATATGAGATCATTAAGTGATGCTGGATTTGATATTATCGGTAAGAAGATGACTATAGTTGGAGCTGGCGGAGCAGCTACAGCAATTTGTATCCAAGCGGCTTTAGATGGAGTAGCTGAAATTTCAATATTCAACCAAGATGATGAATTCTTTGCAAGAGCAGAAGAAACAGTTAAGAAGATAAACGAAAAAACTAACTGTAAAGCTAAATTATTCAGATTAGAAGATAAAGAAGCTTTAAGAGCAGAAATAGCTACTTCAGTAATATTCACAAATGGTACTGGAATGGGTATGAAACCATACGTTGGTCAAACTTACATAGAAAAAGATATGTTAAGACCAGATCTTATAGTAAGTGACGTTGTATATCAACCAGCTAAGACTAGATTATTAGAATTAGCAGAAGAAGTTGGATGTCCAACAATAAATGGATTAGGAATGATGTTATTCCAAGGTGCAGAAGCATTCAAATGCTGGACTGGAGAAGAAATGCCAATAGAACACATGAAAGAATACTTATTCGGAGATAAGTAAGCTTCCAAATTTTAATTTGGCAAAGCGAACTTACACCTACGACGAATAGGAGTAGGTGTTTCCTAAAAAGCTTCCAAATTTTAGGTGACACTCTAAATCTTAGATTTAGCTAGTGGAACTTACCTACTTGGTAATTTGGCAAAGCGAACTTGACTGAAACTCCAAATTTAAATTTGGCTAGTTGAAGTTACACAAAGTGTAACCTACGACGAATAGGAGTAGGTGTTTCATTAAAAAATAATACGAAATAAAATAGAATAGTGCATAAGTGCATCTAGGAGGAAATATATATGAAATTCATGGTAATAAACGGACCAAACATAAATATGATAGGTGTTAGAGAAAAGGGAATATACGGAGCAAAGAGCTTCACTGAAATATGTGATTATATAAAAGAAGAGGGAGAAAAGAGAGGACACGAAATAACTCTTCTTCAAAGTAACTGTGAAGGAACTATGATAGATTTCTTACAAAGAGCATACTTTGAAAAATTTGATGGTGTTGTTATAAACCCAGGGGCTTATACTCACTACAGCATAGCTTTACACGATGCAATAAAAGGAAATACAGGAATCCCAACAGTAGAAGTTCATATTTCAAATGTACATGCTAGAGAAGAATTCAGAAAAGAATCTAAAACAGCTCCAGCTTGCATTGGACAAATGTGTGGATTTGGTGAAAAAGGTTATGTTTTAGCTATGGAAGCTTTAGAAGACTATATCACTAGAAATAAATAAGATTTGAATAAATAACGGCTGCTGCACTGTGCACAGCCTTTTTTTAATTTAGCTAAAATTCATAGATTATATCTATTGAAAAAGCTGAAAATATTAATTAGATTTATAGTTCGAATAGAGTTATACTTATGTAAGAAATGATATGAAAACAAAAGTTAAAACTTTATCAATATATAATTTATAGGAGAATGTAGGATGAATAAGTACCAAAACATATTTACACCATTAACAATTAAAAATATGACTATTAGAAATAGAGTTGCTATGCCTCCAATGGGAACAAACTACGGTGGAGCTATGGGAGATTTCACTGAAGAGCATGTTCAATATTATGAAAAGAGAGCTAAAGGTGGAACTGGATTAATAATCGTAGAAAATGCTTGTGTTGATTTTCCAGTTGGTTCAAACGGAACAACTCAAATTAGATTAGATCATGATAGATATATGCCAAATCTATTTAGATTAACTGAAAGATTACATAGACATGGTGCTTGTGTTGCTATTCAAATAAATCACTCTGGAGCATCAGCTGTACCAGGAAGAATAGAAGGAAATACTCCAGTATCTTCTTCAAATGTACCTTCAAAAACTGGTGGAGCTATTCCAAGACCATTAACAGTTGAAGAAATATATGCAATTGCTGATAAGTATGCAGATGCTGCAAGAAGGGCTCAAATGGCTGGATTTGATGCAGTTGAAATTCACGGAGGACACTCTTACTTACTATGCCAATTCTTATCACCTTTATATAATAAGAGAACTGATGAATTTGGTGGAAGTTTAGAAAATAGAGTAAGATTCCCTAAATTAGTATTAGAAAAAGTTAGAGCTGCAGTAGGGCCAATGTTCCCAATAAGCTTTAGATTTAGTGCAGATGAATTCATGGAAGGTGGAAATACATTAGAAGATACATTAGAAATGATGGAATACCTTATTGATGAAATTGATATATTAAATGTATCAGCTGCAGTTAACGATACACTTCAATATCAAATAGATGCTAACTACTTAAAGGATGGTTGGAGATCATACATGGCCAAAGCTTTCAAAGAAAAGTTTAATAAGCCAGTTATAACTTCAGGAAACATAAGAAATCCAGAAGTTGCTGAAAGAATATTAGCAGAAGGACATGCTGATTTATTAGCAATGGGACGTGGACTTATAGCTGATCCAGAATGGGTTAACAAAGTTAAAAGTGGAAGAGAAGATGAATTAAGAAAATGTATATCTTGTAACATTGGATGTGCTGGTCACAGAATCGGAATAAACAGACCAGTAAGATGTACAATAAATCCAGAAGTTATTTTAGGAGAAGAAGCTCATACTTCTATGAAAGTAAACAAGCCAGTTAATGTTGTTGTTATTGGTGGAGGAACTGCAGGATTAGAAGCTGCTTGTACAGCTGCTGAAGTTGGATGTACAACATTCTTATTTGAAGCTAAACCTTACTTAGGTGGATTATCTAGAGAAATAGCTAAATTACCAGCTAAAGATAGAATTAATGATTTCCCAAATTACTTAATTAACAGAGCTAAGAAGTTAAGAAATCTTTATATATTTACAAACACTACTGCTACAATGGAAGCAATAGAAAACTTAAAACCAGATGTAGTTGTTAATGCTACAGGATCAACTCCATTATTACCTCCAATTACAGGATTACATGATAGAGTTGATAAAGAAGATTCAAAAGTATTATCAATATTTGGATTAATAAATAATATTGAAAAGTTCAATGAAATGGACTTAGAAGGAAAGAAAATAGGAGTTATCGGTGGAGGAGCTGTTGGACTAGATGTAGTTGAATACTTCGCTCATAAGGGTGCTCACGTTACTATAGTTGAAAGAATGCCAGCTGTAGGAAATGGAATGGATATAATAACTAAGCTTGACTTTATGACTATGCTTAAGAAGAAAGAAGTAGATGTAAGAGTTGAAACTTCATTATTAGAAATTAAAGATAGCAGCTTTATAGTTAATAAAGATGGAGCTGATGAAGAAATTAACTTTGATTATGGATTTGTATGTTTAGGAATGAGAGCACACTCTCCATTAATGGCGTCATTACAAGAAAACTTTGCTGGAACTAATGTTGAAGTTGTTAACATTGGTGATAGTGTTAGAGCTAGAAGAATTATTGAAGGTGTTGAAGAAGGTAGACATATTACTGATACACTTAAGAGAATTGGAGCTCTATAATATAGATATAAATAAAGTTAAAATCTAAATAAAGTAAAACACGAAAATAACTATCAATAAATTAGTTTATTGATAGTTATTTTTATTTTAATATTCTAAAATAAGACAGGTAGCTTATGTATAAATTGACATTATTTATAAATTATGATATCATTTTATTGTTCATCGGAGGGTATATACGATTGCTATATGCTGGATAAGATGGTTGGATAAGACCAACTATCTTATCCAGCATTTTTGATTTTCGGGAGGATTTTTATTTATGGAAGAAAAATTAACATTAACAGAGGGAAGAATATCAACAACAGTATTAAGGTTTGCACTACCATTTTTACTTGCAAGTTTGCTTCAAGCATTATATGGTGCAGCTGATTTATTAATTGTAGGGCAATTTGCCGATACAGCAGGTGTTTCAGCAGTTGCAACAGGGAGTCAGGTTATGCAAACAATAACAGGTGTAATATTGGGATTAACTACAGGTGGAACAGTATTAATTGGACAGTATTTAGGGGCTAAAAAAGATAAAGAAGTTGTTAAAACTATAGGAGCAATGATAAGTATATTTACTATATTAGCTATAATTTTAACTATAATTATGGTTTCTTTTTCAGGGCAGATAACCTCATTGATGCATACTCCAACAGAAGCTGTCAAATTTACAAAGCAGTATATACTAATTTGTTCAGCAGGCATCCCTTTTATTGTAGGATATAATGTAGTTAGTGGAATATTAAGAGGATTAGGAAATTCAAAGGTACCACTATATTTTGTAGCAGTTGCATGTGTAATTAATATTGTAGTAGATATTTTATTAGTTGGTGTATTTAAAATGGGAGCAGCAGGTGCTGCAATTGCAACAATTAGTGCTCAGGGAATTAGTTTAATATTCGCATGTATTTATATAAGCAAATCAAAATTTGCAGTTAGATTTAAAAGAAAATATATAGTGATTAAATCAGATAAGACAAGTAATATATTAAAATTAGGACTTCCTATTGCAATGCAAGATGGATTAATTAATATATCATTTTTATTAATAACAGTAATAATTAATAATATGGGATTAATTGCATCAGCAGCAGTAGGTGTTGTTGAAAAGATAATAATTTTTGCAATGCTTATACCATCAGCCTTTGGGGCAGCTATTGCAGTAATGACAGCTCAAAATATGGGGGCAGGCCAAATTGAGAGAGCAAAAAAATCATTATATGTAGGAATTGGGTTTTCATTAATATTTGGAGTGATATTTTGTTTATATTCACAATGGTATGGAAGTACTTTAACAGCAATGTTCAGTAAAGATTCTGAAGTAATATCATCTGCTGCATTGTATTTAAGGTCTTATAGTATAGATTGTATTTTAGTAGCCTTTATATTTTGTATGAATTCATTCTTTAGTGGATGTGGACATTCTATGTTCCCGATGATTCATAGCTGTATAGCAACATTTTTAGTGCGTATTCCAGGGTCGTATATATTAAGTAAAGTGCAAGATATTACTTTATATGAAATAGGATTTGCAGCTCCAGTTGCGACACTAGTATCATTAATAATGTGTATGATATATTTTTATTCAGGAAAATGGAAGAAAAATAAAATCGTCAATTAAAATTAAAAGAGATAATGAAAATATAAAGCTGAGTCGGTATTATATATGAAAAATGATTCTAAAATTAAAAATACTATGCTTTATTGGAATAAAATAGATTAATTTTAATTATTTATAAAAAATAATCAAAAAAGGTTGCAGTTGAATAAATACTATGTTATTATAAGAGAGTAGCAAAGTTGCTAACAAAAAAAGTTTCATTTAGGTAAATAGTTTCTCGAAAATTAGAGATTATTATATCAATTTAGAATCTTTAATTTTAGGAGGAATATTTATGACAGATAAAACATTAGTATGTAGAGATTGTGGAAGTGAATTCGTATTTTCAGTAGGAGAACAAGAATTCTACAAAGAAAAGGGATTCGATAACGAGCCAACAAGATGTGTATCTTGTAGAAGAGCTAAAAAAGAACAAAATAGAAGATAATTTTAGATTATTATAGGTTGTAGTTTAAACTACAACCTTTTTTATTTATAATATCAACAAGAAAACGTTAATGAAAGAACTCTTTTAATATATTATTATTATTGGAAGTAGGTAGTAATTGTTTAAGTACAAGCTAAGCCTATTCATTAGGATGTAGAGAATATCTATAGGTATTTTGTGCATTATAATGAATTGAATTTTTTGCTTTTTTAATAAATTTAGGTTGAGTATCATTTTTATACTAGAATTCGTATTAATTTTTTAATCTAATTTTAATCTTTCTTATATTTTAGATTAATCTACTTAAAGTATTATATAACCATAGTAAACAACAAAGATAAATTTATCTGGAATTTAGAATTCGGTTTATGGAGGTTATATAAATGGAAAGAAATGAAATGGTTAAAAAATTAATGGAGAAAGCGCATGTAACTAATGAAGAGGCACAAGAAGTATTAGAAAAATGTAATTGGGATCTTTTAGATGCAATAATTTACTTAGAGAGAAATGGAAAGGTAGAAAATAATGAAACTACTACTATTATTGAAGTAAAAGAAGAAGACCAAAAGAAAGAAGATAACAGTAAAAAAAAGGACGAAAACTATGGTGGAATTGGAGAAGTTATTGGAAGAATATTTAAATGTTTAGGAAAGGTTATTTCTAAAGGAAATAAGAATTATTTTGAAATTAAAAAGGATAATGAAAAACCAATAAGAATATCTTTAACAATTTCAATAATATTACTAATACTATTTATGCCACCAACTGTAATATTATTAATAATAGGTTTATTCTGTGGGTATAAGTATTCAGTTGGAGGACCTAATATGAATTGTGGTGGAGTAAATGATGTTTTTGAAAAGGTATCAGAATCAGCAGGTAATATAAAAAAAGATTTTAAAAAAGGATATGAAGAAAACTAAAATATTATAAAAAGAGTCTTGAATTATTTTCAGGGCTTTTCTATTTTTTAGTGAATTATTTAGAAATATTTTGTACGATGGTATAATTTAATAAATAGGGAAAGAATTTAAATAAGATGTTAATAAATAAAAGCTGGAGGAACGTTTGTGGATAAGCTTAATCTTGTAGAAAAGCTAAGAGAAAAAACTGGGATAACCTATGAGGAAGCAAAAGATGTATTAGAAATAAATAATTGGGATATACTTGATTCTATTTTGTATTTAGAAGAGCAAGGTAAGATAAAAGGGCCTTCAGTTAGTATATTTTATACTAATGAGTATAATGAAAATTATGAAGAAGAAGGTAGCCAATTTAATTTTGAAGAAGTTAAAAAAGAGAGTAATTATAAATGGAATAATAACTTTGAAGGGATTTTTGAAGCTATATGTAAAGTTATAGATACATGTAATAATATTTTTATAGAAATAAGGGGTAAAAATAATTTCTTTTTAAAGCTTCCTCTTACAGTGGTTATTGTTCTTTTAATATTTGGATTTTGGATAGCGATACCTCTTGTTATCATTGGATTATTTTTAGATATAGAGTTTTTTATGGAATCTAAAAAGGTTAACACTGATAAGATTAATGATATTTTAAGAAAAGTATCAAAAGAGGTAAAAAAGATTAAATCAAGAATAAAAGCTGGAGGTAAATAATGATTAAAATTTTAGTTGTTGAAGATGAAGAAAAAATTGCAAGATTTATAGAGCTAGAACTAGTTCATGAAGGATATAAAGTAATAAAAGTTAATAATGGTAGAGAAGGGCTTGAAATTGCTGAAAAGGGTGAAGTAGATTTGGTCCTTCTAGATGTCATGCTTCCAGAGCTTAATGGACTTGAAGTATTAAGAAGACTTAGAAAAATATCAGATATTCCAGTAATAATGTTAACAGCAAGGGATGCTGTTATGGATAAGGTTTCAGGGCTTGATGCTGGTGCAGATGATTATATAACAAAGCCTTTTGCAATTGAAGAATTACTTGCAAGAATAAGAACAGCACTTAAAAAGAGAATAGTTACAGTAAAAAGAGAAGAAGATGTAATAAAATGTGGCTTATTAAGCTTAGATAAGATGAAACATAAAGTAATGTATGATAATAATGAAATTGAATTAACCAATAGAGAGTTTACATTATTACAAATACTAATGGAAAATAAAAATATAGTATTAACTAGAGATGTGCTTATTGAAAAAGTCTGTGGTTATGATTATATTGGAGAAACAAATGTAATAGATGTTTATATTAGATTTTTAAGAACTAAAATAGATGATGTTTTTAATACTAAAATAATAACTACAGTTCGTGGAGTAGGATACGTAATAAAAGATGAATAAGAAGAGAAAAACAAAAAATGTTACATCTATTGCAATAAAGCTTAATGCAATACAAGTAAGAGATTTATTTTTTAAGTTCCTTATAATAGATGCAATTATTCTTATAGTTTTAATAGGATTATGGTGTATTGATGCTGAAAAAAACTTTTGTGGGGAATTGATAAATAATGCTCAAAGATCAATAAGTTTTTATCCAATAGAAACAGCTACATATACTGTAACATGGGATAATGGAAAAACTATGGTTAAGGAAGCAAGTGATTTTTTATATAATATAATAAAAATAATAAGTATAATTGGAATAGTAGAATGTATATTTTTATTAGAAGAAATAATCTTTGGTACAGCTAAGGTTAGAAAAACTTTAAAGCCTCTTAATGAAATAGCAGAAACAGCAGATAGACTTAGCGACATGGTATTTGATGAAGAAAAGTTTCATAGTTTAGAAGATGCTATATCAAAAATTAGTCCAATTTCTTCAGATGAAAGAATTCATATTGGAGATAGTGAGTTTAAGGGGTTAGAGGATGCTATTAACAAGTTGTTAGATAGAATGAGGGATTCTTATAGGCAGCAAGCACGATTTGTTTCTGATGCTTCGCATGAACTTAGAACTCCTATTTCGGTAATTCAAGGTTATGCAAATATGCTTGATAGATGGGGGAAAAGTGATGAAAGTGTATTAGATGAATCTATTACAGCAATAAAATCTGAATCCGAGAATATGAAAAATTTAGTTGAGCAACTATTATTTTTAGCAAGAGGTATTAATGGCAAAACGCAGCTAACTATAACAGAATTTTCTTTAAGTGATATGATTAAGGATGTTGTAGAAGAATCTAAAATGATAGATGATAAACATATATATAGTTATATTAAGTTAGAGGATGTTAATATTTATGGAGATAGTGGTCTTCTTAAGCAAACTGCTAGGATATTAGTTGAAAATGCAGCAAAATATACGGAAAATGGAGAAGATATAATATTAAAAATAGGGAGAAATAATAAGGGGGAAGCTTATTTTTCTGTACAGGATAATGGGATTGGAATGGATACCAAAGATGTGCCACATATATTTGAGCGTTTCTTTAGAGCTGATACTGCAAGGGTTAGAAAAAATGGTGGTACTGGTCTTGGATTATCTATAGCTAAATGGATTATTGATAATCATAATGGATATTTTAGTGTTTTGAGTAGAAAAGAAGTAGGTACAAGAATTACAGTGTATCTACCACAAAACAAATAGAAGATATATATATTGTAATAATCCATCAATGACAATTGAGGTAAGTAATTTTAATGAAGTAGAAGAATCAATCTCAATTCTAATAGAAAGAAATAATAAGTAAACATTGTGGATATATAAAGGTTAAATCAAAGAATAAGGGTTCACTGTTATCAACTTTCTTGAGGAATAAATAATGAAAAAGTAAAGTTAGAATTGATAAAAATAATAAATATAATAATAGATCTAGTTTTATATTAAACTAGGTCTATTGTTATATTTGAAGAAATTATTAAATATTTGGTAAATTAAAGCGAAAATGAATAATATTATTGAAAAAAATGTTGGTTTTTATATAATATAATTGGAAATATTTTAATATGTAATAGATACAAGATATAGGGTAGGAGATTCATGAGATTAAAGAAAGTAATAAACGCAGCATTAATATGTATTTTAATTAATATTTCAAGTTTTGAAAGTATATCAGCAGGTATATTAATAAAAGGACAATTTGATAAATTATCTATTGCTGAAGGTCTTTCAAATGAATATATAACAACAATTTTTCAAGATAGTAAAGGGTATATGTGGATAGGTACAGAAGATGGTCTAAATAGATACGATGGCGAGGTAGTAAAGACATACAATGCAGATATTAATAGTTCAAATTCCTTAAGTTCAACATATATAAATGTTATAGCAGAAGATGATCTTGGTAATATATGGATTGGGACCGATAATGGTTTGGATATTTTAATGAATAATATTGATGAAGTAGTACGGATTAAGGAATATAAGAATGCTAAGTATAATTTAGGAGAAGTAGAAATTACAGCAATATTAAATACTAGTTATGAAGAGAATATTATGTTAGTTGGTACTTCAAATGGATTAATGAAAATAAATATTGAAACTTGGGAAGTGGAATGTTTTTACAATGATGAAGAAGATAAGAACTCTTTGACTAATTCGTCAATAACATGTTTAGAAGAGGATCTATATAATAAAATATGGGTTGGAACAAAAAAGGGAATAAATATAATAGATGAAAATTCTGAAATTATATATAGCAAAACTGAAGTATATGAAAATAAGTTGTTTATTTATGATATTGAGAGTGATAGCAAGGGATATATGTGGATTTCTACTAAAGAAGGAATTATTATATATGATGTAAATAATGGTGAAGATATACAAATATTTATTTTATCAAATGATGATGTAAACTTGTATACACTTGATGAAGATAAGATGAATAGTATTTTAAATAATGAAGATAAAAATATAAATATATATAATAATAACTTTATTATGAGTGATAATAAAAATAATATGTGGATATCTAGTAGTGATGGAATAAAAGTATATTTTAGAGATCTAATGGAAATAAAGGGGTTTAAGAAAGATACAGAAATACCGAATTCTATTTCGAGTGATGTTATAACGTGCTTTTATCAGGATAGTAATGGGGTAATATGGATTGGTACTGATAGAGGAGTAAATATATTAAGTGGAAATAAACAATTTAATCATTCAAAAATGGATGAAAAAGGAGGAGGAGAATTATATGATAAAGATGTAATATCTATTTTACAGCATGGTGAACAATTATGGGTAGCTACAAAGTTTGAGGGAGTATACATATATGATAAAGATGACAATTTAATAACTCATTTAGACGAAGATGATAATAATATTATTATGAATGATAATTATATAAAAAATATATTTAGTATAAATGACCAATTTGTTATTATTACCACTAATAAATATTTAGTATCAATTGATACAAAAAATTATTCATATACACGTCATATATATGAGCAAGATTGTTTTTATGAAGTGAATTATTTATATAATGATGGAGAAAAAATATGGACAGCTACTGAAAATGATTTTTATGCTTATGATATTAATTCAGGAGAAAAAGTATATTATAGCAATGAATTGAGTGCAGCTAATATAAATCCAGGTAATATAAAATATATTATAGCAGATAATAAGGATAATGATATTATTTGGTTAAGTGGTAGTGATACTGGGATAATTAAATATAGTAAAGAAAATGGTATTATTAAACAATATATTAATGATTCATCAGATAAAGAATCATTAATTAGTAATAATATAAATTGTATTACTTTTGATGAGTTGGGAAATTTATGGATAGGAACTAATATGGGATTAAGTAAATTAGATGTAGAGTTAGAGAAATTTACTTCATATACAACGGCCGAAGGTTTAATTAATAATTTCATAAATTCAATAGTGCCTGATAAAAATAATAATCTTTGGATAAGTAGTAATAAAGGTTTGAGTAAATTAAATTTAGAAACAAAAGATATTATAAACTTTACAGAGATAGATGGTATATATGGAAGTAAATTTAATTTAAATTCTAGTGTAATATATTCAGATGGAACTTTGATATTTGGAAGTACAAAAGGGATTACATATTTTAAATCACAAGAAATAGTTGAGCCAGAAAAAACTGATGATAAGGTAGTTATTGGAGAGATTTTTATAGGGAAAAGAAAGGTGATTTATGATGGTCATGAGCTGATTCTAGAATATGATGATAGATATTTATTTATTGATTATTTCTTACCGAATTATAGAAATTTGGGTAATATAACTTATGAATATATGATTGAAGGAATCGATTCAGAGTGGATATATGTAGATTGTAATAGTGATTTATCTATAAAGTTTTTGGAGCCAGGTAAATATACTTTAAAAATACGTGCTAGAGATGGACATGGTAATTTAACTGAAGAAACAACTATGAATATAAGGGTGAAAAATCCGATGTGGAAGACACCTGCAGCTTATTTAATATATATTTTTATATTAGGAGCATTAGTTTTATATATCTTTACTTATGTTAAGATATTAAGGAAATTAGTAAATCAAAAAACAATGAAATTAAATAAGCAATTAGAAGAAAATAAAAGATTAAGTGAAGAAATAATAAATACAGAGAAGTTTAAAAATAATTATTTTGTAAACTTATCACATGAGCTTAGAACACCTATAAATGTAATATCATCAACAGTTCAATTAATAAATGCTTTTAGCAAAGAGGATGCTATGACTAAGGAAAAATCAAATAAATATATGAATATTATAAGCAAAAATTGTGATGGTTTATTAAAAATAATAGGTGATATTATAGATAGTTCAAAGATAGAAACTGGTCATTATAAAATTAATAAAGAAAATAATGATATAGTATATATAGTTGAAGAAGCTGCACTTAATATGAGTAAATATATTGAGGATAAAGGCTTAACACTTACAATTGATCCAGATATGGAAGAAAAAATAATACATTGTGATGCTACTGAGATTGAAAGATGTGTGATAAATTTATTAGGTAACGCAGTGAAATTTACTCCAGAAGGTGGACAAATATATGTATTTATTTCGGAAGTTAAGCAATACGTTGAAATCACTGTAGAGGATACAGGTATAGGAATATCAGAAGAGGATCAAGAGTTTATCTTTAAAAGATTTTCACAAGTGGATGGGGCTAATGTTACAAAGGTAAGTAGTAGCGGTATTGGGCTTACACTTGTTAAGTATATAGTTGAGCTGCATGGAGGATATATTAGACTTGAAAGTGAAGTTAATAACGGAAGTAGGTTTACTATAGGACTTCCTAGTGTATTAGAAGAGTAAGTTTTTATTAAATTTAGAAGTTAGAATTAACTAAGGTCCATGTTAGTTATAACTTTTTTCAGGAAGAAATATAAAGGGTTTTAGTATAGAGGAACTAAAAAAGATAACAATTATTATTAAAAATAAACTAATAAACTTATCATGTATTAGATATATGGTAAGTTTATTTTTATGGCTATAATAGGAATACTTATTGATTCTAAGAATACTGAAAATGCTAAAAAAGCATTATTATATATGATTGAAAAATAAAAAAAGTTCCTGATTAAATGGTTATATTTAGTCAGGAACTTTTTTATAATATATAAATATTTATAAAGATCACAAGAATAATTGATAATGATTATCAAATGAGTTAACATAAAAATATAATTTATTTTAATAAAGGAGGTCATGGATATGAATATATTAATTGGGCTATTAATACCTTTGTTAGGTACTACATTAGGTGCTGCTTGTGTTTTTATAATGAAGAAGGAGATGAGTAAACTTGTTAATAAGGCATTGCTTGGATTTGCATCAGGTGTAATGATTGCAGCATCAGTATGGTCATTAATTATACCAGCAATTGATATGAGCAATAAAATGGGTAAGTTTGCATTTGGTCCAGCAGCAATTGGAGTATTAATAGGAATATTTTTTATGCTTATTTTGGATAGAATAATTCCTCATCTTCATTTAGATAATGATAAGCCTGAAGGATTAAAGAGTGAAAAGCTAAAGAAGAGAACTATGCTTGTACTAGCTGTTGTATTGCACAATATACCAGAGGGAATGGCTGTAGGTATTGTTTTTGCTGGAGCCATGAATACAGGAAGTACAATAACTATTGCAGGAGCATTTGCTTTATCAATAGGGATTGCTATTCAAAATTTTCCAGAAGGGGCCATAATATCAATGCCTTTGAGAAGTGAGGGAATGAGTAAAGGAAGCTCTTTCTTTTATGGATTTTTATCAGGGGTTGTTGAGCCAATAGGTGCAATTTTAACAATTCTATTTTCTGCAGCATTAACACCTGTAATGCCTTATCTTCTTTCTTTTGCAGCTGGGGCAATGATTTATGTTGTTGTTGAAGAATTAATTCCAGAAAGCTCAATTGGAGATCATTCTGATATAGGGACAATAGGATTTGCAATAGGTTTTGTAATTATGATGATTTTAGATGTGGCATTATCCTAGTTATAATATTATAAATATAATTAATTGAGTAATGGATATTATTCTTAAAGTGAAATGAAGTTATATAAAATAGTGATAAAACTATATAAAGCTAATCATTCTAAATAATTAAAGGAATGATTAGCTCTTCCTAAAAATATTAAACCTTATTGTGTTCTACCAATGGGATATTCAGCCGTAAAGATAAATCAAAAGATAGATATGATGAAAGTAGAATTTATAAGGAAATATATAATTAAGAAATATAAAGGATAGTTAGGTCATATATGGATACAAACTATGAAATTAAGTATCTAAATATTTTGCTAGTAGATAATTATATTTAATTATCTACTATCAATTTTTGTTTTATTACATTCCAATGTTTAATATAGAATCATCGCTATTAAATGTATTAGCATTATATAAGAACAATATATCTGTTATTTCCTTATTTTCAATTAAAGTATCTAAGTCATCATAGAAATACCTTAAATCAACTACATTAATTTCACCATAATGAGAAGTTAAAAAAGGCAAGAAACAATTTGCATAGGAGTCTTTTATAATTAATAACTTCTTATTTGGATCACCTAAAGTTTTTATATTAATTAGGGGCTGATTTCCTCCGGTAAATACACTATATTTATCTTTCTGATCTAAATATGTACTGTCAAATAGGCTTGTACTTTTCTTTTGGTCATTTACATAAGTCACAACAAAGTCTGATTCCTTAGGGATGTACACATCAATACTGTCAGCCTCACTATCTTGTACACCTATTTTAGAAGATAGACTTCCATAAAATGAATCAGTAACAGTAACAACATCAAAGTTTTCAATAGGGTTTGGTGTTAATCCTAATTTTTCACACATTACGGTATAAGCAATATAAGCGCCTTTACTTGTCCAGTGATGATCTGTTTTATAAAATATGTACTCATCTTTATTTTCTATTAAAGCTTCATATGGGTTTATAGTATTAATATTATTGTTTAAGCCTGAAAAAATAGTATTTATATAAGATAATTCATCATCATTAGGAGCATATTTAGGTAAATTCTCTTCAAGAACTTTAGTAGCTGTAGGAGATAACATAAAGCTTATATTTAAGTCTTTATACTTTTCAGAAAAAGAATTTATGGCGTCTATTTTAGCGTCAGTTTCCTCTTCTGGCCCTTCTTCAAATTTTTCAAATAGTTGTCCATCTTCTCCGATGAAGACAGAGTTAATTTCAGTTTTCCCAGATAGCTTTTCTAAATTAGTCTTGATACTGACAAAGCCCTTCCTTCCAGCAAAATTATCTTCTACATATTTTGTGTAGTCCTCAACAAAATCTCCACTTAAGAAGCTTTTTATAGTAAATTTAGGCATTGTGGCTAATACTCTATTTTCTTCTTCAGAGAATGTATTATCGATTTTTAAAACGTTAAAAAGTATTGTAACTGTAATAAAGGATATAAATATTAAGGACATAAGTACATTTAGAGATCTATTATATTTTTTGATTTTTCTTTTATTTATTTCATTTCTTTTAGTTTTATATTTTTTTTGGGGATTTTCCATAAAAATACCTCCTTAAAACCTAAAGTATAAGAATGGGTTATAGCTTGCTCCTACTAAATAGGTAGTAGAAATTATTAGGATTAACAAATTAATTGCTGTTATTATAAATATATCATTTTCTTTAAGTGCAGACTTAATTTTATTAGTAGAAAATTTGATTAATTTTGTACTACATATTAATCCAAGAAGTAGAATGATAAAATTATTAGTTAATATATATTTAGATAGATTATCAATAAATATGTTATTACTAAACCCAAACATTATTTTTATATAGTTACCTGCATCAGAAAGTGTACTCGTATCAAAAATGACCCAACCTATAATTACAATTATTAATGTATATATGTGTGAAAATATAGAAGGGATTTTTTTCAATAAGTCCTTTAAGTATATTTTTTCTATAAATAGAATTATTCCAAAGTATAGTCCCCAAGCTATAAAATTAAGACTGGCTCCATGCCACAGCCCAGTAGTAAACCATACAATAAATAAATTTCTAATTTGAATAATTGTACCTCTCTTATTACCTCCTAGAGGTATATAAATATATTCTCTAAACCACCCTCCTAATGAAATATGCCACCTTCTCCAAAACTCAGTTATACTTTTTGATATGTATGGATAATCAAAGTTTTCTAAAAATTCAAAGCCAAACATATTAGCAAGACCTATAGCCATATCTGAATATCCACTAAAATCAAAGTAAATTTGAAGAGTAAAAGCAATTATACCTATCCAAGCTAACACAACAGATAAATCACTTGAATTTAATTCTTTTACTTGTGACCAAATTAAGCCTAGATTATTAGCTAGTATTACTTTTTTGCCTAAGCCTGTGATGAATCGTTGAACTCCTTTTCCAAACTTATTTATACTTTCTTTTCTATTAGAAAGTTGTTTATATATATCGGTATATTTAACAATTGGTCCCGCAACAAGTTGTGGAAACATTGTGATATAAGCCGCAAAATCTATTAAGTTTCTTTGTGGCTTTGCTTTTTTCATATAAATATCAGCTACATAAGATATTTGTTGGAATGTATAAAATGATATTCCAAGTGGTAGAGCAATAGTTTTAACCTTTAAGTCCAAACCAATAATAGATCCTAAGGTTTCTATAGCAAATCCATAATATTTAAAAAAGAATAGTATGCTTATATCTATAAGTAGTATTGTTATAAAAATGAATTTAGATTTTTCTTTATTGTTAATATGTACTCTAATTATTAAAGCTCCTAAATAATTTATAAGTATTGATATAATAATGAGTATAATGTATATAGGTTCACCCCATGCATAGAAGATTAAACTAGCTAAAAGTATAATAGTGTTTCTTAATCTTTTAGGAGCAATATAATAGCTTATTAAAGCTAGTGGTAAAAATATGAATATAAAAATTAGGCTGCTAAAGACCATGGTTATTCACTCCAATTATTTAGTTATTTAAAATTGTCTTTAATTAGTTTGTATATAGATGAAGAATCTTCAGATATAATAAATATTAAATATTGTCCTTCTTCCTCTAATATGGCGTTTTCGATGATTTTATATTTTTCAGGATTATAGTTTTTAAAGCTTTCACTTTGTTTTTCTAGTCTTGCGTTAACTTTTTCTTTGATTTCATCCATGCTTGCGCCATTTTTTAACTTTAATATTAATATCTCTTCAACATCCATATTACTTTTAGGTGCATAAGATATGAAATCTTCAATAGAGTTCATATTAATGTAATATAAATTTTTTAATGTTTTTTCATCTCCAATATTTATAGAATCTAAGTTTAGGTTTTGTTCTAAATTAGATTTTATTGCAGACATATCAGCACTCTTAATACTTAATATAGGATATAAACCTATGAATAAAGAGATAATTATAACTATTTCAAGTAAATAATATTTTGTATACTTTTTTTGTTGGTTAAATTTTGGTTTTTTATATTTATGTATCATATATAGTCCTCGTTATAAAATTAATAATATTATTAATTTATCAATTATGAAAATTTTAAATTATATAAAAATATTTATATGGTAAAGTAAGTTTTGTTATATATAATTTAAACTTTACTGTATGTAATTAATAAGAAAATCTAACCATAATGTATAGAAATCATATTTATAATGAATTCCATCTTGCTCATGCAAATAATCTTTTTCAGTTATTACGCTGGCTAAATCTATATAGGTACTACCTGTGGCGGTGGCAACTTCATCAACTTTCAATCTAAAGTTATTTAGGTTTTCATTAGTTAATCTAGGATTTGTGTTAACTGCATTATCCATTACAGTAAGGGGAGATATTAAATAAATATTTGTTTTTGGTAGTACTGCTTTAATTGAATTAATAAGTTCAATATATTTTTCTTTAAATGCATTAGAGCTTTCTTCAGGCGAATTGCTATCAAAGGCAATAACGTCATTCATTCCATATAATAAAACTAAGTTTTTAGGATTAATACCTTGAAGCTTGTCTATACTATTTAAAGCTTTTATAACAGTATCCCCTTTATTGGCAATTACGTTATAGCTATCTAAAATACCAAATTCAGATAATGCTTCAGTTATGGAATCTCCCATGAAAATAGTATTTTCATAGTATTTACTATAATTGATATTCATGTTTTCAATGGATTGATCTTCAGTGTTATCATTTTTGGCATTTAAAATACTATCTTGATAAGTATCTATCTTATCTTGCAAATCATCTAAAGATTTATTTTCTAATTTCACAAGATAATCTTTTTCAGGTGTGCTTTTAAAAACTCCACTTAACATACCTGTAATAAATGAAAATATAATATAAAGTGACATTGCTAAGGTAATTACAGTTAGTATTTTTCTTCTCATTTTATCTTCCTCTTGAATATTATAATTAATAAAATTATAAGGCAATTATTAGGGGGTTTTGTTACAAAAGAGTTACAAATTTCATATATAGGATATAAAAGTGTTTATAATTTTATAGTTAAAAATAAAAAATTCTTGCTCTATAATATGTAGTCTGGAGCAAGAATAAATATCTAATAATCAATTAATAACATTATAAATTATTAGTAAGTTTTTTATATGTATTAAGTTTATAATTTACATTTCTCTCATAGTCTAATTTGAAGAACTCTGTATATATGCAATCTATAACATATAATAATGTAGAAAAAATATTAGTAAATGATGAAAATATTAATTACTGTTTAGGTTGTAGGGCTTGCAAATTAAATGAAGGAATATGTATTCATAAGAATTATATGACAGAAATTTTAGATAAAATAATAGGCTCAGATATAATAGTTTTGCATCACCAGTATACTTTTATAGCTTTAATGCACAAATGAAAACAATTATGGACAGAACTTATGCTAAGTTAGAAGGTGTAAAACATAAGGAAGCTTATCTTATTATAAGTGGAGTAGCACTTACTAAAAAGTATATGAATACAATTGTAGAGTCTTTTGAAAAATACATTGATTATTTTGAAAACATTAAGTTAAAGGGAGTAATCTATGGCTGTGGGGCAATTGAAAAAGACTTTTTAAAAGGAAAAGATATAATAAAAGAAGCATATGATATGGGGAAATCTACAAGATAGATTATTCCTTTGTCATATGCTTTATAATAGATAATTAAATTTTAAGTTTTCTAAATGCTAAAGGGGTTTTACCATGAGTTTTTTTAAACATTTTAACGAAATTACCACTATAATTATAACCAAGTTGTTTAGCTATTTCATCAATACTTAACTCAGTTGTAGATAATAGATTTTCTGCCATTGTCATTCTAATAGAGTTAGTATATTCACTAATAGACATATGATATTTTGCAGAAAATCCTGCCTTTAATTTTTGTTCATTTAAAAATACAATTTTACTTAAAGCTTTTATAGTTGGAGGATTACATGCTTCTTCTGTTAATATATCATGAGCTTTTTGTATTGCATGTGCATCTGATGCAGTTAATGTAATGTATCGATCTTTTCCTATCTTAATTTTTCCATAGTTTAATTGATTAGTAAAAACATTTTCTGGTGAAGAACTTAACTCCTTAGAAAGTAAAGCTATAGATTCTAGAATTTTGCTTTCTAAATATATAGGGGTAAGTTCATTGACTTCAGACATACTTCTTAGTCTTTGTATGATTGTAGATATTTCAAGTGGAAGATATCTATATGTATAATTACTAATAAAGTTATCAAAGTCTAAAGTATTAGGAAAGTTTGGCTTTATTATTTCATCAAAGTATTTTTTGTAAATTGTTATTTCGGCTCCATGAAAGTGTTGACCTTTCTTCCAAAACTGTTTTCCTTGAATTGTTTTTTCAACTACAAAAAATGAGGATGGAGTGAAAGAAGATATAGGATTATCTTCAATTTCAAAAGCAGTCTCACCAGTATAAACAGTACCAAATCTCATTATTTCTTCATTATGCTCAAAAGAAATAGAAAAATCGGCAGGAATACTATAGTCGCCTATTCCAAAATCATAATATCCTTCACGTGAATATTTAATAAAGTAGCCTAAATCAGGTCTGTTTTCATTTTTATATATAGTATAGTTTTCACCTTTATATGGTTCAAAAGTCATTTTATTTAAAACGGTAGTTTGAAAATCTTTTGTTGTTTTAGAAATCATATTATCCCTCTATATTTAGTAAGTATTAGTTTAATTATATATTTAATGCATTTAAGAGCAAAGTAAATAATTGCCTTTGCATTAAGCGATTATACATTTGAAATATGAGAAGGCTTTTAGTATAATTTATGATATAAATAGAGAATAATTATATAGTAAATATATTAAAAGCCACAGACTTGCCACCGGGTAAGTGTGATATTGGTGTTGAAAGTACTTCGTTAGGTCTTTGAAGAAGTGCTTTTGACACCTTTTTTTGTTAATAAATATATTTTTATATAGTTATTTAATAATTAAATATGATAGGAGTAGTTTATAATATGGCGATTTATTCAATTACTAAATGTACTTTAAAAGACATAGAAAATGTTATAGATATAAGTAAAAAGACATTTTATGAAACATTTGCAGGTGAAAATACAAAAGAAGATATGGAAGAGTATATAAAAGAAAATTTATCTTATAATAGGATAAAAAGTGAAATTGAAAATAGTGATTCAAAATTTTACATAGTTAAAAATAATGATGAAGTTTTAGCGTATATGAAGATTAATTTTGATAAAGCACAAACAGAGAAAAATCATGATAATACATTAGAAATTCAAAGAATTTATGTATTACAAAAATATAAAGGAAAGAAAATAGGGAAAATGTTAATAGAAGAAGCAAAGAAAATTGCAATGGAGAATTCCTTAAGATATATATGGTTAGGTGTGTGGGAAAAGAACTATAGTGCAATACAATTTTATGAAAAACAAGGATTTGAAAATTTTGATACACATATTTTTAAATTAGGAAATGACGAGCAAATAGATAATTTAATGAAATTTAATTTATAGTATAAAAGTAAATAGAATAGATGTATAACGAGTAATAGTAGATACTATTACTCGTTATATTTATATAAGAAATAATTGTGGTAATAGTAATATTAAATTAGTCATTATGAGAATATATAAATAATATTTAAACTTCATATTATTTATAAGTAATTTGGATAAAATAAATTTAGTTAAATATTAAAATAATTATTATAAAGGATGATAAAATTATTAAATTAGGTGCAACAGTTGAAGTGAGAATGACTCTCATATACAATTAACTCAAGTCAAATGAGAAAAATAAAAGTTAGTTAATAAATATATGGAGGTACAAAATGAAGAATAAAGTTTTAAAAACAATAGTAGCAACTTGTATGACAGCTATGATGTTTGTTGGATGTGCTAGCAACGGAACAGCAAATGAAGACAAAACTACTGAAAATACTGTAACAGTTACAGATGTAAGAGGAGAAGTTGAAATACCTGCAGAACCACAAAGAATAGTAGATTTAAGTGGGAACAGCGATATTTTATCAATTTTAGGATATGACGTTGTAGGTACTGCAAATAGTGATGCATATGATTACACTAAATTCCCTTCATATTTAGAAGAGACATTAAAAGGTGCTGAAATTTTAGGTTATAGTATGCAAGATACTATGGATGTAGAAGCGGTTATGAACTTAAACCCAGATTTAATAGTTATATCAACAGTTCAAGAAAAAATGTATGATCAATTAAGTGAAATTGCTCCAACAGTTATGATTCAATTAGAAGCTTTAAATTGGAAAGATGATGTTAGAGCTTTAGCAAAAGTATTTGATAAAGAAGATATTGCTAATGAATGGATAGCTAATTACGAAACTAAGGCAAAAGAAGCTGGAGATAAAATCAAGACTGAATATGGTGAAGACACAACTTATCTTTCATTCTTAGCAAGTGGTGGACAATTCTTCATATTTGATGGTGCAGGATTTGGTGATGTATTATATAACGACATGGGATTAGCTAAACCAGCAGGAATGCCAGAACAAACAGACATTAGTTTACCAGTTGTAACTTATGAAGGGTTAGCAGCAATTCAATCTGATTATATATTCTTAATAGCAACAGATGAAGACTTAGCTCAATTAGAAGCAAACAGCATTTGGAACAACTTACCTGCTGTTAAAAATGGTAATGTAGTAGTATTAGAATCATCACCATACTTTAACCAAGGATACAGTCCAATTGGAAGAGAAATATTAGTAGATGAAATAGGTGACATGTTAAATGAAACAAAGTAATAAACGTACAATAATATTTGTAATTTGTAGTTTGTTACTCTTAATAGGAGGATTGACTTTAGCCATTAGGTTAGGGTCAGTCCATATTACGTTTAAAGACATTTGGGATAGTATATTTAATTATAGTGAAACTTTAGAGCTTATGTTAGTTAGAGATGTACGTATTCCAAGGGCTTTAGCTGTATTATTTACAGGGGGAGTATTAGGAGTAACAGGAGCAATGATTCAAGGCGTTACTAGAAATCCAATAGCTGAACCATCTATATTAGGTATAAGCCAAGGAGCAACGTTAGTAATAGCAATTTTTTATGCAGCAGGAATAGGAATAACTACTCAAAATGTAATGATAGCCTCTTTTATAGGAGCATTAATAACAGGAATTATAGTGTTAGGATTTATATCAAAAAAAGCAAATAACAACTCAATTGCAAAGATACTTTTAGCAGGAACAGCTATGAGTACATTTTTCATTTCTTTAACTACAGTAATTGGCCTTTTATCAAATCAATCTCAAATGATAGGATTTTGGGTATCTGGAGGTTTTAGAAATGCAAGTTGGGCAGACTTTAAATTAATTTTTGTAGTAGGAATTGTAGGACTTGTTATAGCAATATTTTTATCACCAAAGATAAACATATTAAATTTAGGTGATGATGTTGCAATTGGACTTGGAGAAAATCCGGAAAAAATAAGATTTGTAACTCTTATGGTCATGATACCAATGTGTGCAGCTGCAGTTGCAGTAGGTAAAAATATAGCATTTGTTGGGCTTATAGTACCTCAAATAGTTAGAAAATTATTAGGTGAAGATTATAGAAGAAATATTCCATGTTCATTTTTACTTGGAGCAGTTCTTTTAACATTTGCAGATATTGCAGCAAGAATGATATTTAATCCTTATGAAACACCAATTGGAGTGTTTACAGCATTAATAGGAATACCATTCTTTATATCAGTAGCTAGAAAGGAGAGAGGATAATGAATAAGAAAAATTTTAAATTAGTTATAGCAATTTTACTTGTTTTATTAGTAGTCTCTTTTATGGTTACATTATGTTGGGGTACATATAAGGTTTCGCCTTTAGAGGTTATAAACACTCTTTTAGGAAATGGAACTAAACTTCAAAATACAGCAATATTAACTATTAGACTTCCAAGACTGTTAGTTGGTATGTTTGTAGCAATTGCATTATCAACAGCAGGAGCAATTCTTCAAACTATAACGAAAAATGATTTAGCAGATACAGGAATAATAGGAATAAATGCTGGGGCAGCAGTTGCAGCAGTATTATTTATTACATATTCAACTGGAGCATATTATAGCGAACTTGGGCAATTATCAATATTTGTACTACCAGCTATGGCGATAATAGGAGCAGCAGTTACAGCGTTTATAATATATATGATGTCAAGTAGAAAGGGAATAAAACCTAAAAGACTTTTATTAATTGGTATTGGATTAAATGCTGGTCTTAATGCATTTATAACATTCTTTACTTTTAGAGGTGGTGTTGGAGACTATAATAGAGTATTAGTTTGGACATCGGGAAGCCTTTGGGGATCAGGATGGAGCTATGCAAAGGTAATAATTCCAATAGTAGCAATAATGTTTACAATAGTTTTATTAAATCATAAAAAACTAGACGTTTTAAACCTTTCAGATGAACTTGCTATATCATTAGGTTTAAATTTAGAAAAGGAAAGAAAAAAATTCTTAACTTTTGCAGTTATTTTGGCAGGAACAGCAACAGCCTTTGCAGGTAATATAGGGTTTTTAGGACTTATATCTCCTCATATTGCAAGAAAGTTAGTTGGACCTTATCATAAAAAGTTTATTACGGTTTCAGCAATGATAAGTATTATTATAGTTATTCTTGCAGATGCAGTTTCAAGAAACTTATTCTCTCCAATTGAAATTCCAGTAGGAATAACAGTATCAATATTTGGAGTACCATATTTTATTTATTTAATGATGAAGGAGAAATAATTATGGAAGCTATTAGTGTAAAGAATTTAAGCGTGGCATATGAAAATAATACTATAATTGAAGATATGAGCTTATCAATACCAAAAGGAAAAATAAGCATAATAATTGGAGCAAATGGATGTGGTAAATCAACTTTACTTAAAACTATAGCGAGAATTAATAAGCCTAAAAGTGGTGATATCTTCATTAATAATAAAAATATAAAAAAGGTAAAAGAAAAGAATATAGCAAAAGAAGTTGCATTCTTACCTCAAGGACCAGTTTGTCCAGATGGACTTACAGTAAGAGAGCTTGTTGCTTTTGGTAGATTTCCTCATCAAAAAATGATTGGTGGGCTTACTAGTCATGATAAAGATCTTATTGATTGGGCAATAGAAGAAACAGGTCTTACTGAGTTTGCTGATAGAGAAGTAGAAAACTTATCTGGAGGGCAAAGACAAAGAGCTTGGATTGCTATGACATTAGCTCAAGAAACTGAAATAATAATGCTTGATGAGCCAACAACTTACTTAGATATGTCTTATCAACTTGAAGTATTAGAGGTACTTCAAAAGCTTAATAAAGAAAAAAATATAACAGTAGTTATAGTTCTTCATGAACTTAATAATGCTTGTAGATTTGCAGATAATATTATTGGTCTTAAAAAAGGAAAGATTATTTGTGAGGGAAGACCATTAGATGTAATTAATAAAGAAAACTTAAACACTATATATGGAATAGATGCAAACCTTACAATAAGTGAAGATGGTAAGTATCCAATATGTATGGAGTATGACTTATTTAGGGGGACAGATGAAAAATAAGAATTTTATAATAATAGTTATAGGACAAATTATTTCTTTATTTGGAAATGCAATTCAAAGATTTAGTATGTCATTATACTTATTAGAATTTACAGGTAGCACGGCTACCTTTTCAACAATATTAGCAATATCTACTATACCGTATATAATATTTGCACCAATTGCAGGTAGATTATCTGATAATATAAATAGAAAAAAGATAATGGTATATCTAGATTTATTTTGCACCATATTGATTGGAGGATATGCTTACATATTACTTAGGGGTAGTGATAGTGCATTAATAGTTGGAACTGTTATGTTTATGCTATCAATATGTGCTACTTTATATGGACCAGCAGTAACATCTTCAATACCACAAATAGTAGAGGAAGAAAGACTAACTTCAGCAAATGGAATAATAAATCAAGTTGGATCTATTGTTAACTTTGCAGGACCAATACTTGCAGGATTACTTTATGGATTTTTAGGTATAAAGATAATCGTAATAATAAATGCAGTAAGCTTTTTAGTTTCTGCAATAATAGAAATGTTCTTAGATATTCCAGATGTAGTAAAGACAAATATAGTAACTGATAATGAGATAGCTATATCTAAGGATGAAGAAAAAATAGTATCTATGAATTTTATTAGGAAGTCTTTCACAGATATGAAGGAAAGCTTTATTTACTTAAAAAATGAAAAGAAAATTGTACTTGGAATTATAGCATCTTATGCTTTATGCAATATTTTCTTAGTTCCAATATTATCAATAGTTGCACCATATTTTATAAATGTGTTCTTAGGACTTTCTTCAGAAATATACGGACTAGTAGAAGGTGTTTGTGTTTTAGGAATGATATTAGGTGGATTTTGGATTAGTGTAAAACCTAATATGTTTTCTATGAAAAAGGTACATTACACATATTTCCCAATGATATCAGGAGTTATTGTAATGTCTACTTTAGGATTTATAAAGTTAAATAATTATGCTTTAGCTGGAATATTTGCAGTTGGTGGCCTGGCAATAATGTTATCTTTGTCATTATCAAATGTATTGACCTTAACATTTATACAAAAGCAAGTACCAGGGGAAATGCTTGGCCGTGTATCGGCATTTTCAACAGCAGTGGCAACTGTGAGTGTTGCACCAGGGCAGTTATTATTTGGACAAGTTATAGATATGGGAATACCAATAGGAATTATATTATTAGTTTCTGCAATATTTAATATAGGTCTTATGATATTTATTAAGTGGAATGTAAGAGGTTTGAAAGAAACTTAAATTTTATAAATTACTAATAATTTAATTAATTATCGATAAAACTATATAGGGAGTATACCTATATGGTTTTTTTTATATAAAAAGATAAACAGGGTAAATTAAATATATATTAATCAATATTACTATAAAAAATAATATATTTTTATAAACTTATGTATAATTATTAATTCATAACATTGGAATGGAGGGATAATATGAAAAAACAAATTTGGGATTATATATCAACGATATTAATAATTATAAATGGTTTCATTTGTATTAGTTATCATGAAGAAATAATTGGATGGTTACCGAATATTTGTGCCATGGTATTGCTTATAAAGGGAATAGTAAAGATGATAGAGGGCATTAAGGAAAAAGATTATGCAAGTTTAGAAGAGAAAAAATTAGAGAGATCACTTGTAATAATAGCAGTTGCTATAGCTATACTTATTCAAAGAGAGAATGCATTAGTTGTGGTAGTTATCTTTTGGGGAATATCGGGTTTAAATAAATCAGCAAATTATTTAAATGAAGCTTTATATTATTTTTCTAAAAAGGAGGGTGGATTTTTACCATTAATAAAAGCAATAATTGAATTTACATTATCAATTTTATTGATTTTTGACCCATTAGGAAAGGCAACAGAGCATATATTAATATTAGGATTTGAATTGATTATTGAAGGTGTATTTGAACTGATAAGTATTCATAATGGAAAAGAAGAGATTATGAGTTAAATTTTAATTCAAAAATGACATTAGAGGAGTTTACTATTGTTGCAAAAGGCATAGTATTATGCGTCTGGTAGAAGATTATATTATAGATTATTTGAACTAAAAAAATAACTATAGGGTAATATGTTTGTAATATTTACTCTATAGTTTTTGTTTTAAGTAACTAATTAGATGAAGAATCATGCTCCTCTTCAATATAAGTCATTTTTATTTGACCAATTACATTTTGTTGAGATGCATATATATTTCCCCATTCTTTACCATTAGGGCAATTGTTCGGAAGGGAGAAAGATAAGTGTACTTCATTGGTATATGATTTAACTAAATTATATAAATCCTTATAGTCGATATGAGGTATTATTTTACAGAGGGAAACCTTATTTTCACCTAATTCTTTAACTTCAACTTTATACATTATTTTGACTCCTAAATTCATTAATACATTATATATTTATTATATTTATGATGTTTTAGAATGTTAAAAAGTAAAAGAAATTTTTTTAGAGGTAAATTATATTTATTTTTAAAATTTATAGTTTTAGTAATGTAAGTAGCAATAATATGAAAATTACTACTTATATTTTTTTATTTGAATATTGATAAGAATATATGATATAGAAATATAAAAAAATTAAATGTTATTACTTATTAATGCTGTATATATAAATTTAATCAGAGAGAAAATAAATGATGTATAAATAGGATATAAATATTTATTGATGATATAGCAAATTTTATTGATGATTTTAATAGCATAGCGAAGTTTAATAATCTATAAAATAGAATGTTTTATGAAAAAAAGGCCTGTACATTAATTATTTAATGTGACAGACCCTTTAAATTTATTAAGCAGCTATATTAGCTTTTAATTCATTTTTTTTAACTATATTATATCTTATGTTAACGATAAGTGCTAATACAACACCTAGAGCAGTTATTCCGATATCAAATAGTATTACGTGGCTTAAGTTTATATCTGCTAATATACCAGTTATACTTGGAACTACAGTAGAAGCTATACTTGAAGCTGTAAACACTATACCAGTAATTTTACCCTTGCTTGTTGGGAATAATTCTGACATTGAAGTTAAAGCAAGTTGTAAAACTCCACCTGCAGCAGAGAATCCAATTACGAATGCTGCAACTACACAAGTAATAGTGCTTGGGAACATCCAAAGTACTGTTAACATTATTAAAGATATTAATGGGTAAACAAATGTAAATCTAACTTGTTTAATCCATTTAGCAACTAATATTGAAGTAACAAATACAGAAACTATTGAACCAGTACTGTAAATACTTATTAATTTTAATGAAACTGTTTGCTCAACACCAGCAACTTCTCTTGCGAATGATGGTAACCAGTTTGCGATTACTTGGAATGTTGCAGTAGCAGTAAATCCGATTAAGATTAAGCATATACCTTCAATCCAGAAGTTAGCTTTAACAGTAGATTCAACTTTTTCTTCTGTAGTAGCTTCAGCTTTTTCAACAGGCTTAAATTCAGGGAATTTAAGTTTTAATATAAATAATCCGTTTATTAAGAATACTACGATACAGAAGATGAATGACCATCCAAAGTAAAGATTGTTAGCAATTAAGAAGCTTATTATCCATGGTAATATGAATTGACCAGCTGAAATAAATGCTTTAATTGCAACGTTAGCACTTCCTGATGCTTCAGGGAAACATTCAGTTAATGCAGGATAAGTACCAGCATCCATAAATGAGTTAGCCATACCAGCTAATAAAGCAAAGAAGAATGCTATTGTAACATTATTACTAACTAATATACCACCCATGAATAATACATAAGTTCCCATACCTAAAAGTACGAATGGTTTTCTACCATATTTATCTGATAATATACCAGAGACAAATAAAACAATTAATCTACCTAATCCAAGTGCTGAGATAACATAAGATACTCCAGCGTTATTAGTGTTAAATTGTTTCATTAAGAAATCGATATTTTGGGCTAATATTATACAACCCATACCATGTATAAAGTAGTTAATATACATAGATAATGCCGTAGGCAAATACTTGTTTTTTGTAAGTGTATTTTGCATTTTAATACTCCTTTTGATAAAAATTTAACGTTATTATGTATAAGTTCCATATTTATTTTACAAGATAGATTTTAATATAATATTTTCAATTATTCTAATACATATTTTTTTGAATATTTATAGAAAATATCTATAGATGTGATATAATGTTTTAGAATTAATTAAAAAATTAGACTTTAAATTAGTAGTAAATTTAACAAAGGATAGAAATTAAAAAAGAAAGGAGTATACTTATGAATTTAAATCATTTAAGTTATTTTAGAGTACTAGCAAAGTTGGAACATTATACTCAAGCAGCAGAAGAATTATCTATAACTCAACCAAGCTTAAGTCATGCTATGTCTGCATTAGAAAAAGATTTAGGTACTTATCTTTTTGAAAAACAAGGTAGAAATATCAAATTAACCAAATATGGAAAAATATACTATGAATATGTAGATAAAGCATTAAGTGAACTAGAAAGAGGAGAGAAAAAAATAAGAGAACTGACTAATGTATCTACAGGTACAATTGAGCTAGGATATATTTATACATTAGGTCCTAATTTTGTACCAAAGTTAATAAAGAACTTTACTAATGCAGATGAAAATAAGAGTATAAAATTCTTATTTGGTCAAGGAACAACCCAATCACTAATCAAAGATTTAAAAGAAGAAAAATATGATATGGTCTTTTGTTCATTAGTAGATGATGAACCGGATATTGAATTTATACCAATTGCGAAGGAAGAGTTAGTTGTAATAGTATCAAATGAGCATCCTTTGGCAAAAAATGAATTTATAGATTTAAGTGAAGTAGATAATTATCCTTTTATAGGGTTTAGTGAAAAAAGTGGAATTAGATCATTAATATCGGATTTATTTAAAGAAGTTGATGTTAGCCCTAATATAATTTGTGAAGTTGAAGAAGATAATGCCGTTGCTGGATTAGTTGAAATAAATTATGGAATAGCAGTAGTTCCTAAGATATCATCATTAAAGTATTATAATGTAAAAGTATTACCTATAATAAATCCAAAGCATGAAAGATTCATATATTTAGCAACATTAAAAAATAGATATTTAACACCATCTGTAAATTTATTCAAAAAGTATAGTGCAGAATATGGTGAAAATGACCTTTTAAATAAATAAGATGAAATTTGATGATATAATATTTTAAAGAAAAAGTTAATTGTAGCATATTTTTAGAGGTGATATTTTGGAATATATTAATGATATAAATATTCAGGAAGCAGTAATACATATACTTGATAATAATTCATCAGAGCCAGTATTAAATGAGTATACATTAGAGCTAACTGAAGATATTTATAAATTTTTACATAAGCATATTGAAAAATGTTTAAAAGATGAAGAATTAAAGACAGCATCATTTAATTCAGAGAGAAATATAGTTAAGGAAATCGTACAGGATTATTTGAATGGTGTAGATTCAGATGTTTTGGGGTTATCTAAGGAGCTTGCAAGACAGTTATTTTTAATAATGAAGGGTAATGTTAATATTCCATCATGTGATTTAATAATAGTTTCATTAGTTACAGATGTTGGCCCTATGATAGGTATACTAAAAATGGATTATGTAAAGAATTTTACTCATTCAGTTGAATTTGTTAATGAAAAGATAGGAATAGGAATAGTACCACAAGCAGCAGGACTGCCAGCAAGTAGTCAAAGAATTCAAAAAGCTGCATTTATTAAACCAATAAGAGAAGATAATATATTTGATTTATATGTTATTGATAAGCAAAAGAAATCTAATGACGATGATGAATATGGTGCAAATTATTTCATGAATAATTTTTTAGGGTGTAGTATTGTAACAAATAAAAGAGATATGACAAAGACATTCTTAAAAGCTTCAGAAGCTTGGACTAGAAGTAATGTTGCTGAAAATGCCGAGCAAGCAGAGAAAATAAGAACAACAATAAAAAGCAAACTTAAGGAAGAAGATTCTATTAATATAGAAGAAGTTTCTAATGAATTATTTAGGGATAATCCTACACAAAAGCAAGATTTTGAAATCTTTATGAAGGGTAATGGTTTAGATAATGAAGTGTCTGTAGATAAGGCATGGGTAGAAAAGAAGCTTAAGAGAGTAAGACTTAAAATAGATAAGGATATTGATTTATATATAAATGAAGAAGCTTATCATGATGATTCTAAGTTTGAAATTCAACGTAATGGTGATGGAAGTATTAATATGATAATAAAACATGTTATAAATTACATAGAAAAATAAAAGGCGGGACTTAATAGTCCTGCCTTTTATGATAAGAGTTTAACTAAAACTGCTTTTTGCACATGAAGTCTATTTTCAGCTTCTTCAAAAATTACATCAGAATTTGATTCAAGAACTTCTTCAGTAATTTCCTCTTCTCTATGAGCTGGAAGACAGTGGAGAACTATTGCATCATCTTTAGCAAGTTTCATTAAGTTACTATTTACTTGATAGCTTTTAAATGCAATTTGTCTCTTTTTAGCTTCATCTTCTTGTCCCATACTAGCCCAAACATCAGTGATTATAACATCAGCATCAACCACAGCCTCTTCAGGGTTTTCTGTCATTACAAAAGAAACACCATTTTCATTAGCTAATGATGAACCTTTGTCTATATAATATTTAAGTGGTTTATATCCAATAGGATTTGCTATTGATAGATGCATTCCAAGTGTTAAGCAACCTACAATTAGTGAATTACACATGTTATTACCATCACCAATATAAGCAACTTTCAGGCCTTCTAATATAAGCTTTTTCTCTCTTATTGTCATTAAGTCAGCTAATATTTGGCAAGGATGTTCATCATCAGTTAATCCATTAATTATTGGAATAGAAGAACACTCAGCTAAGGTTTCAATACCTTTTTGTGAAAAAGTTCTAATCATAATTCCATCTAAGTATCTAGATAATACCCTAGCAGTGTCTTGAATAGGTTCCCCACGACCTATTTGAAGATCTTTTGAACTTAAGAACAATGGATGTCCACCAAGTTGGTACATTCCAACTTCAAAAGAAACTCTTGTACGAGTTGAAGCCTTTTCAAAAATCATCCCCAATGATTTTCCCTTAAGTAAAGGATGGTCAATACCATGTTTTCTTTCATATTTTAATTGATCAGCAAGGTTTAATATATCTAAAATTTCTTCTTTAGAAAGATTATCCATGCGTAGTAAATCTTTATTCATAAATAAAGCCCCCTTTTTTTATTGAGAAGTAATTAAGGTTTATTGTGTAATAGTGAAAAAAGAAATATTATCTTTTCGGGAATTAGTGAAATATTATCTTGAATTTATACAATTAATTCTACGGCTCAATTTCAATATTCCCTTCAATATAATATTTTCTTTTTTTCTTGAAACACGTAGTAAACTTAATTACTGCTAAAATTAATTAGTTTAAATAAGCAAGATTTAATCATCATCAACTTGTCACTTATCACTCTAGCAAAGCTTGCCACTATACTAATGCTGATAGTAGTATCTTTACTCCTGTTTTTACGTCTTCCATGTTTATGTTTAGTGGTGGTAATAGTCTTATGACGTTTTTACCAGCAGTTAATACAAGGAGTCCTTTTTCAAGTGCTTTCTTTTGAACAACTGAGGAATCACTAGCAATTTCTATACCAAGCATCAATCCAAATCCACGAACATCCTTAACATGCTTATTATTATCATTTAAAATAGATTGTTTTATATAGTTACCTTTATATATTATTTCGTTATAAGAATCTGTGTTGCAAATCTGATTTAAAACAGATAATCCACCTGCACAAGCTACTGGGTTACCACCAAAGGTAGAACCATGATCCCCTGGTGTAAAGGTAGTAGAAAGCTTTTCATTACATAAAACTGCACCTATAGGAAGTCCTGCTCCAAGTCCTTTTGCGCAAGTTACTATATCAGGATTAATATTAAAGTTATTATATCCAAATAAATGACCTGTTCTTGCAATACCGCATTGGACTTCATCAAATATAACTAATACATCATTTTCTTCAGCTAATTTACATGCATCTAAAACAAAGTCTTTATCTAAAGGATGAACTCCACCTTCACCTTGAATAGCTTCCATCATTATAGCACAAACGTCTGAGGTAAGTTTTTCCTTTAGGTCAGATATTGAATTTGTGGTTACATAATTAAATCCGTCTGGAAAGGGGAAGAAGTAATTATGGAATTTATCTTGTCCAGTAGCAGTTAATGTAGCTAAAGTTCTTCCATGAAATGATTGTTTCAATGAAAGAATAGTACCTCTACCTTGTCCATATCTATTAAAGCTATATTTTCTAGCAAGTTTAATAGCACATTCATTTGCCTCAGCACCAGAGTTAGCAAAGAAAACTTTACTCATCCCTGAAAGTTCAGTAAGCTTTTTAGCTAAAGCAATTGTAGTATCATTAGAAAAAATGTTAGATAAATGTTGAAAGGAGTTTAATTGAGAAATAACAGCTTCTTTCCAAGCCACATTATTATAGCCTAAGGAATTAACACCAATTCCACTAGTGAAATCTATATATTTTTTATTATTAATATCATATAAATATGAACCTTCACCATGCGATATTTCAATTGGAAGTGTTGTATAAGTATTCATCAAGTATTCTTTTTCCTGTTCAAGCAATGTCAATTTTATTTCCTCCTTTTTAATAAATTTCTGTTCCAATTCCTCTTTCAGATAAAAGTTCAAGTAGTAGAGAATGTTCTATCCTTCCATCGATTATATGAGCTTTTTTAACTCCCATTCGAACAGATTCTACACAACAGCTTATTTTAGGAATCATACCACCTTTAATTACCTTATCTACAGTTAATTTAGGAATTTGATGTAATCTTAATGTTGAAATTAAAGTAGATGGATCACTAGGGTTAGACATTACTCCAGGAACATCAGTTAATAAAATTAATTTTTCTGCTTTTAATGCAGATGCTATCTTAGAGGCACAAATATCTGCATTAATGTTATAGCTATTATGATCATTTTCACCAATGGCGATAGAAGAAACTACGGGAATAAATCCGGCGTTCATAGTTAGATGTAAAAGTTCTGTATTTACAGAAGTTATTTCGCCAACATATCCTAAATCAACTTCGCTTTTAAATTTTTTAGCTTTAATTAATGAGCCATCAATTCCAGATAATCCTATGGCTTTTCCACCATCTTTTTCTATAAGTTTTACTAAGTCTTTGTTAACCTTTCCTGCCAAAACCATTTGAGCAACTGTTATTGTAGTTTCGTCAGTATATCTTAGCCCATTTATGAATTTACTTTCGTGATTCATTTTAGTTAATGTACTACTAATATCAGGCCCTCCACCATGAACTATTATTGGATTAATACCAATACATTTCATTAAGATAATATCATTAATTACAGTTTGAGTAAGGTTATCGTTAATCATAGCATTTCCACCATATTTTATAACAATGGTTTTACCATAGTACTCTTGAATATAAGGTAATGCTTGAACTAATATATTTGCGTGTTGAGTGTAATTCAATTATTTTTCCTCCCAGATATTCATATTTAGAAAATATCTAAATTTAGTGTATGCCTCAGAGATTAAATCATTAATGAAATTTAACTTTGAGGCATATAAATGTATTTTTAACTACGGTAATCCCCGTTTATTTTTACGTAATCATAAGTTAGGTCACAGCCCCAAGTTGTTACTTCAGAAGATCCTAAGTTCATATTAACTAAAATTTTAACTTCATTTTGCGATAGGATTTCTTTTGCTTTTCTTTCATCAAAAATTACAGGAGAACCGGCTTTACAAACTAATATTTCGCCAGTTTTACTAGCAAAAGAAACATCTACTTTTTCAGGATCAAAATCTACATTAGAGTATCCTAAAGCACAAAGAATTCTTCCCCAGTTAGCATCACTACCAAACATAGCTGCTTTAACAAGGCTTGAAGTAACTACACTTTTAGAAAGAGTTTCTGCATCTTCTATTGATAATGCATTTTTAACACTACATTCTATAAGTTTGGTGGCACCTTCACCATCCTTGGCTATTTTCTTTGATATATAAATATTTAAAGCTGTTAATGCTTCTAAAAATAAATCATAATCAGCATTTTTTTTAGTTATAGTTTCATTATGCGCAAGACCATTTGCCATAATTAATACCATATCATTAGTGCTAGAATCACCATCAACACTTATTCTATTATAAGAAACATTAACACTTTGCTTTAAGGCTTCTTTAAGTAGAGAAGGGGATATAGAAAGGTCTGTTGTTATAAAAGAAAGCATAGTAGCCATGTTTGGATGAATCATTCCAGAGCCTTTAGCCATAGCAGCTATAGTAACCTTTTTACCACCAAGTTCAATTTCTATTCCAGCTTGTTTTTCAATAGTATCTGTAGTCATAATAGCCATAGATGCATTTTTGGCAGATTCGATATTAGATGATAAATTTCCAACTAGTTGAGGAATTCCATCTTTTATTGCATCTATATTCAAAGGAACACCAATTATACCAGTGGAAGCAACAAGAACATCATCATTTTTTATATTTAATTCTTTAGCACAAAGAGTAGCCATTTTTTTTGCTTTAGCTAAACCATCATCACCATTACAAGTATTGGCATTTCCACTATTAACTATTATTGCTTGTGCTTTTTTATTAACTAGGTGTTGCTTGGTTATGGTAAGAGGAGCCCCCTTGACTTTATTTTTTGTATATACACCACAAGAGGTAGCGACAACGTCAGAGTATATTAAAGCTAAGTCTTTTTTTAATAAGCTTTTCTTTAATCCACAATGAATTCCTGAAGCTTTGAAACCAGTAGGGGAAGTCACACTTAAATTTTCATCTATATTAATCATAAAATTACACATCCTTTAATTAGAAGCTTGGAGCTATTAGTTTAAGTCCAGTATTTTGAGGTAAACCTAACAAAATATTCATGTTTTGAATAGCTTGTCCGGCAGCTCCTTTAACCATATTATCTATAACACTAACTATAATTAATTTATCTTTTCTATAATTTTGATGAAGAGATATATGACAGTTGTTAGTGTATTTTACATGCTTTATTTCAGCAGTTTTACCTAATGGTAATACATGTACAAATTCTTCATTTTCGTATTGCTTTGTATATATTTCATGGATTTTTTCTAAGGTAAGATTAGCTTTAGTTTCGCAGTAAATTGTAGATAATATTCCGCGATTGATTGGTAATAGATGAGGTGTGAATGTTACTTCTACACATTCATTTGCCATATAAGACAATGTTTGTTCTATTTCAGGAGTATGCCTATGACTTCCAATTCCATAAGCTGTGAAGTTTTCATTGGCCTCTGCAAAGTGTGTCTTTAAGGATAGGCCTCTTCCAGCTCCAGTAATTCCTGATTTTGAATCACAAATTATATTTTTTGTATTAATTAAATTATTTTTTAATAATGGCATAAGTCCAAGTGAAATACTTGTTGGATAACAACCTGGATTAGCAATTATATTGTATTCTTTGACTTTAGATCCATTAAATTCTGGTAATCCATAAATACTTTGAGAATGTAGAGAGTTGCAAGTGAATTTCTTTCCATACCATTCCTCGTAGGATTCTTCAGAAGTTAATCTAAAATCAGCCCCTAAATCTATTACCTTTTTATTTTTGCTTATTGCTTTTGCTGCAATCTCCTCACTTAAACCATGAGGAAGAGCAGTGAATATTACATCACATTTATCAATAACTTCAGTTTTATCTTGGCATACTAAAGTTGTTTTATTAAAAAAACTTCTATATACAGAGCTTATCTCCTCATCCTTAAAAGTAGAGGAGGAGATAGCAGTAACTGTAACATCATCATGATTAAGTAAAATCCTTAATAATTCAACTCCAACGTATCCTGTGGCACCAATTATTCCTACTTTAAACATGATAAATTCTCCTTATTTGTTTTTATGAATTTTTCTAAAATTTCAATTTGCATTTTTACTGATGAAGAACTAGGTCCCCCAATGACACTTCTTTCTTCAACACAAGTTAATAAATCAATTGCTTTATATATATCTTCTTCAAAAATAGGAGAAAATTCTTTAAATTCTTTTAGAGTTAAATCATCTATAGTAATACTTTTATCAATACAATAAAGGACTATTCTACCAACAACTTCATGAGCACTTCTAAAAGCCATTCCCTTTTTTACAAGATAATCTGCAACATCAGTAGCATTAGTGAATCCACCGGAAGCTGATTTTTTCATATTGTCCTTTTTTACATTCATAGTTTTTATCATTCCATTAAATGTTTGAAGTGAAAGAAGAGCAGTATCTAAACCATCAAATAAAGCTTCTTTATCTTCTTGCATATCCTTGTTATAAGCAAGTGGAATTCCTTTCATTACAGTAAGTAATGTCATTAAATTACCATAAACTCTAGGACATTTACCTCTAACTAATTCAGCAACATCAGGATTTTTCTTTTGAGGCATTATACTACTTCCAGTACTGTAACCATCATCTAATTCTATAAAATTAAATTCACCAGTACACCAAAGTATAATTTCTTCAGAAAATCTTGATAAGTGCATCATTATTAATGAAAGTGCAGAAAGGGATTCAATTGCATAATCTCTATCTGAAACAGAGTCTAAACTGTTAAGCGTGATTTTAGAAAATCCAAGCTGTGATGCTACAAACTCTCTATCAATAGGGTATGTAGATGTTGCTAAAGCTCCACTTCCAAGAGGCATTTCATCAAGTCTCTTATAGCAGTCAAAAAGTCTGCCTATATCTCTTTTAAACATTTCACAATATGCTAATAAATGATGTGCAAATGTAATTGGCTGAGCCTTTTGCATATGAGTATAACCAGGCATTATTGTGTTTATATTTTCTTTTGCCTTTTCTAATAATGTAGTATGAAGATTTAATATTTCATCAATAATTATTTTTAAATATTTCTTCAAATATAGTTTTGTATCCAAAGTAACTTGGTCATTTCTACTTCTACCAGTATGAAGTTTTTTACCTTCATCACCGATATAATAAGTTAATATACTTTCAATAAAACTATGAATATCTTCTGAGTCATTGTCTATTTGTATAGTTCCATTATCAATTCTAATTAATATTTCTTTTAAGCCTTCAACTATTTTTTCACTATCCTTAAGAGGAATGATTCCTTGCTTTCCTAACATTTTAACGTGAGCAAGGCTACCCTCGATATCTTCCTTATACATTCTTGAATCAATTGAAATAGAGGAGTTAAAGGTATTAACTAACTCATTAACTCCCTCTGTAAATCTTCCGCCCCAAAGCTTCATTTTATTTATCCTTCTTCTTTAAAGAATCTTTCATCTTTGAATTTACTACTGTTGGTAAACCATAAAGATTTATAAATCCTTCAGAATCTTTTTGATTATATACGCCATCTTCACCGAAAGTAGCATATTCCTCGCTGTATAATGAATAAGGAGAGTTCATTCCGGCATTAATAATATTGCCTTTATATAGTTTAAGCTTAACATCACCAGTAACTGTTTCTTGAGTCTTATCAACAAAAGCTGAAAGACTTTCTCTTAATGGAGTAAACCATTCACCATTGTAAACTAAATCTGCAAATTTTAATGCAATTGTTTGTTTAAAGTGATGAGTAGCTTTATCTAAACAAAGTTCTTCTAAATCAGCATGAGCTTTGTATAAAATAGTTCCACCTGGAGTTTCGTAAACACCTCTTGACTTCATACCAACAAGTCTGTTTTCTACCATGTCCATAATACCAATAGCATTTTCTCCACCAATTTTATTTAATTCTTCTATTAATGAAACTCCATCCATCTTTACACCATTAAGTGCAACTGGAATACCTTTTTCAAAAGTTAAAGTAATATAAGTTGCTTTGTTTGGTGCAGATTCTATTGTGTTACACATTTCTAGAATCTTATCATATTTAGGTTCATTTTCAGGAAATTCTAAATCTAAACCTTCATGACTTAAATGCCAAAGATTTTTATCTTTACTATAGTTAGTTTCGTAAGTAATCTTTATTGGTATTTCTCTATCTAAAGCATATTGGATTTCTTCTTCACGAGATTTTATGTCCCAAATTCTCCATGGTGCTATAATTGGCATTTCAGGTGCAAAGTTCTTAACTGCAAGTTCAAAACGAACTTGGTCATTTCCTTTACCTGTACAGCCGTGACAAATTGCATCTGCCCCTTCTTTTTCTGCAATTTCTACAAGTCTCTTTCCAATTAAAGGTCTAGCAAAAGAAGTTCCAAGTAGATATTTTCCTTCATATACTGCACCAGCTTGAAGGGTAGGGAAGATATAGTCGTAAACAAATTCTTTTGTTAAATCTTCAATATATATTTTTGATGCCCCAGTTTTTATTGCTTTTTCTTCTAGTCCTTCTAGCTCATCTGCTTGTCCTACATTACCAACAACAGCTATAACTTCACAGCCGTAAGTTTCCTTAAGCCAAGATATTATTATTGATGTGTCAAGACCTCCTGAATAAGCTAAAACAACTTTATTAAATTTTTTCATATATAAAAGCCCCCTTTTAATTAGTTAATAGTTTTTAGTTAGGAGTTAGTAGTTTTTACTTATACTCAACTAAGCATTGTATGTATATCCATAAAATGGTCTAAATACTTGATGTTTATAATTATACACATTAATGCATAATTATGCAATAGTTATTTTAGAATTTGCATAAAAATATATTTATATATGAAAACAAGAAATAATTATGCATAAATATAATAAGAATAATATGATTTATAGTCTGGAGATATTCATTGTTATTAGTAAAATAGATATTTATAAAAAGATTAATTGAGATTTAAAGTATATGAATTAAGGGGGTATTTACAGAAAAATTAGAAGGTAAATAGATATTACCTTCTAATTTTTAGTTAAAATATGTTTTCTATATTAGGTACTTGTAATTCTTTCATATGTTCTGTACTGGATTTCAAAATATGAAGAGAGGCTTCAGTCTCGCTAGGATCATCATTTTCAATATATACAGTTAATTTTAATGCTTCATTTAGCATTACATCATAATCAACATGATTTATATATATGGCAGCAAATTTACCTTTATCTTGGATTAAATTATATATATCCATTGCTGTTTTGAAGTTTTCTTCTTTAGATGATGATTTCATATTTGTTTCCATTTCTTCACACATATCTACTACTTCTGAACAAAGGTTTTTAAAACTGATATCAGTATAAGTTAAAAATCCTAATAGGACTACAAAGAGAAAAATAGAAAATAATGAGTTTTTCATTTTTTAGCTCCTTTCTCTTTTTCATTTTTATCATAAAGTTGATAATAAAACTTTCCTTGAGTATCAATCATAGCTATTAATACATCCTCAATTGAATTTATATGATGTTTTTTTAGTTCATGTTCAATCCATACCTTATTTTTACCACTAGTTGTTAAAGCATTTTTATTAACATGCCCATCTAATACATAAATTATAGGAAGCCTAGGCGGTTGAGTAGAACTACTATTTCCAGAATTACTTGAATTTCCGGAAGAAGATGAACTACTAGAGCTAGTTGAATTACTCTTTTTATTATTTTTAGAAGAACTTTCACTTTCAGAAGAATTACTATTAGAATTCTGAGAGTTACTAGAACTGCTTTGAGCAGAAGAACTATTTTGACTTCCTGATGATAATGGTTGAGTATTGGAACTGCAAGAAGCATTAGGGCTACCGCCGCTAGAAGAACTACTTTGAGAAGTTAAAAAAGATAGTTGACCGTTATTTTCTAAAATAGCATATTGAACTTCATTTAAATCAAAGTAGCCTGCTAATCTTAATTCTTCCATGAGTTCATCTAAATTAATTTGCTGTCTTTTTAAAGCTTGATAATTTATTTTACCTTTACAAACTAAGATGCAAGGTTCGCCCTCTAATATTTTTCTAGTAAACTGACTTTTTAACTGTAATTGGGTTAATATTGTTTTTATGAATAACAAAGTGATAATTGGAATAATTCCAAGTATTAAAGGTAATCGAGTATCTTGCATAGGCAAAGCAGCAAGGTCTGATATCATTATTGTTATTACAAATTCATATGGCTGTAATTCTCCAATTTGCCTTTTTCCCATTAATCTCATTACGAGTATTACCAAGAAATATAAAAAGATTGTTCTAATTAGGACAATGAACATAGTAAATCACCTCTAATTAAAGTATTTGTAAATAAAATGCTTTTATTCCTTAATAAAATTAGAATTTGAAAATAAAAAGAATTTTAATATATAAAAATAATAGAATATTTTTTTTTGCAGTATATAATAAGAATATATAGACTTTAATTAAAAAAACTAATAGAAGAAAACTCTATTCCCTTCAGTAGGTGAATAAGGTGGATTAACACTAAATTTTATAATATGGATTTTTAATTAGGCAATAATATTATAATGGTTTAGAAGGGTGGATTAAGTATGAAACAAGACATTAATTTAAAAGTAAGGGCTAATGAGGAAATAGAAAAGAAGTATACTAAAACATTGCAATTTATATTCATAAAGGCAGCCTTAGATTTATTTCCAGAATCTAAAATTACAATTGAACATAGTGTTGGTAAGGGGATTTTTGGAGAGATTTTTAAAGATAAGCCATTAAATGAAAAAGATGTGAAAGACATCAAAGCTAAAATGCAAGAATTGATAAATAGAGATTTACCTATAAATAAGATAAAAGTTACTAAAGAAAAGGCAATAGATATTTTTAATTCTTATAATATGCATGATAAAGTTCTTTTACTTGAACAAGTAGATTTTAAAGAAGTAAAGTTATATGAGTTAGATGGAAGATATGATTATTTTTATGGACCTATGACTGAAAGAACTAGTGATATAAAAGTTTTTGATTTAATGTATTATGATAATGGATTTATATTAAGAAGGCCAAATGATTATGAAAAATTTACTTTAGCAGAATTTATTGAGCAAAGAAAAATGAGTAGTATATTTAGGGAAACTGAAAAATGGCTAGATATTTTAGGTGTTGGTAATGTAGGATCATTGAATAAAAAGATCGATGAAGGCGAATTAATAAATTTAATTATGATATCAGAAGCGCTTCATGAAAAGAAAATTGCAGAGATTGCAGATAAGATTTGCTCAAAAGATGATCTTAAATTAGTATTAATAGCAGGGCCAAGTTCTTCAGGAAAAACAACATTTGCAAATAGGTTGGGAATTCAATTAAGGGTAAATGGTGTAATTCCAGTTCCTATTTCTTTGGATGATTATTTTGTAAATAGAGATCAAACACCAATAGATGAAAATGGTGAATATGATTTTGAAACAATAGAGTCAGTAGATACAGAGTTATTTAATAAGCATTTGAATTTACTTTTACAAGGTGAGGAAGTAGAAATACCTGAGTTTAACTTTATAAAAGGTGAAAGAGAATGGACTGGGAAAAAGATGAAACTACCTAAAAATGGAGTTATTATTGTAGAAGGAATTCATGCTTTAAATCCAATATTAACATCATATATTGATGAAAAATATAAATTTAGAATTTATATTTCAGCACTAACTCAATTAAATTTGGATAATCATAATAGAATTACAACAACAGATGTAAGAAGGATAAGAAGAATAGTTAGAGATCAATTATCTAGAGGTCATGGAGCAGAAGATACGCTGAAGATGTGGCATAAGATTAAAAGAGGAGAACAAAAAAATATTTTTGTTTATCAAGAAGAAGCCGATGTAATGTTTAATTCAACTTTAGTATATGAATTGTGTGTTTTAAAGAAATATGCTCTTGAAGAACTTGAAAAGATTAAGGAAGATAGTATTGTTTATGAAGAAGCTAAAAGATTAAAAGAATTTTTAGGATTCTTTAGAGAGGTTGATAAGGATATTGTACCACAAAATTCTATATTAAGAGAATTTATTGGAGGAAGCATTTTTTACAAATACTAAGATGAGTTAAGAGTTAATAGTTAAGAGTTAATAGTTAAGGAATAAATTCAGTGGAGCTGAATTTGAAAAAATATATTATTAACTATTAACTCAAAACTATTAACTCATAAAAGTACATAATAAATGGAGGTAACATATGAAGAGTGTAGGAGTTTTTGATATATTAGGACCTATAATGGTTGGTCCATCTTCTTCTCATACAGCAGGAGCAGCAAGATTAGGAAAAGTAGCTAGAGCTGTTGCAGGAGCAGATATTGAAGAAGTAACATTTTATTTACATGGTTCATTTGCTAAGACATATAAGGGGCATGGAACTGATAGGGCATTAGTAGCTGGAATTTTAGGAATGGAACCAAGTGATTTAAGACTTAGGGATTCTTTAGATATAGCTAAGGAAATGGGACTTAAAATAAATTTTAAGGAAGCTGATTTAGGAGATGTGCATCCAAATACAGTTGAATTTGTTATAAAGGGAAAAGAAGGAAGTTATGAGTTAATTGGGTCTTCAATCGGTGGAGGAAGTATAGAAGTTACATCGGTTAATGGAAATTCAGTTAATTTTACAGGTGCTTATCCAACGATCATCATTTCTAATAGGGATGTTCCAGGAGTAGTATCTAAGGTAACGTCAATACTTTATGATAATGATATAAATATTGCTTTCATGAAAGTTTTTAGAAATCAAAAAGGTAAGGATGCAACAATGGTATTTGAAGTTGATCATGAAGTTACAGCTGAAATTATAGGAAATGTTAAAGCAATAGAGGGTATAAATAAAGTAATAATGATTAATCCAATCAAGGACGGTGAATAATATGCTAGCAAGATCAGGTGAAGAATTATTAAAGATTTGTGAAGAAGAAAATATATCATTAAGTGAATATGCTATAAGAAGAGAAATGAGTGATAAAGAGCTATCTAGGGAAGAAGTTTATGAAAAGATGGCTAAAAACCTTAAGGTTATGAAAGATGGAGCTACAGAGGGAAGAGAAAAAAAAGTTAATTCTTTAAGCGGACTTATTGGTGGAGATGGATATAGAATTCAAAAATATTTAGAAAAAGGGAATACATTAACTGGAGATGTTACAGTAAAAGCAATGGCAATGGCATTATCTTCATCAGAAGTAAATGCAGCAATGGGAAGAATAGTAGCATGCCCAACTGCCGGATCATGTGGAATTTTACCAGCAGTAATTTTATCAGCAGGAGAAAAGCTTGGTAAAACTGATGAAGAGCTTATAGATGCTTTATTTGCATCAGCAGCTGTAGGAATGATAATAGGAATGAATGCTACACTTTCAGGTGCAGAAGGTGGTTGCCAAGCTGAATGTGGTTCGGCAGCAGCTATGGGAGCAGCAGCTGTAGTAGAAATGATGGGTGGAACACCTAAAATGAGCTTAGATGCAGCAGCTATAGTTATTAAGAATGTTTTAGGATTAGTTTGCGATCCAGTTGCAGGTTTAGTTGAAATTCCTTGTGCAAAGAGAAATGCAGCAGGTGCAATAAGTGCACTTTGTACAGCTGATATGGTTATGGCAGGAGTAGGAAGCAAAATACCATTTGACGACACAGTTTCAGCTATGTATAAGGTAGGGAAGAGTCTTCCATCAGCGCTAAGAGAAACAGCAATGGGTGGAGTTGCAGTAACAAAAGCAGGCCTTGAACTTCGTAAAAAAGTATTCGGCGAAGAATAGAACTATTGTATGGTAGTTTAGCTACCATGGGTAATAACGGAAAAAAGAAATATTAACCAATAAAGATTAAATTGGGGTTAATGCCGTGCGTGTGGTAATAAAGAAAAAATAAATGGAGTATCGTAAGGAAAATTATATTAATTCCTGAAGATACTCTATTTGTTTTTTCGCCTTACTATCATGCACAAAGTAGATTTTGTCGAATAAGATATTATTAGGCAAAATGCACTATGGATAATAAAGTGAGGAAAAGTTTATGAGGCTTAGTGGAGAGTCTATTAATTATGTTTTAGACCTGCAAAAGAAAAAACTGCCTCGTGTATATTGTTGTTCTAGTATTGAGAGATTAAATGACTTAAGTAGAGGAATTATATACTACAATGGAAAGGTAAAATCTAAATTTGATGGAAGTAATGATGAGAGTAATTCCATAAGCACATTACTAATTTTTTTAGATGAAATAAGAGATGAAAATATTATGGACATAGAAAAAAAATTAATGTCTATAAGCAAAAAAGAGGTAGTATTATTAGAGGCCAAAGGAATAGATGTAATAATACACAAAAGAAATTTAGCATTTAGTTTAATTAATAGATATAATATTAATGTGATTAAGGGAACTGAGGAAGAAATAAATGCATTAATATCACTTGAAAATAAGGAAGAAGATATTAACTTTAATTATAGAGGATTTGCCAAAAGGAATAGTTGTGTTTTAATTATTGAAGGTGAAAAATATTATATAACTGATGGATACAGTGAATTTTATATAAAAAATAAAAATGGGTATTTTACTGATGAAGAATTTATAGATAATATTTATACAGGTATGATAGCTAGTAGCATTGGTATATGTAATAATAAAAGTGAAATTGTACAAGCTGTATTAATTTCAACTTTAGCTTTTTATATAGCACAAAAAAATTCAATAGGGTTAATGAAGAAACAGTTTAATAATAGTGAGTATGAAAATAATATTAAATTAATGAATGAATATCTATTAGAAGAAATATTAAAAATAGATGCTGAAAAAATTAAGTTATATGGTGATATAGAATATTATTTTAAAAGATGAAATAAAATAAAAAGAGCACAAAAGTGCTCTTTTTATATTAAAAGGAATTAAGCTTTGTTTATTGATCCGAATAATTCCATTTTTTCTTTAACTGTAGCTTTGATAGCTTCGAATCCAGGATTTAATAATTTTCTTGGGTCAAATCCTTTTCCTTCTAAGTCTTTTCCAGCTTCGATGTAAGCTCTTGTAGCTTCTTGGAATGATAATTGACATTCAGTGTTAACGTTGATCTTAGAAACTCCTAAAGATATAGCTTTCTTGATCATATCTTCTGGAATTCCAGTTCCACCGTGTAATACTAATGGCATGTTTCCACAAGCAGCATTGATTTCTTCTAAAGCGTCGAAAGCAAGTCCTTGCCAGTTTGCTGGGTATTTTCCGTGAATGTTTCCGATACCAGCAGCTAACATAGTAACTCCTAAATCAGCGATTGATTTACATTCTTGAGCATCAGCAACTTCACCTTTACCAACAACTCCATCTTCTTCTCCACCGATTGATCCAACTTCTGCTTCTAAAGATAATCCTTTTTCTGCAGTAGCTTTAACTAATTCAGTAGTCTTTTCAATGTTTTCAGCGATTGGATAGTGAGATCCATCAAACATAACTGATGAGAATCCAGCATTCATAGCAGCATAACATCCTTCGTAGCTACCGTGATCTAAGTGTAGAGCAACTGGTACAGTGATGTTTAATTCTTCTAACATACCGTTAACCATTCCAACGATAGTCTTGTATCCACACATATATTTTCCAGCACCTTCAGATACTCCTAAGATTACTGGTGAGTTATTTTCTTGAGCAGTTAATAGAATAGCTTTTGTCCATTCTAAGTTGTTGATGTTGAATTGACCAACAGCATATTTTCCTTCTCTTGCTTTGTTTAACATTTCTTTAGCTGAAACTAACATGGCAATACCTCCGTATATTTCAATTTATTTTATAAGAGAAATAAAATAACATTCAGTGTTATAAAATTAACAAATATGTATATCAATTTATTCTCCATTGGTTATTATACCCCAAATTTATAAGAATGAAAACAAAAAAATGCTATAATATGCAGAAGGAAATGAAAATAATAGTAAAAAATAGCTGTGAAAAGTTTTAAGAATTGATGTAAAATAGTAAAAGAAAAAATTAATTTACATTAAGAAGGAGAAGAGAAAATGTTAGTTGACTTACATATACATACATATTATTCAGATGGAACAATGTCTCCTAAAGAAGTTGTAGAAGAAGCTAAAAAGAAGAATTTGGGCATTATAGCAATAACAGACCATGATGTATTAGATTCTTATGAAGAGTTAAAAAAAGAAGCTGAAAAAGCCGGAATTATTGCTATAAGAGGAGTAGAGATAGATGCAATATTTGAAGGGCATTTAGTTCATTTATTAGCATATAAATTTGAAGATAATGAAAATTTCTTTAAATTAGTTGATAAAGCAAAGGAGCAATTATTAGAAACAAGTATAGAGCTTATTAGAAGAATGGAAAAGGATTATGAAAATATATCATTAGATGATTATAATTCTTATGAATATCAAAGAGAAAAAGGTGGCTGGAAGGGAATACATTATCTTCATGATAGAAAGATTACCCAAGGATTATTTGAAGGCGTGAAATTTTATGGAAAATATGAATGTGGACATGAAAAGTTTACTTTCCCAAGTGTTGAAGAAGTATGTAAAATAACTCATGAAGCCGGTGGATATGTGGTTTTAGCACATCCTTGTAATTATTATAGTAATAAAAGTAAAGAAGAAATATTAGAGAAGTTAGAAGTATTCAAGGAGTTAGGCATTGATGGTGTTGAATGCTATTATCCTGCTAATTCTAACTTGATGACAGAAACATGTGTGGAGTTTTGTGAAAAAAATGATCTGTTGATAACAGCTGGATCAGATTCACATGGAGACTTTGGAGCGGTTAGTAAGGGAATTGAATATTATATAGGTGCAATAAATAAAGATAGTAAAAATTTAAATATAAATAAGCTACTATAACATTAAAAGGTATAGATTAATTTATATATTTATTCATTAAACTTAAAGAACGGATATTTATCTATTTGATAAGCATCCGTTCTTTAAGTTTAATGATTTGGAAGATCTTTTAAAGATAATTTTTTTCATCATTAGGTTTATTAAGTAGATAATATTTTATTATTTCATTATTAGATTGATACTTTAAATATAAATTGGAATAACAATATATTGGGATTTTTAATATTTATAGTTGCATAAGTTGTTTTCTATACAAACTAATATTGCAATCAACTTTTATAGTTAAATTACATAACTTGTAGAGATTAATATACTTATTTTTTTTTATAGGTTCTTCTAAGTGATTATCTATAGAAAAGGTGCTTTTATTTATATCTAATGTAAAATCTTGAAATACAGTATTAGATGAATTAATAGTCTCATCATAAATAGTCAAAGACTTACTTCCGGAAAATGGTACGCACATTATATAATACTTAGACTCACCTGTTATTTCATACTCTTCAATAGAAACATCTTTTAAATATTCTAATTGAGTTTTTAAAAATCCTTCATAATATAATATTGCGTTATTATTATTGCAATGTAAATTAGGTAATAGGCTTTTATTTGTTATAAATAGTTCACTAGTAACCTTCTGTATAGATATAATAGGTGTACTAAACTTTATATCACCATGAAATACTTCGGTAATACTTGTGGAACCTATTAGCACAGGAACTTTAGTTTTAAAATCTGTTGTAGGTTTTTGTATGCTTGGATTTAAATTTTTTATAAAATCATCTTTATTAATTTCACCCTTGGATAATTGAAGTTGATTAAATGTATTATTAATATTTATCTTATAATCCTTTTTATGTAGATTATTATATGTTACTGACCTATTATTAGTATTAGTAGAAGATTTAATAGATTTATTTTTTAAAATAGTTTGATTAGAATTTTTATTGTTACTTATAGAATCATTTTTATCATCATTTATAATATTATCTTTATTATCAATAGTATTTGGAGTATTATCCCCCTTTATAGTTGAATCTTTATCGGTATTTATAGGAGAGGAATTATTCTTGCTTACAGCACCAGATTTATCATCATTTATATTATTATTTTCATTAGAATTAATAGAATTAACTTTATCAATATTTTTAATATAATTAAGATTATCTTTAATAGTATTATTATTAATTAGGGGGTTGTCTTTATTTATAGTAATATCTTTATCAGTGATAGTATTTGTGGTATTATCCTTTTTCATAGTTGAATCTTTATAGGTATCTATAGAAGAAGCATTATTCTTGCTTACAGCACCAGATTTATCATTATTTATATTATTATTTTCATTAGTATTTATAGAATTACTTTTATTAATATAATTATGATTATCTTTAATAGTAGTAATTATAGGGGGGGCTTTACTTATAATATTATCTTCATTAGCAATGGGATTTGTAGTATTATCCTTTTTTATAGTTGAATCTTTATAGGTATCTATAGAAGAAGCATTATTCTTGCTTACAGCACCAGATTTATCATTATTTATATTATTATTTTCATTAGTATTTATAGAATTACTTTTATTAATATAATTATGATTATCTTTAATAGTAGTAATTATAGGGGGGGCTTTACTTATAATATTATCTTCATTAGCAATGGGATTTGTAGTATTATCCTTTTTTATAGTTGAATCTTTATAGGTATCTATAGAAGAAGCATTATTCTTGCTTACAGCACCAGATTTATCATCACTTATAGTATTATTTTCATTAATATAATTATGATTATCTTTAATAGTAGTAATTATAGGGGCGGCTTTACTTATAATATTATCTTCATTAGCAATGGTATTTGTAGTATTATCCTTTTTTATAGTTGAATCTTTATCGGTACATATAGAAGAAGTATTCTTCTTGCTTATAACATCATCTCTTTTATCACTTGTAATAGTATTTTTATTAGTATTCATAGGATCAACTTTATGATTATCTTTAAGAGTATTATCAATGATAGAGGTATCTCTATTTATAGTAATATCTTTATCAGTAATAGTATTTATAGGAGAGTTTTTAAGGCTATTAGAATTCCTTAAAGGCAGATTAGGATAATATATATAGTCTATATTTTTATTATTAATTAAATTTGTATGGTTATATTTATTATTTAAGTATGGTTTCCTTTCATTAATAGGAACAAAAGGAATTGATAAATTCTGATTTTGATTTCTATTATGATATAAACATTGACTATTGTTATCTTTAATTATATAGAGAATTATTAACATAATTAACAAATCTACATTCATATTATCATCCTTTTAGCATTTTATTGTTAATATATGAAAAAAATACAGAGGGTGTTACGCCTCTGTATTAACTTATATTTTTATTCTTAAAGAATTAATTTTTAAATTTTTATAAATTTATAAGTTAAGGTTGAAGTCCGCATCAACAGTTAGATTGAGTTTTAGGAGGTTGAGCTCCACATGGCCCTACATTAGTTGTAGAAGTTACTCCTGTAATAGGTGGTTGAGGAGGAACTGGAACTGTAGCTACTGTAGCTGTTGCAATTCCTAAAACATATAAATCTAAAACTATATCTAATTTAACTTTTTCAGTTAAAGAAGAATATAAGCATCTATCGGATTCATTATTAGAACAGCAAGGATGATTATTTATATCTAATTCTGCTATTCTATATCCAACTAATTCAGAATATGGTCTTTCATTTAAATAGTTAGTTTCGATTTTTAATGTTTCACAAGGTGATGGTGCCATAAAGCCTTTATCACAGCATTTACCACTCATTGTATCACATAAATAATTGAATTCAGATACTTGATCTGTGTTTGGTACTGGATATATAGTTGGAAGTCCAGTAACAGTCATGCAAAGTGTAAATGGTACTTTTTCAGAGATATCAAACCATTGGTTTGGATAAGCTAAGCACATATTAGGGTCCTCAACTCCACTTACAGGTCTTACATATTTAATATCTTTTAGTATATAACCTTCAACTATTAATTCATCACAAATTAATTTAGATTGAGTAATTACAACTTTTTTCTTTATATCCTTTATTTCTGAAAAATTACCAGGAATAAAAATTGTACTCTTGATACAACCTGAAATGACAACTCTTTTTAAGAATCTTGGAACTTTTACAGCATTAGGTCCTAGTGGTGGTACTGGAGTAAGTGTTGAACCAGTAGAGTTAATAACTTCTGTTTCAGTTTCGATTCCACAATCTATAAGATCGTCAATAGAACAGTTTTCAGGTAGAAAATTTGGATCGCATTGGTTACTCATATTAAAAATCCTCCGTATATCAAATTATATTTTTTTGATTATATTTCACTTTGTTTAATTTTATTTAAAATTTACTTTGTTCGTATAATATATTCTATTAAAAAGTAGCAAAAATGTTACCATAAATATGATAATTTGACAAAATGGGGGGGTGCGATTAATTGTATTTGAAATTAATTAATAAGGCAAAATAACAATTACTAGAAACTAGTATAGAAGTTATTAGAAGGTGGGGGAAAACTATGATTATATTTCATTAGATAATTATAATTCTTATGAATATGATAGAAGAAAAAGGGCGATGAAGGGAAAGTAAATAGTACAAAAAAGAAAATGATAAATTTATTGTAGATTTGGCATTAGAATATTTATTTGAAATGGAGGATTCAGATATAGATAAAAAAAGACTATACTTAAGTATAGTCTTTTTGGTGCTGAAGACCGGAATCGAACCGGTACGGTATCGCTACCGCAGGATTTTAAGTCCTGTGCGTCTGCCTGTTCCGCCACTTCAGCAAGCAAGATTATTGTAATATTATTTTATAAATATGTCAACATAAATTTTAAAAATAATAAAAATTATGTTAGTATTAATAAAAAGTGATAGTATTTTAACATATTTAAGAAAGCTGGTGAAATTAAATGAATAAAGTTTTTGAAGTACTTAATAAGTATTATGGATATAACACCTTTAGAAAAGGACAATATGAAATTATAAGCAATATTTTAAGAGGTAGGGATAGTTTTTGTATTTTACCTACAGGTGGAGGAAAGTCTATTTGTTATCAAATACCAGCTTTATTATTTAAGGGTATTACAGTAGTGATTTCACCATTAATTTCTTTGATGAAAGACCAAGTAGATAATTTAAATTCAAATGGTATAAATGCAAGATATATAAATAGTACTCAAAGATTAGAACTAAGTGATGAAATAATAGAACTTTGCAAAAGAGGAGAAGTTAAGCTTCTATACATAGCACCAGAAAAATTAGAAAATGAATTCTTTAAACGAAAATTAAGATCTCTTAATATAAGTCAAATAGCTGTAGATGAAGCTCATTGTGTATCAATGTGGGGTCATGATTTTAGAAAAAGTTATAGTTTAATAGCTGAATTTATAAATAGTTTAAGGGTAAGACCAATAATAACAGCTTTTACTGCAACGGCAACTGAGATAGTAAGAGAAGATGTAATTAAACTTTTAGGATTAAGAAATCCATACATATACGTTGGTAGTTTTGATAGGGAAAATTTAGAGATTAAATTACATATTGAAGAAGATAAGCTTGAGTTAGTAAAAGATATTATAAGAGAAAAGGAAAATGAAGCAGGTATAATTTATTGTGCCACAAGGAAAGAAGTTGATGGACTATATTATTACTTAAAAGATTTAGGTTATAATGTATTAAAATATCATGGTGGGTTAAAAGATAGTGAAAAGGAGTATTACCAAGATGAATTTTTAAATGAAAATTCAAATGTAATGATAGCAACGAATGCTTTTGGAATGGGAATAGATAAATCTAATGTAAGATATATAATTCATTTTACAATTCCTAAAAATATTGAAAGCTACTATCAAGAAATAGGAAGAGCAGGAAGAGACGGATTAACAGCGGAATGTCACTTGTTATTTAATAGAGCAGATATAAGAACTTTAGAATATTTGATTCATACAACAGTACAAATAAATAGAAAAGAAATTGAAATTAAAAAGTTGCAAAAAATGATAGATTTTTGTGAAAGCAAGGATTGTTTAAGAAGTTTCATATTGAAGTATTTTGGTGAAGAAAATATTAGAGAGTATTGTACGAACTGTAGTAACTGCTTAAATAATGATGAACTTAGAGATTATACAATAGAAGCGCAAAAAATATTATCTTGCGTGTATAGAACAAAAGAAAGATATGGAATTTCAGTTTTAATAGATATTCTTCGTGGAATGGTTGGACCTAAAATAATAAATGATAAATTAAATGAATTAACTACATATGGAATAATGAAAGATTATAGCAGTAAATTTATAAGGGACTTTATAAAGGAATTAATCGAATATGGATATGTAAATTTGAAAGATGGAACTTATTCAATGCTTAAATTAAATGAGAATTCATATAAAGTTTTAAAGTCTCAATTGAAGGTAATGTTAAAATTAACATTTGAAAATGAAGAAAAGGTAATTAATAGTGAATTATTTAATATGTTAAGGTCTTGGAGAAGAGAAATGGCTATTAAAGAAGGGGTAAAACCATATATTATTTTTTCAGATGCAACTTTAATTGAATTATGTAATAAAAATCCTAAAAGTGAAGATGAACTTTTAGATATAAGAGGAATGGGTCAAAAGAAGTTTGAAAAGTATGGGAAAGCTTTGTTAAGTTTGCTAAATAAATAATTGATAAAAAGTGTAAAAGCTTGTGTAAATAATGAAAAATTTACATGAGCTTTTATTTATTATGTAAGATAAATAAAAATAATAAAATTCATTAAATTTAATAATAATTATGAAATTAAAACATATAAAATATAGAGAAGTGTAAATTTTAAAAAATAGGAATATAACTATTTGAATCAATAATATATTAAATTAAGGGGAGGGATGAGTTTATGGACTTCAAGGACTTTATAATTACAGATAGAGAAAATAGAAATAGTGAAAAATTCGAAGGAACATTTTTAGATTACTTAGAGATAGTAAAGAAAAACCCGGATGTGGCAAAGCTTTCTCATAAGAGATTATATGATTTTATTATGAGCAAAGGTGTTGAGGTATTAAAAGCAGATGAAAACCCAAGAGTAAGAAAGATATATGGTAATGAAGCTATTAGGAAATATGGATATTTCAAGGATGATTTTTTTGGAATAGACAAAGTTATAATGAAAATAGTGAATTACTTAAATTCTGCATCTATGAAGGGTGAAGAAGCAAGACAAGTTTTATACTTAGTAGGACCAGTTGGCGCAGGTAAATCTTCATTAGTTGAAGCACTAAAGAGTGCATTAGTTCATTGTGAACCTATATATTCAATTAAAGGTTGCCCTATGCATGAAGAACCTTTACACTTAGTTCCAAATCATTTAAGGGATGAATTTAATAAAATGTTAGGCACACAAATAGAAGGTGATTTATGCCCAGTTTGTAAGTATAGATTACTTCATGAGTTTAATGGTGAATATGAAAATTTCCCAGTTGAGAGAAAGGGATTTTCTATAAGATCAAGAAAAGGAATTGGTGTTGTTCCACCAGTTGATCCAAATAACCAAGATACATCAATATTAACTGGTTCTGTTGATATTTCAAAGATGGATATGTATCCAGAAGATGATCCAAGAATATTCTCATTAAATGGTGCATTTAATGTTGGTAATAGAGGTTTAGTAGAATTTATAGAAGTATTTAAAAATGATGTTGAGTATTTGCATACAATAATAACTGCTACACAAGAAAAATCTATACCATCACCAGGTAAAGGTTCAATGATTTATTTTGATGGTCTTATAATAGCTCACTCAAATGAAGCTGAATGGAATAAATTTAAATCAGACCATACAAATGAAGCAATCTTAGACAGAATTGTTAAGGTAGAAGTACCTTATTGTTTAGAACTTGAAGAAGAAATAAAAATTTATGAAAAGATTTTAAAGAAGAGTAACTTTAGTGCACATATTGCACCTCATACTATCGAAGTTGCAGCTATGTTTGCAATACTTTCTAGATTAACACCATCAGCTAAAGTTGATCCTATGACTAAGCTTAAGATTTATAATGGTGAGGATTTAGTTGAAAAGGGAACAACTAAGAAGATCGATATTATTGAGCTTAGAGAAGAGGCTGGCCCTTATGAAGGAATGAAGGGAATTAGTACAAGATTTATTATTAAGGCAATTGATAATGCTCTTTCTAATTCAGAGTTTAATTGTATTAATCCTTTAAGCATAATGGAAAGTATTATTAAGTCAGTTAAAGATATGGATATTCCATCTGATGATAAGAAGAAGTATTTAGGCTTTATTCAAGATACAATACGTAAAGAGTATAACAAGATACTTGAAAAAGAAATTACAAAGGCATTCATCCATTCATTCAGAGAACAAGCTGAAAGTTTATTCAATAATTATATAGATAATGCAGAGGCATTTGTAAATAAGACTAGAATAAAAGATGAACAAACTGGCGAAGAATTAAATCCAGATGAAGAGTTTATGAGAAATATAGAAGAACAAATAGGCGTATCTGAAGCATCAAGTAAAGGCTTTAGAGCAGATGTTACTTCTTATATGTTCTACTTAGTAAGAAATGGAGCTAAGATTGATTATAAGTCTTATGAACCATTAAAAGAAGCTATAGAAAAGAAGCTTATAGCATCAGTTAGAGATTTATCTAGAATTATTACTAAGTCAAGAGTTAGAGATAAAGAACAAACAGAAAAATACAACGCAATGGTTGAAGAAATGAAAAGGAATGGATATTGCCAACACTGCTGTGATGTAATTCTTAAGTATGCAGCAAACAACTTGTGGAAGGATTGATAAGGATGGCTATATTTAGAGATAATACAACAAATCCTGTTGAGCATGATAGAAGTATAGAAGATAGAAGAAGACATAGGCAGTTGGTAGAGAAATCCATTAAAGAAAACTTAGGAGATATACTCTCAGAAGAAAGCATAGTAGGTGAAACTAAAAATAAAAAATTTAAAATTCCTATTAGAGGAATAAAGGAATATCAATTTGTATTTGGTAGCAACAATAAAGGTGTTGCTACCGGTACTGGTGAGGAAAAACGTGGAGATAAATTAGGCTCAGCTGAGTCTAGTGGTAAAAAAGGAAATAAAGGTGCAGGTAACTCTGAAGGTGATGATGTATATGAAACAGAAATTACGTTAGAAGAATTGATGGATTATATAGTTGAAGATTTGGATTTGCCTAATTTAGATAAAAAGAAATATTCAGAAATTATTAGTGAAAGTGCAAGTAGAAAAAGAGGATATCAAAAGCATGGAATTAATCCAAGGCTTGCAAAGAAGAAGACTGTTATGGCCAAGACTGCACGTAAGCAGGGGAAGGTAAGGGCTTTAAGGGAGGCTGGATTAGATACTGAATTAGAAAGATTTCCATTTAGGGAAGATGATATTAGATATTATAGGGTAAAAACGAAGCCTAAGAAGGAAAGCAATGCTGTTATGCTCTTTATAATGGACGTATCAGGTTCAATGGATAGTACTAAAAAGTATTTAGCAAGATCATTTTTCTTTGTTTTATCAACTTTCATAAAAAGAAAATATAATAATATTGCTTTTGAATTTATTTCTCATACAACAGTTGCAAAAGAAGTTAACGAATATGAATTTTTCCATAAGGCAGAGTCAGGAGGAACATATATATCAAGTGGTTTAAATTTAGCGTTAAAACTTATTGAAGAAAAATATTCACCAGAAGTATGGAATATATATCCTATATACGCTAGTGATGGAGATAACTGGTCTGAGGATAATGAAAAAGCAATTCAATCAGTCAAAAAACTTTGTGAAGTAAGTAATATGTTTGGTTATGCTGAACTTTTACCATCAACTTATTCAACAACAATGTATTATAGATTCAATAAGGAAATAGTAGATAAGAAATTTGTATCTGTTATTGTAAAGGAAAAAAAGAATTTATGGGATGCTCTTAAGTTGATGCTTAGCAAGGAGTTAAGGGAGGATGAATAATGGAGTACACATTAAAGGATTTAGAAGAATGGAATGTGAAAATTGAAAAGAAAGCTACAGAATTTGGGCTTGATTATTATCCTCAGGAGTTTGAAATAGTTGGGTTTAATGAAATGTTAGCTTATGAAGCATATGTTGGAATGCCTTCAAAGTATCCACATTGGAGTTATGGTAAGGCATATGAAAAGAGTAAAACATTATATTCATTAAATTTAACTGGATTACCTTATGAAATGGTTATAAATTCAAATCCATCCTTAGCATATTTAATGAATGAGAATACATTATTATTGCAGATATTAACTATGGCTCATGTTTATGGCCATAATGATTTCTTTAAGAATAATAGACTGTTTAGAGAAGGAACTAAGGCTTATTATACTTTAGAGATGTTTAAATTAGATGCTGATATAATAAGAGGATATATTAACGATCCAAGTATAGGATATGCTAAGGTAGAAAAAATACTTGATGCTGCTCATGCGCTTAGATATCAAATTCCAAGGGTGGTTGGACTTAAGGATTTAAGCGATGAGGAGATAAAATCAAATTTAATAGAAGAATATAATAGAAAAATTGAGAATAGAGATGTTTTAAGTGAGGATGAGGAAATAAAGATACCAGATTTAAGTAAGACTCCAATTGAGCCTTGTGATGATGTTATTGGATTTATTATTAAATATGGGGCTTTAGAAGAATGGGAGAGGTCAGTTCTTAAAATAGTCAGAAGGGAAACACAATACTTTATTCCACAAATAGAAACTAAAATAATGAATGAAGGTTGGGCCAGCTATTGTCATTATAATATTTTAAAAAGCTTAGAATTGCCTCAAAGTTTACATTTTGAGTTTATAAAACGTCATAATGATGTAATTGCTCCAGCGTTAGGTGGATTAAATCCGTATTATGTTGGATTTAAGGTGTTTGAGGATATAGAGAAGAGGTATGGAAGAGATAAGATTTTTGAAGTTAGATATATTGAAAGAGATAATTCATTCTTACGTAAGTACTTAACACAAGAATTATGTGAGGAATTAGGTTTATTTCAATATGCTAAAAAGAGCTTTGAATTTGTTGTTGATGAAGTATCTGATGAACAAGGATGGAAGAGTATTAGGGATACTATGTCTGATTCATGCGGAGTTGGCTCTATACCTTATATAAGAATAACTGACTTAAATAAGAGAGATGGAACTTTAACATTAGAGCATGTTTTCGATGGAAGAGAGTTAGAGTTACTTTATGCTAAAGAAACAATTAAATATTTATTTGATCTTTGGGGACATAAAGTAATATTGACTACTAAGACTAAAGAAGGTAGAAGTGTAGAAATAGTATGCGATAATGATAGAAGGGTTACAGTAAATTAAAAAAAGTGTTAAAAATGATGGATTAATGATGATAAGTAAGAATTACTATCAGATTTAATTCATCATTTTTGTATGTTTTGAATAGTTTAGTATAAGGAATATTTTTAAGGAGAAAATCATGGACTTAAAGGGAAGTAAAACTGAAAAAAACTTATATAGAGCATTTGCTGGAGAAAGTAGGGCTAGAAATAAATATACTTTATATGCTGAAAAAGCAAGGCAAGAAGGATATCAATGGGTAGGAAGTATTTTTGATTTAACAGCTTTAAATGAATTAGCACATGCTAGAAGAGTATATAAAGAGTATTTAAAGTTAGTTTGTAATACAAAAGAAAATTTAGTTGATGCTATATGTGGTGAAACAGATGAGTTTAAAGATATTTATGCTAAATTTGAACAAGAAGCAAGAGAAGAAGGTTTTGTAGATATCGCTAATTTTTTTAAGGAGTTAAGAGAAGTTGAGGAAGAGCATGCAAAAAGATTTAAAGCTTTGTATGATAAATTAGATGATGGAACAATGTTTGCTGGACCAAGGGAATCAAAATGGGTTTGTATGAATTGTGGGTATATACATGAAGGAAGTGAAGCTCCGGAGAAATGTCCATTATGTGGATATCCTAGAGCATATTTTAAACCTTATTGTGAAATAGAGGATTTATAAGAGGAGGATTAAAATGTTTATATCAATACCTAAAGAGTTTTTTGTTCCAGTAGTATTTAGTGATAGTTTTATACTAAATAAAGAAACTAATCACTTGGAATTTGATACAAATTTATATAGAGAAAGTACAGGCAAAACAAAAAGTGAAAGTATAAGTAAAACTTTAGAAAATAGTAAATCTGCAAATGAGAAACAAGATATATTACAAGTGGAAATGAGTAATGTTAAATGTGGAAAGAGTGAAGAAGAGGCTAAAACTGCTGAAAAAAAAGATAATACAATTTATATGTCATTAAAAAAAGATGAAGATGAATATAAAAAGTGTGAGGAAATTGAGCAAATATTTACAGAGATAGATGAAGAATTTATAGGTAATATAGTTATTAAAGGGTGCGAAGATAAGTAAGTTGAATTTTTAGTTTAAGATGTAGTTTTAACTACATGTTAAAGTTAGAATTCTTTATAGCACAAAGTCGCTTAGTTTAAGGGGTTAGCCGTTATCATCTTCTAGTTAAATTGGTAGACGTATTACAATGGCTAGTTAACAGATAAACTTTATTATTAATTAGTTTATAGATGGAGGTATTACATGAAATACCAACAATTAATGAAAGAGTATTATGGGGATTTAAGTAATTTAAATCAATTATTACAATCTATGGTGAACTCCTATAGATTATTAATTGCTGGAGCAGCTGAGCTAAATAATATTAATGAAGCAAGAAGTAGTTATGTTAAAGTGGCAGTTAAGAGGGCGGATAATTTAGGAAAGATAATAGATCATGTAATAGAATTATTAGATGAATGTGGGGAGAGTTATTTTAAATATATTGCCCTTGTAGGAGATCATATCTTAAAAAATACAGATAGTAGTGTAATTTTAACAGAAGTTGATAATGAGTTACTTTTCCAAGATTCATCTGTAAGGGAAGAATATGAGGCTTTAAAAAAGTATAAAGAAGAGCATCAAAAGGATTTTGAAGATTAAATGTTATGGGCTATAGTTTATTAGAAAACTATAGCCCAATTTTTAATAATTAAAATTTCTTTAGCTTTAAAGTACTTACCATTAAATAAGAACCTAATAACAATAATAAAAATGGAATAAGTGCAGATATATTTTTATTAATAGTAAATAAACAAAATAAAGCTAAGAAGCTTCCTGTAACAGTAATTGGAACACCAGTAAACACTCCATTAAATTCACTTGCATTATATCGAGCTAATCTAAAAGCACCACAGATTGGGAATAATAATAGTGGAATTATTCCAAATATTTTAGAAGGACCTAGTGTATAAAAATCAAATAATAAAAACATTAATATAGATGGTGCTACACCGAAAGAAACTAAATCTGCTAAAGAATCTAGCTCTTTTCCTAAATCACTTGAAACCTGTAAATAACGTGCTATTCTACCATCATATCTATCAACTAAGGCTGCAAGTAATATAAAAATACAAGCAAGCTGATAGTTGCCTTCAAAGGTAGCTAATAGTGATAAAATACCAAATGATAAATTAATAAAAGTAAAGATGTTAGGAATACTGCTTTTTCTCATATAATCACTCCTACGTTAATCTTAACATCAATATTATAGCATAGATTTTATAAAAAATTAACAATACTGGCTTGAAAAGAGAAAAGTAGAGATTAAATGAGATATACCTATATATTTATGGTATAAACAAGTTTTATATATAGTAAACTAAGGTATATTGGGGGGTGGAGAATTTAAAACTATGTGGTATAATTTCTTATATAATTAGGAGGGGTACAATGAAAAAGGTAAAATTAATTTATAATCCGTATTCTGGAGAAAATATTATTTTATCTAAGTTAGATGAAATAATTAATATACATCAACAAGCAGGTATGACTATAGTACCATATAGAATTAGAAGAGAATGTAGTATAGATTCTGCTTTCGACGACATTATACCAAGTGAATATGAATATATTTTAGTTGCTGGTGGAGATGGAACTGTGGATTCAGTTGTAAATGCTATGGCTAGAAAGGGGATTTCATTACCAATAGGTATTTTACCAGTAGGAACAGCAAATGATTTCTCAAAATTTTTAGGAATACCATTTGATGTAGAAGAAGCTTGCAAGCAAATAATAAATTCTAATGTAACTAGTGTAGATTTAGGAAGCATTAATGATAAATATTTTGTTAATGTTGCTAGTACAGGTCTTTTTACTGATGTTTCACAAAAAACTGACGTAAATTTAAAAAATACTATAGGAAAGTTAGCTTATTACTTAAAAGGAATAGAAGAATTACCTAACTTTAGACCACTTAAGGTTAACATAAAATCTGATGAGGTTAATTTTGAAGGTAATATGTATCTTATGTTAGTGTTTAATGGTAAAACAGCAGGAAACTTTAATTTAGCATCTAGGGCAGACGCAACGGATGGTATGCTGGATGTTATAGTATTTAAAGCAGTGCAAATATATGAATTATTACCTCTATTTATTAAGGTGTTAAAAGGTGAACATCTAGATTCAGATAAGGTAATATACTTTAAAACAAAGCACTTACATGTTGAATGTAACGAAGATATAGTTACTGATATTGATGGAGAAAAGGGACCAGATTTTCCACTTGATATAAAATGTATAAAAGGTGGTCTGAAAATTTTAGGTGTTAATATAAAGAATTAAAGAATAAATATAAAATTCAATTAATAATTATAAATAATAGTATTTTTGTAAAGGAGAGAAGATGTGATTGCCTTTATTTATTTATGTATATTGTTATTTATAATTATTTTTTCTTTGTATTTAATATCAATAAGCTCTAAAAGGTGTCCAATAAAAATACAGAGGTTTTATTTTATAACCCTATTTATAATTTTTATTAGGTATGTGTCATTGCTATCATTATGGATAGTACAGCATCAACGAATCATATATATAATTAAGGCGTTAACACAATTAACGTTTATTGGAATGCCATTACTAGCATTAGCGAGTTTTTATATATTTTTAAGAGATCAAAATAGAAAATTTGATTATAATTATAGTTTTATGATTATTTTATTTTTAGCTTATATAGTAATTAATTTATTTTATAAGTTAGATATAAGAGTAGATAACACTTTTGGATTTGTAGTAAGCTATAAAGAGATGTTGGTTCCAAGCCTGATTTACTTAATAATAATGTCATCAATGACTGTTGTGACACTATTATTTTTAGACAAGCCATATAGTAATAAAGGTGGAATGATATTGTTATTGATTTCATTGGCTATAACAGTAGTAGAATTTATATTATTTTTGGGAGGAATAAAGCTTTTTCCTTACCCGGTATTGGGTGAATTTGCAATGATTGGATGTTCATATAAAGCTATAGCAACTTTTAAGAAATAAAATTAAATAATAATCATATAAAGTATTGCCTTTTAGAGGGAGATTAATATAATATTAATATATATAATAATGCCCGAAGAAGGGCTTTTTTATTGCGAATAAAAAGTTATAATTTATGCAAAAAATGGTGGTGAGATTAAATGGAGGGTGTCCCTCAGAGTATTAATTTAAGAAAATTGAATATAAGAAGTAATAGAGGGGAAACACACATTTAATGTTTTAAATCTCCTCTATTAGTTGAGGAGGATTTTTATGCAAAGATTATCAGTGTTTTTGTTTACTAGTATATTAGGAAAGAACATGTATGATGAGTTTGATGATGTGCTAGGAGAATTAAAGGACATTTATGTAACAACAGAGCAAGGTTATCCAAGGGTAATTGGTTATAAAGTCAAAAGGGATGGAGTTACTTTTCACTATGAATTTAGAAGTATAGTTTTTTATAGTGATGATAATAAGGTTAAGATTATGACTAGGGGAAGCAAAGAAATACTACCAAGAACTTATTCGTATTTATTATCAAGAAATTTATTAGATAAGAAAATTGTTGATATTAATGGCAAGCAGGTTGTTAGAGTTGATGACTTAAGAATCGCTGAAATAGCAGGAGAATATAGAGTAATAGCAGTTGAAACTGGACCACTTGCTAAGTTTAGAAGGATGAATTGTCAAGGGTTAGGTAAGTTTCTTTATAAAATCATGAATAAGGATTATGAAGATAAGGTATTAATGTGGGATGATGTTGAGTCATTAGAAATGGTTAATAAAAATCTTCAAATTTCGGTACCGTATAAAAAGTTATCAACATTACATCCAGCTGACTTAGCTGATATATTAGAAAATTTAGATGCAAGCTCTAGAAAGCAAATATTTGAATCATTAGATGAAGATTTAGCAGCTGATACTTTAGAAGAAATTGAGCCAGAATATAAGAGTAGTATCATTAAAGATTTAAGCGAAGCAAAGGCTGTTGAGGTATTAGAAAATATGCCTAATGATGAAATCGCCGATATTTTGGATGAATTAGATGATGAAGAAAGAGAAAAAATATTAGTTAATCTAGAAACCGAGGATGCTGAAGAGGTTAAGGAACTTCTTAAATATGAAGATGAAACAGTTGGAAGTATAATGAGTAAAGATTTCATTTCGTTTAATTTAGATATAACAATTGGTGAAATAATAGATATATTAAGAGAAAGTGATCCAGAAGATGAAGAATTAAATTCAATTTTTATTAAGAATGAGGATGAAAAGGTAATTGGAATCATAGAATTAAAGGACCTTATTTTAAATGCTTCAAATGTTAAAGCTAAAGAAGTAATGAATGAAAATATAAATATACTTAAGCATAATGAGTCTATTAATGAAGCTGTTGAAATAGCATCAAAATATGATTTGATGGCTATTCCAGTTGTTGATAATAGTGAGGTATTAATAGGGGTTGTAAATACTCATGATTTAATAGATGAAGTACTATATCCAATGTGGAAAAAGAAAAATAAGTAAAAAATTTCAAATTATCTGTTGACATTTTTAGGGATAGGCATATAATTATATTATAAAGTTTAGTTAAATACTCGGAATTAAAACTATGAAAAAGGAAAGTAGTATAAAGGATGGTTACAGAGAGAAAAGGAAGCTGGGATCTTTTCACCGGTAATTTATATGAAGTGCCCTTTGGAGTTTAAGCCTGAAATAATAGTAAGGTTTTACGGTAGCGCCCGTTATAGCGATCAGGTATTAATTGTACCGTAGAATGAGTGAAATCATTATTATTATGATGGTTTAATTAGAGTGGAACCGCGAATATACTTCGTCTCTATATATAGAGACGGAGTTTTTTTTTATTAAAAATTAAATTCTAGGAGGCAGAGAAGTGATTTATAATGGAGCAATTGAATTAATAGGAAACACACCAATATTAAAGGTGAAGAGCATGGTGAATGAAAATTGTGCAGATGTATATGTAAAATTAGAAAAATTTAATCCAGGCGGAAGTGTTAAAGACAGAGCTGCTTTAGGAATGATAGAAAGAGCTGAAAAAGAAGGTATATTAAAAGCAGATTCAGTAATTGTTGAACCTACTAGTGGAAATACAGGTATTGGGTTAGCTATGATTGGAAGGCTTAAAGGTTACAAGGTTGTAATTGTAATGCCAGAAACTATGAGTAAGGAAAGAAGAGATTTAATAAAAGCTTTTGGAGCAGAATTAGTATTAACTGAAGGAGCTAAAGGAATGAAAGGAGCTATAGAGAAGGCTAATGAATTAGTTGATAATAAAGGATACTTTATGCCACAACAATTCGAGAATATAGCTAATCCAGACAAACACTATGAAACAACTGCTGATGAGATATTTAATGATATTAATGATTTAGATGTATTTGTTTCAGGAGTTGGAACTGGTGGCACAGTAACTGGTGTTGGAAAAAGATTGAAAGAAAAAATAAGTGGAATACAAGTAGTTGCAGTAGAACCAAATAATTCACAAGTTATTGCAGGAAAGAAAGCAGGAGCACATAAGATACAAGGAATAGGAGCAGGATTTGTGCCACAAAATTATAAGGATGAGTATGTAGATAATGTAATGCCTGTTACAGATGAAGATGCAATAAGAACAGCAGTAGAGTTTGCTAAAAAAGAAGGAATATTGGTTGGAATATCTTCAGGTGCGGCAATATATACAGCAATAGAAATTGCTAAGAAGTTAGGAAAAGGAAAGAAAGTTTTAGCTTTGGCACCAGATGGTGGAGAAAAGTATATTTCTATGGGAATTTATGATTAATATTTAAAAAAGGTTTTTCAAAGATTTTTAACAAAAGAAAGGGGTGCAAATATTGTTTAAAAATTTAAAATATGATTTAAATAAGGTAATGGAAAATGATCCAGCAGCTAGGAGTAAAATTGAAGTTTTCTTGCTTTATCCAACAATACATGCACTAATTGCATATAGGATAGCACATTATTTTTATACTAAAAAATTATTTTTCCTAGCTAGATTTATATCACAAATATCAAGATTTTTTACAGGTATAGAAATTCATCCAGGGGCCCAAATAGGGAGAGGATTGGTAATAGATCATGGTATGGGAGTAGTAATAGGAGAAACTGCAGAAATAGGGGATGATGTTCTTTTATATCATGGAGTAACATTAGGTGGAACTGGAAAAGATAAAGGAAAGAGACATCCTACACTTGGTAATAATGTTGTAATTGGCGCTGGAGCAAAAGTATTAGGACCAATATATATTGGAAGCAACTCTAAGATAGGTGCAAATTCTGTAGTGCTAAAGGATGTGCCTGAAGGAGCAACAGCAGTAGGGATTCCTGCTAAAAATATTATTAAAATTAAAGAAGAAAAATCAGAAATAATAGAAATTAAAGATTATAGAGGAAGAAAAAAAGAAATATATAATAATATGGTGATATAGGTGAAAGAACAAATCAAAAAATATTGTAATTCTAGAGGGATAGAAGATATAGGATTTATTGAGTGTAGAAGATTTGATGAATTATATGATTTCTATGATTATAGAAAAAGTAATAAACTGGAAAATGAATTTGAAGAAAGTGATATAGAGAAAAGAATAAATCCAAAGTGGTATATGAATGAAGGGAAAACTATTATTTCAATAGCTTTTCCCTATCTTTGGGTTGATAACTATATTGAAAATGGATTTTCCAAATATACAAAGGGGCTTGACTATCATAGGGTTGTAAAAAAGTATTTAGATGAAATATGCAGTTTAATAAATGAAAACGGAGGAAAGGCAATTTCGTTTGTTGATAGTAATACATTACCAGAAAGATATATTGCATATTTAGCCGGTATTGGTTTTATAGGGAAAAATAATATGATAGCAACTAAGAATTATGGATCTTATGTTTTTTTAGGAGAAATAATAACAGACTTAAGTTTATTTGATAAAGATAAAAGAGATTTTAATGAAATAAAAGAATTTAAGGAATGTGGGCAATGCAATATATGTTATAAAGAGTGTCCAACTAAATCTATAAATGAGAGAAAAAAGAATCCTAATATTTGTTCGTCTTATATAACTCAAAAGAAAGAACTTTCAGATATGGAAATAAAGCTTTTAAAAGGAAAGATATTTGGTTGTGACATTTGTCAAAATAAATGTCCATATAATAAGAATATAAAATTTTCTAATATAGGTGAGTTTAAACCTTTAAGGTTTATGGAAGAATTAGATTGTGAGCTATATGCGGGGATTAATAATAAGGCATTTAAAGAAAATATATTAATTACTTCATGTGGATGGAGAGGAAAAAATATAATTAAAAGAAATGCTATAATAAAATTACATAATGAAGGTAGAGATATAAAGAAATATAAAGGAGATTCACCTTATTTAAATGATTATATTGAAAGATTAAATAAGTAAAGACAATTGTTTAGTTTAAGTATATAAAATATAATATAAATAGTGATTATATAAGGGGGGATAAAAGTGATTTCTAAAGGTGCTGCAAGGTTAATGAGGTTTTTACCAGAGAAAGTAGTGTTTAAGATAGCTAGAAATGCTATAAATGGATATTTAAATAAATATGCAGAGATAAAAGTTAATGGATATGAAAATATTAAAAAGGTAGATGGGGCAAAAATATTTATTTGTAATCACTTAAGTAATTCAGATGGATTTATATTAGAAAAGGTATTGAAAGAAGATTATGATCCAACATTTGTAGCTGGTGTAAAGTTAAGTAATGATCCTGTAACAAATCTAGGGACTAAAATAGTTAAAAACATATCAATAAAACCTAATACTGCAGATAAAGATGCAATAATGGGAATGATAAAAATTCTTAAAGATGGTGAAAATTTAGTTCTATTTCCAGAGGGAACAAGAAGCAGAACTGGGAGTATGATTGAAGCTAAAAAAGGAGTTATACTTATTGCTAGAATGAGCAAAGCTAACATAATTCCAATTTCTTTAAGTGGTACGGAAAAGTTATTACCTATTAATAAAGACGGAGATATGTCTCAAGAAAAATGGAATAATGCTGTTGTAAATGTAAATATAGGTGAACCTGTTATTATTCCTAAGAAAGAAAAAGAAGAATCTAAACATGATTATGACGAAAGATGCTTAAATTATTTAATGAAATCTATAGCAAAAGGACTTCCGGAGGAATATAGGGGTTTTTATAAATAATTAAGAATGTAAGTATATTGGGATTAGGGTTTCGTATATTTACATGTTAATGGAGGAAATGAAAGATGAAACAAAGGACTAAAATAATATTAGAAGAGTTAAAAAAAATGTATCCTGATGCAAAATGTGAATTAAATCATGAAACTCCATTTCAATTATTAGTTGCAACTATTTTATCAGCTCAAACAACTGATAAGAAGGTAAATGAAGTTACTGAAGATTTATTTAAGGAGTATCCAGATGTAGATGCATTTTTAACTTTATCAATTGATGAGTTAGAAAATAGAATTAGGCAAATAGGGCTTTATAGAAGTAAAGCTAAAAATATATTAATTATGTGCAATCAGTTAAAGAGTAAGTTTAATGGAGAAGTTCCAAGAACTATGGATGAAATAACAAGTTTGGCTGGTGCAGGAAGAAAAACAGCTAATGTAGTTTTATCAAATGCATTTGGAGTACCTTCTATTGCTGTAGATACTCATGTTTTTAGAGTATCTAATAGATTAGGTCTTGCTGATTCAGATAATGTACTTGAAGTTGAGAAGCAGTTACAAGCAGAATTGCCTAAAAAGGAATGGAGTCTTACTCATCACTTATTAATATTTCATGGTAGAAGAATGTGTATAGCAAGAAATCCTAAGTGTGGAGAGTGTCCATTTACTAATAGATGTAAATATTTTAAAGAGCAAAAAGCAAAAAAACATTAAGGTTTATAAGGATATATTAATTACAACCTTTATAAATTATAAAAAAATTTATATGATATAATTATTAAAGAATTATTCTCTCTAAGAATATGTTGTATAATATATAAAATTCCATATAAATTTAGGAGAAAATATATTTTGCTTTGAAAGAGATAATTATTAAATTGAATGAATTATAGGAGGAAATGAATGAAGGTTGGAGTAATAATGGGAGGAATTTCATCAGAAAGAGAAATTTCACTTAAAAGCGGTAATTCTATAGTAGAAAAAATAGATAAAATTAAATATGAGGTAGTACCTGTAGTAATAGATAATAAAGAAGATATAATAACAAAGGTTAAAGGACTTGATTTTGCTTTATTAGCTCTTCATGGAAAATTTGGAGAAGATGGAACTGTTCAATCTGTACTTCAAACTTTAGATATACCATATTCAGGATGTGGACCAATTAGTTCAGGTGTATGTATGGATAAGGATTTTACAAAGAGAGTTTTAAAAGCAAATGATATCAGAACAGCTAGATGGATAAATGTTTCATCTGTTGATGAAATTGATTATGATAAGATTGAGGAAATGGGATATCCTGTATTTGTTAAACCTACTAATGGAGGTTCAAGTGTTGCGACATTTAAAGTAAAAGAAAAAAGTGAAATAAAAGCAGCGGTTGAAGAAGGGTTAAAATGGGATTGTGAAGTAATGATTGAAGAATTTGTTGAAGGCGAAGAAATAACTTGTCCTGTATTTGATGGTGAAATGTGGCCTGTTATAGCAATAAAACCACATTCGGATTTCTTTGATTATACTCAAAAATACGCAGCAGATGGAGCAGATGAAATTGTTGTTCAGCTAGAAGAAACTCTTCATAAAGAAGTTGAGAAAATGGCATTAAATACTTATAAGGCATTAAAATGTCAAGTTTATGCTAGAGTTGATATGATAATAGATAAAAATGGAATACCGTATATATTAGAAGTTAATACTTTACCAGGAATGACTCCAGCAAGTCTTTTCCCAAAAAGTGCTGCAGCAATAAATATTAGTTATTCTGGATTATTAGATAAGATTATAGAAACTTCTATGAAAGTAAAAAGAAGCCATTAAGATAGTTAAAGGTTTTGAGTTAATAGTTAGTAGTTGAGGAATAAATTCAACCAAAGCTAAATTAAGATAAGTATAAAAGCTAGAATCATATTTGATGATTCTAGCTTTTTTTGGGAAATTTATAGCGTCTAAGATAGATGAGTTTTAAGTTAGTTGTTAAGTAAAAAAATTCAGCTAAGCTGAATTAAAAAACTTCCTTAGGAGTGTACATCTTAACTGTTAATTATTAACTATTTAAACTTTGTAACAATAAATAAATTTTAAAATAGTATAATACTAAGGAATTTTATTTATTGGAGGGCTTATGCAAGATAGAACTGACAAAAGTCTATTTGGTATAGATATTAATGAATATTCACAAGATGTGGATTTTTCCGTTCTTGCAACGACTATAGACTTTTTATACCTAAGATCTTCAGGATCGGCTTCAGGACGTTTTAGAGTTGATAAGAAATTTTTAGAATTTGCAGGTAAAGCTAGAAATTTAAAAATACCAGTTGGAGCATATCATTTTGGAGTTCCTAGTTATGATCTAACTACAGCTGATTCTCAATGTGATGATTTTATAAATATACTTCAAGAGGGATTTGGAGAGAAAGATTACGGAGATTTATTTCCAGTACTAGATATTGAGACACCTACTGATAACTCAATTTCTACATCGGCATTGATAAATTGGATTGATAGATTTAGAAAAAGATTCGAGAAAAAGACTAGAAGAAGATTGATGCTTTATACAGGTGTATTCTTTGTGGAAATGTATAATAATTTTTATATACCTAATGAAGGGTATCCATTAAAAAATATGATTTTATGGATTGCTCATTATACTGCAATTCCAGGTAATGCACCGGTTCCACCAGATGTAGGAGGATGGACAAGATGGAGAATATGGCAATATAGTGAATCAGCAACGGTGGCAGGGGTTACTAGCATGGTAGATGCTAACTGGGGACCAGATAGTATAGATTTATTAACTCAGCCTAGAAATGTTGCAGGACTTACTGTAAATAGAAAGGGAAATATATTAAATATTAGTTGGAAAAAGAATACTGATACTGACTTAGTTGGATATAATATTTTTGCAAATAATTACTGGATAGGTACAGTAGATGCAAAAGATACTAGTTTTTCAATTAATATAAATCAATTACCATTTACCGTAAAAGGAACAATAAAAATAAGTATTGAAGCCTTTGATAGAGATGGTGAAACATCAAAAAATAGAAGCAGTTTTACAATATAAGTGAGCTTCTAAATCTTTGATTTAGTTAAGCGAACTTACTCATCCGACGGTTAGGAGGAGGAGTTTCATTTGAGAAATGCTTCTAAATCTTTGATTTAGTTAAGCGAACTTGCTTGAAGCTCTAAATTTTGAATTTGGCAAGCTGAAAGTACACTTTAGTGTATTCATCCGACAGTTAGGAGGATGGAGTTAATTGTAATAAAAGAATAGCTTTCTTATTGTTTTGCATAGAAAAATTAAATTTACAAATAATAAATGAATATAAAACGATAAAGAAAGCTATTTTTATTCATGTTTTTTATTGTATTTAAAAAAATGGAATGATTTTATTAATTGTATTAAATTAAAGAATGGAATATAATTAATACATAATGCAATTATAAGCAATTATAGATATTTTTTGTGGGAGGAGTGAAGGTGTGAATACTGAGGAATCGAAAGATGGTAAATTAAAGGCTGCTATGTCTAAAAATAAGAAACTAATAATTATAATAGCGAGTATTGTAGTATTACTTGCAGGAATATGTGGTGCCTATATTTTGAATGTTAAAAACAAAGTTGAAGCATGGAATGATAAAATATATCCTGGTGTACAAGCTTATGGAATAGACTTAGGTGGTAAAACAAAAGAAGAAGCAATAGATCTAATTAATACTCAACTACTTTCTTTAATTGGTGATAAAGTAATAAAGGTTTCAGTTGGTGATAATTCGTTTGAATTAAAATATTCAGATGTTAACCCAACAGTAAGTGCAGATGAAACTGTGGAGAAAGCTTTAGAATATGGAAAAGATGCCAAGTTATTTGATAAAAAGAAAATGATAGAAAATGGTGTAGAGGCTCATGTTGATACTGTATTAAGCTACGATGAAGAAAAGGTTAATGAATTTGCAAATAGCGTTAATGATCAAATCAAAGTTGAAGCAGTAGATGCAACTATTTCAATTAGTGGTAGCAATATATCAGTTACTTCAGAGACTAATGGAAAACATATTGATGTAGAGGCTTTAATAAATGAGATAAAAGGCTGCATAGATCCAGATCCAGAAAAGACAGAAGAAGTAGCTGTAGAGTTACAAGAGTATTCTCCAAGGGTTACGGCAGAAGCATTAAATAAAATTGATGGGGTAATGTCGTCATTTTCAAGTACATTTAGTCAAGCAGATTCTGGAAGAGTTGAAAATTTAAGAATAGCTACTGGATATATTAATGGAACATTATTAATGCCAGGTGATGAATTCAGTTATAATAATACTATAGGACCAACAACCCCTGAAAGAGGTTATAAAGAAGCAAATACATATGTAGGAGCAACAATCGTACCAGGATATGGTGGAGGTGTATGTCAAGTATCAAGTACGCTTTATAGAGCAGTAATACAAGCTAATATAAGATCAACTGAAAGAAGAAATCATTCAATGACAGTTGGATATGCTAAGCCAGGACTTGATGCTACAGTTGCGGCAGGATACATAGATTATAAGTTTGTAAATACTTATGATTTCCCAATTTATATTCAAGGTTATTTATCAGGAAATCAAGTAGTATTTAATATTTTTGGAAATAAAGGAGCTATGGGTGGAAAAACTTATGAGCTTGTTAATGAAATATTAGAAACTTATAATTATGGTACAGAAGAAGTTAAGGATGCTTCATTAAATGAAGGAACAAGAGTTGTTAAGTCAGCAGGAGCAAATGGATGTAAGGCAAGTGGTTACTTAGTAACTTATGAAAATAGAGTTCAAGTAAATAAAGAACTTATATCTACAGATGTCTACTCATCAAGAAATGAAGTTGTTAGTGTGGGGACGAAAAAGGTTGAAACTCAAGTAGAACAGCCAGTAGAAACAACTACAGAACAGCCAGCTGAAGAAGTAGAAGTAAATTAAATGAAAGATTTACATAAAAAAATATTGTAAATTATAAAATGGTCATAATATATGTTATGGGAAAGTATAAGCCAATAACATTATATTATGACTTTTTTTTATAAAATAAAAAACCTTTTATAAGTATAAGCTATAAAATATAATGTACGAATTTTATGGATCAAAGTTAGAAAGTAAGGAGTTCTATATGAAGTATAAGATGATATGTATAGATATGGACGGCACTTTGCTAGGAAGAAGAAAGAGGATTTCAGAAAAAAACAAAAGAGCTATAAAAGAAGCACATGATCTGGGAGTTGAAATAGTTGTAACTACAGGAAGGTTATATAATAATGCATTATATTTTTCTAAAATTTTAGGTGTAAATTCTCCTGTAGTAGCAGCTAATGGTGCTATTGTTATAGATCAGAAAACTAATGAAGTTATATATGAATGTTCTATTCCAAAGGAGGAATGTATTAAAATACTTGATATATTAATGAAATATAATGCTTTTTTTCAGTTTAATACAAAGGACACTATTTACTGCAATAATTGGTTAACAAAAGTATCAACGCAATGTTATATGACAAAACAAGTATGTTGTGAAAATTTAAATGTAAAGTATATAAATGTTAGAAGTAAAGAGGAATGGATAAAAGTATTTAATAATGAGGATATGGATAAAGCAATTGTTATAAGTCCTTTGGGGTCTACTATATTAAAAATTAAAAAAGAAATAAATAGTTTAAGCGATATTGTTAGTTTTTCATCAGGAGGACATAGTTTAGAAATTAATTATAGGAATGCATCAAAAGGTAATGCAGTTAAAGCATTAATTGATAAATATAATATTAGTGAAAAAGAGTTAATTTGCATTGGAGATAATGAAAATGATATGTCTATGATAGAATTAGCAGGTTTAGGAATAGCCATGGGAAATGCAATCCCGAAGCTTAAAAATATAGCTGATTATATAACTGATACTAATAGAAATGATGGAGTTGCAAAGGTTATTGATAAATTTATATTAAAAGGAAAATAGTTTAAATAATTATTATGATAATAGCATATTATAATGATATAAATAATATTAATTATTTATTTAAAAATTAAGAAAATGTAAAATGCTTTGACTATTAAAAGACTATATAGTATCATAAAATATATATAAATAGTGTAAAGTAAGATGTTATATCATCTTACTTTTTGTTTTGGAAGGTGAAATCTTTGAATTTAAATATAGTTTTATATCAACCAGAAATACCACAAAATACTGGAAATATAGCAAGAACTTGCGTTTTAACAGATTCAACTCTTCATTTAATAAAGCCATTAGGGTTTAGTATTGATGATAAGGCTGTTAGAAGATCAGGTTTAGATTATTGGAAAGACTTAAAATTGGAAGTTCATGAATCGTATGAAGATTTCATGGCTAAATATGGAGATAGAAGAATATTTTTAGCTACTACCCATGGAGGAAATATGTATTCAGATGAAAAATTTCAAAATGGAGATTTTATAATGTTTGGAAGAGAATCATCAGGTGTTCCTGAAGAGGTACATAATGCACATATGGGAATAAGAATACCTATGGTACAAACAAGTACAAGAAGCTTGAATTTATCAAATACCGTAGCTATAGTAGCTTATGAAGCATTAAAACAAATTGGTTTTCCAAATATGAAATAATAATAATAGGGGGTACTTGTATGGAAAAAATTAAGATCATTACTGATAGTACTTTAGATTTACCAGCAGATCTTGTTAGGGAAAAGGGGATTGAAGTTTTACCTTTATTAATTAACTTTGGAGAAGATAGTTATCTAGATGGAGTAGAGATAAATACACATGAGATGTTAGAAAGAATAGAGAAAGAAAATATTCTTCCTACTACAGCTCAAGTTACACCAAGTAGATTTGAAGAGACTTTTAAAAAATACCTAGATGAAGGATATAAAATTGTAACATTAGTTTTATCATCAGAAATGAGCGGGACATATCAATCAGCTTGTATAGCGAAAAATATGTTAGAAAGTGATGATATTGTTATAATTGATTCTAGAAATGTAACATCTGGATTAGGGGTTTTAGTATTAAAAGCTTGTGAGTTTAGAGATAATGGAGATAATATTTTTGAGATTGAACAAAAAATCAAAGATTTAATTCCAAAAGTAAAAAGTTCTTTAAGTTTTGAATCATTAGAAAACCTAGTAAGAGGTGGAAGACTTTCTAAGGCGGCAGGTACAATTGGAAGTGTTTTAGGATTAAGACTTATTTTAGAAGTTAAAGATGGTCAAATGGCTGTTAAAGATAAGGTTAGAGGTAGTAAAAAGGCATTAAAGAAAGTTATTTCTGATTTTGAAAATGGAAATGTAGATCTTAATTCACCGATAGTATTATTAGAAATACTAAATGAGGAAATATATTTAGGGTTAAAAAAATATTTTGATGAAAATAATATTAATTATATAGATGCAAAAGTTGGATGTACTGTTGGAATACATTCAGGTATTAAAGCATGTGGTATTTTCTTTATTAAAAAATAGTGTAATAGCAAGTAATAACTCTAAAGTTATTACTTGCTTATTTTTTTGATGCCTAATGGAAAAAAATTCATGAATAGATATGTATAAATAGTATAAAATATAATAGTAAACTGATAAAAGATTGGTTTGAAAGTTTATAAAATATAGTTATAATGAGGTTAAAAACTCATTATAAGCAAAAAAGAGAAAAAAATATAAAAAAAATTACTAGAAAGACTTTCAAATTTTAGATATCTGTTTTATAATAATAAATGTGGGACATAAAAGTCATTGCTGGGACGTTTTTAGTCCAAAGGAGGGTCTGTGGTGCAGGAAATATTAGAGTTGCAAAGAAAGATAGTTCCTGAGCTAGTGGAAGTCCTAGAAAAACGATATAATGTTTTAAGGACAATTTATTATAACCAACCTATTGGAAGAAGAATGCTAGCAAATGAACTTGATCTTGGCGAAAGAGTAGTTAGAAATGAAATTGATTTGTTAAAATCACAAAACTTAATAGAAATTAATACCCCTGGTATGACGGTCACAAAAGATGGACAAAAAGTATTAGATGGATTAAAAGAATTTATCTATGAAATTAAAGGGTTAAATGATATTGAGCAATGTATTAAATCATTTTTAGGTGTAAAAGATGTTGTTATAGTTCCAGGAAATGTTGATGAAAATCCAGAAACTATAAAGGAACTAGGTAGAGCAGCAGCTAACTATATAAAGAATCTTATTAAAGATAAAGATATAATTGCCATAACTGGAGGAAGCACAATTAAAGAAGTGGTTGAAGCTTTTCCAAAGGTAAATAATGTTTCAGATGTTCTTGTTATTCCTGCTAGAGGCGGAATGGGAAGAAAAGTTGAAAGTCAAGCTAATTATTTAGCAGCATCTTTAGCAAATAAACTTGATGGAACTTATAGATTATTACATATTCCTGAAAATGTAAGCTATAAAGTGTTAGAAGGACTTCTTAAAGAAAAACAAATAAAAGAAGTTATTGATACTATTCATAATGCTGATATTTTAATTTATGGAATAGGTAATGCAATTCATATGGCTAAAAAACGTGGGTTGTCAGAAGAATATATAAGTAAACTTCAAAAACTAGGAGCAGTTGGTGAAGCCTTTGGATGTTATTTCAATAAAGATTCAGAAGTTGTTTCAGAAAATACACCAATTGGAATAAACATTAATGATGCTAAAAAAATTAACACGCATATTGCTGTGGCGGCAGGAGAAAATAAAGTGGAAGCTATTATTGCAGCTGAAATGAATAATTCAAATGCTGTTTTAGTAACAGATGAAGCTGCAGGAAGAAAAATTGCTGAATTAATTAAGTCAAATAAATAGTACTTAATTAAAAGAAAATTTGTTAATTAAGATATTTCAACATATTAGTTAAGATTTAAAATTTAATTTTAAATATATAATATCTATTTTTAGGAGGTAATTGTAATGGTAAGAGTTGCAATAAACGGTTTTGGACGTATAGGACGTCTTGCATTTAGACAAATGTTTGGAGCAGAAGGGTATGAAATAGTTGCTATCAACGATTTAACAAGCCCAAAAATGTTAGCTCATTTATTAAAATATGATTCAGCACAAGGTAGATACGCTTTAGGTGATACAGTTGTTGCTGGAGAAAATTCTATCACTGTTGATGGAAAAGAAGTAAGAATTTATGCTGAAGCTGACGCTTCTAAATTACCATGGGGAGAAATTGGTGTTGACGTAGTATTAGAATGTACTGGATTCTACGTATCAAAAGCTAAATCTCAAGCTCATATCGAAGCAGGTGCTAAGAAAGTTGTTATATCAGCTCCAGCTGGAAACGACCTTCCAACAGTTGTATTCAACGTAAACCAAGATATATTAACTGCTGAAGATAACATAATCTCAGCTGCATCTTGTACTACAAACTGCTTAGCTCCAATGGCTAAAGCTTTAAATGACTACGCTACAATCCAATCAGGAATAATGTCAACAATCCACGCTTACACTGGAGACCAAATGATCTTAGATGGTCCTCAAAGAAAAGGTGATTTAAGAAGAGCTAGAGCTGGGGCTGTTAACATAGTACCTAACTCAACTGGAGCTGCTAAAGCTATCGGATTAGTTATTCCAGAATTAAACGGAAAATTAATCGGTTCTGCACAAAGAGTACCAGTTCCAACTGGATCATCAACTATCTTAGTTGCAGTTGTTAAGGGTGAAAATGTAACTGTAGAAGGAATCAACGCTGCTATGAAAGCTGCTTCTAACGAATCATTCGGTTACACTGAAGAAGAATTAGTTTCTTCAGACATCATCGGAATCAAATACGGTTCATTATTCGATGCAACTCAAACAATGGTATCTGAAATCGGAGAAGGATTATACCAAGTTCAAGTTGTTTCATGGTATGACAACGAAAACTCATACACTAGCCAAATGGTTAGAACTATTAAATACTTCGCTGAATTAGCTTAATTTTAATAGATAAATAAATACGGATTTAGATGCTTATAAAAGCACTCTTATAAGATCCTAAAATGGGTCCGGTCTCTAAGGCATACTTATAAGACCGGGCCTCTTTTAAAATTATAGATAAAATTATGAATAAATTATGAGGTGAAAAGAATGAGCTTTAATAAGAAAACAATTGAAGATATTCAAGTTAACGGTAAAAGAGTTTTAGTAAGATGTGACTTTAACGTTCCATTAAAAGATGGAGTTATCACTGATGAAAATAGATTAGTAGGAGCTCTTCCAACAATCAAGTACTTAGTTGAAAATGGAGCTAAAGTTATACTTTGCTCTCACTTAGGAAAAGATGCTTCTAAGACTTTAGCACCAGTTGCTGTAAGATTAAGCGAAATGTTAGGTAAAGAAGTTGTTTTCGCTAGAGATGAAGAAGTTGTTGGAGAAAATGCTAGAAAAGCTGTTGCTGATATGAAAGACGGAGACGTTGTATTATTAGAAAACACTAGATGCAGAAAAGAAGAAACTAAGAACGGAGAAGAATTATCTAAGGAATTAGCTTCTTTATGTGATATCTACGTTAATGATGCATTCGGAACTGCTCACAGAGCTCACTCTTCAACTGAAGGTGTTACTAAGTTTGTAGATACAGCTGTATGCGGATACTTAATCCAAAAAGAATTAAAATTCTTAGGGGAAGCTGTAAACAACCCAGTTAGACCTTTCGTTGCTATATTAGGTGGATCTAAGGTTTCTGATAAAATAGCTGTTATCAACAACTTATTAGAAAAAGTTGATACAATCATCATTGGTGGAGGAATGGCTTATACATTCTTAAAAGCTCAAGGATATGAAATCGGAACTTCTTTATGTGAAGATGATAGAATGGACTACGCTAAGGAAATGATCGCTAAAGCTGAAGCTAACGGTGTTAAATTCTTATTACCAGTAGACCACAGAATTGCTGATGGATTCAAGGATGTTGAAGCTACAGTTACTGAAGATCAAAACATTCCAGCTGGATTCATGGGATTAGATATCGGACCTAAGACAGAAGCTTTATATGCTGATGCAATTAAAGATGCTAAGACTGTTATCTGGAACGGACCAATGGGAGTATTCGAATTCGAAAACTTCAACAAAGGAACAATTGCTGTTGCTAAGGCTATGGCTGATGCAGATGCTACAACAGTTATCGGTGGAGGAGACTCAGCTGCTGCTGTTAACATATTAGGATTCGGAGACAAAATGACTCACATCTCTACAGGTGGTGGAGCTTCATTAGAATTCTTAGAAGGTAAAACTTTACCAGGAATCGCTGCTTTAAACGATAAGTAGGATTTTATTAAAAATAGGTTTAAAGGTTATGAATGAAGGCTAATCTTCATTCATAACTAATTGTTTAAAATTAAATTATGAGGTGAATAGAATGAGAAAAGCTATTATTGCTGGAAACTGGAAAATGCACTATACTCCAGAAGAAGCTGTTAAAGTTATAAATGAATTAAAACCATTAGTAAAGGATGCTACTTGTGATGTAGTAGTTTGCCCTACTTTTGTTTGTTTAGATGCTGTATTAAAAGCAGTTGAAGGATCAAACATCAAAGTTGCTGCTCAAAACATGCACTTTGAAGAAAAAGGAGCTTTCACTGGTGAAATTGCTCCAAGAATGTTAGAAGCTATGGGAGTTAGCTATGTTGTTTTAGGACATAGTGAAAGAAGAGAAATGTTTAACGAAACAGATGAAGCTTTAAACAAGAAAGTTAAAGCTGCTTTCGCTCACAACTTAACTCCAATCCTTTGCTGTGGAGAAACTTTAGAGCAAAGAGAAAACGGAACAACTAATGCAGTTGTTGGAGCTCAAATCAAAGCTGATTTAGAAGGTTTATCACCAGAATTAGCAGAAAAAGTTGTTATAGCTTACGAACCAATCTGGGCTATCGGAACTGGTAAAACTGCTACAGATGAGCAAGCAAACGAAACAATAATGGCTGTAAGAAGCGTTGTTGCTGAAATGTTTGGTCAAGAAGTTGCTAATAAAGTAAGAATACAATATGGTGGATCAGTTAAGCCAGGAACTATAAAAGCTCAAATGGCTCAATCTGATATCGATGGAGCTTTAGTTGGTGGAGCTAGCTTAGTTGCTGCTGATTTTGCTCAAATCGTAAACTACTAGAATTTAATAAAAAAAGAAATCCTCTGCTAGGGATTTCTTTTTTTCATTAAATTATTTAGAATCGCCATTTTTATCAAGAAGTAACTTACTTATATTAATCATATATTCATTATAGTTATATAAATTATTTATAGAATTTGAAAGTTGATTTAGGGCTGATCTTATTGATTCTATTTCATTACATATATCTATTGATGAATCATCTGAACATTTCTTTTCAATGGTAATAAATTTATTAATGATTGATGATAATGCAGTTTTGCAATCATTATAATTTTTTGCCATTTCTGAATTATTGAAGTCTACAACATTTAAATAATTAATCAATGTAGCATTTTGAATTAATTGGTTTCGTACTTCTTTTACTTCTTCTGAATTATTTTGAAAATTGAAAAATGTTTCTAGTGTATTAATTGAATTAGATAAAGGTGAAGATTCATCATTATCACTAGAGTTAGTTGTATTAGTCGATGTTAGAGAAGAAAAGTCATTGCTAATATTTTTAGAAGTTTTTACAAATTTTTTTGCAAGCAATGGGGGAAGAGCCATTAGAGCAGTAAAGATACTACTAATCCACCCTATAAAAGTTTTTTGATTACCAATAGACTGAGAAATATTATTTGATGATTTTTCAAGAGAATCCTTATGAGCAGCTATAAGATTACTAACAGTGTGAAGAATTTTTAACTTAGAATTATTAGAATTAGTAACAAGTGTTTCGAAGTCTTTTGAAGCAGGATAAGTTATAGTACTATCAAAAATTGTTTGATTTATAGAATCATAATCCTTAATTAAATCAACAAGTGTATTTTTATCTTCCGTTGATATTATTTCGTTATTCAAAAGTGTATCTGAATAATCATAGGCATTGTTTAAATTAGTTTCATAATCGTCTTTATATTTTGATTTTCCTGTCACTATAAAAGATTCTTGAGAATCACTCATTTCAGTTATCGTAGTTTTAAAGCTATCAAGTTCTGTTATTGTATTTCTAATATTATCTGAATCACTTAAGGTATTTGATAGCGAGGAGTTGTTATAAAAGACAAAGAGATTTAAGGTTATAATTAGCGTTATTGCTAGAATTATAATATAGATTAAAAGCTTTTTCATAATAAACCATCCCTTGTATATATTCTAATTCATTATATGAAAAGGAATAAATATTAAGTGCCTTTAATAATTTTTCTCAAGGTTGCAAAAAATAAATTATCAGAAAATTTTTTGGACAATCGTTTACAAAAAAGTATCTATATTGTTTAGAAATAATAATTATAGTATAATAAACATGGTTCAATAAGAATACTAATGACGAGTGAGATTCAGAGAGGACTTAAGCTATATGATGAAACTCACAAGGTTATAAGTCTTTTTGAAACTAAAAAGTATTTATATATTTGGAGGGAATTATGGCTAAGAAACCTGTAATGTTAATGATATTAGATGGATTTGGAATTGCTCCAGAAGGTGATGGAAATGCAGTTGCAGCTGCTAACAAACCAAATTTTGATAAATTAGTTGCAAACTATCCTCACTCACAATTACAAGCAAGTGGAATGTTTGTTGGATTACCAGATGGACAAATGGGTAATTCAGAAGTTGGACACTTAAATATTGGTGCTGGAAGAATTATATATCAAGAATTAACAAGAATAACTAAAGAGATAAACGAAGGTGGATTCTTTAAGAACGAAGCATTAGTAAAGGCTATGGAAAATGCTAAAAAAGATAATAGTGCATTACACTTAATGGGCTTATTATCTAATGGTGGAGTTCACTCTCATATAGATCATTTAAAAGGATTATTAAAATTAGCTAAGGAACAAGAAGTTAAAAATGTATATGTTCACTGCTTTATGGATGGTAGAGACGTTGCTCCTGGTTCAGGAAAAGACTTCGTTGTTGAATTAGAAAACTATATGTCTGAAATTGGCGTAGGTAAGATTGCTTCTATTTCAGGAAGATACTATGCTATGGATAGAGATAACAGATGGGAAAGAGTACAATTAGCTTATGATGCAATGGTACTTGGAAAAGGAGAAACTTCTACATCTGCTGTTGAATGTATGGAAAAATCTTATGCTGATAACAAATCAGATGAGTTTGTATTACCATGCGTTATTGAAGAAAATGGAGCTCCAGTTGGAACAATAAAGAATGGAGATTCAGTAGTATTCTTCAACTTCAGACCTGATAGAGCTAGAGAAATAACTAGAGCTATAAACGATAAAGAGTTTGCAGGATTTGAAAGAGAAACTTTAAACTTAATATTTGTAACAATGACTCAATACGATAAGACTTTAGAAGGTGTTGAAGTTGCTTACAGACCAGAAGCAATAACTAATACTTTAGGTGAATATGTTGCTTCTAAGGGATTAAACCAATTAAGAATAGCAGAAACTGAAAAGTATGCTCACGTTACATTCTTCTTCAACGGTGGTGTTGAAAAAGAAAATGAAGGTGAAGATAGAGCTCTTATTGCATCTCCAAAAGTTGCAACTTATGACTTAAAACCAGAAATGAGCGCACCAGAATTAACTGATGAATTAATAAATAGATTAGATTCAGATAAGTATGACATGATTATATTAAACTACGCTAACCCAGATATGGTTGGACATACAGGAGTAATGGAAGCTGCTAAAGCTGCTGTTGAAGCTGTTGACACATGTTTAGGAAGAGTAGTTGATAAAGTTTTAGAATTAGATGGAACAGTATTTATAACTGCTGACCACGGAAATGCTGAAACAATGATTGACTTAACAACAGGAAATCCATTTACAGCTCACACAACTGATCCAGTTCCATTTGTATGGGTATCTAACCACACTGAAGGTAAGTCTTTAAGTGATGGAAAGCTTGCTGATATAGCACCAACAATGTTAACTGTTATGGGATTAGATGTTCCAGCTGAAATGTCAGGTGAATCTTTAATAAAATAGTATTTTAGGAGAGGGGGAATCCCTCTCTTTTTTTGTTTGATATATTATTTGAGAGTCAAAAGATTTGACAATATTAATATTTATAGATATAATTTCTTTACAAAACAAAACACACTATTATAAGGTGAGTGGAGGATGAAAATTATGGGAATAAAGATAATAACAGATTCAGCATGTGATTTAACAAGAGATTATATAAAAAATAATAATATAGGATTATTGTCATTAATATTAAATTTAGATGGACAAGCAATAAAAGATGATTTAGGTGAAACTTTAAGTTATAAAGATTTTTATAATAAGATGAGAGAAGGAGCAACACCAACAACATCTCAAATAAATGCTCATGAGTTTGAAGAAGAATTTATTAAATATATAAAAAATGGAGATTCAATTATATATATATCATTATCATCAAGTTTAAGTGGAACATTCAATAGTGCTAATATAGCAAAGAATAATTTAATGGATGAATATCCAAATTCAAATATTTACTTAGTTGATTCATTAAGTGTTTCAGTTGGTCAAGGATTACTAGTAGCTAAAGCGTGTGAAATGAGAGATAGTGGAATAGGGGCTGAAGAAATAGTTAATTGGCTAGAAGAAAATAAGAGAAAAGTAATACATTCTATATTAATAGATGATTTGAATCATTTAAAAAGAGGTGGACGTATTTCAGGTGCAACTGCTGCCATTGGAGGTCTTTTAAATATTAAGCCAACTTTATTTTTAGATAATGAAGGTAAATTGATTCAAGGTGAAAAGATTAAGGGGAAAAAGAAGGCCTTAAGATTTTTAGTAAACGAAGTTATAGAAAAAGCAGTAAATGCTGAAAATGAAATATTATATATATGTCATGGTGATTGCTTAGAAGAAGCAGAAACTTTAAGAGATATGATTTTGGAAGAAGTAAAATTTAAAGATGTAATTATTAATTACGTTGGGAATGTTGTAGGGGCTCATGCAGGACCAGGAGTTTTAGCAGCAATCTGTTTGAGTAATAATAGATAGAAATTAAACTGTATAGAAACTATTAGTAGTTTTTATACAGTTTTTTAATGTTTTTAATGAAATTATTAGGATATTATTATTAGCTTTATGATGGTATTATAAACAAAAAATCAGTAATAACGATTAATATTAATGATATTTCAGATATTATTGATTTGCAAATATAATTGTAATAAGTTAGAGTTGAAAATTAAATTTTGCATAATAAATATAATAATTAGGGGAGAATAATATGAGTATAAAATTTATAGAAAAGCATAAAGTATTTAAATTAGATTCAAAAGATACATCTTATATTATAGCAATAGTAGATGAAGAGCAATTTGTTGGACACGTCTATTTTGGAAATAAGATAATTGATGAAAACGTTAATTATTTATTGCGTATAGATGAGCCACCATATGTACCTTCAAAAAATAATAGAGACAGAGTATCATTTTATGATAGTTTTCCAATGGAGTATTCAACACATGGTATAGGTGACTTTAGAGAATCATGCCTGAAAGTAAGAGATAGTAATGGACACACTGCTTGCAAACTGCAATATATATCACATGAAATATTTAAAGGTAAGAAAGAATTAAAAGGATTACCAGCTACTTTTGGAGATGAAAAAGAATGTACAACATTAGAAATAACTTGCTTAGATAAGGATTTAAATTTAGAAGTAGTTTTAATATATACAACATTTGAAAGTGTAGATGTAATAACTAGAAGTGTAAGAGTAAAGAATTGTTCTAATAATTCTGTAACTCTTACTAAAGTGCTATCAAGTTGTGTAGATTTCGATGGAGTGAATTATGATATGATTTCTCTTCATGGGTCATGGGCAAGAGAAAGACATATTTCAAGAAAGAAAATAAGTTATGGCAGACAAGCTGTATCTAGTATTAGAGGAGAATCAAGTCATCAGGATAATCCATTCATAGCTCTTTTAGATAATAATGCAACTGATGAAAGTGGAAATGTTTATGGATTTAACTTTATTTATTCAGGAAATTTCTTTACTCAAATTGAAGGATGTCAATTTGATACAACAAGAGTAGTTATGGGAATAAATCCAGAAGATTTTGCTTGGATTTTAGAAGAAGGACAAGAGTTTACAGCACCAGAAGTTGTAATGGTATATTCAAATGAAGGTATAGGAAAGATGACAAGAACTTTCCATGATTTATATAGAAATAACCTAATTAGAGGGCAATTTAAAGATAAGAAGAGACCAATATTAATAAATAACTGGGAAGCAACTTACTTTGATTTTAATACAGAAAAATTATTATCTATTGCAAAGGAAGCCTCAAAGCTAGGAATAGAAATGCTTGTTATGGATGATGGTTGGTTTGGAAAGAGAAATAGCGATAACTCTTCATTAGGAGATTGGACAGTTAACGAAGAAAAGATTCAAGGTGGATTAAAAAATCTTGTTGATCAAGTTAATAAATTAGGAATGGAATTTGGAATATGGTTTGAACCAGAAATGATTTCACCAAATTCAGATTTATTTAGAGCACATCCAGATTGGTGTATTCATATTGAAGGTCGTGAGCCAGCGTTATGTAGAGAACAATATGTATTAGATTTATCTAGGCAAGAAGTAGTTGATTATATATATGAAAGTGTTAAAAAGGTACTTTCAAGTGCAAATATTACTTATGTAAAATGGGATATGAATAGACAGTTAACAGATTTAGGGAGTATAGCAATATCTCCAGAAAAGCACGGTGAGCTATTTCATAAATATATGTTAGCAGTTTATGAAATGATGAATAGATTAACTACTGATTTCCCACATATACTATTAGAAAATTGTTCAGGTGGTGGAGCAAGATTTGATGCAGGTATGTTATATTACAGCCCACAAATTTGGTGTTCAGATGATACAGATGCTATTGAAAGATTGAAGATTCAAGAAGGAACTTCAATGGTTTATCCACTTTCAGCAATGGGAGCACATGTAAGTGATTGTCCTAATCACACAGTAGGAAGAATTACACCTTTTGAAACAAGAGGACATGTTGCATTAGCAGGAACATTTGGATATGAATTGGATGTAACTAGAATATCAGAAAAGGATAGAGAAATGATACCAGTTCAAGTTGAAATGTATCATAAATATAATGATTTAGTAAGAAGGGGAGATTATTATCGTATAGAAAACTTCTCACAAAATCATGGGTTTGATGCTTGGGAAGTTGTATCTAAAGATAAGAATGAAGTATTAGTAACATGTGTACAAGTACTAGGAAGACCCAATTATCATAGTAGAAGAATTAAACTAAAAGGTTTAGTAGAAGATAAAATGTATAAAGTTGAGGAAAGCGGTGAAGTTATTTCAGGAGGAGCATTAATGTATGCTGGACTTAATGTCTCTTTATATGGAGATTATTCCTCAAAATTAATACATTTAATTGCTGAATAAGATATTATAAAAATTACAAGTAAAGCTATTTAATATATTAGTATTATTGATAATCACGAATTTAAATAATAATACAAATATTTAAATAGCTTTAAATTTTATAAAATATTAACAATTATTATTAATTATTAGCGATAATTCGTTTGTAGATATCTTCAGATTGTAAATAATTACATAAGAAAATAGAATTAAAGTAATATAACCCTAATTATTTAGATGGGAGGTGTAGAACTTTAACAGATAGATAATTATTTATAATTCTTGATAACGTTTTAATATGAGGTTAATGTAACACATAAAATAGGAGGAGAAAGTAATGAAATTTACGATAAATAAGAGATTGGCAGCTTTAGTATTAGCAACTTCAGTAGCTATAAGTCAATTTCAAACAGTGGTTTATGCAACTAATAATTTAAATGTTAATAATTATGAGGTTCAATTTGAAGGTGGAAAAGTAATTTATACCAACGATTTTTCAAATGATAGAACACCTAATGAAGTGGGTGGTGTAATTATAAATGAAAATGTTTCAATTGAAGATGAAATGATGAAGTTTGAAACAAAATTTGATGGCACATGGGAATGGGATAGTAATAAACATGAGTTTAATTTCTTCACAGATTTAGAAGAATCTATACCAGCAGGATCATCAATAGAATTTGATATAGTAATACCTACAGAAAAAGTAGATTTTGAAGGAGAAATTAAATTCAAAGGTGCATTAAAAGATGGACAATGGTCATGGCAAGATGGAACAGATGGTTCATTTACTAAGGATAAATTCGAAGATTTAGGAAATGGATATTCAAAGGTTACGGCATCTGTGATAGTAGGAAGTGAATTAGAAGGGTTAAAAGCTGTAGTTATTCAAGTAATTGGTGGGGGAACAGATTATTCAGGAGCTATGTACTTAGATAATGTTAAAGTAAATTCAAAGGCTAGTACTGGAGATGAAGAAATACCAGAAGTCACTTCATTAAAGTGGAATTTTGATGATGAAGATGCAGGATTAGAAGGATGGGAATTTGGCGGAGTATGGGCGTATCAAGGAAGTCCAGAAGTTAATTATGATAAAACTGTTGGTGATGGATCATTAAAGTTATCATTAGATTTTACTAAAGATACAGAAGTTTCTTGGAGTGAAGTTAAGTTACAAAATAATTTTAAAGAAGCTATTAATATTAATGGATATAATGTATTATCATATGATTTTATATATGACCCTGCAAATATGAGCATGGGATCATTTAAAACTAAGTTATATTCAAATGGTGCAATTGATGTTTACCAAGATATTAAATTAGAAGATTTAGAAGATATTGGTGGTGGGTTGAAGAAAGCTAGAATTACAGTTGAGTTTGCAGGGGTAAATAAAGAGATAGATAGCCTTATATTAGCAGTAATAGGTGTTAACAGCAATTATAAAGGGGATATTTATATTGATAATATAGAATTATCACAAAAGGAAGTAGATAATATTTATGTTGAAATAACAGAAGAAGTTAAGCCTCAAGATTCTATAAATGTAAGTGATTTAGATACACCAAGCGAAGTTAAGTTAGTAGATGAGAAGGTTACAGATGAAACATCATCTTTATATTCATATTTAATGGGGCTTTCAAAAACAGATAAAGTAATATTTGGGCATGAAAATGATACTCATCATAAGGGTGGAAAATATGAAATTCCAGGAGATACTAGTGGAATAAAATCAGATACACTAGATATGACAGGATCAATAGCTGGTTTAGTTGGGATGGATACACTATCATTTACTGGTGATGAATTAGATGGTGGGGTAGATGCAGCAGCACAAGTTGCAATTCAAGCAGCTGAAGAGGGTGGAATAATAACATTATCAGCACATATGCCTAACTTTGAAATTGTTAAAGATAAAGGTTTAGATGATGAAGGAAATTATGATTATTCAGGATATACTCCAGGTGTTACTAAAGGTGATATAGTACAAAGAATAATGCCAGGTGGAGATTTAAATGAAATATTCTTAGGATACTTAGATTTAATTGCTGATTATGGTACACAATTAGAAGCAGAGGGGGTACCGGTATTATTCAGACCTTTCCATGAAAATAATGGAAGTTGGTTCTGGTGGGGAAAAGCATTCTGTGATGAGCAAACTTATAAAAATTTATATGCTTATACAGTTGAATACTTAAGAGATGTTAAGGGGGTTCATAACTTCTTATATGTATATTCACCAGGCGGACCATTTGAAGATGAAGAAGATTATTTATCTCGTTATCCAGGTGATGAATTTGTAGATATATTAGCATTCGATATGTATCATGATAATCCAACTGAAGATGATAGTTGGATGAGTGTATTAGAAGAAACTATTGATTTAGTACAAGGGTTAGCTGAAAAGAAAGGAAAACTTTCAGCAGTATCAGAAATTGGTATGAGAGTTGGAAATGGGGGAACAGCTCAAGTAGGTAATACAAGAAAAGATTGGTATAATGAAGTCTTAGATGTTGTATCAGGTTCAGGAATGCCATATTTTATGGTTTGGGCTAATTTTGATGATAAGGAAAACTTCTATGTACCATATAGAATGACTGAAACTACAGGTCATGAAATGATTAATGAATTTATTGATTTTTATAATGACGAAAGATCAGTATTTGCTAAACAAACAGGTGATTTTTTAAGTTTAGATGTAAATGTTGATGAAGAAGCATATGGATATGGATATATATTAAATCCAATTTCAGGTACAAGAGTTTTAGAGGGAATAACTATATCAGCAGTAGTTAAAAACTTAAAAGGAGATGTTTCTTTTGTAATTAAAGATGGTGATGGTAACGAAATTGAAAAAATAAATGCTAAAGATAACGATGAAGATGGAATTTATACAGCTGATTTAACAGAAATGATATTAGAAAAAATAGGTGAAATTATTGGAACAATAGAGTTAGTTGTTGACAAAGAAGTTGTAAGTTTTAATAAGATAATGTTTAATATAAAAGAACAAGAAAAATTAGTTAATGTAGTAGATGACTTCGAAAGCTATAGTGGAGAAAGTGCATTATTATTAAATGATTGGGCAACTAATGTTGGACCAGGATGTACTTTGAACCCTCAAATTACAAGTGAAGAAGGTAATTTCAATAGCGGAAGTTATGGATTAGAATTCAATTATAAAATTTCTAATGCTAAGACTAGTGAAGGTTGGGCAGGTATGACTACAGCTAAAAATGTTGATTGGTCTGAATATGATGCATTACAATTATGGATTAAACCAGATGGAAATGGACAAAAATTAGTTATTCAAATTACAAGTAATGGTGAAGATTTTGAAGTGTTTTTACCAGAGTTTGCAGCAACTACAGAACCACAGTTATTAACATTAAAGTTTGAAGATTTTGTAGGTAAAAACAAAGGTGAATTTGATTCTGCTAACATTTCAAGTATCGGTATTTGGTGTAATACTATAGCGCCAGAAGATAATGAAGGTGAATGGACAGTAGAATCCACAATGTATTTTGATGATATTAAAGTTATTGATACATCAGCTGTTGTAACACCAGATCCGGAACCAACACCAGATCCAGATCTAACACCGGAACCAACGCCGACGCCGACACCAGATTCAACAGTAGGAACAGATGGAACAACAACTATAAAACCAAGCACAGGTAATGGAAGCAATAAATTACCACAAACAGGTGGGGCAAATAGTGCTATTGCGGTGATATCAGCCTTAGCAGCATTAGTTGGAGGAAGTAGTTTAATAAAGAGAAAGAAAGATAATTAGTTAAATAATGCCATAAAGAACTTCGTGATATATAGAAATAAGCTGAGAAAATTTATTTTCTCAGCTTATTTTAATTAAAAGGAAATTATCTAACGATATAAGGTAAAGTTAAAACCATTGAAGTTCCTTTGCCTAAAACACTAAATATTTCAAGACCATATTTTTCTCCATAATTAAGTTTTAAACGTCTATTAATATTTCTTAGGGCGATTCCTTTGAATTTATTGTTTTTATCATTTATATAGTCATTTAAATCTTTAAGTAATTCAGTATCAATACCAATACCATTATCGGAAATAGTTAAAAGTAATTCATTACCAACTTTTTGACCTTGGATAATTATTTTACCATCACTACTACATTCACTTAGTCCATGATAAATTGAATTTTCAATAAGAGGTTGAATTATCATTTTTATTATTTCACATTCAATTACATCTTCAGTGATTAAATTTTCAATAACAAATAATTGATCAAATCGTATCTTTTGTAAGTAAATATAATTATCTATTATATTAAGTTCTTCCCTAAGTTTAACAGTATTAACTTTTCTGTTCATACTATATCTTATGATGGAACCAAAGTATTCAGCCATTATAGAAGTTTCTTCATCATCATTAAGTTCTGCCATCATATGAATAGATTCTAAGGTATTATAGATAAAGTGTGGATTAATTTGATTTTGAAGTTGTTTCAGTTCTAGATCTTTTTGTTCAATTTTATTTTTATAATTAATATTTATTAAGTCATGTATACGGCTTTTCATTTCATTATAGGATTTAACCAAAATACCAATTTCATCTTCTCTTTCGTATAACAGATTGGATGATAAATTACTTTCAATATTACTTTTAGCCATATTATCTATTAAGTAATTAATTGGGTTAAATATTCTTTTAATAAATAAATTGTATAAAACTAAAAACAATATAGAACAAAATACAATGTTAGTAACAAAAGAGAAGATATATAAGCTGTTAATAGTATATACAGATGCATTAGGTATTGCACTTAATAGCACCCAATTAGTTAAAGGTATTGTGTTAGATGTAGTTACATATGGGTCTATATTAGTAATAGTCTTAATAACTGGTGAATCACTAATAGCGTTAAAATCTTTAAAATACTTATTAAAGTTAATTTCATAATTATTTGATATTATTAAATCACCATTAGGAGTATATAAAGAAAGAATTTGATTATCATATGGTAAATCTTTAGTTAAAGTACTCAATAGCTCATCTATAGGAAGCGTTAATAATAAAATACCTGTAACTTCTTGAGTTTTTAAATTAATTATTTGACGAGCTACACCAATCAATAAATTGTTATTAGATGAAGTATATTGAAAAATATCTTCTGATTTCATGTTTGGCAAAAATGTAATTGCATTAGAGTCATTTAAAGCACTAGAAAACCATTCTTCAGATAAAGCATTTTTTATTATAGAATTAGCTGTATTTCTAGATGAGAAAACACCCTCGCCAGATAAATTATAAATGAAGGCACCAGTTATTGATTTACTTTGAATAAGCATCATTTCACAAAGATAATTTAAATAATTATAATCAGCTATATCATATTTTTCATCCGAAGTTAAAGTAGAATGTAGCTTGTCTATTTCAGGTATTATTAAAGGATACTTTGATACTTCAGAAAGGTTATTAAACTTTTCGTAAATCTGATTACTAAGAGTTGTATTAAAATTTTTAATAAGTTTATCATTTTTACTAAACTCATATTGTGAATAGGAATATAGATTAATCGTTGTCATTACGAAAAATAAAGAATACATAACTAAGAAAGTTAAGATTGTAAGTTTTTTTATTGATAAATTGTTATTTAAAATCATAAAATCCCCTATTATGAAAAAATTTATTTTCATATCATAAAATTTGTGTTAATTTAAATATATAGTAAATTTCAAAAATATTCAATATTAGGAGGTTATATGAGAATAATTGTTGTAGATGATGATAAAATTATTAGAATGGGTTTAATAAAAATATTGAATAAATTATTTGAAAATCATGAAATAGTTGGAGATTTTCAGAATGGACTGCTAGCATTTGAATATTTAAAAGCAAATGATGGACAAGTTGACTTAGTAGTAACTGATATAAAAATGCCAATTATGACGGGAATTGAGTTCGTAGAGAAAGCTAATAAGGAATTAAAACATCCGCCGATATTTATAGTGTTAAGTGGGTATGATGAGTTTACATATGTTAGGGATACTATGAAATACGGAGCATTTAATTATTTATTAAAACCAATCAAAAAGGATGAATTAAAGAAGGTTGTAGAAGAGGTTGAAATAAAAATTCAAGAATTAAAGAAAAAAGATAAAATTATGACTAAATCTATTGAAGTTATAAAGAAGGATTTTTTTAAGCATTTATTATTTTCAAGTTCAGATATTAACATAAAAACAGATAAAACTTTATTAGAGAATATACAATTAGATGAAGGATATTACTATCAAATGATTGTAATTCCAATAAATAAAGAGAATAAGGAATTTAATAATAAAATATTAAATAACTATTTTAAAGAAATTTCTATCAATAATAAAATTGAATATATATATTTTCTTTACAATGATAACGTTTATATAGTTTTCTATTTTAATGTAAATGAAATAAGTAATATTACTGATGTAACAAATAAAATTGATGAAAAATCAAACGTATTTATAGATAATGGAATGAGTGTATTTATATTAGAGTGTACTAATAAGGTTTGGGAAGTAAGAGAGCATTCTAAATTAGTTAGAAAAGTTAAAGAGAAAATGCTATACAATAAAAATGCAAAAAAGTATTATGTTGATGACTTAAATGAATTATCAGATATTTTAGAAGATGATAAAAATGTATATAGTGCAACATCAATTAAATTAGCAATTCAATTTATAACAAAAAACTTCAATAAGAATATAACCTTAAAGGATGTAGCTGATGAAGTGTTTTTAAGTCAAAATTACTTATCAGAGTTATTTAAAAAAGAAACTGGAGAAGGTTTTTATGAATTTCTATCAAACTATAGAATTAAAAGGGCAAAAGAGTTATTAGTTACAACAAATTTAAAGATATATGAAGTAGCTGAAAGTGTTGGGTATAACGATTCAATTACATTTGGAAGAGCTTTTAAAAAGATTACAGGGGTAACACCAAATAGCTTTAGAAATAATAAGATTAGGGCGTAAAGTACAACAAGGTAGGGTATAAATATGAGTAATATGGAGAATATGAGCAATAATAAAAAAATAATAATTTTAATATTAATTGCATCAATGATTCTAATAATGGGAATGAGCGTTTTGTTTATGGGAATGAATCTTAACACTGAAGTTAAAATCAATGGTAATTTAAAAGGCGATATAACTTTCGTAAGTAACAGAACTGATAAGGGTGTAGAAATTGAAGCGTTAATAAAAGAATTTGAGGAAATCCACCCTAATGTTAATGTAAATTTAGAGTTAATAGGTGATGCCCAATCCATATTACAAAGAAAAGCATCAGTTGGTGAATTACCTGATATAACATTAGTTCCATCAACAATTTCAAAAAGTGAATATAGAAATTACTTTTTACCTTTAGATGATTTGGGATTTGATGATTCTAATATTTATAATTATTTTATGGGAACTGGTAATGATTATAACTTGTATTGCTTAAATACATCAATAACATGGCAAGGAGTAATTTATAATAAAGATATATTCAAGGAAGCTAATATAGATTCATTACCAACTACAATTAATGAATTGTTTGAAGCGTGTAGTAAAATAGAGGCTATAGGGGTAACGCCTATTGCTGTTAATTATAGACAATCGTGGACTATGGATTTATGGGCAGATGTTATACCACATTTGTTTGATAATAATCTTTCAAATGATGTTATGAATGAAGATAAGGAGATAATGGATAGCAATGGGGGAATGTATAAGTCTTTAAATTTAGTACGTGAAATTGTTAAAAGAGGATATGCTGAAGAAGATTTGTTTAATTATGATTGGCAACAGTTTAAAAATGATATGAGTGAGGGGAAAATTGCTATGGCAATTTGGAATTCGGATTTTATATATCAGTTAGAAGACATGGGCATGAATATAGATTCATTAGGGATGTTTCCTATACCAGAAACCAGTGTTATAAAAATATATGGTGATTATATGTATGCTGTTTCAAATAATACTGATAATCCAGAGACAGCAAAGGAGTTTTTAAAGTTTATATTTGAAGATAACAGATATGCAAATGCAGTTAACATAATGTCTCCATTGAAGGATGATATGGATACAAAAGAAGTGCTTGAAAAGTTAGGTGAATTGAATATTCCAATAATCACTTACTCAGATTATATTAGTAGACAATCATCAGAGGCAGCTAGATTAGAAGATGAGTTTTTACAAATAAAGAAAGAACTTGGAATTGATGCTGCATTTGTTCAGAGATTTATAATTGATGATGATATAGATAGATTAATTAATGATATTAATTTAAAGTGGGATGAAATGAGCAAACAGAAGGATAAAAGTATAGACAAATAATAAGTTAAAGTATATACTTATTAGAAGGTATTGATGATTTTATTTACTTATGGAGGGTAGAGATGGCAAATTATATGGTATATGATATCGGGGGATCAGCCGTTAAATGGTCAGTAATAACAAATTTAGGAGAAATATTGATTAGTGGTAAAATTGGGATTTCTGAAACGGTAGAAGGTTTTTTTGAAGAATTGGCTTCTTTAGTTGAAACTCATAAAGTGCAATTCTTATTGGAGGGTATAGCAATAAGCGCACCTGGGGCAGTTGATTCAGTAGAAGGAAGTATAAAGAGTAAAATTGCTATACCATATATTTATGGAATTAACTTTAAAGAAATATTACAAGAAAAAACAGGGTTAAAGGTTGAAATAGAGAATGATGCAAATTGTGCAGCTTTAGGTGAATGTTGGTTAGGTGCAGCTAAAGATAATGATGATTCTGCATTTATTGTTTGTGGAACTGGAATTGGTGGTGCAATTGTAAAAGATAAGAGAATACATACAGGTGCACATATGCATGGTGGTGAATTTGGATATTGTATAGTTGATTGTGATGTTAAAAAAAATAAGCTTTTAGTATGGAGTGATGTTGGATCGACTTTTGCACTGGCTAAAGCTATAGCAAAGAGAAAAGGAGTAGATATTAATAGTTTTGATGGTAAAAAGGCTTTTGAATTATATGATTATGGAGACGAAATTGCTATTGAAGAAGTTAATAAATTTTTCACTTATATGGCTATAGGTATAATTAATATACAGTACACATATGATCCAGAAACTGTGATTTTAGGTGGAGCGATTTCTGAAAGAGAAGGTATAATTGATGATATTACTAATAGGGTTAAAGAAATATTAGATACCAATGAGTATGCAACAGTTATACCAGTAATAAGAAAATGTGTCTATGGGAATGATGCTAATAAGTTAGGCGCTTTATATAATTTTCTTCAAAAGCAGGAGTTGCCAATTGAGATCAAATAGGTTATTATTTTAAATAATAATTACAGAGGAAGTGCTAAATGAATAAATATGAGATCATAGCAATTGATATTAAGGAAGATATACTTAAAGGTATATATAAACCAAATGAAAGATTACCTTTTGAAAAAGAGATATGTGAAAAATATAATGTAAGTAAAATGACTGTAAAAAAAGCTTTAGATCTATTAGTTTCTGAGGGGTTAATTGTTAAAAGACGAGGATCTGGTACTTTTATCAAAGATATCACCGAAAAAGAGATACATGGAATAATAGATAAAAAGCAGTTTTCAGGATTAACATATAATAGTATAGGTCATAAGGTTACTAGTAAGGTATTAAAATTCACAGTAATTAATGCCGATGATAAGATTGCTAATATGTTGAAGCTTGAAAGTGATAGCTTTGTATATCTAATAAATAGAGTTAGGTATATTGATGATGAGCCAACAGTTATTGAAAAAACATATATGCCAATAAATATAATTCCAGGTTTGAAAATTGATGATGTTGAAGGGTCTATATATGCATATATTAAAGATAAGCTAGGATTAAAAATACAAAGTGCACATTCAACTATTAGAGCAGATAAAAGTAATGAAAATGATAAAGAGCATTTGAAGCTAAAAAGTGATGAACCGGTTATAGAGGTTGAGAGAATTGCTTATTTAGAGAATGGGAAAGCCTTTGAATATTCTTTTGCAAGACATAGATATGATAAATACGAATTTAAAACCATAACAGTTATATAAGTGAGATTCTAAATCTTGATTTAGTTAATCGAACTTACTCAGCGACTGAAAGGAGTCGAGTTTCCTTAAGGTGTATTCTAAATCTTGATTTAGTTAATGGAACTTGCTTAAAACTCCAAATTTTAACTGACACTCTAAATCTTAGCTTTAGTTAGTGGAAGTTACATACGGTATACTCAGCGGCTGAAGAAACTTAAGTTGCTATTAAAATAGGTAGAATTATAAGTTCTGCCTATTTTTTTATCCTTAAAAGTACTTTTAGAACATAAAAAATAGAGTTATTAGAAGAACTAACAAAAATTAATAGATAATTATGTAATTATAAATGAATTATACGATTTATAAATCAAAATTATGCTGTAATGGTGAAAACATAGAATAGTGAATTAAAAGTTTGTAAAATAAAAATGTAAACAGGAAAACGTTTGCTGAATGATAAGGAAAAGATGAATTTTCAAGGGGAGGATTACAATGAAAAAAAGATTATTAAGTGTTATTTGTGCAAGTGTAATAGCAACATCGCTTTTTGCAGGGTGTTCATCAACAACTTCTGATGGTGGAGATGGAAAAGGTGAAGTTACTTTAAAGGTTTTAACACATAGGACAGATATAAAAGACACAGTGTTAAAAACAGTTGCAGATAAGTACTATGAAGAAAAAGGTGTAAAAATAGAATGGGAAGCAATTACTGATTATGAAAGTATAGTTCAAACAAGAATGAATACTCAGGATTACGGAGATGTATTGAATATATTACCAGCGTTCAAAGCTGATGAATTAGGAGAATTCTTTGAACCGTTAGGATCAGTAGATGATTATAGCGATTACATTGGAGTAAGTGAGAGAGCTGATTTAAATACTGATACAGTTTATGGTATTCCAAATGGATTAGGGGCAGATGGTGTTGTTTATAACAAGAAAGTATTTGCTGAAGCTGGTTATGATGAATTCCCAAGAACTTTAGATGAATTATATACTGCATTAGCAAAAATTAGTGAACAAGAAGGGGTAATTCCAGTAGCTATTAACTCAGCTGATATGTGGCCATTAAGCCAATATGATGCTGTTTCTTCTGTAATTTATGGAAATCCATATTACTATAGAGATATGGGATCAATGGAAAGTCCATTCTCAGCTGGAAAGCCAACAGGAGATATGTTAGAAATTCTTTATAAGTTTGTTAGTGAAGGCTGGGTTGAAGCTGATTTAGCTACAACTAACTGGGAACAATCAAAAGTTGATATGGCTAACGGTAAAATAGGTATGATGACTTTAGGTATGTGGGCAGTATCACAAATTCAAGAAGCAAATGCAGCAAATTCAGATGATATTGCAATTGCTCCATTCCCAGCAACTAATTCAGGGGAATTAAAGGCTGGTGCAGGTCCAGATAACTACTTAGGTGTAAGTAAATACTCTAAACATAAAGAAGAAGCTAAAGATTTTGCTATATTCTTTGCTAATTCTTTAGATTATTTAGATAGTTGTGGATTTATTCCTGCTAATCAAAAGCTTACTTCTGGAAATCCAGTTGTTAAAGAATATCAAGAATCTGGTGTTGAATTAATGTTTGCAGATCCAGCAGAAGCAGATCAAGCAGCAAGTGATTTAACTACTGAAATAGCTAACGAAGCAGGAACTAAATTCTGGGTTGGTGAATACATCCAAAATGCTGTAATAGCTGCTAAGAAGAGCAGAGCAGACTTCGATAAAGTTATTGAAGATTATAACAATAAGTGGAATACTAACAAAGAAAAATTATCTCAATAGTAATTTGTATAGATAAATTAGGGGGGATTTTCCCCCACTTATTAAATTATTTATATATTAAAGTCTCTAAATTAATGTAAATAGAGCATAGAAGTATTAAAGGAAAGAGGTCGTAAAGGGGGAGAAACTGTGTTTAAAAATGTAAGTTACAAAACACAAAGGAAATTTATAATAGCACTATTCTTACTAATTCCACTTACATTACTGTTTGTATTTACATATTTACCAGCAATAAATATGATATCTTACAGTTTTACTAATTGGAAGGGATATGGAGCTAAGACGTTTATTGGACTAGAGAATTATATAAATATATTTAGCGATCCAGAAGTTTTCTCGGTATTAAAAAATAGTTTATATTATTTTGTTGGCGGTTTAATACAGTTAGCTTTAGCATTCGTTTTTGCAGTAATAATTAATTCTAAAATTAAAGGTAAAGGTTTCTTTAAGTCATTATTCTTTTTCCCTTATTTAATCAATGGGGTTGCAATATCATTAATGTTTTTATTCTTCTTCCAACCAAATGGAACATTAGATACTGTACTTAGCATGTTAGGACTAGATAGTATAATTAGACAATGGCTTGGAGATGCTCATTATGTTAATTTCTCCTTAGCATTTACATCAATTTGGAGATTTTTTGGATATAACTTTATTATATTCTTAGGAGCTTTACAATCAATTTCAGATGAAGTTTTAGAAGCTGCAGATCTAGATGGTGCAGGAGATTGGCAAAAAATAAGGTATATTTATATACCTTCAGTTAAGAGAATAATCCAATTAAACTTAGTACTAAATATTTCAGGAGCAATTTCAGTATTTGAAATACCATATATCATGACTGGTGGATCAAATGGAAGTTCAACATTTGTTATTGAAACAATTAAGACAGCATTCACTTACAATAAAGTAGGTAAAGCATCAGCAATGGCTGTTATAGTAATGCTTATAGTTGCAGCAGTAGCATTAATTCAAAATATATTCTTTAAGGAGGAAAAAGAGTATGCAAAGTAGCACTCAAGTAAATGCAACAAAAGCAAGGATGGATAAAGAACTACTTGCTTTAAGAGCAAAAAGTATATTTTTTAAAACATTAAAATATTTATCATTAATAGTAGCATCAATTGTATTTCTTCTTCCAATAGTAACTATATTTTTAGCATCATTTAAGGAATATAATGAATTTTACTCTTCAAACAAATTAGCATTACCAGAAAGTTTTTTAAATTTAGATAACTTCAAAACTGCATTCATACAAGGTGGAATGATGAGAGGTTTCTTTAATACAGCATTCATAATGGTAATTTCATTAACAGGTACAATTTTACTTGGAGCAATGGTTGCATATGTATTGCATAGATTTGATTTTAAGCTAAAGAAAGCAATATTACTTGTTTATATGGTGCCAATGTTCTTACCAATGGTAACTACTCAAGTTGCTACATTCCAAATAATGAGTAAACTTGGATTATATAATAGTCTTTGGGCTCCAATAGTGTTATATTTAGGAGCAGATGTTATGAGTATTTTCATAATGATGCAGTTTATGGATTCTATTCCATATTCAAATGATGAAGCAGCAATGCTTGAAGGTGCATCATACTTCTATATATTTAGAAAGTTAATAGTTCCACTATTAAAGCCAGCTATAGCTACAATTATAATAATTCGTGGAGTTGGTATTTATAATGACTTCTATACACCTTTCTTATATGCACCAGGTGATAATATGGGAACACTTGCAACATCTCTTTATAAGTTCATGGGACCATATGGTGGACAATGGAATGTTATTTGTGCAGGGGTTATCTTAATTATGATTCCAACATTAATAGTATTCTTATCATTACAAAAATATATTTATAACGGATTTACAGCAGGAGCGGTAAAATAGTTTTGGTAGTTAGGAGTTAGGAGTTAATAGTTAGTAGTTAAGGAGTAAATTTAGCTTTGGCTGAATTAAGAAAAAATATATTTTGGAAACTGCGTTAGTAGTTTCATCCTTAACTATTAACTAAAAACTACTAACTCTAAACTAATTTTTAGAGGTGATAATAATGAAGGAAAAGACATTTAGATTCGTTCATATTTTATATGTTTTACTAATAACCAATATAATATCTATATGCTATCTTGCAATAGGTTTATTTGCATTAACAATAGTTCCAGTAGTTTTTACTAATATAGAGATTTCAATAATGTTATTCAATGATGAAATTGATGGATATTCAGGTGTTTTAAAAATATTTAACACAGGAATGAAAAAATATTTTAAAGATAATAAAAAACCTGCAATAATAACAGGTTTATACACATTGAGTTTAGTAATTGCAATATTTATGTTAAGAAGAATAGATTCACAGGTTGCAAGTACATTAAATTATTTTTTTGTATATTTATATATAGTTATAACGATGTACTGGGGATATTATTCTTTATATGTAATTGCGAAAGAAAAACCTATTAAATATATTGATGCATTAGCAATAATGTTTATGGAACCTAAAAAGTTATTTACAACAACAGTTTTGTTTGCTTTATTTATGGCAGTAGGAATATTTAGAAAAGAATTTTTAGTTATTTTAGCTATTGCTATTATTTCAGCTATGTTTGTAAAAATAAATAGAAGCACTATAGATGCAGTAAAGATAAATAGATAAATTAAGGAGATTTTTATGAACTTAGAATTTGACATAAAAAGTTTTAACTTTATAACATGGCATTGGAAAAATGATTTTAATTTAGAAGAGGCGAAAAGAGAAATAGACTATCAAATTTTAAATTGTAATATAAATGCTGTAACATTTGCTTTTGCAGCACAGCAAGATCATTGCTACTCAACAACAATAGATTGGACAGGCAGTCATATGCCTAATGATAATCAGTTAGAAGATTTAATTAAATACTCTAAAAATAAGGGTTTAAAGATATTAGTTAAGCCAATGTTAAATGTTTCAGATGGATATTGGAGAGCATATATTAGATTTTTTGATGAGGATGTTCCGTGTGAACCAAAATGGAAAGATTGGTTTAAAAGTTATGGTGAGTATATAATTCATTATGCTCAATTTTGTGAAAAGAATAATGTTGATATTCTTATAATAGGCTGTGAATTAGTAGGAACTGATCATAGGTGTGATGAATGGAGATACTTAGTGAAAAATATAAGGGAAATATATAATGGAGCATTAACATATAATTGTGATAAATATCAGGAGCATAATGTTAAATGGTGGGGTGTATTAGATTATATTTCAGCATCGGGATATTATCCAGTAGGTACAATTTCTAAGGAATTAGATAGAATTGAAGAAGTATGTAAAAAATTTAACTTACCTTTTATATTTACAGAGGCAGGATGTCCATCAGTTAAAGGTGCTTCGAAGATGCCTAATGATTGGTTTTTGATTGAAACAGGAGAAGTTTGTGAAGAAAATCAATATAATTATTTTAAAGAGCTTTTTGAAGAAAGTTCTAAGAGAGGATTTATCAAAGGATTTTGCTTATGGGATTGGCCAATTAAATCACCTCAAAATGCAAAGGATAAATATGAAAAAGATTATACTGTTAAGTTTAAAAAAGCTGAAAATTTGATTTTTCAGTATTTTAGTGAATAAATTAATATAATAGGATGGAGGTTATAAAATCAATAAATAGGTTTGATTTTATAGCTTTTTTTATTTATAAAAAATAAAAAACATACAAATATTATTAAAAATTAGCAATTAATAAGATTTTAATATAGATTAATTGAAGAGATGAAAATGTTAACATATTATAATTGTGTAACCCACTATATAGTGAGTTTGTTTTGAAAGAAAATTATTTCAAAATTAATATATAGGAAGTGGAGGATATTTAAATGATTTACGATTTAAGGAAGAAGGCCGAAGAAGAATTATTAAATAATTTAGGACCATTTTGGCTTAAGTTAATTGATAAAGAAAATGGTGGATTCTATGGAGAAGTAACTTATGATCTTAAAGTTAATGAGACAAGTGAAAAAGGTGGAATTCAAACATCAAGAATATTATGGTTCTTCTCAGCGGCTTATTGTGCAACAAAAAATGAAGAATATAAAAAAGCTGCAACACATGCTTACGAATTTTTAAGAGATAAATTGATAGATAGAGAATTCAAAGGTGTGTATTGGATGGTTGATTACTTAGGAAGTCCTATAGACACTAGAAAACATGTATATTGTCAATCATTTGCTATATATGCGTTAAGTGAATATTATAAAGCAACAAAAGATAAACAAGCCTTAGATTTAGCAATGGATTTATTCTCATTGGTTGAAAATATTGGATTCAACAAAGAAAATTCAGCGTATTTAGAAGAGTTTAATAGAGAATGGAATATCACTCCAAATGAAATGTTAAGTGAAAATGGCGTTATTGCTGAAATTACAACTAATACACATTTACATGTTTTAGAAGGTTATACTAATCTTTATTCTGTAACTAATAATAGAGTTGTAGGTGAGAGATTAAAGGAACTTATATATACTTTCTATAATAAAATTTATGATAAAGAGCAGCACCTATTAAAGATATTCTTTGATAGCAAATGGAATACAATCATTGATGTTAAATCATATGGTCATGATATTGAAGCAAGCTGGCTGATAGACGATGCTTATAAAGTATTAAATTTAAAAGATGAAGCTATTGAAAAAATGATAATTGACATAGCTTATAATATTAAATCGGAAATTCAAGAAGATGGTTCGTTAATTAATGAATCAGAAAATGGAGTTAAAGATTATACAAGAGTTTGGTGGGTTCAAGTTGAAGCCATGGTAGGATATTTAAATGCTTATGAAAGAACTCATGATGAATCATTCTTAAATATAGTTAATAATTTAATGACATATACTATGAAAAATATGATTGATCCAAGAGAAAGTGGAGAATGGTATTGGTCTATAGAACCAAATGGTAAACCAACAGAGAGAAGTGTTATTGAACCTTGGAAAACACCTTATCATAATGGAAGATTTTGTTTAGAATTTATGAAGAGAATAGGAGAATAAGATATGATACATGAAAGATATTATGCAGTAAAAGAAGAACAAGAAAAATTAATAACAAGAAAAAATGAAATAGATACAACTTGGTATAACGGTGTTTATGATAGATATAAATATCCAGTAATAACTAGACATCATGTACCAGTTGAATGGAGATTTGATTTAAATAAAGAAACTAACCCTTACTTCATGGAAAGATTAGGAGTAAATGCAACTTTAAATGCAGGAGCTATTTATTTAAATGGAAGATATTATTTAGTTGTAAGAACTGAAGGGTTAGATAGAAAATCTATTTTTGCATTAGCATCAAGTGAAAATGGTTTAGATAATTTTAGATTTGAATCATTAATACAATGGGAAGATATTTGTAAAGAAGAAACTAATATTTATGATATGAGACTTGTTAAACATGAAGATGGCTATATCTATGGAATTTACTGCTCTGAAAGGAAAGATCCAGATGCAGCACCAGGAGATACATCTTCAGCAGTGGCACAAGCAGGTTTAGTAAGAACTATTGATTTAAAAACTTGGACAAGATTACCTGATATAAAAACTCCATCTCCACAACAAAGAAATGTTGTATTACATCCAGAATTCGTAAATGGTAAATACCTTTTATACACTAGACCACAAGATGGATTTATTTCTACAGGATCAGGTGGAGGAATTGCTTACGGATATTGTGATGATATGACTAATCCTGTTGTTAGTGAAGAAAAAATAATGCATGAGAAGAAATATCATACAGTTTATGAAGTAAAAAATGGACAAGGTCCAGCTCCAATTAAAACTGAAAAGGGCTGGATACATGTAGGACATGGCGTTAGAAATACTGCAGCAGGATTAAGATATGTTCTTTATACTTTTGCAACAGCATTAGAAGATCCAACAGAAATTATTGCATTACCAGGAGGACATTTTATTGCTCCTTATGATGATGAGAGAGTTGGGGATGTATCAAATGTTATATTCTGTAACGGTCTTACTGTAGATGAAAATAACAATGTTAATATCTACTATGCATCAAGTGATACTAGATTACATGTTGCTACAACTACAGTAGATAAATTAATAGATTACACATTCAATACACCAGCAGATCCATATAGAGCACTTCTTTGTACAGCACAAAGACAAGAGCTTATAAATAAAAATGAAGAACTGCTAAAGAATGAAAAATAATATATCTAACAAAAATAAAGGCGATTACAGAAATGGAGTTGCCTTTGTTTTTGTAATAAGTTAAGGATAAATATATAAATAGTAATTGATAATGAAAAATAAAATTGAAACTTTTATTTAATTATTTTTACGTATTATTTATTTTGTTATAAATTTTCAAGATGAAAACATGTAACTAGCAATAGTTGTTATAAATGCATACATTAATTAATATAATAGTAGAAATATTAATAAAGGGTAGGATACAATGGCTAGGACATATGCATATTCAGCAGACTTTGATAAAGAGGTAGAAAGTCTATTTAAAGATGCTAAGTTATTAGGTGAAGGACATAATGGTATTGTTTATGAAGTACCAGGAAATAAAGCAATAAAAATATTTACTGATAAAAATGTTTGTAAAAGTGAAGCTGATATATTATATAAGGTCAAAAGATCTAAATACTTTCCTAGGATATATAAGAGCGGAGAGTATTATATATTAAGAGAAATGGTCAATGGTAAAAGACTTGATCATTATATTCAACAAAATGGGTTAAGTCAGCAATTAATTTACAACTTATATAGATTATTCAATGAATTTAAATCTTTAAAGTTTACTAAGCTCGATGCTAGATGTAGGGATATATATGTAAATAAAAATGAAAGAGTAAAGGTTATAGACCCTAAACAATGTTACTCAAGAAAGGTTGATTATCCAAGACATTTAATGAAAGGTTTAGATGGAATTGATGTATTAGAAGAGTTCTTGAGCGGTATTTATATTATCGATAGAAGGAAATCTTTAGAATGGGAAGAAAAAATAAATAAATATTATTCGAAAGAACAGTAATATTATTAAGTTAGGAGGTGCTATAAATGGCATCTCTTAACTTATGTAGAAAACTACATAACCACTCAAATAAAAATATATTATTTTAAATTAAAAGTATAGACTTATTGTTTAGAGCATAGTAAAATATGTGCAAGGGTATTATTACCAAGAAAAGGTTAGGAGGAGAACTTATGAACAAAAAAAATATATTTCCAAAAGGGTTTTGGTGGGGATCTGCCACATCGGGGCCACAATGTGAAGGAAGTTTTAATAAACCACACAAAAGTATATTTGATTATTGGTATGAGGTTGAGCCAGAAGCATTTTTTAACAAAGTAGGACCTGAGGTTACATCTAATTTCTATAATAGTTATAAAGAAGATTTATCTATGCTTAAAGAAATTGGATTAAATAGTTTTAGGACTTCAATTCAATGGACAAGACTTATAAAGGATTTAGAAACTGGCGAAGCAGATGAAGATGGAATAAGATTTTATAATGATGTTATAGATGAGACGATTAAGAATGGAATGATACCTGTAATGAACTTACATCATTTTGATTTACCGGTAGAACTATATGATAAGTATGGTGGGTGGGAATCAAAATATGTAGTTGAGTTATTTGCAAAGTTTGCAAAAACAGCATTTAAATTATTTAGTGATAGAGTTAAATATTGGACAACATCTAATGAACCAATGGTAGTTGTTGAAGGACAATATTTATATCAATTTCATTATCCAAAGTTGGTTAGTGGAAAAAAGGCAATGCAAGCTTTATATAATTTAAACTTAGCATCAGCAAAAGCTATAAAAAATTTTAAGGAGCTTGGGTGTGATAAAGATGGTGGAAGGATTGGAATAGTATTAAATTTAACTCCTGCATATCCTAGAAGTAATAACGAAAATGATTTAAATGCAGCTAGAATAGCAGATACGATATTTAATTATTCATTCTTAGATCCAGCAATAAAGGGAGAGTTTCCATCATTATTAGTAGATATCCTAAGTGAAAATAATGTAATGTGGGATTCTACTGAAGAGGAAATGAAAACAATTAAAGAAAATACTATTGATTTCTTGGGAGTAAATTACTATCAACCAAGAAGAGTAAAAGCTAAGGAGTCTGAATTTGATAATTCAAGAGGATGGTTCCCTGAAAAACATTTTGATTATTATGATATGCCAGGAAAGAGAATGAATCCATATAGAGGATGGGAAATATATCCCCAAGCTATGTATGATATAGCTATTAACATAAGAGATAATTACAATAACATTCCTTGGTATATATCTGAAAATGGAATGGGTGTTGAAGGCGAAGAAAAATATAAGGATGAATATGGAGTTATTCAAGATGATTATAGAATAGAATTTTTTGAAGAACATTTACAGTATCTTCATAAAGCAATAGAAGAAGGTTCTAATTGTTTTGGATATCATTCATGGACACCAATTGATTGCTGGTCATGGTCAAATGCATATAAAAATAGATATGGATATATAGCTGTTGATTTAGAAACCCAAAAGAAAACAATAAAAAAATCTGGAAGATGGATAAAAGAAGTAGTAAAAAATAATGGATTTTAATTTATGAATATTATTTGTTTCCACTGTAAAAAATAATTAGGTAGATATTTTAGAAAAAAATAAAAATTTCATTTATTTCTAAAAATAAGGAGGATTTAAAATGAAAAATTTTGTTGAGATTGTAGACGTTGTTGCAAGACAAATATTAGATTCAAGATGTTTTCCAACAGTTGAAGTTGAAGTCTACCTAGAGGATGGAACAATGGGGAGAGCAGCAGTTCCTTCAGGAGCATCAACTGGGATTTATGAAGCAGTTGAATTAAGAGATGGCAAAAAAGATTATTACATGGGAAAAGGTGTTTTAAAAGCTGTTGAAAATGTTAATGACACAATAGCTGAAGAATTAATAGGATGTAATGTCTTTGATCAAACATATATTGATAAAATGCTAATAGAACTTGATGGATCAAATAATAAGGGTAATTTAGGAGCCAACGCTATACTAGGAGTTTCATTAGCAGTAGCACAAGCAGCGGCTAATTATTTAGGATTACCTTTGTATCAATATGTTGGAGGAGTAAATGCAAAAGTATTACCAGTTCCAATGATGAATATTATTAATGGTGGTTCACATGCAGATAATTCAGTTGACCTTCAAGAATTTATGGTTATGCCAGTTGGATTTGATAATTTTGATAAAGCAGTTCAAGCTTGTGCAGAAGTTTATCATGCATTAAAGAAAACTTTAAATGATAAGGGATATTCTACTGGTGTTGGTGATGAAGGTGGATTTGCACCAAACCTAAAAAGTAATGCAGAAGCTATCGAAGTAATTTTAGAAGCTATCAAGAAAGCTGGATATGAACCAGGAAAAGATATATTCATAGCTATAGATGCTGCATCATCTGAATACTATAAAGATGGTAAGTATGTACTAGAAAATGAAGGAAAAACTTTAACTGCTTCAGAAATGGTTGATTTCTTTGAAGATTGGGTAAATAAGTATCCTATTATATCTATTGAAGATGGAATGGCCGAAGAAGATTGGGAAGGTTGGAAGCTACTTACTGATAGATTAGGTAAGAAAGTTCAATTAGTTGGTGATGATTTATTTGTTACTAATACCCAAAGATTAGAAGAAGGAATTAAGAAAGGCGTTGCTAACTCAATTCTTATTAAGTTAAATCAAATAGGTACTTTAACAGAAACTTTAAATGCTATAGAAATGGCTAATAGAGCTGGATATACAGCAGTTATTTCTCATAGAAGTGGTGAAACTGAAGATACTACTATTGCAGATTTAGTTGTTGCTGTAAATGCTGGTCAAATTAAAACTGGTGCTCCTGCAAGATCTGAAAGAGTTGCTAAGTATAATCAATTAATTAGAATTTCAGAAGAACTTGATGATGTTGCAGAATTTAGGGGCAAAAAAGCATTCTTTAACATTAAGGAATAATAAATAAGTTAAATTATAAAGTCGTACTTTTTTTAGAGTACGACTTTTGTATTATAAATACGTAGAGTAGCTATAAAAATTTACATGCTTTTATTCATATTTATTAGGTATTTTTAAGGTAAGGGATATTTTATACTTATTGTATTATAGATGAGAGTTATAATGATACTACTGAATACCTATGAGTTTGATTACTAAGTTAAACAGTAAGCTATCTGCTAAGATGGAGGTAGATATGAATGAATCTTACTATTACTAAAGAAATGATAAAAAATTCATTAGTGAATAAAGGTGATGTGGGTAGAATAGTAGAAGTTATTAGAAAAGCTAATAGCGGTCAAGATATAAATATAGCATTTTTAGGTGGATCAATAACTGAAGGATGTAATGCAACAAGTTTTGAAAAGTGTTATGCAAGTATGGTTTATTATTGGTTTAAAGAAAAATTTAAAAACATAAATGTTAATCTATATGTTAAGGTTGATGAAACTAAAGCTATGTTATTAAATACTTACTTTAAAGGTGGTTGGGGAGAGTATGCAGAGACTAGGATATTAGTAAATGATTTAGAGATAGGAAAACATAAAGTAGAGATAAGAGTAGTTGATGAAGAAAAACCCGTGGAAGTAAGAGTAATGGGACTTTTAGTATCATAGATAATTAAAATAGTAAGTATTAAAAACCATGTTAAAACGAACATGGTTTTTTTATGAATTGTTTGATGGATAAAACTATTTTTCAGATTTATAGTAAATTTTTAAGATATATAATTATATATCTTAAAAAGGTATAAAATTGTAATGTGAGAAATATAAACTAATTTTAAATATTAATTTTAGTATAGAAAATATAGGAGGAGCATTATGGAGTTTAAAATAACTGATGAAATGATTAAAAACTCTTTAGTAAGTAAGGGAGATATTGCAAGAATTGTACAAGTAATTAAGAAAGCTAAGAGTGGACAAGATATTACAGTAGCATTCTTAGGTGGATCAATAACGCAAGGATGTAATGCAAGTAACTTTGAAGAATGTTATGCAAGTAGAACTTATAAATGGTTTAAAAATATATTTAGTGATATAAAAGTAAAATATATAAATGCAGGAGTAGGGGCAACAGGGTCAGTAATAGGAGTTCATAGAGTTGAAAATCAAGTATTATCTCATAATCCAGATATAGTATTTATAGATTTTGCAGTAAATGATAATAATACTATTTACGATAAAAAAGCATATGAGAGTTTAGTAAGAAGAATATTATCAAAAGAAAATCCACCAGCAATAGTTGAAGTGTTTATGACAAATTTTGATGGCAGTAATGTACAAGACCAACAAATAGAAATAGGTAAAAAATATAATCTGCCAATGATAAGTTTTAGAAATACTGTTTATACTGAGATGATTGAAAATAGATTAAAATGGCCTGAGGTTGGAAGTGATGAAGTTCACCCAAATGATTATGGACATTTTATAATATCAGAATTATTAATAGATTTTATGAAAAGAATATATAACAATTTAGAAGAATTAAAAGTAAATGAAGTAGAGCTTGGAGAACCATTGTTTGGAGAAGAATATATAAGTGGAAAAATATTAAATAATGATAATTTAGTATGTGAAGAGGTATCTGGGTTTAATTTAGATAATGAAGGGTTTCAAGTATTTAAAAATGGATGGAAATTCGATTCTACACAAGAAAAAGAAGCTTTATTAAAAACTGTAATAGAAGGCAATAATATATTTTTACTTTTCAAGAGGTCTATAAAAGATACTGCAGGAAAATTAGAAATAAAAGTTGATGGTGATAAAGTAATTACAGTAGATACGTTTTTTGAAAATGGATGGGGAGATTATTCTGCAACAGAGGTTTTAGTAGAAAAGTCATTAAATACAAAACATGAAATTGAAATAACAGTTATAAATGAGGATAAACCAGTTGAAGTAAATATAATGGGATTTTTAGTTTCTTAGGAGGATAATTATGTACTTAAATGATTTAGATAAAGAAAAATATACATTGATAGAAGCAGATAATTCAAATTATCAATATATGGGGCGAGTAGATTTTGAAAATCCTAAGTCACCAACTATTATTTATGCTGGAAGTATGATTAAGACAAAATTTACTGGGACAAGTATTAAAGTTGCTATTAAAAATATACATGCATGCTATGAGAATGCTATTGGATTTATTATAGATGGTAATATAAAAGGTAAAGCAGTAATAGAAGAGCATGATAAGGATATTATTTTAGATATTGCTGATGAATTAAGCGAAGGGATTCATGATTTAATTTTATTTAAAAGATCAGATGCAGCTCATTATTTTGATTTTTATGGTGTAGTACTAGAAAAGGGATGTTATTTAGAAAAGCCAGAGGCTAAAAGTAATAGACGAATAGAATGTTTTGGTGATTCTGTATCAGCAGGTGAAGTTTCTGAGGCTGTTGATTATGTTGGGAAGGTTGATCCAGAAGGACATGAAGGAGTATATTCTAATTCATGGTATTCTTATTCAATGATAACTGCAAGAAAGTTAGGTGCTGAGATTAATAATAATGCCCAAGGTGGAATTGCTGTATTAGATGGCACAGGATATTTTAATCCAAGTTTAGGTTATAGGGGATTAGAATCTACTTATGATAAATTAAGATATAGTGCAGAGCTTGGAGAGTGTAATAAGTGGGACTTTAATAGATATACTCCACATATAGTTATTATGGCTTTAGGTCAAAATGATTCACATCCAATTGACTATATCAATGATAATGTAATAAAAAGGGAATATTGGAAATCTAAATATAAAGAAATTATTCTTGATTTAAGAAGTAAATATCCTAATGCACTATTTGTTATTATTACAACTTTATTATGTCATAACGAAGGTTGGGACATTGCATTAGATGAAATGACAAAAGATATTGATGATGAAAAGATTGTTAGATTTAAATTTAAAAGAAATGGTACAGGAACGCTAGGTCATTTAAGAATTCCTGAGGCTGAGGAAATGGCAGAAGAATTAACTGCATTTATAGAAAGTTTTGGAGAAGAAATTTGGAATTAATTATTGAGTATAAATAATGTAAAAGTAAATTTTTATTGTTAAATTAGAAGTTTTTATGCTTTTCAAACATTTCAAACATTTTTACAGATATATATACAAAAACAAAGGTAAAGTAGTAAATGTATAGAAATTAAATTTAATACATAGTAAATTAAGTATGTAATTGTTAACAAGGTTTTTGAAGAAATATTTTTTGTTAAGTAAATTATTAAACTCAGATACTTTGTATTAAGGAAAATAGTAAATAACTTTATATTTTTAGATATAAGATGGAGGGTATTATGGAAAAAGTTAAGATTTACGGTGATGCAGTAAAAAACATGCCATGGCAAGAAAAACCAGAGGGGTTTGATGGAGTTATTTGGAGACATGATAATAATCCTATAATTGATTGGAATCCAACAAAAAAGAGTGCAAGAATATTTAATAGTGCAGTACTTCCATATGAAGATGGATTTATAGGTGTATTTAGAGCAGATCATAAAAATGGTAGACCACAATTACATTTAGGAAGAAGTACAGATGCTTTAAATTGGGATATAGAAGATGAAGAAATTCATTGGGTAGATGAACAAGGTAATGATTATCAACCAAGCTATGCTTATGATCCAAGATTAGTTAAGATAGAAGACACTTATTATATTGTTTGGTGTTGTGATTTTGGTGGAGCAGCATTAGGATTAGGAATGACAAAAGATTTCAAGACATTTGTTAGACTTGAAAATCCATTTATTCCATTTAACAGAAACGGTGTTTTATTCCCAAGAAAGGTTAATGATAAATTCTTATTATTAAGCAGACCAAGTGATAGTGGACATACTCCATTTGGAGATATATTCTTAAGTGAAAGTCCAGATTTAGTTCACTGGGGAAGACACAGAAGGGTTATGACAAAAGGTGGCCAAGGGTGGTGGCAAGGAACTAAAATAGGTAGTGGTGCTACACCAATTGAAACATCTGAGGGATGGTTAATGTTCTATCATGGTGTTTCTGGAACTTGTAATGGATTTGTATACAGCATGGGTGCTGCTATATTAGATAAAGAAAATCCTTCAAAGGTTCTATATAGAACAAGAGATTATTTATTAACTCCTGAAAAAGAATATGAAACAACAGGATTCGTTCCAAATGTAGCATTCCCATGTGCAACACTTCAAGATCCTGAAACAGGAAGAATAGCAATTTACTACGGAGCAGCAGACACTTATGTTGCAGTAGCATATGCTCAAGTTGATGAGTTAATTAAATATATAAAAGAAAATTCAGAATTAGTTGACGGTGATGACGTAGAATATAAGTAAGATTCTAAATCTTCGATTTAGTTAATCGAACTTACTCAGCGACTGAAAGGAGTCGAGTTTCCTTTCAAGATTCTAAATCTTCGATTTAGTTAATCGAACTTGCTTGAAACTCCAAATTTTAATTTGGCTAGTTGAAAGTACACTTTAGTGTACTCAGCGACTGAAAGGAGTCGAGTTTCCCTTAAGTAAGAGTCCAAATTTTAATTTGGTTATTCAAACTTACTCAGCGACGAATGGAGTCGAGTTTCCTTTAATTAAGCTTAAACGATATATTTTTTATAAATTTTCCTCAAAAAAGGTCGTTGCACTTAGGTGCACGGCCTTTTTTCATTTCTTACGAAAATGTAATTATAATGAAATATTAATCGATGTTGTAATCTTTAGTATTTTTATAAAATTAATAGTGTAAGAGAAGTTAAAACAATCTGTTTCTAAGATGTTAATAAAATCTTAATAAATAAGTAGATTTACGTAAGTAAATATTAAGATTTAGGTTTATAAATTCTTAATATTTAAATCTTATAATTTAAATATAGTAAGAAGGTTGGGGGATAAGATATGAATATATTAATTTTAACAGGAAAATTTGGAATGGGGCATTATTCAGCTGCAGAAGCAATAAAACAAGAGATAGAAGAAAATTATAAAGAAATCAATGTAAATATAAAAATAATTGATATAATAGATTATTTATTTCCAACTATAAGCAATTATGTTTATAAGAGTTTTGATACTTTAGTTAGTAAATGGGCTAATCTTTATAATTTTATAAATACTAATAATGAGGAGCGGAATATAAAAACATTTAATTATTTATTCATTAAAAAGTTAGATAAGTTATTTAATGAATATAATCCAGAAGTTGTTATTTCAACTTTACCAATAAGTTCTCAATATATTTCAAAATATAAGTCAATAAAAAAATCTAATATACCATTACTAACATTTATTACTGATATCTCTAGTCATAGTGAATGGATTCATAAAAATACAAACTTTTATTTTGTTGGAGATAAAAAAATAAAAAAGAGTTTAGTTAGTAAAGGAATTAGTGAGGAAAAAATAATTATAACTGGAATTCCAGTGAGAAAACAATTTAGAGAAATTGATAGAGATCTAAATAAAAGTAATAAGAAAAAAGAGATTCTTATTATGGGTGGAGGATTAGGATTAATATCAGTAAATGATGAGGTGTTTGAAACCCTTAATGATGTAAAAGATATAAAAACAACAATTATAACAGGGAATAATAAAAGTATGTATGACTATCTTAAGGAGAAATATAAAAATATTAAAGTTGTAGGATATACAGAAGAAGTAAGTAAATATATGGAAAAATCAGATTTAATAATTTCGAAATCAGGAGGAATAACTTTATTTGAAGCAATTTATAGTGAGGTTCCAATATATGTTGTAAATCCATTTTTAGTTCAAGAAATTAAGAATTCAAAGTTTATAGAAAAAGAAAAAATAGGAAAAGTCATTAGAGATAAGGATTTTGATATAATTTCAGATATTTTAAATCTTATTAATGATGACGATGAAATTACAAAAATGAAAAAGAACATGAGAGATATAAAAAGCAGAATTAATCAAAATGAAATTATAAATGTTTTAGATAAATTTATGAAGGGGGCATAATCATGGAAATTATAGTTATAATACTATTTTTAATATTAACATACAGTGTTATTCCAACCTTTTATTTTAAGGTTAAGGGCACCCCAATAACTAAAGGTATTGATGAGGAAAAATATTTAGCATTAACTTTTGATGATGGACCAGATGAAAATTATACAAAGCAATTATTAGATTTACTTAAGAAATATGATATAAAAGCTACATTTTTTTGTGTAGCAAGCTTTGCAGAGAAAAATAGCCAAATAATTAATCGTATGAAAGAAGAAGGACATACTATTGGATTACATTCTTTTGAGCATGAAAATGCTTTAATAAAGGGTCCTTTATATACTAATAAGGATTTTAAGAAAAGTGCAAAAATAATGAAAGAATTAAATATAGATATAAAATCCTTTAGACCACCATGGGGGCATTTGAATTTAATGACATTATTTAATATAAGAAAATATGATTTTAAATTAGTTCTTTGGGATGTGATTATTGGCGATTGGAAATCTGATATAACTGCTGATGAAATTTCAAGACGATTATTGAAGGAATCAAAAAATAAAAATGTTATTTGCCTTCATGATGGAAGAGGTAGCAATGGGGCTCCAGCAAGAACAATATCAGCGTTAGATAAAACAATACCAATATGGTTAGAAGAAGGGTTTAAGTTTTTAAATGTAGGAGAACTTTATGAATAGTATGAGTTTAAAAAAGATTTTAAAAAGCAGTCTGCTTTTTATTGCACTTATAGGAGTTACTTTTTTTATAGTTTTTAAAGATAATAGTTTTAATAATATAGTTGAAACATTAAAGTCTGTAAATTTAACATATATATATGTAGGAATTTTATTTATGTTCTTTTTTATATGTTGTGAAGCCATTAATATAAGACGTATGTTAAGATTGCTTTCATATGATATAAGTATTGTTAAGGGATTAAAATATGCATTTGTAGGTTTTTTCTTTAGTTCGATAACTCCATCCGCTTCAGGTGGACAACCAATGCAAATTTATTATATGAAAAAAGACAATGTGGATATTTCACATTCATCACTTGTATTGTTAGTAGAGTTAGCTAGTTTTCAATTTGTTACTATAGTAGTAGCATTACTATCATTTATGGGAAATTACAAGTTTATTATAACTTTAAATCCAGCAATAAAGATTTTGATTGGGATAGGAATTATATTTAATACCATGGTATTTTTATTTATCGGTTTAGCTATATTTTCAAAAAAGTTTATATCTAAGATAATAGAATTAATTTTTAAGTTAGTAAGTAGAATTAGATTTATAAATTCAAATAAGCTAAGGAATATTGTTGATGAGGAAATTAACCAATATCAAGAAGGGGCTATATTTATTAAGGAAAATAAAATGGTTATTGTAAAAGTAGTTTTAACAACATTTGCACAAATATTTTTCAATTACAGTATTACTTTCTTTGTATATAAAGCTCTTAATTTATCAACATATTCATTTATGAGTGTTTTTTCTTTACAATCAATATTGTTTATTTCAGTATCAGCACTTCCACTTCCAGGTGCTGTAGGTAGCAGTGAAAGTAGTTTTTTAACACTATTTAAGACCCTTTTTCCAGCAAGTACATTAAGTTCAGCGATGCTATTAAGCAGAGGAATTAGTTTTTATTTATTTGTAATAATCAGTGGTGTAATAGTATTATTTATAGGATTATTTAAGAAGAATTTAAAAGAAAAATATCTGAATAATAAAAGGGTAGCTGATAAAATAGCAATAGGTAAGTAAATATGTTTAATAATGGGGCTATTTGTAAATAATCTTGATATGTAATATATATTATGTTATGATGAAGTATATGAATATGCACGAAAAGTATAATATGGGAGGTGTAACCGTGAAAACTTTTTTATTTGTTTTAGAAGCGGTTTTAGGATTAATAGTTGTTATATCAATATTAATGCAAAAAAGTAAAGCTGATGCTTTAAGCGGGTTAATTCAAGGTAGCAAAAGTGAAACATTCTTCACTAAGAATAAATCAAAGACAAAAGAAGCAATGCTAGTTAAAGTAACTATAGTTTCAATGCTTTTATTTGCAATAAATACGATAGCATTAAATTTAATTTAAGATATTTAGGGAGTGTATCGATAAGTAATTTGGTACACTCCTTTTATTAATGTAAAAAGTAAGCTATAAATTTGCTTTTAACATGTTTAAAGATAAAACAATTGAATAAAATGATAGTATAAGATATTTAATGCACTGTATTGAATAAAAAAACAAACATGTGGTAGTATAATAAATAGTGTGTATAAGAAAAAAATGGAGATATTATAAGTTAAACGGAGGAAATTAAATGGGAATAAAAGAAACCCTACTTAGCTTCATGAGAGAAGAAGCATATAGACCTATGGATATTCAAGAATTGGTTACAGTTTTTGATATTAATCCAGATGAATATAAAGCTTTTAAGAGAGCTTTAAAAGTAATGGAATTAGAAGGTTCAATTGTTAGAACTAAAAAAGATAAATTTGCAGTGCCTGAAAGACTAGGATTAATAAAAGGAAAACTTCAAGCACATAAAAAGGGATTTGGATTCTTAATACCAGAAGAAGAAGGCGAAAGAGATGTCTTTATACCAAGTTCATTTATTAATGGTGCAATGAATAATGATAGAGTTCTTGTACAAATTACTAGAGATGATATCAATGGTAAAAAAAGGGAAGGAGAAGTTATAGAAATACTTGAAAGAGCAAATACTAAAATAATTGGTATTTATGAAGATAGTAGAAATTTTGGATTTGTTGTTCCGGAAGATACTAGATTAAATCAAGATATTTTTATTTCTAAAAAAGATAAAAATGGTGCAAATCATGGTGATGTAGTTATTGCTGAAGTAACTAAATGGCCAGATAAGAGAAGAAGTCCAGAAGGGATAATTAAGGAAGTTCTAGGGAAAAAAGGTGAAAAAGGATTAGATATTTTAACTATAATTAAAAAGCATGGGCTTCCAGAAGAATTTCCTCCTAAGGTATTAGCATATGCTGAAGGTATATCTGAGGAAATAGAAGAAAAAGAAATTAAGAGAAGAAAAGATATAAGAAATCTTAGAATGGTTACAATAGATGGGGAAGATGCAAAGGATTTAGATGATGCTGTATCTATTGAGAAATTAGATAATGGGAAGTATAAATTAGGAGTTCATATAGCTGATGTAACTCATTATGTTAGGGAAAAGAATCCTTTAGATAAAGAAGCTTTAAAGAGAGCAACTTCAGTTTATTTAATAGATAGAGTTATTCCTATGCTACCTAAAAAGCTTTCAAATGGAATATGTTCTCTTAATCCTAAAGTTGATAGATTAGCATTAAGTTGCTTTATGACTATTGATAGTAAGGGTAAAGTCTGTGAGCACGAAATAGCAGAAACAGTTATAAGGACTTCAGAAAGAATGACTTATACTGATGTAACTAAAATATTAAAAGATCATGATGAAGAGCTTATTAAGAAGTATGATTATTTAGTTGATGATTTTAAAACAATGGAAGAGCTTTGCTTAATTCTTAGAGAAAAGAGAATGAAGAGAGGAGCTATAGATTTTGATTTTGAAGAATCTAAGATAATCTTAAATGAAAATGGTAAGCCAATTGATATAAAACCATATGAAAGAGAAATTGCTAATAGAATAATTGAGGAATTTATGCTTGTTTGTAATGAAACTATTGCAGAGCACATGTTCTGGACTAATTTACCTTTCGTATATAGAGTTCATGAAAATCCAGATGAAGAAAAGTTAGAGAAGTTTAGAGATTTTATATATAACTTAGGTTATACAATGAAAGTTACTCAAGATATTCACCCAAGAATTCTACAAGATGTATTAGAAAAGGTAAAGGGGAAGAAGGAAGAAACTGTAGTAAGTACTCTTTTATTAAGAAGTATGATGAAGGCAAAATATACGCCAGAATGTTCAAGTCACTTTGGATTAGCAGCAACTTATTATTGTCACTTTACTTCACCAATAAGAAGATATCCAGACTTACAAATTCATAGAATAATTAAAGAATATTTAAATGGTAAGATTGATGAAAAGAGAGCTACTAAATTAGCACCAATAGTTGATATAGCAGCGAAGCAATCATCAGAAATGGAAAGATTAGCAGAAGAAGCTGAAAGAGAAGTAGATGATTTAAAGAAAGCTGAATATATGATGGATAGAATAGGTGAAGAATTCGAAGGAATTATTTCTTCAGTTACATCATTCGGAATATTTGTTGAACTTCCTAATACAGTAGAAGGTCTTGTTCATATTACTGATTTAGATGACGATTATTATGTTTATGATGAGCAACATTTAATGTTATTGGGTCAAAGAAATAAGAAGGTTTATAGACTTGGAGACTCTGTAAAAGTTAAATGTTCTAGAGTTGATATAGATAATAGAGAAGTTTTCTTTGATATTTTAGATAGCGAACAAAATCTTGAAGAAATTGTACCAAGTGAAGAAACAGCATCAATAATAGCTGAAGTAAAAAAAGAATTTGGAACAAAGCCTGAAGAAATGGAAAATACAGAAACTACAACTGAACCAGAAGAGGAATTTAACGAATAATATTTGTTTATCATGGTAGGGCGAAAAAATAAATGGAATATCTACAGGAATTAATATAATTTCGTTAAGAATTTATATTATTCACTTCATAAAATGACCTAAAGCTTCGAATGTCGTTTCACTCCCTCAGCTTTTTAACGGTCATTTTCTTACGGATAATAATTAAATTCTAAAACTTAATTATAATATTCCTTCCGATACTCCATTTATATTTTTCTTTATTATCAGATGTACGGAATTGATTGAATTTTACTTGGATTAGTTAATGCTTGAGTTGCAGATATTAGAAGTTTAGTTTTGAGTATATTTTAGCTTACTATGTATATCAAGAAAAAAGATAATATTTCTTTTTTCGTAATTACATGAGGTAACTAGATATATTGTGATTATTAGGAGTTCTTGATATAATTAAGAAAAAACGTGTAAATAAAAAGTGGGTGAGAAGATTGGCAAGAGTTAAGAATAGTAATTCTTTAGCTGAAAATAGAAAAGCTCGTCATGATTATTTTGTTGAAGAAACAATTGAAGCAGGGATTGAGTTAGTAGGAACAGAAGTTAAATCTATTAGAGGTGGAAAGTGTAACCTAAAAGATTGTTATGCAGACGTAAGAAATGGTGAAGTATTTATTTTAAATATGCATATTAGTCCTTATGAGCAAGGTAATATATTTAATGTTGATCCTTTAAGAGCAAGAAAGCTTTTACTTCATAAAGAACAAATAGGAAGATTAGCGGGCTTAGTTTCAAGAGATGGGTATACATTAGTTCCATTATCTTTATACCTAAAGAATGGGAGAGTTAAAGTGGCTCTTGGAATTTGTAAAGGTAAGAAAAATTACGATAAGAGAGATTCAATGTTAGAAAAAGCAGCTAAGAGAGATATTGAACGTCAAATGAAAGCAAGTAATAGATATTAATAAAAGGTTAGGCATTGCCTAACCTTTTATTAATATGATAATTTTATATTTTTTTCCTTCCAACCTAAATCAAATGGCATATTAGTTATATTAAATAAATTACTATCAATTAAAGGATAGCCATTTGAATCATATCCGGATATTATTGCTTTGTGATCAGTAAAAAGTGATTTATCAAATCTTATGACATCATCTTTATTAAAACTACTAGAAACATTATAATCAGGATTTATTCTTTTAGTATAAGGTAAAGAAGTTTCGGTTAGTGTGAAGTCATAATCATTTAAATCATCATTGAAAATATCACTATAATAATCTTTATCGATAATAAAATTTTCTTCACCATATTCATTAGTATAAGAATAAATAGTCATTATATGTGGTATAGTGAAAGAAAATTTATTTGAAGTTACTTGTTTATTATGAAGATAATTAAAATTGTAATATTCATCTAAATTAACTATGATTTTATTATCATTCCTATTTATTTTATTAATAACAACAGATGAACTAATAGAAGTAAAAATTATAGAGCGTTCTAGTGACCAATCCCTCAAGTAAGCTATTCTTTTAAATTCATACTCTAATGAATATTTTCCATTAGATTCAGAAGTTCCATAATAATTGTATAGTTTAGCTACATTGCCATTTAAAAAGCTATTATTACGTTCATTAAAAGCTGATGAAATAAACTTAGTTAGCGCTTCTTCATATGGGCTAGTAGTTTCAGTATTAAGGTTATTAGTTGATTCAATGCTAGTAATATCCGCGCTAGCTGCAACACTATTTAAAATGTTGTTTTGTAAAATATAATTACTAGGAGGAATCTTGCCGATGCAAAAAAAGAAGTAAGCAAACAGTGCAATTACTAATAAGTAATATACTGCTATTAAAATATTATTTATAACTTTGAATTTATTATTTTTATCTATGTGAAGCATAAAATCACTCCTTTAAGTGAAAATATATGAAATTAATTATTATAAATAATTAGAAAATATACATCTATAATTAATATGATACAAATATATTTAGTAAAAACATCTATTTATAGTATTATCAATTCATTAAAGAATTATTTACCAAACAAAAAAATAGCAATTATTTTAATATATAAGAATAATTTTTATAATATTCCTACAATAAATAGATATTTAAAGATTAAATTTAGAGGGGTAAAGATATATAGGCAATTGGTAAAGAAAATGAGAAGTAGTCTCATTTATAATTGTTACTGAAAAATATTAAGAATAATGTGATAAAAATCTTAAATAATGTTAAAATGTAATAGATAATTTATAAATATTCATTATATAGGGAGGATAGCTAATGGCATTAAACATAATAGATATTGCAAAATTAGCGGGTGTTTCAAAATCTACAGTATCTAGATATTTAAATAATGGATATGTTAGTGTTGAATCTAGAGATAAAATAAAAAAAGTGCTTGATGAAACAGGATTTACACCTCAGAGACAAGCAAAGGGTATGAGAACTAAAAAGACGAATTTAATAGGAGTAATAGTTCCTAAAATAAGCAGTGAGACCCCAGCAAGAGTAGTTGAAGGTATTACAGAAGTTTTATCTCCTAATGGATATGATATTTTGATAGCAAATACAAATTTATCTATAGAAAAAGAATTAGAATACCTTAATATATTTAAATCAAATCAAGTTGATGGAATAATATTTATGGCAACTAAGGTAACAGAAAATCATATAGAAGTTATAAAAGATTTAGAGGTTCCAATAGTTGTTGTTGCACAAGATATTGAAAATTTTCCATCTGTATATTTTGATGAATTTCAAGCAACAGAAGATATAACTAATTATTTGATTGCAAAAGGGCATAAAAAAATTGGTTATATTGGAGTTTATGAAGAGGATAAGGCTGTTGGACTATATAGAAAGCAAGCTTATATAGAAACATTAAAAAATAATAATATTGAGATAAATTATGAAAATATCAAGAGTGGTGATTTTGATGAGAAGAGTGGATATATATTAACTAGAGAGATAATGGAAGGGAAAGATGTTCCAACTGCAATTGTCGCCGTGACTGATAATTTAGCTTTAGGGTCAATAGAGTATCTAACAGATAACAATTATAAAATTCCAGATGATATAGCAGTAGTAGGAATGGGAGATTCCAAAATTTCTAGAGTTATAACGCCAAGACTTACAACAGTACACTATCATTATAAAACTGCTGGAAGAAAATCAGCAGAGATAATTTTAGATGAGCTTAATAGAAGAATAGAAAAAAATAATCATGTGGTAAAAAAAGTAAAATTAGATTGTTTACTTGTTGAAAGAAATAGTGTATAGGGAATAGAATAATTAAAAAATAGTTAATATTAGGTAAGTATGTATATTATAAATGGAATATAAGTCGAATAAAAGGAAAATAAAGATTTATTAATGAAAATTGTGTTGAAAAATATGAAAGTTAATACTTTTTAACAGATTACTAATGAGAATGAGATATAATTTATATAGTAATTATTTTACTGTAAATAATATTAAGTATTATCAATATTATTGAAAATTAAATAGGCAAACTTAAAGAAATTTAAGGACGCAAAACTATAGGGACTAAAGTTTAATTACTATGTCAGCCAGTTGCCAAAGAGTACATTAGACTTTTTGTTTTTAAGTAAATAAAGTTCATATATTTCATTGAAGTGTTTCACTTTCAATTAAATGCACCCTTACAGCATTTTCGATAAATATTAATCTTTATTAAGACTTATTTTTAGCTACTCTTTAAAGAGTAGCTTTTTTTAATGTACTTCTCTTGGGAAATAATATTTCGGGGGGAAAATAAATGTTAAAAAGAAAATTATCGACACTAATTTTAGCGGCAACAATAACAAATTTGCTAGCTACACCTGCTAATATATTTGCAGAGACACTAATACAAAATAATGTTATACAGGTTGATGAAGCAGTTGAAGAAACTGAAAGTAAGGAAGCTACTGTAACTAAATTTAGCTTATATGGTAGTGATTTATTAGAGAATTATAATGAAGTATTTAAAATGGATAATTCTAATATTGAATCTATAACTAATAATGGTGGAAAATATGGAAGTAGCACCATAGATAAAGCTATAGATGGAGATTTCAAAACTCATTGGGAAACAGGATCACCTAATAGTTCAAGTTTTACTAATGAGGTTATAATTAATTTAAAAGAGACAACTATATTAAATAGAATAGTTTATGCAGCAAGACCAGATGCAGGGGGAAAAGGCTTTGCTGAAGAATTTGAAATATATGCATCTAATGATGATAGTGATGATTTTCAATTAGTAGCTACTGGTGAGTATAAAGATTCAACAAGAGATGTTGTAGAAATAAAATTTGATGCAACTGAATTTAAGAGAATAAAGTTTGTATTTAAAAAGGCTAATCAAGGTTGGGCAAGTGCATCTGAATTTATGTTTTATAAAGAAGATAACATAATAGATAAAATGAATAATATATTCACTAATAATTCAAAGAATGAGGTAAGTGAAGAATTTAATACACTAGAAAAATTAGAAGCTTTTGATTTGGAAGCGAGTACACATCCTTTGTATAGTGAAATAGCAGAAGATATCAACAATGCTAGAATAATATTAGAAGGAAAGTCATTAGAATTTGCAGAGGCTAAAGTATCTAACTTTAAGTCATTTAATGATGAAAGGTTAGCAAGTTATGATGAATTATTCAAGGTGCCACTAGAAAAAGTTACAAGTATAACAACTAATGGTGGACAATATGCCTCTAATGATATATCAAGGGCTATGGATGGAGATGTAAATACAAATTGGCATTCAGGTAAGCAAAATACATCTAACCATACAAATGAAGTAGTAATAACTTTAGATGAGTTAACTACCATAGATAGGATAATGTATACAAACCTAGTTTCGAGAGGGTTTGCACAGGAATTTGAAATATATGGATCTAGAACTTCTGAAGGGGATACATTTGAGAAAATATCAGATGGATCTACAAGTATAACGACTAAAGATACTTTACAAATAAAATTTAAAGAAACAGAAGTAAGAAGAATAAAATTTGTATATAAAAAGGGATATGAAAATTGGGCTTTAGCTTCTGAATTTGGTTTATATATGCCAGATGAATTAGATCAAAAAATAGATATATTATTTACAGATGAAAAAATGAATGAAGTTAATCCTGAATTTGGAACAATTCAGGCTATTGATAATTTAATAGAAGAAGCTAATGGACATCCATTTAAAGATGAATATATTGAAAAGTTAAATTTAGCTAAAGAGTTAATTGAATTTGGGAAAGTTGAAAGTGGTACTGCAAATGTATCTAAATTTGAACCATTTTATACAGATTATATAAATGAATATGATGACGTATATAGAGTTAAAAACTTAAGTATAAGTAACAATGGAGGACAATATTCTAGTTCAGCAATAAAGTATGCAATAGATGAAGATACCGATACTCATTGGGAAACTGGAAAGCCTAATAGTGATTCATTTAAGAACGAAGTTATATTAACTTTAGAAGAAGCAGAAGTAATAAGTAGATTAACTTACAAATCAAGAACTAGTGGAAAAGGATTTGCAGAACAGTTTAGTATATATATATCGCCAGTTGCTTCAGGAGATAATTTTCAAAAGGTGACAGAAGGTAGTTATACAGTAACTAATAATATGTTAGAAATACAATTTGATGCAACTAAAGCTAAAAGAGTAAAATTTGTATTTGATAAAGCTCATGAAAACTGGGCATCAATTTCAGACATAAGATTATATAAAGAAGATTTAATATCTAAAAAAATGAAAACACTATTTACAAATGGATTAATGGATACTGTTTCAGAGGAATTTAATACTATAGAAAAATTAACAGAACTTGAAAATGAGATTAATGAGCATCCATTGGCAGCAGTTTATTTAAAAGACGTACAATTGGCTAAGGATATTGTAAATGGTACTTTACAAACTGTTAAAACTGTTGTTGCGGAACAGTATGGAGATAGAAATGCACATGCAAATAGTAATTTAAAATTTGGGTTTGGTAATAATAATCAGCCTACTGGAGTAGTTGCTAGGGCTGGAGAAACAATAACAGTATATGTTGATGCAGAGCCAGGGCAACCATTACCACAGTTAATGTTTTCACAACAAGAAGGAAGTTTTGCAAGTTGGGGAAGGACAGTAAGTTTAAATATAGGTAAGAATGTAATAACTGTGCCTGCTGTTAGTCAAAATGATGGATGGTACAATCATGATGTAACTCCAGGTGGAGCTGTATATATAGTGAATCCTTATACTGAAGAACAACAAAGTAAAGCTCCGGTTATAAGATTTGCATCTGGTTGTGAACAGTTCCCTATGATGGATAAAAATACAGATGAAGAAGAATTCTTAGAACTTCTAAAAGATTACAAGGCAAGACTTGATGCAGATAAGGCAGAAAATCCAAATGTTATGGATAGGAAAATGATAGATGTCGTAGAGGTAGTTTCAGATCATATTGTATTTACAGGAACTGCAACAGGGGCATATGAGGCTTATATAAACCAAGGATTTACTCCAATGAATACTATAAATATGTATAATGACCATATGGATATGATATTTGAATATTTAGGTATGGATGGAAGTAGCATAAAGAATGATATTAAGTATACTAGAGAGAATATAAGATTAGCTCAACCATTTGGGTACATGTATGCTGCATCTGGGCATATAGGTGTTCAAGGGGATGTAATGGTGTCTATGTTAACTAGTGTAGGTGGATGGGGTGTTGACCATGAAATAGGTCATAAGCTTGATATAGAAGTAAGAACTATAGGTGAAGTTACAAATAATATGATACCTCAAAATTCTTCTTATTATTATAATAATCCAAATAGAAGAATACCTTTTGAAAGCCATGTTTTTAAGAATGTTATATCAACAGATAGTAATTATTATTATGATGGAGAAGCTTTTGAAGAGTTAGCAGTATTCTGGCAATTAGAAATGATATATCCAGGATATTGGGGGAAATTAAATAGGCAGTATAGAGAAAATAATGTAATTTTAGATTCAGCAAATTCAGCAAATGATAAGTTAAATCAGCTAGCTAAATACTCTAGTATAGCTTTAGGATTAGATTTAAGCGAGCATTTTGAAAGACATGGATTCTGGGTTTCTGATGAGACAAAAGAATTATTAAGTCAATATCCAAAACCTGATATAAAAACTTGGTATGCTAATTATGATTATATAGAGTATGAAGGTGAAGGATTTACTAGTAATCCAGGATTAAGTGTTAATGTTATTAGGGAAAATGAAAATATAAAATTATCATTTAACGTTAATGAAGACTTTAGGGATGATGTATTAGGTTATGAAATATTTAAGGATGGTGAATTAATAGGATTTACTTCAACGAATAGTTTTGTGGATACAGAATCAAATATAGAAGAGTCAGTAAATTATACGGTTATACCTTATGATAAGAAATTAAATACTGGGGATGAAGTAGTAGTGAACTCTTTAACTCCAAGCTTAAATATACAACAACAATCAATAAGTATAAAACTTAGAGAAGAATTTGATCCAATGAATTTAGTTAAAGCATTAAATTATAATGGCGAAGATATAAGCTCAAATATAGTTATAAATGGTGAAGTGAATGTAAATGAAAAGGGAACTTATCCATTAGAATATACTATTGAAGATAATGGTGTGCTTGTTACGAAAACAGTAAATGTACAAGTGGTAAGTGATTATGATTATTTATCAGATACGGATTGGACAAATGTTACAACTCAATATGGAACGCCAAGAAGAAACAGTAGTATAAAGGGTAGAGTAAATAATGAAATAAAAACTTTTGATAAAGGGTTTGGAATACATGCAAATGGTAAGATAACTTATGATTTATCAAATGAAGATTATGACAATTTCGAAGCATTAGTTGGAATTGATATGGGGATAGAATCTCAAAGTAATTCAAGTGTAGCATTTAAGGTTATTGGTGATGGTGAAGTCCTAGCTACTACAAGTATAATAAAACATGCAGATAATATGGTTGCTATAAATGTTCCAGTTAAGGGCATTCAGGAATTAGTTATAGAAGTTAGTGATGGAGGAAATGGAAATAAATATGACCATGCAGTGATAGCAAATCCAAAATTAACTACTAATAATGCAAAACCAGATTTAATTGTTACAGATAAAACTTATAAATTAGGAGAAGTAGTAGATTTTAATGAAGGTATAGCTGCTACTGATAGTGAAGATGGAGATTTAACTTCAAGTATCGAAATAATTTCAAATACTTATGAGGCAGAAAAGGTTGGTAGATTTGAAGTTGTTTATAGGGTTTCAGATAGTGATAATAATGTAGTGGAAAAGACTTCATATATAACAGTATATGAAGAGCTAACTACTACTAAATCAAAGTATGGTTCATTTAATAATTTAGAAGCGTACAATGAAGAATTCAAGATACCAGTAGCTTCAATTTCTAATAATGGTGGAAACTATGGAAGCAGTGTTATTGGATATGCAATAGATAATAATAGGGATACTCATTGGGAAACAGGAAATCCAAATAGTCTTTCATTCCAAAATGAAGTTGTGTTTGATTTAGGTGAAGTTAATGAGATAGATAAAATTGCTTATGCAGCTAGAAATGGTGGGAAAGGATTTGCAACTAAATTTGCAATTTATGTTTCTACCGAAGCAGAAGGCAATGACTTTAGATTAGCAGGTACTGGCTCATATAATGGTAGTGTAAATGATGTTATTGAAATTGATATAACTAAAACAGAAGCAAGAAGAGTTAAGTTTAAATTCATTGAAGCAAATCAAAACTGGGCAAGTATAGGTGAAATGTCATTCTATAAAACTGATGAATTATCAGATAAAATTAAGAATGAATTATTTACTGACAGTAATAAAAATGAAGTAACTGAAAAATATAATACTTTAGAGAAATTAAATGAGTTAAGAGAAGAGGTTAGTACTCATCCAGCAGAAGAACTTTTCCAAGATGACTTAAATAGAGCAGAAGAAATTATAAGAAATAAATTTCCAAGTTTAACTGTAGGTGAAACAGAATATGTTAAGTTAAGAAGTGAATATGATTTAATGTCATCTGTAAATGCCATCGACCAAGAAGATGGAGATATAACAAATAAAGTAGTAATTAATTCAAATAATTTTACAACTAATAAAACTGGTGACTATAAAGTATCATATACAGTAACAGATAGTGATGGAAATATTGCTACTTCAGAAAAAACTATTGTAGTTTATAGTGATTCAGAGTATTTATCTGATATTGATTGGGATTCTGCAAGAACTGACTATGGACAAGTAAGAAAAGATTTAGCATCAGGTGGAGATAAAATTAAGTTAAGTGTAAATGGTGAAGAAAAAGTATTTGATAAAGGTATTGGAACTCATGCAAATTCAGAAATAGTTTATAACTTAGAAGGTAAAAATTATGAATACTTTGAAACTTATGTTGGTATAGATAGAAATATTGCACAACAAAATAATTCAAGTGTAATATTTAAAGTTTATGCTGATGATGTAGAAGTTTATAATAGTGGAGTAATGAAATGGGCAGATGATGCTAAGTTAGTAAGAATTCCATTAGAGGGAGTATCCGAGTTGAAGCTTGTTGCAGATAATTCAGGAAATGGGAATTCATATGATCATGCTAGCTTTGGTGATGCTAAATTCTTAATATTAAATGCAGTACCAACACTTAATATACCAAAGTCAGTGTCTACAAAAGTAGGATATCCTATAGAGTTAAATGAAGAATATTCTGCAAGTGATGCTGAAGATGGAGATTTAACAGATAATGTTGAAGTATCAGGAGAAGTTAATTTTAATAAAGCAGGAAAGTATGAATTAACTTATAAAGTAACGGATAGTGATGGAAATACAACTATAAAAACAAGAACTATTGCAGTAGTTGATATGAATGATTATACTTACTTAACAGAATATGATTGGAATTCAACTAATAACAGTTATACTGCTCCAAAGAAAGATATATCAATAAGTGGAGGAAGTTTAAGATTAACAGGTGAGAATGGAGAAGAAATATCTTATGAAAGAGGTATAGGAGCACATTCAACATCTACTATAATTTATAATTTAAGTGATAAGGATTATGCATATTTTACTTCATATGTTGGTGTAGATAGACAAATGTATGGAACTGTTGGGTCTGTAAGCTTTGAAGTTTGGGTTGATGGTGAAAAGAAATTTGATAGTGGATTAATGACATCAAGAGATGCGCAAAAGTATGTTGAAGTAGATATTAATGGTGCAAAGGAGTTAAAACTTGTTGTAACTGATGGTGGAAATGGTAATGGTTCAGATCATGCAACATGGGGTGATACTAAATTACACTTTGCAAATAATGAAGGTATTGAAATAAATAGAGCACAATTAGATTCATTAATTGAAGTTATTAATAACTTAAACAAAGATGTTTATACTGAAGAAACTTTTGATGATCTAAAAATAGTTTTAGAAGAAGTTAATGTAGAATTAGCTAATGGATATACTCAAGAAGAAGTTGATAACTTATTTAATAAATTAAATGAAGCATATGAAAAACTAGAAAAAGCGGTTGATTTATCAGAAGTAGTGAATATAAGTGATAAATATCTAAAGGACGCTATTAAGTCAGCATTAAAAATATCATCAAATGATATAACTATAGGAGATATGTATAAACTTACTGAATTAAATGCTGTAGGTTGTGGAATTTCAGATTTAGAAGGATTACAATATGCTAAAAATTTAGAGAGTTTAAATTTAAATTATAATGAAATAAATGATTTATCTAAACTTAAGGAACTAGAGAAATTATCTAATTTACAAGCTATGTACCAAAATATAGTGATAGGAAGTCTTTATAAAGAAGATAATAAAATAACTGTAAAATATGATGCTGTTAATAGAGAAGGCAGTACAGTAGAATTATCGGCTATAGTAGTTAGGAATAATATAACATTAGAAGATGTTTCTCTTGATATAGATGAGTGTGTAGATGAAAATGGAGTAGTATCATTTGATACAATAAACTTTGATAAAGCTTATCATACATTATATTTAGCATATGAAGATAAAGAAAATAATTATTTAGCTCAAGTGACATATATGTTTGATAATAGATAAATAAAAAATAGATACCTATAATTTATAGAAATTTATAGTTAGAGTTTTATATTTAAATTCTATACTATAAGGACATATAAAGATAATAGGTATCTTTTTTATAAAATTAGGATATTTATGAAGGAAAATATATAGACTAAGAATGAATAAATGTTATAATAATATCGTAGAAAAGTGATGTGAAAGTATTTATTTAAATAAATATATTTTTTGAATTATGAGGGAACGTTCCCATGTATGTAGAGGAGGAAGATTTATGAAAAAAGTAATTTCAATAGGTGAAGCCTTAATTGACTTTATACCCCATGAAAAAGGACAATCCTTAAATAATGTAAGTAACTTTTTAAGAGTTGCAGGAGGAGCTCCGCTTAATGTAGCAGCTGCAGTTGCAAAGTTAGGTGGTACAGCACAAATGCTTACTAAATTAGGTGTTGATAGTTTTGGAGATCACATCTTAGAACAAGTTGAACCTTTAGGAGTAGATATATCAAAGGTTTTAAGAACAAAAGAAGCAAATACTGCATTAGCCTTTGTTTCATTAAGAGAAGATGGAGAAAGAGATTTTTCATTCTACAGAAATCCAAGTGCAGATATGTTATTAAATGCAGAAGAAATAGAAGAAGAAGTATTTGCACAAGGTGGAATATTACACTTCTGTTCAGTTAGCTTAATAGATGCACCAATAAAAGAAGCCCATAGAAAAGCTATAGAATTTGCTAAAAAGAATAATTGTTTAATAAGTTTTGACCCGAATGTTAGATTACCCTTATGGGAAACATCAGAAGCTTGCAGAGAAGCAATTTTAGAATTCTTACCATTTGCTAATATAGTTAAAATAAGTGATGAAGAATTAGAATTTATAACTGGAATTGCAGATGAAACTGAGGCATTAAATTTCTTATTACAAGGAGATGTTGAAGTTATAATATACACAAAAGGAACTAATGGTGCAGAATTTATAACTAAAGAAAGAAAAGTATTTTCTCCATCATTTAAAGTGGAGGCTCAAGATACAACAGGGGCAGGAGATTCATTTATAGGATCATTCTTATATCAAGTTGCTGAGGGAGATAATACTTTAGAAAGCCTAGTTAATTTATCAGAAGAAAAGATAAAAGAGATTTTAACATTCTCGAATGCAACGGCTGCCTTAACAGTGTGTAAAAGGGGAGCTATAGGAGCTTTACCGACTAAAGAAGAAGTTTTAACATTAGTACAAGGGAGATAATTATGTTAAGAGTTGATTTTGATGAGCAAATAAATGAATGTATGAACAAGAATTTAGAGGCTGTAAATAGTGACAAATGGAGAAATAAATATCATATAATGGCTCCAATAGGATGGATAAATGACCCTAATGGATTATGTGAATTTAATGGAGAATATCATTTCTACTATCAATACTCACCGTTAACACCAATGAGTGGGTTAAAGTTCTGGGGACATGCAGTTTCTAAAGATTTAACTAATTGGGAAGATAAAGGAGTTGCTCTTTACCCAGATATGAATGAAGATAAGGATGGGGTATATTCAGGGTCAGCTTTTGTAAAAGATGATACAATTTATTTCTTCTATACAGGTAATGTAAAACATGAAGGAGATTATGATTATATATTAACTGGAAGAGAACAAAATGTTATTTTAGTAACTAGCAAAGATGGTATGAACTTTTCAGAAAAGAAAGTGCTTTTAAGAAATACAGATTTTCCAGCTGATATGTCACTACACGTTAGAGACCCTAAGGTTTGGGAAGAGGATGGAGCTTATTATATGGTTCTAGGGGCTAGAACTACTGATGATAAGGGTTGTATTTTATTATATAAATCAAATGATCTTTATAATTGGGAATTTCACTCTGTACCAGCTGGAAAATTAGATGATATGGGTTATATGTGGGAGTGTCCAGATACATTTAAGTTAGGAAATAAGGATATATTAATGTTCTCACCACAGGGGATTGAAGCAGAAGGATATAAATATAATAATGTATATCAATGTGGATATTCCATTGGGAATTTTGTTAATGATAAGAAAGAGCTTAAACTTGGCAAGTTTGTTGAAATAGATAGAGGATTTGATTTCTATGCGCCACAAACTTTTGAAGATTCTAAGGGGAGAAGAATAGTTATAGGGTGGATGGGAGTACCAGATGCTGTAGATCATAAAAATCCAACTATAAATAATTTCTGGCAACATCAATTAACAATTCCAAGAGAATTAGTTTTAAAGGATAATAAGGTATACCAAATTCCAGTTGTTGAATTAGAGGCTTTAAGAAAAGGTGATTCAACAAAGAGGGAAGTTTATTTAAATGAAGCTAATACTTTAGAAATATTTGAAAGCAATACCTTTGAATTAAATATTAATTTTGAAAATAGTTCAGAATTTGAAATTTCATTAAGAGAAGATTGTAAGCTTTCATTTAATAATAAAGTATTTAAATTAGAACTTGGGAAATCAGGGTGTGGAAGAGATATGAGAGCAGTAGAAATTGAAGCTATTACTTCAATGAAAATTTTCTCTGATAATTCTTCTTTAGAAATCTTCTTAAATAATGGAGAAGAAGTATTTAGTACTAGAATTTATAATGAGTCAGTTGATGCTGCTTTAACATTAAAAGGTGAAGGTGCTGCACAAATTGAAAAATGGAACTTTTAAAGAGATTGAAAAAGTTATATTTTTATAGTAATTTCATAGATTAAATTAGAATATGAATTATATATGGAGTTTATTGGGTGATTTGTACTAACTATAATGGATAGAATCTTTTACAATTACTTAGTATACTATATATTAATAAGAAATTTCTAAAATTTATTGAACTTTTATAACCACTATTTGTCTATTTTTTATTTTAGAACATTTACAATAAACTTGAATAATATATAATATATAAGAATGAAAGATGGTAAGGCTTACGAACGCATAGGTCTTATCATTTTTTTTATTAGCAAAGAAAACAGAAATAGTATTAAAACTACCAATTGACATATATAATATAAAATGTAAATAATTATAATAAGAAGGTGAGCTGCAAATGGACAAGAGTGATGAAAATGATCAATATGATGTACAGAAAATTGCAGAGAAAAAATATATAACTGAAAAGGCAGCTAGTAAAAAAGCTGTTATTATTTTTATTACTGCTTTTTTGATAGTAGGAATGTCAATAATAGGTATAGTATATTATTTGCTTAGCACAAAACTTATAAGTAGTGATCTAGGGAAAGCTTTAGGTACTGTCAAAGTAGAAATTGAAGATAAATCACAAATAGAAACTGATATCAATAATGTTTTTGTTAATAATGTACATTTATATTACGAAGAGGAAGAAGAGGAAGTGGATTTATATCCTTTTGTTAATGGAGAAGGATTATATGGTTATATTGATAGCAATGGAGAAGTTATAATTGAAGCGCAATATGGATATGCAAACTTTTTTTCAGAGGGGATAGCCTTTGTAGTTATAGGTGAAAAAGGTGCGTACATAAGCGAAAAAGGTGAAGTAATTACAAGTGGTGATTATTTTTATGGAGATAGTTTTTGCAATGGATTAGCAGTTGTATACTATTATGATATTAAATGCAATGAAGAAGATGATGAAATTAGTGCTGTTATTAATAAGGACGGAAAAGAAGTATTAATAGGTAAATATGATTATGTTACTACTGAATATAATGGGTTTATTGTAACTGAAAAGGATAATAAAGAAACTTTATATGATGTAAATGGTAATGAAATTTCCATAAGTGATAAGTACTCTATATATAGAGGATTTTGCGAAGGATATGCAGTTATAGAAGATAATGAAAGTTATGATTATTATATTTTAAATGAAGATTTAAAAATTATTAATTTTGATGAATATAATATTACGGATATATCTACCAGTTTCTATGAATTATATAATGAAGATAAAGGGAAATATGTTTATTTAAATAGTAAACTAGAACCAATATATTTAAAGGATGATTATAGCTATTTAACTTGTTGTTTTGATAATGAGAATGAAATTGCGTGTGTATATTATTATGGAAGCAATGAGAGAGTATATACCTATATAGATTATTGTGGAAATAAGTTATTTGATTCTAAATATGAAATTGATAGTTCTTTTGTAGATGGAATTGCTCCTGCTTATTTAGTTAATGAGGATAATTATAGTTATGGGATAGTTGATTCAAAAGGAAATTTAATAGAAAGTGGATTTTATTATGTGGAGGTTGCAAATAAAAATAGATTAATAGTATATGATGAAAATTATACTAATGTTGGAGTAAGAGATTTAGAAGGAAATTGGATTATTGATGATGAATATGATTCAATTACAGCTTTTAATAATTTATTTATTTGCAAAACTATAGATGGTGATAATGAAAGTTATGATGCATATACGATTAATGGAAATAAGATAAATGATGAATCTTTTGGAAGCTCCTTTTTTAGTTATTCTAAAATGATATATATTTATGATATTAATAGAGATGATTATAAAAATGATTATTATATAAATACTGAGAATTATGATGTAATACAGTTTCAAATTAAAAATAAATAGAATTTTAAAAAATGTTGTAAAGATATTGCTTTTTTATTTTACAAGTATGTGTATGAGTATATAAAAGAACTAATTTTGTGCACTTATAAACAGATAAATGGGGAAAATATGAATATAAATATGAATAGTTTTCTATTTGCTGTGGATAATCTTTAAATTTTTCTTGTAAAACAAAGTAGAGCCTAGCATCCGGCGAAGGACAAACTAGACTCTACAAATAATTAGCACTTTACGTACCAACTGCTCATTTAGAATAACACCTTTCGACAAAGAATGCAAGAGTTTTTATTTATAGCTTAAAATTATATTGAGTATTAAGGTTATAATAATGAAAGATTAGTATATAATATACAAGTAAGTATATTATGAACTTTGTGGATATTCATACTTTAAATAATGAATGATAGATATGAAGATATTAAATTTAGGTATAAGAAAAGAGCTATTAAATTTAAATTAAAAAAATTATGGTATATTTAGAATAATTATTTTAAGAATAAATAAAATTTCTTGTAAAAGAATAATATTATGAATTTACCAAAGGTTTAATAGAATAGTTAAGTTGACAGTTCAAACTGTATGTTTTATAATAAAGTCACGATGTTAATCATCGATTGAAAATTGAATAGGTAAAGGCGTTTATGACCTATTAACCTTACATGGGGGCGTTTTGGCTTCGACGGGGGTGCGATGGGTTTGATAAGCGGGCCGAGTAAAGCATGGACGACTCGTTAATAAGCTATGCACTAAATATAAACGCAGAAGACAATTTTGCATTAGCAGCTTAATATAGCCGCTCATCCGTCCAGGTTCCCCATGACTTGGGTAGCGGGTGTCATAGAAGTGGGAAACGAAGTTTAGCAAAGCTTTGAGCTAAAGGGGTATTTATGAAGCTAGGGAATTAGGAGTTTGTTTGTGAGCGAACTAAGGACCGAAATTTTAGTCACTAAACTACGCTCGTAGAAAGTCAGGCTGGTCTGCTTTCGGACAGGGGTTCGATACCCCTCGCCTCCACCAAATAAGAACTTAAGTATGGATACAATGGTAAAACCTTGGAATATCAAGGCTTGGCCATTGTATTTTGCTTTTTAAAGATAAATTTTTAGGTATATTTAATAGGTATTTTAGCCATATTTATATGTTTTGAGTATTTGTGCACACCCCTTAGTATAAGTTTTACTAGGGGTGTGCATTTTTACGAGTAAAAGAAGTTAATTAAGCTATATTAACATAATTAAATATAATCTCTCATATAGTTGCTATAAGGGGATAAGTTTATGGAAAATATATATTTAAATGAAAGTAGTCTTAGTTGGAAGAAGTTTATAAAATATTTTATATTGGCTATTCTATTAGGAGTATCATTTATATTTATGGAGCTTTTAGGGAGTATACAAATTGATGCTGAAATTTTATATACCACAGTAATAAGTGGATTATACATATTTTTATTATTCAAATAATAAATCCAAAGCTTAACAAATGTATAGTTAATGAAATAAGTTTTAGATCAGATTCGTTAGTAGTTATAGTAATGCCTATTTTGGTTGCAGTTGTAAAAAGGGTAATAAGTGATGTGTTACAATTATATTCCATAAATTATTTAAGTGTAAGAAAAAATAGGAGACACTTTATTTACAAAAAAATGTAAAGAAATATATAATATAAGTGTATCAATAACTATAATTAAGTATAAAATGGAGGGGTAAAAATGGATAGTATTGAGGTATTAGAGCATACGCATATAGATGAGGATGGGAACAGCTTTAGCCATACTCATAAAAATGTTGAAGGGCATAAGCATATGCATTCACATGAAAGTACAAAGGATATATCAAATAGATTAGCTAGAGCAGCAGGACATTTAGAGTTTGTAAGACGTATGGTGAAAGATGAAAGGGATTGTAGTGAAGTACTAAATCAAATAGCAGCAGTTACATCAGCTTTAAATAGCGTAAGTAGACTAATTTTACAAGGACATATAGAAGAATGTGTAACAGATGCAATACAATATGGAGATAAAAAGGTAATTGAAGATTTAAATAAATCATTAGCTAAGTTGATAAAATAAAAAAATAAAGAGTTGTTTTTTTTATTTTTAAATGGAATTTAATGATTATGGATATGATTATATTTTTATTCACTCAGCTTATCCTAATTTTAAGGAAAAAGAAAAGTTATCTGAACACATATCTAAATTATTAAATCCAAGAGGTAAAGTAATTACAGCTCATTCTCAAAGTAGAGATGAAATAAATCATGTTCATTCTACAAGTGAGGTAGTTAAAGATGATATACTTTTATCAACTGATGAAAATGTTAAGATAATAAATAGATATTTAATAACAGAAAAGACAATAGATAATGAAGAAATGTATTACATTGAAGCTATAAAGAAATAATATTATATTAATTAATAATTAATTAAAACTATTTATACAAAAAACAAAAAGAGCAAAAATAGTTGGCAGCTATTTTTACTCTTTAAATTATTGGATACAATTTGTATACAATGTAATATTTTCTAAATATATTGTACTTCAAATTAGGAAATAATTCAATATAATTTTCTAAATAAGAAGTAGGAGGCAAGAATAAAATGGACCCTATATAGTAGACATTCAAAAAAAGAGTATCTATCTATATAGAGTCTTTTTTTGTACAATAATTATTAAAGTCTAAAAATCTCGGACAATCTATGTCCAGACGCGGTAATTGTTGGGATAACGCCCCGCAGGAATCTTTTTTTGGACATATGAAGGATGAAATTAATTATAGAAGTTGTACGACTTTTGAAGAACTTAAACGCATAATCGATAATTATATAAATTATTATAATAATTACCGTTATCAATGGAATTTAAAAAAGCTGACTCCTGTAAAATACAGAAATCAGCTTTTAGTAGCTTAGCCCCTTTTTTTATGTCCTTGACATAGGGTCCACTTTACAAGCTGATAGTTTCTTTTTTTATTGAATATAATTTTAACTTTAAATAAATATAAAAAAATAACCCCCTACCAAGCTTGTGGGAAAAAATTGCAAATGATAAAATTTCAGTAACGTAGCAATTTAAAACATATTATAGGAGGTAAATAAGTTGAGAAAAAGAAGTATTGCTTTATCTTTAATTTTTGCAATGAGTTTAATGTTTGTGGGGTGTAACAGTGCAAGTGAAGGAACAAATAAAAATACAGATGATAATACAGAAGTAGCAGTTAATACTAAAGCTAAAGATAGTATATCTGCATATGTTGGAACTAGTATATTTGAAGGAAGTTTAGATCCAATTAAGGGAGCAATGAGCTATGGATATTCTTTTACTAATTGTGCATTAACAAGGGTTAATTCAGAGTCAGAATATGAAGGGGACTTAGCTACTGATTGGCAAATAAGTGATGACTCTTTAGTTTATACATTTAATTTAAGAGAAGGAGTTAAATTCCATGATGGTTCAGATTTTACAGCAGAAGATGTAGTTTTTACTTATGAAACTGTTAAAGAAAATCAAGGAAATAATGAAAATGTAGATCTTTCAAGATTGGAATCAGTAACTGCTTTAGATGATTATACAGTTGAATTTAAATTATCAGAAAGTTACTCTCCATTCTTTGATTCGGTAGCTTTATTAGGTATTGTTCCAAGTGATGCTTATGATAGTGAAACATTTGATAAGTATCCAATTGGTACAGGAGCATGGAAAGTTATTCAATATGATACAGACCAACAAATAATAGTTCAAGCAAATGAAGATTATTATGAAGGAGCACCAGAAATTAAGCAAGTAACTTTTGTAAAGATGGATAATGAAGCTGCATTTTCAAATGCAAAATCAGGTCAATTAGATATAGTTATGGTAGCGCCCAATTATGCTCTTGAAGAAATAGATGGAATGCATATAGAAAATCTTGAAACAATGGATGTTCGTAATATTAGTTTGCCATGTATACCAGAACAAGTAGTTAAGAATCCTGATGGGAATGAAGTAACAGTAGGGAATAATGTTACTTCTGATGTTGTAGTTCGTAAAGCTTTAAGTATAGGGATAGATAGGGAATCAATAATAAATAATGCTTTAAATGGTATAGGCAAACCAGCTACTGGGTTTACTACTAATTTATCTTGGGGAAATCCTTTGGTTTATGAAGATAATCAAAGGGAAGAAGCAAAAAAACTTTTAGAAGATGCTGGATGGGTTGATTCAGATGGAGATGGAATTAGAGAAAAAGACGGAGTAAAATGTGAATTTGATGTATATTCACCATCTAATGACCAACAACGTTACTTATTAGCAGTTGCTGTTGCTGAAGATGCTAAGGAATTAGGTATATCTATAAATGCAAAACAAGGAACATGGGATGAACTTACTGCAAATGCAAATACAGCTGGAATAGTATGGGGATGGGGACAATATAGTCCAACAGTATTAAAGTCCTTACTTTATTCAGAATTATTCTTAGGTGGTGATTATGACAATACAGTTGGATATTCTAATGAAGAGGTAGATAAATTGATAGATGAAGCAATAGATTCTAATAATCAAGAAGATGCAATTAAAAAGTGGAAAGAAGTACAAGCTGTTTCAGCAGAAGATTATCCTTATTTATATATAGTAAATATTGAGCATAGTTATTTTGTTAATGATTCTATTGATATTTCAGTAGATACTCAAATAGCTCATCCTCATGGTCATGGTTTACCAATTATTTGTAATATGAAGGATTGGAAAATTAATGAATAGATTTAAGTATATAGGTTCAACGTTTTTAAGGCTGATATCACTTTTAATTGCAGTTAGTATTATAGCTTTTGTTTTAGTTACATCATCCCCAATAGACCCATTGACATCGTATGTAGGGACAGAATCTACACTTTCAAAAGAGGCAAAAGATGAAATAGCAGAACACTGGAGGTTAAATGACCCTCCAGTGGAAAGATTTATAACATGGGGGAAAAATGTATTAAAAGGTGATTTAGGAACATCAATAACATTTAAACAACCTGTTGGTACAGTAATTTTAGAAAGATTTCAATATTCAATAGTTCTAATGATGGTAGCTTGGCTTTTTTCAGGTGTTTTAGGATTTATAATTGGAATTCTAGCTGGTGTATATAAAGGTAGTATTTTTGATAAGATTATAAAAGTTTTTTGTCTTATGCTTCAATCAGCACCAACGTTTTGGATTGGCTTATTAGTTTTAAGTTTATTTGCAGTCAAGTTAGGCTGGTTTCCTATAGGATTAGCAGCCCCAATGGGAAAATTAGCATCAGATATAACCATTGGTGATAGAATATATCATCTTATATTACCAGCTTTCACATTAAGTGTTTTAAGTATAGGAAAAATAACATTATTTACACGACAAAAATTAATAGAAATATTAAATAGTGATTTTATACTTTTTGCAAAGGCAAGAGGAGAAAGCACTACTCAGTTAATTATGAGGCATGGAGTAAGGAATATAGCATTGCCAGCAATTACAGAACAGTTCTCATCTTTTAGCGAACTTTTTGGAGGAATGGCATTAGCAGAGACAGTATTTTCTTACCCAGGATTAGGTACCGCAACAACAGCTGCTGGGCTAAATGGAGATGTTCCACTATTACTTGGGATTGCAATATTTAGCGCTATATTTGTATTTGTAGGTAATTTAATTGCAAATATATTATATGGAATTTTAGACTCAAGATTAAAAGAGGAGGGATATCATGCTTAATAGTCCTTCAGTTAATTTAGAAAAGAAAAGAATACAAATATTTTCTAATGGAAGAAGAAGAATAGTATTTTATATAACTATTTCAGTAATTTATTTATTAACAATTTTTATTGTAGGCTTAACGATGAATCCAGATAAATATGCTGTAGATTACTCTGCAAAATTTATTAGCCCCTCTTTAGGTCATCTATTTGGCACAGATTTTATGGGAAGAGATATGTTTTGGAGATGTATTAAGGGATTATCTAATAGTATATTAATCGGTATTTTTGCATCTGTAGTAAGCTCATTTATCGCACTTTTATTTGGTGTTTCATCTGCAATTATAGGTGGATGGTATGATAGATTTATTAACTGGTGTGTAGATCTTTGTATGGGAATTCCCCATCTTATTTTATTAATATTAATATCATTTATGCTTGGAAGAGGAGCTATAGGAGTTACAGTAGCTGTTGCATTAACTCATTGGACAGGATTGACTAGACTTGTTAGAGCTGAGGTATTACAGGTTCGCTCCACACAATATGTACAAGCGGCTTATAAGATGGGAAAAAGTAAATTTCAAGTAGCAATAAGTCATATTATACCTCAAGTTCTTCCAGTATATTTAATTGGTGTTGTTCTATTATTTCCACATGCTATCATGCATGAAGCATCTATAACATTTTTAGGATTTGGGATTCCAGCTGAGGTTCCAGCAATTGGTGTAATATTATCAGAAGCTATGAAACATATCGCAACAGGAAAGTGGTGGCTTGCATTATTCCCAGGGCTTATGTTATTGAGTGTTGTATTACTATTTGATGTAATTGGCGAAAATCTTAAACAATTAATAAATCCCAATAGTGGTAATGAGTAATTTTCAAAATTGATAATTAAGAGATGGTGGTAATCTTCTTAATTATGATAAATATTAGTTTAATAAGGAGGAAGGTATGAGGAATAATGCAAAGAGTGTATATGATGAATTTGCATTAGAAGTAAATAATTTATCAGTAGCTTTTAATATGTATGATAAAGGTTTAAATAAAAATGATTTAGAAGTTATTCATGAATTAAGTATAAATGTAAAAAAAGGCGAAATAGTAGTGGTTGTAGGGTCAAGCGGTTCTGGAAAAAGTCTTCTTGCCCATGCGATAATGGGAATACTTCCAGGCAATTCAAATATAAAAGGTGATATAAAGTTTTACGGAGAAAATTTAACAGAGAAAAAGTTAAAAAAGCTTAGAGGAAAAGATATATCTTTTATACCACAATCCGTAGAATTTTTAGATCCATTAATGAAGATTGGAAAACAAGTTATCGGAATTAATGGAAGTGAAAAAAAACGAAAAGAAATATTTAAAAAATATGATTTAGAAGATAATGTTGCAGACAAATACCCATTTCAACTATCAGGGGGAATGGCTAGAAGAGTATTAATAGCAACAGCTGTAATGAATGATGCAAAGTTAATTATAGCAGATGAACCAACTCCAGGTTTGAATATAGAACTAGCAATGGATACTTTGAAGCATTTAAGAGATATTGCAGATAATGGATGTGGTATTCTTTTAATTACTCATGATGTGGATTTAGCATTAAATGTAGCTGATAGAATAGCTGTCTTTTATTCAGGAACAATAGTTGAAATAGCAAAAGTAGATGATTTTATAAAAGGAAAAGATGCATTGAGACATCCATATAGTAAGGCATTTATAGATGCTTTACCACAAAATAAGTTTAAATCTATACCAGGATTTCAACCGTATGCAGGAAATTTACCAACAGGGTGTCTATTTGGAGATAGATGCCATATGAGAACTGAAGAATGCAATAAAAATATTGAAATGAGAAAATTAAGAGGTGGAGAGGTGAGATGTATTAATGCTACTTGAAGTTAAAAATGTAAGTTATCGTTACAATAAAAGTTCTCCTTGGATACTTGAAGATGTTAGCTTTACTATAGATTCAAAGGAAAGAGTTGCATTAGTTGGTCCATCGGGATATGGAAAAAGTACCTTAGCTAAAATAATATCTGGATATATAAAGCCAGAAAGGGGTGAAATTCTATGGGATGGCAAGCCACTTCCGAAGAATGTATATTGCCCAATTCAAATGATTTATCAACATCCTGAAAAGTCAGTTAACCCAAGATGGAAAATGGCAAAAATATTAAATGAAGCATGGGAAGTTGATAATAATATTTTGCAAGAGATGGGTATAGAAAAGTCTTGGTTTAATAGATGGCCAAATGAATTGTCCGGTGGAGAGTTACAAAGATTTTGCATAGCAAGAGTTCTAGGTCCAGAAACAAAATTTTTAGTTTGTGATGAGATAAGTACTATGCTTGATGTTATAACTCAAGCTCAAATATGGAATTTTCTTTTAAAAATCTCGCAAGAGAATGAATTGGGTATGCTTGTAGTTACACATAACATTGAATTAGCCAATAGAGTGTGTGATAGAATTATAGAATTACCTAAATTAAATAAAAAAGAAGAAATAGCAGTATAAAAAATTTTCTATAAATATTAATTGTGGTTGAATTAAATGATAATTTTAATAGTGTAGATATGAGCAAAATATTAATTGCTGATAAGAATTTTGATTTTAATGATAAGTATTTTGCACAATTATGTGAGGATAATAATATTAAAATTATTATAAATGATAAAGATTTTTTAAAACTTTCAAATAACATTAAGATAATAACCGCTTAAGATAAATCACACTAAATTTTATTAATAATGTTGTCTACACACTGAACTTTGCACATGAAGCCCTCGACAATACAGAATGTGTTGTCGAGGGCTTTTTATTGTATGATTAGATTTTAGATTTAGAATAATATAACATATAAGCTTTGGAAAATTTTAATGGAGATAAAAGTTTCCAGTAATATTTGATTTATAAGAAACTATATTACACAAAATTATCTACAGTCTCATCATTACTTTTGGGTAATTTTATTGTGAATGTTGTCCCTTTGCCTAATTCACTTACAACACTAATATCTCCGCCATGGAGTTCGATTAATCCTTTTGTGATAGTAAGTCCTAATCCGCTACCTTTTGATACTTCTCTTTTTGAATTTACAACTTGACTAAACCTATCAAATATACTATCTATTTTTTCAGGTGCTATTCCACTACCAGTATCACTTATTTCTATAGTTAATATATCATGTGAATTAAATATATTAACAAGTATTTTACCATGAGAGTCCGTAAATTTTATAGCATTACCAACAATATTTACAATACATCTTTCAATAGCAGTTGGGTCAAATTTCATAATACAATCTTCTGTATTTGTATCGATAATAAGGTCTATTTCTTTTTCTTCGGCTAAACTCTTTAATGATAAAGCAGCCTCTTCAACTACGTATATAATATCTTTTTCTTCTAGAAGAAGGACATAAAAACCTTCATTTATTTTAGAAGAATCAATTAAATCATTAATAATATTTAGAAGTCTTTTTAAATTATTATCATTTATCTTCATGTATCTTGATAGATCTTTTGACGAAATACCACCTGATTTATTAAGATTAACTATTAATTGTTGAGTTGCACCTATAACATTTAGTGGAGTTCTAAGTTCATGTGACATATTTATCAAGTAATTATTTTTACGTTTTTCTAATTCAATATTTCTCTGAAGAAGTTCATTTTTTTCTTTTATTTTCTTTGCTAATTGTTTATTTTTTAGATTAATGGCATTCTTCAAGTGTGCTATTTTTAATGAAACATATATTATAACTAAAAAGAAGAGTAGAAAATAAATAAATTTAAAAATTTTACTTTTCCAAAATGGTGGATTTACATAAAAAGAAATATTTTTAATTTCACTATTATTTCCATAAAAGTTTTGGGCTATAAAATCTATATTATATTTTTTATCAGTTAAGTTTGAGAGTGTAATTTTATTACCATTCATTAATGTCCATTTATCATTATTTATACGATAATAAAAATCGACATTCTGCATATTGTTATAAATATTAGTAAATAACTTCACAGTAATAGAACTATCTTTATAATCCATAGAAATATTATCTAAGTCATATATCTCTATTCCATTTATAGACACAGAATCAAAGTGTATTACAGGAGAAGATATATCTTTTTCTATAATAATTGGATCTATAAGGTATATACCATTAATTGATCCCAAAATATATTTTCCGGTCTTAGTTTTTAAAAATGAGTTTACAGAAAATTCTATATCGGTTAAATATTTTTTTACATTTATTAATTGATCATTTTTAAATTCTAAACAGTTTATCCCTGAATTTGTACTTATCCATATTTTATTATTAGAGGGAATGATGCCATAAATAGTATTATTAGAAAGGCCATCTTCTACGGAGTATATTTCAAATTCTTCAGTTAACCTATTATATTTATTCAGACCACTTTCAGTACCAAACCATAAATTTCCTTTAGAATCTTCAGAAATTGATAAAATAGCATTATCAGAAATACTATTTTCAAGTTCATCATATTTGAAGAGTGTTACAGCGTTATTATTAGGATTAAATTGTATCAATCCTCCTTTACGTGCTCCGCCAAGCCAATAAGTGCCATGCGAATCTTTAAAAATAGGCCCGCCTAAGGTAATATTTATATTATTTTCAGCAAGTAATTTGTTAATACTTTTTATGCTAAAGTCATTTAGATCAATAATATCAAAACCACCTATAGTTCCAACCCATAGATAATCTCCATCTACATATAAAGTGTGGCAAAATTTGTTTTCTAATAAATTTTGTATTTCTAAAGTTTCTATATTAATAATATTTAGTCCAACAGAAGATGTAGCAAAGACATATTTTTCATTACCCTTTATATCCCAAATAGTATCAGAGTTTAATTTATTATCAGTTTTAGTATTTAATTGTATAAAAGTATCATTTTCCTTATTACATATACTGATACCATTTCCATAAACTCCAAGCCATAGATTTTCATTAACATCTTCATATGTACCAACTATAATGTTATTTTTCAAATTTGGGTCAACTATAAGATTATTATAGTAACTTATTCCCAAATTAAAATCTACTGTGTTTATTCCAGAAAATGTACCTATCCATAACAATCCACTAGAATCTTTCATAATATAAGATACATTATTATCAAGTAATGAATATTCATCATATGGATTATTTGTAAAATGCATTTGGGAGTCTTTTTCTCCCAATATATATATACCATTAGTTGAGGCAATATAAATTCCTGTATTATCAATATAAATATGTTTAACAGTATATGAAGAACCACTATCGCCATTAATATATAACTTATGTTTATTAGTCATTTCTCCAGTTTTAATATTATATGTATATATACCATCAGATTCGGTTCCTAAGTATAGAGTACTTTCATATAATGATAAAGTTGTAAAAATAGTATCTTTAATTAAAGATTTAACGATGCTATATTGGTTATTTATCATATCATATTTTAAAAGATAATTGTTTGATATCATATAAATTTCATTATCATTATAAAATTCTATAGAGAGTATCTTTGAAGATGAAAGTTCAAAATCTTCCTTTATTAAAGAAAGAAAATTATCATTAGTATCATCATAGATATTTAATCCATTTGATGTAGCAATTATAATATCACCGTGATTGTTAATTTTGATATCCATAATTGTATTTGATGACAATGAACTATTATTTATAGTGTAATTACTTATTTCCTCAGTTTTTAAATTAATTTTACTTAAACCATCAAGAGTTCCTACCCATAAATTATTGTTTAAATCTTCATTTAAACATGTAATATAGCTATCAACAATATTTCGTTTCTCACTAAAACCTTTGTTATAAATTTCGAATTCAAAGCCATTATATCTATTCAATCCATTTTTAGTACCAATCCAAATATAATCTGAACTATCCTGATATATATAATTTATTGAAGTTTGTGATAAAGCATTTGATGCCATCAGATTATTGAACATAAGTTCAGATGAATGAACTAGTGTAGGTATATTTATAGATATTAAAAGTAGTGTAATAAATAAAATTATTTTTTTTATATTCATAAATATACAAAGCTCCTCATATAAAATTGTTAATGTTTTGTCTAGTAATATTTTAAAAAAATTGGCATAAGATGTCAAGTGGTTTTGAAAACCATATAATTTAATATTCTAGTAAAATATAAAACTATGATAATGATATGCTCCCTTTATAGTAGACAGTATAGAAAATAAAAAGTTAGTATTAGATAGAAGTAAATCAGGAGAAGTATTTTCGACAGAATATGGTACAGAAAGAAAATGCGAATATAATGAAAAGAATTTAAAAGTGTAAATATTTGTAGATGTTTCTTCAGTTGAGATATTTGTTAATGATGGAGAAGAGGTATTTACTTCAAGGATATTTACAAAAGAAGAAAGTAAAGGTGTTGCTATATTTGCTAATGGACAAGCAAATATAGATATTGATTTATGGAAATTTAATTTTAGTTATTAGTAAAAACCTGTGCAGATTATCTGCACGGGTTACTAATTTGCTAATTTAAAAAAATATGAAAATGCTACTATTATGTATTTAAGATAATGGTATGGATTTTCTTTACCATTGAACAATAGAAAGATATTAGTGATATAATTGTTTAAAAATATAAACAATTAAACTATAGAAAATATAAATAAAAATTTATTGGTATCAATAAAATAAAAGAAAGAATGTGGTGAGGAAATACAATTATGAAAGAGAAAATAAAAATTAATATATTGAATTGTGGTGAAGTTGGGGTTGATCCTGCAGTTCCTTTTAGGGATGTATCTAAAAATCCCATAGCATATACAGGGATTGGCAGGAGTAAAAAGTTGCGAGTATGGTTGCCAGTTACTGCTTATTTAATAGAGCATCCAAAAGGGAATATATTAATAGATACTGGATGGCATACAGATGTTAGAAATAAACCTATAAAGCATTTATCTCCATTATTATATATGGCAAGTAAGCCTAGATTACCAGAAGGAGAAGCTATAAATGAACAGCTTAAAAAATTAAATATAGAGCCTAAAGATTTAGATTATGTATTCTTAACTCATATGGATTGTGATCATGCAAGCGGATTAGAATTAGTTAAGGATGCTAAAAGAATTATGATATCGAAAGAAGAGTTAGAGGCGATAAGAAAAGGAAATGTTAGATATTATAAAAGATTTTGGAATGGAATAAATATAGAAGGTTTTTCAATGGAATACTCAGAATATGGGCCATTTAATAAAGCATATGATGTATTTGGGGATGGAACTGTATTATTAATAGATGCGAAGGGACATACTCAAGGAAATATTGTAGTTATGGTAAAAAATAACGATAAATTTATTTTAATTACAGGTGATTGTGGGTATGCCAAGGATTCATGGGAGAATCTACGTATACCAGGGCCATTAGTTAATAAAGAGGATATGATAACATCTTTAAAATGGATTAGGAATATGGCTCACAAAAAAGAGTGTGTAGGAGTATTTGCAACACATGATCCAAAGGTTAAAGATGAAATAGTGGTTTTATAAAAAAATATTAAGAAGGGGAGAGGTAAGCATATGAAAAAATGCCATGAAGTGAGGTTAGAACTTGCTGAAGAGTTAAAAGCATGCCAAAAGGCTTTTGTAGCTTTAGGAGATGAAACTAGGCAGCAAATTATAATAGCATTGCTTGAAAGTGAAGTTCACGGAATAAGGGTAGGGGAAATAACAGAAAAAACACATCTTTCAAGGCCAGCAGTATCACATCATTTACGAATATTAAAAGAGGCTGGAATAGTAGGTATGTATAGAGAAGGTACTAAAAATTATTATTATGTAAGTGCAGAAGAAACTATATGGAAGCATCTTGGAAATTTGTTTGCTAAAATAAATGAAATAGTTGATGAGATATCAGAAAAGGAATGTTCGAAAAGCCAAATAGAAATAGAATCAAATAAGGATTTTATATAAGAATATATTAATAAGTGAGGGAGATTAATTATGAATATTATTGAGGCAATTAATAATCGTCATTCGGTTCGTAGATATACTGATAGGAAGATTGATGAAAATATTAAAAGTGAGTTATTAGAGACTATTGATCAGTGTAATAAAGAAGGAAATTTAAATATTCAGTTATGTACAGATGAGCCTAGAGCTTTTGATAGTTTTATGGCTCATTATGGCAAGTTTAACAATGTTAGAAACTACATTGCTATAGTAGGCAAGAAAGGCAATGACTTTTATGAAAAGTGTGGATATTATGGTGAAAAGATAGTTATTAAGGCAACTCAATTAGGATTGAATACATGTTGGGTAGCGCTTACCTTTAGTAAAGGTAATACAATATGTAAGATTGAAAATGGAGAAAAATTATGTTGTGTAATAGCTTTAGGATACGGGGAAAATCAAGGTGTTGCGCATAAAAGTAAACCTATAGAACAACTTTGTAGGGTAAATGGAGATATGCCGGATTGGTTTAAAAGAGGAATGGAAGCAGCAGTTCTAGCCCCTACGGCTATGAATCAACAAAAGTTTCTTATTAGTTTAGATGGAAATAAAGTAAATGCTAAGGCATTAACTGCATTTTATAGTAAGTTAGATTTAGGAATAGTTAAATATCACTTTGAAGTAGGCGCTGGAAAAGAAAACTTTGAATATATCTAAATAGGTGCTATAACTACACTAGTATATATAAACACATACATTTTTAGTATGTGTTTTTTTATAATTAAACTATAGGTTTGGTTATGGTTTATTTAATGATGCATATATAATAAACTCATATTATAAATAACTATTGACACTATAGTTACTATAGACTTTTTATAAATAACTATTGACACTATAGTTACTATAGACTTTATTATGGTTAGAGAAACAAAAATGGAGGTAAAATCATGATAAAAGAATTTTTAAAATATGCAGTTCCTTCAGCTTTAGCCATGTTTGTTTCATCTCTATATACAATAATTGATGGAATTTTTGTTGGACAAGGTGTTGGAGACTCTGCATTGGCAGCAGTTAATATAGTTATGCCATTTACTATAATGCTATTTGGAATAGCAACTATGTTCGCGGTAGGTGGTGGAGATCTAGTATCTAAAAATATAGGTGCTAATAATAAAGAAAAGGCTGTGAAAATATTTAGGCAAGTATTTAAGTTTTTGTTAATTATAAGTTTAGTTATAAGTCTAGTTGCAGTTGTATTTTCAAAATATATAGTAAGAATATTAGGAGCTACAGATACATTGGTGCCTTTAGCATCAACCTATTTAAGGTATTATAGTTTATTTTGTATTCCAAATTTAGTTGGTATTGCATTAAATAGCTTTGTTAGAAATGATGGAAGACCAAGGCTTGCCATGATATCAACATTATTAGGCGCGGTAACTAATATAATTTTAGACTATATATTTATATTCCCATTAGGGCTTGGAATAAAAGGTGCTGCAATAGCTACGGGACTTGGTCAAATAGTTACTATAGGGATATTATTACCTCATTTTATAATGAAGAGAGGTATATTAACTTTTGGAAATATAAAATTAGAAAGTAAAATATTAAAGGAATTTATTAATATAGGATTTCCATCTTTCTTTGCGGAAGTAAGCTTTTCAATAATAATATTCTTTATGAATTTAGCATTAGTTAAAACTGGTGGAGAAATAGCTTTATCAGCTTTTGCAATAATTAATTATATAACAACAAATATTTATATGGTATTACTAGGTCTATCAATAGGAGTACAGCCATTATTAAGTTATAATTATGGTGCAAAAAATTCAAAAAAAATGTTAAAATTTTATTCTATAACAATGAAATCAGCATTTATAATAAATATAGTATTTATGACTGTATGCTTTATATTTGGGAAAAATATGATAGATATATTTACTTCAGATATTAAAATAGCTAATTCTGCATATATAGGTTTAAATTTAACAAATATTGCATTTATTATGGTTGGGTTTAATTTAACAAGTACAGTTTATTATCAAGCAATAAATATGCCTAAAGTTTCTAATATTTTTTGCAGTTGCAGAAGTATAATATTACTTCCTATATCATTATTTACTTTATCTAAATTGCTTGGAATGAATGGTATATGGATTAGTTTAGCTATATCAGAATTGCTAACATTTATAATTTTGAGTTATTCTATTAATATTAAGTCGTATACTACAAAGTCTATTGCCAAGGCTAGTTAATCACAGGAGATTTTTTATATGGAAACTTATTTTTCAGTTGGAGAGATATCTAAATTAACTAATGTTCCAATTCAAACATTAAGATATTATGATAAGATGGGCCTTCTTAAGCCAGCGTATATAAATGAACAAAATAATTATAGGTATTATTCAATAAATCAATTTATAAAGATTGATTTATTGAAGCAATGCAAGCTTATGGGATTATCATTAAAAGAAATAGAAGAGTTATTAAAAGATGAAATAACTGCAGATTCAATGATAAAAATACTTGAGAAGCAAAGAATAGTTTTAGATGAAAAGATAAGGGAACTTGAGGCTGTTAAATCATATATTGATTTTTTAGATTTTAGAATAAAAGAAAGTAAGAAAGTAGAGAAAACAGAAATCTTTATTAAGGAAAATGATGAAAGAGTAGTTGAGAGATATAATTGCAGAATGGAGAATGTAAAAGAAGTTGAACTTAATTTAAGGAAAGTTTTACTTGCGGCAGAAAAGGATGATTGCATGTTGAATTCTGAGTTAGCATTCGAAGCTTCTTTAGAGGAATTAAAAACTCAAGGTAAAGTAGTTTATACTGCAATAATGTTATATAAGCATGAGAACTTAGTGGATAATTATGAAAATATTATATTGCCAAAGGGAAAATATTTAACAATGTATTATGACGATGGATATAAAAATAATTTAAAGTATTATAAAAGAATGCTAAATTATATTGAAAAAAATAATATAGAAACAGTCGGGAATTTTAATGAGTTTTCAATACTATCGAGGATAAATGCTAATGAGGCAGAAAAGTCAATAATTCAATTAGAAATAAAAATTAAATAAATTTTGATTAATGAAATAGTCTTAACCTTTAGTTTATATAGGTTAAGACTATTTTTTATTTTATAACTTTTTATGGTACAATTGTGGATATATATAGTAAATTAAAAAGAAAGTAATAATATATTATAGTGGAAAAGTTTAAGATATAGGGGGTGTTTTTATGACAGAATTAGAAAATAAATTAAAAGAATATGCACAGTACTTAAATGAAATAGAATATTATAGAACTGCAGAAAGCCTTATGTATTGGGATATGACTACAGGTATGCCTGAAAATGCAGCAGAAAAAAGAGCAGAGGCTATGTCGTTTATGAATCTTCAGCAGCATAACTTATTAGTTGGGGTAAAAAAGCAGGAATTTATTAAATTTTTTGAAGAGCATATAAATGAATTGAATTTTATTCAAAAAAGAATGTTAAGTGAAATGAAAAAGGAATATGAAAAAGAAAAAATATATCCAGAGGAATTTGTAAGGGAATTTTCATTAGCGGCATCTAAGGGTCAATTATCTTGGGAAAAGGCTAAGAATGAAAGTAATTTTGAAATATTTAGGCCAGAGCTAGAAAAAGTAGTAGAACTAACTAAACGTGCTATAGAATATAGAGGATATAGTGAAAATAAATATAATACATTACTTGATGATTATGAAGCTGGATTAACAGTTGATAAGTTAGACATAGTGTTTGGTGAATTGAGAGATGGAATAGTAGAGATATTAAATAAAATAGAAAATAGTAAAGTGAAAATAAATAACAAGCTTTCAGGAAAAAGATTTCCAAAGGAAAATCAAGAAAGATTTTGTATTAAACTTTTAAATACTATGGGATTTGATTTTAAATCAGGGAGAATGGATGAAAGTGAACATCCATATACTATGGACATGAGTAATAAAGATGTTAGAATTACAAATCATTATTATTTAAATGATTTTATTTCAGCAATGTTTTCAGCAATACATGAAGGTGGGCATGCAATTTACGAGCAGGATATACCTGATTATTTAGAGGGAACAGGAATAAATAAAGCAGCTTCAATGGCTATTCATGAGTCACAATCAAGATTTTATGAAAATATAATTGGAAGAAGCAAAGCCTTTTCCAACTACTTATATAGGGAGGCTAAAAAGGAATTTTGTAATCAATTTGATCATGTAACAAAAGATGATTTTTATAAAATTATAAATAAAGTTCAACCGTCTCTTATAAGAACAGAAGCAGATGAATTAACTTATAGTTTACATGTAATTATAAGATATGAAATAGAAAAGCTTCTTGTAAATGATAAAATAAAGGTTTCTGATCTTCCAAGAGTGTGGAATGAAAAGTATAAAGAATACTTAGGAGTAGAGCCAAAAAATGATAAAGAAGGTGTACTTCAAGATGTTCATTGGTCAGATGGGTCATTTGGATATTTTCCAAGTTATGCTTTAGGAAATCTTTATGGAGCACAAATGCTAAATAAAATGCTTGAGGATGAGCCACATATTTATGATGAAATTTCAAAGGGAAATTTAAATTCAGTACATCAATGGTTAAAGAAAAATGTACATGAATATGCTAATATTTATGATCCAAGTGAATTAATAAAGAAAATTACTGGCGAGGAACTTCAAGCTAAGTATTTCCTAAAATATTTAGATGATAAATATAAAGAGATTTATAAGTATTAATAGTAAAAATAGAGCTGAATCAAAATAGATTCAGCTCTATTTTTATATTAACAGATTATTATAGTATTTTTTATTTGGGATGAACATGAAGAATAGATGAATGATATTGACAAAATGTATTTAGGGTGATAATCTAAAACAAATAGTTTTTAAAACTATGTATTTTAGAATTAAACTCAAAATAATTTAGAACGCTATATTAAGTGATTGGAGAGAGAATTTATGATAAAAATAGTATCTGATTCATCGGCATTATATTCAAAAGAAGATGGACAAGCAAAGGGAGTTGCAATTGCACCGTTGATAGTAACTATTAATGGGGAAACTTATAGAGAGTATGAAGATATAATAACTGAGGAATTTATTAAGATAATTAATGCTGGGCACATTCCTGTTTCATCACAACCTGCTATAGGAGAAGTGTTAAATATTTATGATGAAAATATAGAAGATGAAATAATTAATATTTCAATGGCAGATGGATTGTCTGGAACTTATAATTCAGCATGTGTTGCGAAGGATATGGCAACGAATCCAGAGCGTATTGAAGTAATTAACTCTGGAACTTTATGTGGTCCACAAAAATATTTAGTTGATTTAGCTGTAGAGCTTGTTAAGTTAGGAAAGACTAAAAATGAAATAGTTAGTGAAATAAATAAGTCATTAGTAGAAACAAAATCATTTTTAATTCCACATGATTTTGATTATTTAGTAAGAGGAGGGAGATTATCACCTATTGTTGGGAAAATAGGCAGTGTAATTAAATTAGTACCTGTTATGACTCTTGCTGAAGATAAAAAGTCTTTAGTGAAATTTACAACTAAACGTACACTTAAAAAGGCAATGCAAAAAATAAGTGAAGAAATGATTAATAATAATGTAGATTCAAATTATAAAATTTATATTTCTCATGCATGTAATGAGGAATTGGCAAAATGCACAAAAAATATTATACTAGGATATATAGAAAATGCAGATATAGAAATTAATATGTTAGGACCAGTATTTACTACTCAAGGGGGTCCAAGCTGTATTTCTGTACAATACATTAAAAAGCATGATGCATTAAAGTAGAGAGGAGGAAACATGGAGTCTTTTGATTTTTCTATACCAAGATTTAAGGAATTACCAAGGGTTCCACTTTATAAAGATCAAGTAATTATATATTTAGAAGAATTAGCAAAAACATTAAATATTGAAAGTGATGAAAAACTATTAACACCAACTATGTTGAATAATTATGTTAAACAAAAGATTGTTTCTCCACCTAAGGATAAAAAATATAATGAGGAACATTTGGCATACTTAATAGTTGTTTGTTTATTAAAACAAGTATTTAGTTTACATGAGATATGTGATTTAATAAATATTCAAATTGAAAGCTGTCCAATTGAAGTAGCTTATGATTACTTTTGTGATGAAACTGAGGAAGCAATTAAGTCGGTATTTTTCACAAGGGATTTTTCAAAGTCTTCTAACCCAAGTAATCGTACAAAGGAAAGTGAAATATTAAAGTCATCAGTTATGGCATTTGCACATAAATTATATATTAAGCAACAATTAAGTGATGTAGACAAATTGCGTAGTATTTAGTTTAGTAATGTAAATGTGAAACCATAACACTATTGTGAATCATGGTAATACGAGAAAATAAATAGATTATCTCAAGGAATTAGAATATTCCTTTTGATAACCTATTTATTTTTTTTTATTTAATAGTAGATGTACTGATTTAAAATTAATCCAAATTAAATTAATTAATGTTTATAATACAAGTAAGCAGCTTTATTTTAAATAAATTGAATTTTTGTAATAATTTATGATAGTTTTTATCTTACAAATATTGTAAAATAAAAGTGATTGATAAAATCACTACATTACAATAAAAGGAGATTACAATATGGATATGTATGGATTTTACACAGGAAAAGTTTTTGATGCTTATAAATATATGGGTGCACATATTGAGAAAGATGGAGTTATATTTAGAACTTATGCACCAAATGCTTTAAAGGTAGAATTAATTGGGGATTTTAATAATTGGGAAGGAACAGAGATGAAAAGGATAGAAGATGGTAAATTCTTTGAATGTAAAGTCCCCAATTTAAAGGAAGGAATGTTATATAAGTATAGAATATACAGTAAAAATGGAGAATGTATTGAGCATTGTGATCCATATGGATTTGGAATGGAATTAAGACCAAATACTGCCTCAATAATTAGGGATTTAAATGAATATAAATTTGATGACGACGAATGGATTGAGAATAGAACAGATTGTAAAGATAAACCCTTAAATATTTATGAGGTTCATTTAGGGTCATGGAAAAAGAAAGAGGGCAACATATGGTATAATTATAGAGAGTTAGAGGATAAGTTAATTCCATATGTAAAGGAGTATGGATACAACTATATTGAGATTATGCCGTTAAGTGAACATCCATGTGATGAGTCATGGGGATATCAAAATACAGGTTTTTTTAGTCCAACATCTAGATATGGAACTGCAACAGATTTAAAAAGCTTAATAAATGCATGTCATAAGAATAATATTGGTGTATTAATGGATTTTGTTCCAGTACATTTTGCAGTAGATAGTTTTGCATTGGCTAATTATGATGGAGAGCCTTTATATGAATATTCATATGATGATGTTGCAATTAGTCAGTGGGGAAGTAAAAACTTTATGCATTCAAAAGGAGAAGTAAGAAGCTTTTTACAATCAGCAGCAAATTATTGGATTGAAGAATATCATTTTGATGGATTAAGAGTTGATGCATTAAGTAATATTATTTATTGGCAAGGGGATTCAAATAGAGGAGAAAATAAAGATGCAGTAGATTTCATTAAAGGTATGAATCAGGGGTTAAAATATATGCATCCAAATATAATTTTAGCTGCAGAAGATTCAACTGCATATCCAAAAGTTACAGCTCCAATAGAAGAAGGCGGACTTGGATTTGACTATAAATGGGATATGGGATGGATGAATGATACATTAGAATATTTTAAATTACATCCTTATGACAGAAGAAGAGCTTATCATAAGCTAACTTTTTCTATGATGTATTTTTATAGTGAACATTTTCTAATGCCTTTATCTCATGATGAAGTTGTTCATGGGAAAGCTACTATAATCCAAAAAATGCATGGAGAATATGATGATAAGTTTAAGCAGGCTAGAGCATTATATATGTATATGTATGCTCATCCAGGTAAAAAACTGAATTTTATGGGAAATGAAATTGGTCAATTTAGAGAATGGGATGAAAAGAAAGAGCAAGATTGGAATATTCTAGAGTATCCGATGCATAATAAGTTTCATAGATTCATGCGTGATTTAAGTTTAGTTTATATTAATCATCCAGCATTATTTGAAAATGATTATGAAACAGAAGGATTTAATTGGGTAAATTGCCATGAAGAAGAGAAGTGTATATATGTTTTTGAAAGAATATGCAAAGATGAACGAATATTAGCTTTGTTCAATTTTTCAGATGCATATCATAAAGGATTTGAAGTTCCAATTGAAAATAAAACATTAGAGATTCTTATGGATAGTAGTATAAATGAATATGGTGGAGATGGAACTACTGATTATAGAATATTAATTGAAGAGTATATTAAGTATTATGAAAATGGGAATAAAAATGATTCAAATTCAATAATTTCAAGTAGTAAGAGAAGACTACTATCAATTGATATGAGACCATATTCTGCAGTCTACTTTATATTAAAATAGTAAATATAAAATTTACGCATAGAATATTAAATATAGGTGTTGAGTTTAATATTGTATAATATAACTTAATTAAATAGTTATAAGTTGTATAAAAAAGAAGTCGATATATATAATGTGAATTATTTATATGGACTTCTTTTTTTATAATTTATTAAGAATATGTAAATATTTAAAAATTAATATATTTCATTTTTTTAAAAGATTATGAGGAACGAAAATAATTATGTTTTAATACTATGTACTATAAGAAAAAAATAAATATTTGTCGTATTAAGGCGTACCGAGAAAGGTTGCTGGTATGGAGAGGAATCATTGGAGGATAAAAAGATGTATGATTTAATAACAAATAATTTTCAAGGAACAAATATAACTATAGCTCTTACAGGATTACCAATAGTGATTACTGGTGAAGTAGTTGGTGGAGATGGAGTTATAATAACTTTAAGATTAAGGGATGGTAGTAGCGTTTATATAGAATCAACTCTAATTGCTTTCTTCTATTAATGATAAGAAGTTCAAGATAGATTATAAGTTCTATGATAATTACTACAAAAGGGGAATAAAAGGAGGTTCAAAATGAAAGAGAAAGCAGCTGGATTTGAAGCACTAAAGGGTTTAGGTGCTCCATTGAAGGAATTAATCGACAAAAAAAGCAAATCTTTTAGTGGATTTGGTGAACTAAAAGATTTAGGACCAGGTTTTAAGCCTTTAAAATCATTAACAGATAGACCAGATGATAAAGGGAAAAAACCAGGACCACCTAAACCTATAGCAGAAATTAAAAAAGAAGAAGGATTTAGTGAATTAAAAGGGCTAGGATTAGGATTTTCAACCTTGAAAGATCTTACTGAAGAACCAGGGGATAAAGATCATAAAAAAGATGATGGAAAGGGTGGAAAGGATAATAAAGACGGAAAGAGCAACAATGATGGAAAAGACGGAAAAGAAAAGTCTGATAAACAAGCAGACGAAAATAATGAAAAAGAAGCAGTAAAAGAAGAAAACGATAATAATAAAGAAGATCATGGTGAAAAAGAAGAGCATAAGAAAGATGATCATAAAGATAAGAATGAAAAAAAATCAGAAGGGCATCATAAAGAAGATCACCATGAAGAAAAAGAAGAGCATCATAAAGAAGATCATGATGATGAAAAAGGGCACAATAAAGGCGAAGAACATCATAAATAATAACACTGTATGAAAAAAGCATATTTTTAAATATTATAATAAAGAAAAACAGGGGGATAAATAAGAAAATGGAAGAATTAATTAGAAATTATACAGGAGTTACTTTAACAATAGGAATTACAGGATTACCAATATTAATTACAGGTGAAGTTGCTTATGTAAATAACGGAATAGCAGCTGTAAGATTAGAAGATAAAAGAACTGTATATGTAAATACAGAATTTATAGCTTTCTTTAATTAATAGTTATTATAAAAAAAGTGGTATAGATTAAGGTCTATGCCGCTTTTTTATGTATTAGATAATTATTGTTTTTAATAATAATTACCTAATATATTTAATTAAAGAAAACTTCTCCTCATTTTCAGTAGAATGAGTAACTTGGATTAACCAAATTGAAATTTGTAGCTTTACTTAAAAGATAAAAACATATGATATTAAGAATAAAGCTGATATAGATAATATTATTAGTGAAAAAGGAATAGAAAAAGAAATATATTTTTTCAAATTGTAAACTTGATTTATTTTAAGTTTATAATTTTGCTGAATAATGTGGTCATTTTGATATCGGCCTACTTCACTAAGCATTATCGGGCCTCCTGTAGCTGACCAAGGTAACATACTACTTCCAGCTAATATTCCTAGGGCTAAGGCTGCATATACTAAATTACTTCCTACAATAGGGTTTAATTGTAAGCATATAGGAAGAAGTGTTGCAGCAGCAGGCCCTGCAGATAAAAAAGTTGCTATAATAAAAGCTGAAAAAAGTACAGCTAAAAATAAATAAACGCCATCCAATTTATTTAACACTAGAAGAAAGTGTATCTCTA
>NZ_JADPBQ010000049.1 GCF_015670405.1 Clostridium sp. 1001271B_151109_B4 | reverse complement strand
GGGGCTGTATCAAAATAAATTTTGATAATAGCCGATAAAAAAAGGAGGGTTCGAATTCGAATCCTCCTTTTTGCATATAATATTTTCATGAAAAATATTATATGCAAAAAAAATATTATACACATCCATCAATTAGGATTCCCAATTAATTTAGAAATTATTATACCGAAAGATGATTCAGTAAGAACATTATATGAAGTAACGGAGGGACTAGATTATTCAAAATTATATGAAGCATACTCTACTGAAGGTAGAAATCCAATGCTCTTACCTGAAACATTATTTAGAATAGTTACTTATGGCTATATGGAAGGTATATATTCTAGTAGAAAACTTGAAAAAGCTTGTAAAAGAGATATTAACTTTCGTTGGCTTTTGCAAGGGCAAAAGGAACCGAGCCATAACACAATTGCAAGATTTATAAGTGAAAAGTTAGAAGGATGTGTAGAAGATTTATTTTCACAATTTATAATTGAATTAGAAAAACGAAATGAAATAGAATTTGAAAATTTATTTGTAGATGGTACAAAAATCGAAGCGAATGCTAATAGATATAGTTTTATTTGGAAAAAAGCTACTGATAAATTTGAAGAGAAATTACAAAATAAAACTCATAAAATATTATTAAACATAAGTTCAGAGCTTGATTTAAATTTAAGTATACCTGATGAAAAGATCTCAGTTGAATATGCATTAGCGGTAAAAGATAAACTTATTGAAATTAAAGAAAAAGGAGGCTTAGACTTTGTATATGGAAAAGGCAAAAGAAAAAGTAAACTTCAAAAATACACTGAAGTAATTAATGATTTTATAGAAAAACAAAGTAAATATGATGAATACAATAAAATTTTTAATGGAAGAAATAGTTTTTCAAAAACCGATCATGACGCTACTTTCATGCATATGAAAGAGGATCATATGAAAAATGGTCAGTTGAAGCCAGCATATAATGTTCAAATAGGGGTAGAAGGTGAATATATAGTTGGAATAGATATATCAAGTGAAAGATCAGATCAACTTACCTTTATACCATTTTTAGATAAGTTAGAAAAGAACTTAAATAAAAAATATAAATCTATAACTGCTGACGCAGGATACGAAAGTGAAGAAAACTATACATATTTAGAAAATAATAATCAAAAAGCTTTCATTAAGCCTCAAACATATGAAAAATCAAAAACTAAAAAGTTTAAAAATGATATTAGTAAAAGAGAAAATATGCAATATAACCAAGAGGATGATTACTATATTTGTGCTGCTGGAAAGAAACTACTTCCTAAAGGATCTACTACAAGAAAATCAAAATCAAACTTTAAATCAATAGTAAATATCTACGAATGCGAAAGCTGTTTAGGGTGTGAATATAAAAATAAATGCACAAAAGCTAAGAATAATAGGCAATTATATGTTCCTAAAGAATTTTTAAGATTAAGATCTGAATCATTAGCTAACATAACAACCAAAGAAGGGGTACGTTTAAGAATAAATAGATCTATTCAAGTTGAAGGTGCATTTGCAGTAATTAAACAAGATTATGGATTTAGAAGATTTTTAATGAGGGGAAATAAGAAAGTTAGAATAGAATTATTGATAATGGCATTTGCCTATAATGTTAATAAATTGCACAACAAAACTTTACAAGGTCGAAACGGCGAGTTGTTGCACGAGCCGAAAGGTGCATAATAAAAACTATATATGAAAATTATACCAGAAGGCATCTAACCTTCTTTTTGTCATGTAAAAAAACAAAATTAATAGCAATATTTACATAAAAATTAGTGTATAAAATTTTGAACAATTAAAAAGGAGTTGTATTCAGATTGAATTTATTAATTCAATCTGATACAGCCCCTTT
>NZ_JADPBQ010000048.1 GCF_015670405.1 Clostridium sp. 1001271B_151109_B4 | reverse complement strand
AATTATTAGTTGACATTATATTTCTTGTATACTTATCAAAATATAGTATATAATTAAGTTAAAAGGGGTGAAGGTAAAAAATGGAACTAACAAAAGAGTTATTTAAGTTATTTTGTTCGATAACAAGACTTATAGGAGCATTAGCGTTACTATATTTCATAATTAGATAATAATTTGTATAAACATATTTTTATTTTTTGCATCTGGGTAATTCCAGGTGCTTTTTTTGTTGGCAAAAATGGATAGTATCGTAAGAAATAAAACTATAATTTTATTTTACTTTTGAAAGTGAACTTGTAAATATTGCTTATATATAATATAAATATATATTTTATAAAAAGGAGGTTAAAGAACTTTATAACTTTTCTCCAGGTTGTAAAGTAGGTAACTATTTAAAAGTTACAAATTTTTTATATTATGGAGGAACATATGATAAATAAAGGTTGTTATACTAAAAAAGCTGATGCAGTTGAAAGGATTATACAAAATACTAATATTATTACAAGTGATGGAGAAGTTATTGAATTACATGGAGAAGTGTTAAATAATTTGGTTTGTGATATTACAAATGAGTTATTTACAGAAGATAAAGAGATTAATGAAAATTTTATTAAGATAAAAAATGAAAATAACTCTATGTTAAGTATTGGTGGTTATTTCTATCACTTATTATTTAAAAATATTTTAAACAAAGAATTTGATGATAATTATATTATAAGATTTGCTAAATTATGTACTTACATGAATTATGAAAATATTATTGTTGAAGGTGAAACAAAAGGAAGAATTAAAATATTAGAAAGAGATTTAAATAAAGTTTGGGATTTATCAGAAAGAGAATTAAGGAATACAAAAAAATATTTAATAGCCAATAAATTAATATTTATTGATGGACAAGGTGTAATTACTGTTAATAAAGAGTATGCAATTAAAGGGAAAGTAAAAGGTGATGGTAATATGACAAGAGTGTTTATAAGTGGATTTAATGAATTATATAACGGTGTTACTCCAAGACAACATAAACAATTAGCAACATTTATTAAAGTGTTACCTTACTTAAATAGTGAATTTAATATATTATGTGAAAATCCAGAAGAAACAGATGCTAAATTAGTAAAACCATTAAGTTGGTCAGATTTAGCGGAAAGAATAGGGTTAGAAAAGAAACAAGCATATAATTTGAAAAGTAAATTATTTAAGTTAAGAATAAATGATAAAAAGGTCATAGCTGAATGGAAAGATAATTTTAATATAACTAAATTAGTAATAAATCCAGCTATTTTTTGGAAGTCTAATGAAGGTAAAATTTCAGATGTTGCCAAAATATTTGAAATTGGTGTATAAGGGTAGTTTTTTACTACTCTTTTTTTATATAGATTTTCAAGGTTTATTACTTTTTTTGTGCCGATTTTCAAGGTTTATTACTTTTTTTGTGCCGCTAAAAATGCCCTTAAAGCTAGTAAATAAGCCAATAGTTAAATTTATTACCTATATATATGATACTTTATCAAGCATCATGTTTTAAAAATAAATTTTTAAAAGTGTTTTGAGTAATTTATATTAATAAGAAACTAACTAAATGCGACAGCATTTAAAGCAAGTGCAGCGAAGCAAACGCAGCTAAACTTCATACAGTTTGGATATTAGAAAAGGTAAGTTAATAATATATGCTCCAAAAACATGGTATTTGTATATAATATATAAATATAATGAATTTGGAGCATTGAAAAGTAAATATTTAATTATTCAAAGTGTGACAAAACTGTAGGTTTGGTATTAATTATATTAAACAAACAGTTTTGTCACACTTTATTTATATCATAATAATATTGGTGGATTGGAACGAGTTCCAACCACCCCCATTAAAAGGCGAAAGCCTTTTATGGGTTAGATGTTTAATAATTTAGGTTTTAATATACCAGTTATTGAAGGTGGATTTGGTGAAAATCAAAAAGTTATGTTAGCAAAGACAATAGCGGAAATAC
>NZ_JADPBQ010000047.1 GCF_015670405.1 Clostridium sp. 1001271B_151109_B4 | reverse complement strand
GAAATTTTAAATTTATAGAAACTAAAATACCTGATTTATATATTGTAGAACCAAAGGTATTTGGAGATGCTAGAGGATATTTCATGGAAAGTTATAACAAGCAACATTTTGATGAAGCAGGTTTAACAATGACTTTCGTACAAGATAATGAATCAAGATCTAAAAAAGGTGTTTTAAGAGGATTACACTTCCAAACACAACATACACAAGGAAAGCTTGTAAGATGTACTGAAGGTGAAGTTTGGGATGTTGCTGTAGACTTAAGAAAAGGGTCACCAACATACGGACAATGGGAAGGTGTATACTTAAGTGCAGAAAATAAGAGACAATTCTATGTACCAGAAGGTTTTGCACATGGATTTGTAGTATTATCTGAAACTGCAACATTTAACTATAAATGTACAGATTTCTATTCACCAGAACATGATGGTGGACTTTTATGGAACGATGAAGATGTTGCTGTAGAATGGCCATTAGATGGAATCGAAGAAATATTATTATCAGAAAAAGATAAGAAGCAAAAGAAATTTAAGGAATTAGACCTACCGTTCGTTTACGAAAAATAAAGAGTGCTAATTTGAAATAAAAAAATTAACGTAATGGAGGTAGTAAGATGAAGATATTAATAACTGGTTCAAATGGACAATTAGGAAATGAACTGCAAAAAATAGTAGCTACAGGAAAAGCAGAAATAGGAGCAGTTTCAGAAGAAATTAAAAATGCAAAAGTTTTTGCTATGGATGTAGATACATTAGATATAACAAACTTAGAACAAGTTAAGAAAGTTTTAAATGATATTAAACCAGACGTAGTTATAAACTGCGCTGCAGCAACAAATGTTGATGGATGTGAAGCAAATCAAGATTTAGCTTTTAAAATAAATTCACTAGGTCCTAGAAATTTAGCTATGGTAGCTGAAGAATTAGGAGCAAAAATAGTTCAAGTTTCAACTGACTATGTATTTAGTGGAGTAGGAGAAACACCATTAAAGGAATCTGATTTAGTGGCGCCTGTAAGTGTTTACGGAAAAACTAAGCTTTTAGGTGAAGAGTTCGTAAGAGATTTTTCATCAAAATATTATATAGTTAGAACAGCATGGCTTTATGGGTATGTAGGACATAACTTTGTTTATACAATGATGAAGCTTGGAAAAGATAGAGATACATTAAGTGTTGTAAATGACCAACTTGGAAATCCAACACATGCAAATGATTTAGCATATCATATATTAAAACTTATTGAAACAGAAGAATATGGAGTATACCATTGTACAGGAAAGGGAGAATGCAGTTGGTATGATTTTGCATCTGAAATAATGAAGCTTTCAGGAAGAAATTGCACTGTAAATCCTTGCACTTCTGCAGAATATAAGAGTATGTATCCTAATTCAGCGGATAGACCAGCTTATTCATCACTTGATAATATGATGCTTAGATGTACTATTGGTGATGAAATGAGAGATTGGAAGGATGCTTTAAAAACTTTCATGGATAATGTTGAAAAATAATTAAGATTCAAGATTAAATTAAATAGAACTTGATTCATTAATTATAGTAATAAAATTATTAACAAATTTAAGCTTTTAATAATAAGGAGAATTTAATTATGAAAACTTATTTAGTAACTGGTGGAGCTGGATTTATAGGCTCAAACTTTGTATTATACATGTTAAATAAATATGAAGATATAAGAATAATAAACTTAGATAAGTTAACTTATGCAGGAAACTTAGAAAATTTAAAGTCAATTCAAAATGATCCAAGACACATATTTGTACACGGAGATATTTGTGACAATGAATTAGTTAATTCTTTATTCGAAAAATATGAAATAGACTACGTTGCTCACTTTGCAGCAGAATCTCACGTTGATAGAAGTATAAGAGAACCAGAAGTATTTGCAAAGACAAATGTTATGGGAACAGTAAATCTTTTAAATTGTGCAAAAGCAGCATGGGAAAAAGAAGATGGAACATGGAAAGAAGGAGTTAAGTTCTTACACGTTTCAACTGACGAAGTTTATGGTTCATTAGGGGAAACAGGGTACTTCATGGAAACTACACCACTTGATCCTCATAGCCCATACTCAGCAAGTAAGGCTGGATCAGATTTAATGGTTAAGGCTTACCATGATACTTACAAAATGCCAATGAACATAACAAGATGTTCAAACAACTATGGACCATTCCAATTCCCAGAAAAGTTAATACCATTATTAATTAACAATTGTTTAGCTCATAAAGATTTACCAGTTTACGGTGATGGAATGAACATAAGAGACTGGTTATTTGTTGAAGACCACGCTAAAGCTATCGATATGGTTATAAACAACGGTAGAGTTGGAGAAGTTTATAATGTTGGTGGACATAATGAAAGAACTAATATTACAATAGTTAAGACTGTAATAGCTTACTTAAATGAAAATGTTGATGAAGCAGTTACTGAAAACTTAATTAAGTATGTTGAAGATAGAAAAGGTCACGATAGAAGATACGGAATCGACCCAACTAAGATTAAGGATGAATTAGGATGGTATCCTGAAACTACTTTTGAAGTTGG
>NZ_JADPBQ010000046.1 GCF_015670405.1 Clostridium sp. 1001271B_151109_B4 | reverse complement strand
TTATGGAATGATATATATAATGGAGTTATTAAGTTATCAAATCCAGGTAATACAAATGTAGTATTTTGTGGTGGTGGTGCATTGCTGCTATTAAATGAATTTAAACAAAGTATTCCAAGAGAGTATAATATAAAAGTATTGAATGATATTGAATGTATTTATAGTGATTTACTAGGAATGATATTATTATCTAATGAAAAAGTTAATATAGAAAATTATGAATGTGATTATGAGCCAGAGCCACCAAGAAAAAGTAAAGTAAGTAATTTTGATAAATTCAAAGAATTAAAAGAACAAGGTTACACAAATGAAGAAATTATAAGAATTACCAATTTAGCACCGCAAACAATAAGGAATTACCAAAGTAAATTAAATAAATTAAAGATAGCAAGTTAAGGCAATAGGAGGGTTTTAAAAAGCCTTCCTATTTTGGTTAGGTAATTATTAGTTGACATTATATTTCTTGTATACTTATCAAAATATAGTATATAATTTAAGTAAAAAAAAGGGGGGAGGTAAAAAATGGAGCTAACAAAAGAAATTTTTAAATTATTTTGTTCGATAACAAGACTTATAGGAGCATTAGCATTGCTATATTTTATAATTAGATAATAATTTATATAAACATATTTTTATTTTTTGCATCTGGATTAATTTCCAGGTGCTTTTTTTGTTGTCAAAAATGGATAATATCGTAAGAAATAAAAGTATAATTTTATTTTACTTTTCAAAGTGAACTTTTAAGAAATTTTATTAAATAATATAAATATAAGGCATCAAGCAAAAGAAAAAACCAGGAGGACTTTACATTATGAAAAGAAAGAGAAATAAGGAATTAAGAGTATTTTTAACACCAGAAGAAAGACAAGCAGTAACAGAGAAAGCAGAGCAAGATAATTATAAATCAGTATCAGAATATGTAAGATATTTATTATCTTTAGATGGAATTAAAATAGAGGAATAACGGAGGATAAAAGGCATGAAAAGAAAATATGTTAGTGATGTAATAGGAAAAGAAAAGGTTGAAGAATTAATTAAAGGAAATAATTATCTAATAGGTTCAGAGATGGGCAGCGGTAAAAATTATTGGGTTAGAAATATTTTATTACCGTATGCTTTTGATAATAACATGAAAGTTTTAATATTAAGTTCAAGAACTGCAATTAAAGAGCAACAATATAATTATTTAGAAGAGTACGAACAATTTTGTATAAGAAATTTTAAAGCTGGTACTTTTGAAATAATGAGTTATCAAAAATTTGAAAATGTACTTAGAAGTAAAGATAAAAAATTAAGTTGGTGCAGCTTAGGAGAAATTAATTATATTGTATGTGATGAAGCACATTATTTTATAAAAGATACAAGTATGAATAATAAAACTGTTTTAAGTTTTGATTGGTTAAATAATAATCATAATATAGTAAAAATATTTATGACCGCAACTTATGAAGCTTTAGATTATTTACCATTTTTAAATAAATTAGAAGTCTTAAAAGATGCAGATTATAACAATAATAATGTAAAAGATTTTTATAGATATGAAAGTCAAGATACAGTTACACCGATAATTCAGCAAGAAGTTAATAAAGGTAAAAAGGTATTAATAATAAATAATAAAAAGCATGAGTTAGATATGTGGCAAGATACAATTAGTGGACAAGTTGAAAATTTAATATCAAATAACAAAGATAATTCAAAAGAATTTAAAAGTATAGTAAAGCATCAAAAATTTAATAGTGATGTATTAAATACAACTTCTTTAATTTGTGAAGGTACAGAAATATTTGATAGTACAGTAGAAACCATAATTATTAATGGTGTTTCAGATTTAGAAAAGTTTGTTCAAACAACTGCAAGGATTAGAAGTAATAAAGTAAATGTATTTTATAAGAGAATTACACCAAGAGCAATAGAAGCTAAATTAAGAGGATTAGAAAAGCAATTATTTTATTATGATGAATTTGTAAGATTAGGTGAAATTAATTTTGTAAAAAAATATGGATTAGATATTATTGATAAAAGTATGAAGTCATTATATTTAGATACTATAGTAAATCCTTTTACTGGTGAAGAAATGATAACATTAAGAACACATACAACTAATTTAGGAAGATTAGAATATGAGTTTGATTTATACCAAGATATAAGGGCGTATGGTTTTGAGAATAGAGTATTAAAAAAATATTTTCCTGGTGTTTCATGGTATGACTTGGAGCAACTAAAAAGAGAAGAATATATTAAATTAGATATTATAGATAGTTACAAAGATAAAAAAATATTTAAAGATGAACAAGAAATATTTATTAATGTAATATCTAATAAGTTTGGTTTAACTCGAAAAGATGGAAGTAAGAAATTAGGGTTAAAAACTATTAATTCATTTTTTGAAGATAATAATATTAATTATAAAATTGATAGTAAAAGAATAAAAAGGGATGGTAAACTTCATACAGTTTGGATATTAGAAGAAGTTGCATAAATTTATAGCGGTATCAAAAAACATGGTACTTGTATATAATATATAAACATAATGAAAAGTGATACCATTGAAAAGTAAATATTTAATTATTCAAAGTGTGACAAAACTGTAGGTTTGGTATTAATTATATTAAACAAACAGTTTTGTCACACTTTATTTATATCATAATAATATTGGTGGATTTGGTGAAAATCAAAAAGTTATGTTAGCAAAGACAATAGCGGAAATAC
>NZ_JADPBQ010000045.1 GCF_015670405.1 Clostridium sp. 1001271B_151109_B4 | reverse complement strand
AGGTCAAGCTACAAAGGGCGCATGGTGAATGCCTTGGCATCAGGAGCCGATGAAGGACGTGATAAGCTGCGATAAGCTTCGGGTAGGCGCACATAGCCAGTGATCCGGAGATTTCCGAATGTGGGAACACACATGGGAAACCCCATGTATCGTATAGTGAATACATAGCTATACGAGGGTAAACCTAGGGAACTGAAACATCTAAGTACCTAGAGGAAGAGAAAGAAAAATCGATTTCCTAAGTAGCGGCGAGCGAAAGGGAAAGAGCCCAAACCAAAGATTTATCTTTGGGGTTGCGGACAGAGCATTAACGAGAAGTCGTAACTAACCGAACACAACTGGAAAGTTGGACCGTAGGAGGTAATAGTCCTGTAGGTGAAAGTTAAGATTATCAAGCTCTGATCCAGAGTACCACGAGACACGTGAAACCTTGTGGGAAGCAGGGAGGACCACCTCCCAAGGCTAAATACTACCTGATGACCGATAGTGAAGCAGTACCGTGAGGGAAAGGTGAAAAGAACCCCGGGAGGGGAGTGAAATAGAACCTGAAACCGTGTGCCTACAACCGGTCAGAGCCCCTTATGAGGGTGATGACGTGCTTTTTGTAGAACGAGCCAACGAGTTACGGTATGTAGCAAGGTTAAGTACTTAAGGTACGGAGCCGAAGGGAAACCGAGTCTTAATAGGGCGACTAGTTGCATGCCGTAGACCCGAAACCGGGTGACCTATCCATGGCCAGGTTGAAGCGAGGGTAAAACTTCGTGGAGGACCGAACCACGTTGCTGTTGAAAAAGCATGGGATGAGCTGTGGATAGCGGAGAAATTCCAATCGAACTCGGAGATAGCTGGTTCTCCCCGAAATAGCTTTAGGGCTAGCGTCGGATATGTGTAGTGGAGGTAGAGCACTGAATGGGCTAGGGGGCATATCGCTTACCGAACCTTATCAAACTCCGAATGCCATATACATTTAGTCCGGCAGTCAGACTACGAATGATAAGATCCGTGGTCAAAAGGGAAACAGCCCAGATCGTCAGCTAAGGTCCCAAAGTGTAAGTTAAGTGGAAAAGGATGTGGGATTTCTAAGACAACTAGGATGTTGGCTTAGAAGCAGCCACTCATTTAAAGAGTGCGTAATAGCTCACTAGTCGAGAGATCCTGCGCCGAAAATGTACCGGGGCTAAACTTACCACCGAAGCTACGAATTTGCAAGCAATTGCAAGTGGTAGGGGAGCGTCGTAATCGGGCTGAAGTCGTACCGTAAGGAGCGGTGGACTGATTACGAGTGAGAATGTTGGCATTAGTAGCGAGATGTAGGTGAGAATCCTACAGGCCGAATATCTAAGGTTTCCTCAGGAAGGCTCGTCCGCTGAGGGTTAGTCGGGACCTAAGCCGAGGCCGAAAGGCGTAGGCGATGGACAATCGGTTGATATTCCGATACCACTACCATCGTTATTATCGAGGGTGTGACGGAGAAGGATAGTGTGTGCTAGCGATTGGAAATGCTAGTCTAAGCGTTTAGGGAGTTACGGTAGGCAAATCCGCTGTAACAATTCTGAGGCGTGATGGGGAAGGCCATATAGGCCGAAGTACATGATTCCATGCTTCCAAGAAAAGCATCTAGAGAGAGAAGTAGTGCCCGTACCGCAAACCGACACAGGTAGATGAGGAGAGAATCCTAAGGCCGGCGGAAGAATTGCAGTTAAGGAACTAGGCAAATTGACCCCGTAAGTTCGCGAGAAGGGGTGCCTGCGAGAGCAGGCCGCAGAGAATAGGCCCAAGCAACTGTTTAGCAAAAACACAGGTCTCTGCTAAAGCGTAAGCTGATGTATAGGGGCTGACGCCTGCCCGGTGCTGGAAGGTTAAGGGGAACACTTAGCGCAAGCGAAGGTGTGAACTTAAGCCCCAGTAAACGGCGGCCGTAACTATAACGGTCCTAAGGTAGCGAAATTCCTTGTCAGGTAAGTTCTGACCCGCACGAATGGCGTAATGACTTGGGCACTGTCTCAACTGCAAATCCGGCGAAGTTGTAGTGCGAGTGAAGATGCTCGCTACCCGCGATTGGACGGAAAGACCCCGTAGAGCTTTACTGTAGCTTAGCATTGAATTCCGGTATTGTCTGTACAGGATAGGTGGGAGACTGGGAAACTAGGGCGTCAGCCTTAGTGGAGTCAACCTTGGGATACCACCCTGACAGTACTGGGGTTCTAACAGGACGCCATGAATCTGGTGACTGGACATTGTTAGGTGGGCAGTTTGACTGGGGCGGTCGCCTCCTAAAAAGTAACGGAGGCGCCCAAAGGTTCCCTCAGAACGGTCGGAAATCGTTCGTAGAGTGCAAAGGCAGAAGGGAGCCTGACTGCGAGACATACAAGTCGAGCAGGGACGAAAGTCGGGCTTAGTGATCCGGTGGTACCTCGTGGGAGGGCCATCGCTCAACGGATAAAAGCTACCTCGGGGATAACAGGCTGATCTCCCCCAAGAGTCCACATCGACGGGGAGGTTTGGCACCTCGATGTCGGCTCGTCGCATCCTGGGGCTGTAGTAGGTCCCAAGGGTTGGGCTGTTCGCCCATTAAAGCGGCACGCGAGCTGGGTTCAGAACGTCGTGAGACAGTTCGGTCCCTATCCGTCGCGGGCGTAGGAAATTTGAGAGGAGCTGTCCTTAGTACGAGAGGACCGGGATGGACTGACCTCTGGTGCACCAGTTGTTCCGCCAGGAGCATGGCTGGGTAGCTAAGTCGGGAAGGGATAAACGCTGAAAGCATCTAAGCGTGAAGCCTCCCTCAAGATGAGATTTCCCATAGCATAAGCTAGTAAGACCCCTTGAAGAACACAAGGTTGATAGGTCAGAGGTGTAAGTGCGGTAACGTATGTAGCTGACTGATACTAATAGGTCGAGGGCTTGACCAA
>NZ_JADPBQ010000044.1 GCF_015670405.1 Clostridium sp. 1001271B_151109_B4 | reverse complement strand
AATAGATATTAATTTTAGCATTAAAAATGACTCTTATAAATGTTGATATGTAATTCAAGGTACTTAGATTTATACTAAGTACCTTTTTGTTATATATGATCATAATTAATAAAATATTAAGCATCTCAATTATTCACTTGAAGAAGAATGATAAAATTACTACATAAAATAAAATTAATTTATTTGTATTAAAGAGTAATAAATAAAAGCAGTATATTTATATATAAGTAAATTATTTTATAGGATGTATAAAGATAAAGAAGTATTATTTTAAAATGAAATATATGGAAGGGTATGTAATAATATGGTAAAATTTAGTGTGAGGTGATTAAAATGAAAAAAATCTTAAGTATTATATCAATAGCAATATTTTCAGTACTATTAATATCATGTAGCCAAAAAGATAATAAAATCACTAATGAAAATATAAATGCCACATTAATATGCCCGGATGGACTACCAGCTATAGCAATAAGTAATTTGATATCTGATGAAGAAAATGATAAAGAGATTAGTATAAATTATTCAATAGAAAAGACAACAGATACGCTTTTATCAGAGTTAATGAAGGGGGAGTCTGATTTAGCGATAGTGCCTTCAAACTTGGCATTACAAGCTTATAAAAAAGACTTGGGTTATAAGATTGCAGGAACAGTTGGATGGGGTTCATTATATTTAGTATCAACAGAAGAAGTAGATAGTTTATTAGATTTGGAAGGGTGCGAAATATATAATACAGGTAAGGGGCTTACACCTGATATAGTGTTTAAAAATATATTAGATAATAATAATGTTAATGAAAATAATATTACTTTTTCATATGTTGGAGCAGCATCTGAGCTTGCGCCATTAGTTATAAGTGGTCAAGCTAATTATGCAGTATTACCAGAGCCAGTATTATCAACTGTAATGGCTAAAAATGAGAATATAAAAATAATATGTAGCTTAAATGATGAATGGAAAAAAATATATGATGTTGAAAATGGATATCCACAATCAACATTATTAATTAAAGAAGAGTTCTATAATAAAATAAAAGATTCAGGATTATATGATGAAATTATAGACAAATTTATTGATGCTGAGGAGTGGGCAATAAATAATTCTCAATTAGCAGCAGAGCAGTGTGAAAAGCTAGGTATAACTGTAAATAGAGATGTTATTGATGAAGCATTAAAAAATAGTAATTTAGCCTTCACAAGAATAGAAAATTGTGAACAAGAATATGAAACTTATTTTTCTATTATAGATGAAAATAATAAAGGAGATAATGGAGGATATGACGCAATATTCATTAAGAAATAAAAAGTATTTAATGATTTCTATTGCCGTAATTATATTTATTTGGCAAGTAGTAGCTATTATTTTTAATAATAGGCTACTTTTGCCTTCCTTTTTTGATGTTTTAAAGGAGATGTATAGAATAATATTAAAAGATAAATTTTTATTGTTAATACTTAATAGCATGTTAAGATGTATAAAAAGCTTTATAGTATCTATAATAGCTTCGGTAATTTTAGGGGTTAGTAGTTATTTTAGTAAGTTGATATATAATTTTTTATATCCAATAACAGTATTTTTAAAAGCAATACCAACTATGGCATTTATAGTACTATTATTAATATGGACTTCTAAAGATTTTGCACCAACGATAATAGGTATAGTAATTTCATTTCCAATTTTTTATGAAGCAACTTTGAATTCATTACTTAATATTGATGAGGGATTATTACATATGGTCACAGTCTATAGAGTATCAAGGATTGATAAACTAAGAGTTATAATAATACCTGTAATTTGGATACAAATTAAAAAGATATTAACTTCAACAATATCTTTAATATTTAAAGTGGTAATATCTGGTGAAGTATATTCTCAGCCACAATATGGGATAGGATCTAATATACAATTTGAAAAGATACAATTGAATACTGCTGGGGTTATTGCATGGATGATTATAATAGCATTCATAGTTTATATTTTTGACTTTATGATGGATAAGAGTTTTAATAGGGGCGGTAATAATGATAATAAAAAATATAAATTTTAAATATGATAACAATGAAATATATAAAAATTTTAATATAGAATTAAAAAGGGGAAAGATAAACTGCATTATTGGAAAATCAGGGTGTGGTAAAACAACATTATTAAATTATATTTCCCAAAAATATTATATTGAAGATAAAAAAATAGCTTTTGTTTTTCAAAATGATAATTTAATTCCTTGGGAAAGTGTATATGGAAACTTAAGAATTATTGCGAAACAGTACTTTGAAAAAGATAAAATAGAAAAAGAAGTAGATAAAGTTTTAAGTGATGTTGGATTAATAGAATTTAAAAATAGTTATCCTAATGAACTAAGTGGTGGAATGAGGCAAAGAATAAATTTTGCACGGGCGCTAATAGGAAATCCAGAAATAATATTATTGGATGAACCTTTTAAGTCTTTAGATATTAAAAGTAAATACAAAATGGTTGATCTAATAATGGAATTAAGAAATAAAATTAATGCTACTATTATATTAGTAACACATAATATAGATGAAATAATAAGGTTATCAGATGTTTTGTATTTATTAGGGGGAAGACCAGTAAGGATATTAGAAAGTGCTGAAGGAAAGGATATAAAAAAAATTGTAGAAAATTTATATAAATCTATTGACGAGTTTAGCTAATAGTGTTAAGATAAAACACGTCGCTGATGATTAAGTGGTTAAATAACTTATAAAATAAGTTGTTGACAATCAACTTTTGAAGTGATAAGATAATCCTTGTCGATTACGAAACATAACAAAAACTTTTAAAAAAAGTATTGACATGAATCGTAACAGATGATAAGATAAGTAAGTCGCTTCGGTGCGACAGAGTAAATGGTCTTTGAAAATTGAACAGAATATAGTTAAAGTAAACCAGCAATTCTTTTGAGAGT
>NZ_JADPBQ010000043.1 GCF_015670405.1 Clostridium sp. 1001271B_151109_B4 | reverse complement strand
TGGTTTACTAGCTCAGTCGGTAGAGCACTTGACTTTTAATCAAGGTGTCCGGGGTTCGATTCCCCGGTAAGCCACCAAAAATCACTTCTATTATAGAAGTGATTTTTTAATAAGAAACTTGCTTAGCATAATAATATATATATAAAAAGGAAAAGGTATTTATACCTTTTCCTTTTTTAATATACTTAATAAATCTTTTTTTATGAATATAATAAATTTCTTTATAGAATTCAAATCATCTTTAAAAGATGTTTCTTCTGTTTCAGAAAAGAAACCATTTTTATAACAAGACATAATAAAAAATAGCAAACCTAAGTTTATATATATATCTTTGAAATCAGCAATAAACAAATCACTTATTCCTATGAAGTCTAGGCTACCACCGTAAAATACTTTATCTATAAATGAACATAAAGCTCCTGCAAAGATAAAGATGAAGCACATATCTATCCAAAAGTTTTTCTGACCTTTATATTTTACGTATCTATATAACTCAATAAATAGCAATAGAGCTATTCCATTGATTAAGATTAATAATGAAAATCCAATATTAAAATTGAATCTAGCATTTAGCCAAGAGCCTTGAGTATTTATTATAGGATTAAATGAAAGAAAATCTGGAATTATTTCAAAATAAGAATGAAAGAAATTAGTTTTAATAATTACTTTAAGACCCTGATCTAAGAGCATTAAAATTAAGAAAGTAATAAGTAATGATTTATTATTCAAGCCATTTATATTTTTAGTACTACACTTATAGATAATTAATCCAACCAGTGCAAATACTAAAAGTAAAGAAAGGTTCAGTATAAGAGTATAAAAGTCTTTGACTCTACCACTAACTATTTCAAATAAGAAATATACCAGCCACATAATTGGCAATAATCCAATTGTAATTATTTTATCTTTATTAAGCGAATTTTTCATAAGCTCCTCCTAAAGTTAGATTAAGTATACTTTGATTTTATCATAATAGATATTATAATTCATCATATTAGCAATTATTTGAAAAAAGTTGGTATAATAATAAGTGTAAGAGAATTTAGTTTAATTGAGAGAAATAGGAGGGTATTAGATATGCTAACAATTTTTGCAGTATCAGATTCAATAGGAGAAACAGCGGAACAGGTAGCACAGGCTGCAGCAAGCCAGTTTTCGGAAAATGTTGAAGTGCGAAGAATTCCTTATGTTAAGAGTTTAGAGGATGTACAAGAACTTATGAGTGATATTAAAGCCTGTGAAAATACAATGATTGTATCAACTATTATTACTGTAAATGTAAGAGAGTATTTAACTCAACAATGTATAGAAAGTAATGTATCAATTATAAATGTATTAGGGCCTATAATTAATGTTGCATCATCAATTTTAAATGAGCAACCACAATATAATCCAGGAGCTATGTGGAAAACAGATGAAGCATATTTTAAAAGAATTGAAGCAATGGAGTTTGCTATGCAGTATGATGATAGCAAAGATTATAGAGGATTAAAAAATGCAGATGTTGTTTTAGTTGGATTATCTAGAACTTCTAAAACACCATTATGCATGTATTTAGCTAATAAAGGAATTAAGGCCATTAATATTCCTTTAGTTCCAGAAGTAGAAGTGCCAAAAGAATTATTTGAAATAGATAAACATAAAATATTTGGCTTAACAATAAATCCATTGCAATTAATAGAAATTAGAAAGCGAAGATTAGATAAGTTCCATAGAATACCTTCTAATATTGAATATGCAGGTGATGCTAGAATAATAGAGGAGTTTGATTTTTCAGATAAAATTATTAGAAAGTTAGGTTGTAAGACCATAGATGTTACTCAAAGGGCTATAGAAGATACTGCACTTATAATTATTAAAGCTTTAGGGTGTGATAAGTAATTGGGAGGAGAGTATGAAGGTAGGATTAGTTTTAGCTGGAGGGGGTTCAAGAGGAGCTTATCAAATAGGAGTTTGGAAGGCTCTATCTGAATTAAACATAGATAAATATATAGAAGTTGTTTCTGGAACTTCTATAGGAGCATTAAATGCTATGTTGTTTTTACAGGGAAACTTGAATTTAGCTGAAGAAATTTGGTGTAGCTTAACAAGAGAAGAAATTCTACCATTAGAAGAAAAAGATTTAATTGTAAAAGGAATATTATTTTTTTTAGGGGCCAAAAATATGTCATTTATAAAAAAATATATACCTACTGTTGTTAAGGGGGGGACCTTATCGAGAGAGGGATTGAATGATATATTAAAAAAGGTTGATTTTAAGAAGATTAAGAATTCTAAGGTAAAGGGATTTGCAACATGTACGAGTATTCCAGAAATAAGAGCACAATACTTTAATATTAATGAATATTCAGAAGATATTATAAAACAAATATTATATGCAACATCAGCAGTTCCATTAATATATGATTCTCCTCTAATAGATAATATTAATTACTTAGATGGGGGAATTGTTGATAATGTACCAATACAACCTGTATATGGAGAACATTGTGATATTATAATAGTAGTTCAATTATCAGCAGATAGTCAGATAAATACAGAGATGTATCCTAATACTAATATAATACAGATTAATTCAGAAGAAGGTGAAGGTGCAGACTTAAAGGGAATGATGGATTTTAATACAGATGTAATTAGAAAAAGAATATCTAAAGGATATAAAGATACAATATATAAAATTAAACCTATAATGGATTTAACACGTAATATAGATAATGATAAAGGAGTATCAAAACAGAGCTTATTAGATTCTATAAAAACAATATTCAATAGATAGAAGTATAAGGGAAACTTGTATTTTCAAAATAAGTTAAGTGAGTGAATAGTATATTGTAGATATTAAACCTACTAGGGAATATAAAATCTAAATAAAGTATTCAACTCACTTTCTTCTAATTAAATAAAGTATTATTTAATTAAAAGAAAGTTGTTGACATAAGTAATATATAATGATAAGATAAAATACGTCGCTGATGACAAAATACTACAAAAACTTATAAAAAATAAGTTATTGACAAGTAATTGCTAAAGTGATAAGATACCAATTGTCGCTTTCAAAATACGACAAAAACTTTTAAAAAAGTTATTGACAGATGTCGTAAGTAGTGATAAGATAAAGAAGTCGCTTCGGTGTGACAGAGTAAATGGTCTTTGAAAATTGAACAGAATATAGTTAAAGTAAACCAGCAATTCTTTTGAGAGT
>NZ_JADPBQ010000042.1 GCF_015670405.1 Clostridium sp. 1001271B_151109_B4 | reverse complement strand
ATGTGTATATGAGATTGCATTTGCTATGACATCTAGCTTTGCTTCTTCCTCTCCAACTTTTACTTTTTCTAAAGCAGAAACTAACTCCCTAACATGTAATCTTCCTAAATCATGCTCTACAAGCATCCCATGATTAACAACCTTTTCTGCTGCCTCTCCTAGCTCCTCTACCATTTTAATAAAAAGTATTTTCTCTTCTTTTTTATGATGATGATTATCCGCATAATTTCTAATAAAATCTATTATATTATCAAAATCTTCATATATGACTTCTTCGTTATTTAATATTTTAAAACAGCATTTTCTTATTACTTGTAGCATTCTAAGAATATACTTATGTTCTTCATTCATTATTTCTATAGCATTCATTTACTGTACTCCTTTCATATCTTTCTCGATATTGCTTTAACTTATATTATTACTATACAGTAAATTACTATTTTATTTCGTAACAAATGCTACATATTTAAAAATAATTTAAATTTATAATTTAAATTCGCATCTTATCTTATTTTATCTTATCTATCTAATAAAGGTACGCAAATAATTATTAATCATTTCATTTAGTTTCTCTCTATTAATTGTTGCTCCTGAAACTTTTCCCTTGTGAATAAAATCCACTCCAACTTCATTTAATTGTCTAATTTGTATTTCTTCATTTTGATCTTGAAAACTTACTCTTACATAGCCTAATTTCACTTCTTTTTTCACTCCTATTCTGAAACAAGTCTTATGGGAGTTGACAAAAGTAGATTCTATAATGTTTATTGTAAAGTATCAATAGGATATACTCTTATGAAACATAGAAAAGAAGAAAATAACTCAGGATTTGCAATACAAGTAGTATTATTTAGTTATCCTGACTGGTTATATAATAGCTTTAAATATATACCTGAAAATATAATTGAATATATTGTCAAACAAGTAGTAATAGTTCCAAAAAACATTGAAAGACACTACCACTTATGGAAAATAGAATTCTGAACAGTTCAAAAAGTTACCTATACCATTGATGAAATAGGCAGTAGATACTAGAATGAATGATGACGAGATTGAGTGGTTAGCAAACTATGAATTATCAATGAAAACAGAAGGTTCATCTGATTATTTAAGTGCTTACAATCTATACAATTACCTGAATCACTTAAAGCTAAATACTTAAAACTAGTTGCTACTGAAACATATGGTAATAGTGAAAGTGAGAAAAATAAATTTATAAGTAGTAAGATGTTAAACTTTTATGAATACACTACTAAAGAATATAAAGCTTATGTTAAGATAGAATATTCTACAGAAGATAAAACAAATGGAAATGTTACTGCTAAGTTAGTTTTACCTAGTGAATGTGAAACAAATGAAACTGAGCTTTTGTTTAATAAAAATGGTAACCATGAATTTAAATATACGGATGCAAATGACGAATTAAATACTATTGTAGCAGAGGCTAATTGGATAGACAAAACTATTTCTAGTATTGGCTTATGAATTCGATAATACTAATCCTACTAATTAAGATTTTACTATTACCATAACTGGATTCAATAAAAGAAAGGAACTGTATCAGATTGAGTTAATAAATTCAATCTGATACAGCTCCTCTTTTTCTATATCTTTTAGCTTACCTTTAATTTAAATGATTAACGTATGAATCTAGCATCAGCCAGAACACCCCAGTCTCCTGAATTTCCATTTCCTCCATCATTAACAACTATCTTTAATTTAGATTTATTAGCTACATTTGTATTATTACCATTAACTAAATCTAAATAGTCTGTTATATCTTGATACCATATATCCCCATCAGCTTCATGAAGTATTCCTAAAGTATTATTATTAAAGGATAATGAAGAATATCCTCCTCCACTTTTATTTCCAGCGTAAGGATATGGCACACCTAGTTCCTTAATACCTTTAGATAAATCATCAAAATCTATCATGTAAACGGTAATATTATCCCTAGTATATCCACCTAGCGTATTTTTAGGTGCTGAAATTAATCCAATTCTATGCCCGTTTGATGCAGTAATTTTAATGAATGATCCTTGACATCCTGACCCTTTACCACTTGAAATTTTTCCATGTAAAGGTTCATATACATCCCATGAGTTTCCTAAATCATATGATATATAAGATGCTCTATAACCATGTACATCATCTCTAGAGCTCATTATTAAAGCTCCATCTAACTCTATAACCATATTTTCAGAAGTCTTTGAATCAGGAACTTTATTTCCTAGTGTCCATGTCTCTCCATTATCTTTTGAGTAAATAATTGTTGAATAGTAATTGTTACTGTTACCCTCTCTTAATGCAATTTGCGCAGGTACTACTATTGTTCCATCTGACATAGTAATTCCTGTTCCAACACCACCTAACCATCCAATTGTATTACTAGGTTGATTTTTTATTCGCGCATTATTTGTTGTTAAGTCGATTTTATCAGACCAAGTTACTCCATTATCATCTGAATAAACCATTTGAACAGACCAATCTTCTCTTAGGCTTGTGGTACTACTAGCCCAGTTACCATTTTTATTCCATGATCCAGCAATTAATATAATTCTTCCCGTATCTGTAACTACAGTTGTAGAATCCATGACACGAGAATATGTTTCATCTTTACGGTCATTTTCCATTACTATTTCATAATCCCATGTTTTCCCACCATCTATACTTCTTGCTTGTCCTATATCGATAAATCCGTGATCGTCACTTCCATTATATCTAATATCAGAGAATGCTAATATAGTTCCATCAGATAATATTTGTAAACTAGGGATTCTAAAAAATTTAGATTTCCATATATTATTATTTTTATCGAATACTGCTATGTTTTGAGAGTCATTATTACTACTTTGAGTATATGCAAATGTAATATTACCATTAAATATTAGAGAAAAAATTATTATTGATAAAATAGTGATATTTTTACATATTTTTTTCATATATACCTCCTTGTATAAATAAATGCTCTGTTAAGCTATATAAACATTGCTCTCCTCCCCCTAAAGAAATACAATAGTTTTGCAAAACTAAATAATACCTCCTTATGAAGGAGATAAGAACAATGAACAAGACTAATATAAAATCTTCACGCTGTCATTCTGATAAACTATATAAATTGGGTTTGAATAAGTACGCTAAACAAAAGTATCAATGTAATCAATTTAGGCTCCAGTTCACACTTGGCGACGGTAAAGGATTACCTTAAAGAAATTATCCTAGATGTCCTAAATGTGATAAAGGAATATATTTACCTTACTCATATAAATATTAAACTCGTTATAAATGCAATAACAAAAAGTGTAATCACATAATAGTTAGGCATCATACACAAATATTGATATAGCATCTAGTGAATTAATTAACTGTTCTCTCCCTATTAAATGAATACGTTTTCTGATGCATGTAATATTAACTACATTAACACTATATTTTTTAAATAATTCATCAACAAGATCTATTTCTCAATTCTTGATGATTAACTCTGGTATTAAGGTATCCCATATTCCTATAGTAAGTTGGACCAATAAATTTGCACCATTCTTAAACAAAAGGCTGATAAATTTAAAGATAGTCTAAGCTTACAATCTGACCATTGGCACGCTGATGAAACAGTAGTATTTATTCATGATGAAAGATACTGTCTATGATTAGCTATTGATTCTGAAACTAGATTTATTCTGGCATTTTACCTAACTAAGTCTAGAAGTTCTGATTCAGATTATACACTAATAAATGAAGCTAAAAATTGTGGTTAACCAACCTTACTTTCTAACCGATAGATTACCTCCGTATAACGAAGCTACCGCTACGGTATTACCTAATACCAAACACGTTCTATAGCACCTATGTCTAGTGATACAAAAATAACTTAATATATTTATTTATCTTTCACTATAATTTTATTAGACCACATGACTCATTAAATAACTGTGCTCCATCAGAAGTTTCCGGCTTCCCTAGCGATATCTCAGATAAAAACTCTTGGTTTCCATCAGCTTAATTAAACTTAATACCTTTATTTAACCTGCAAAAATTAATTTTATTGCAGGTTTGTTTGCTATACAATAAAATATTCAAACTTATATAATTTTCAAAGAGTGAATAATTCTATAAAAAATCAAGCTACTTTTTCATATCATCTTAACAGATTAAATAAAGATTACATTACATATTATAACATATTATCACTAAAATGGTAAATGCCTTATATTAAAACGTTTAAATTTTTAATATATTATAAATAAAGTATACAAATAATATAATTGTATATTATTAACCTTATTTGGTGTAAATAAAAACAAAGATATATAATAAATAAAATAACGTATATCTGGATCAAGATTTTTATCATACATTATTCCACTTTTTATCTTTTACCGTATCAACCTTTGTTTCAATTAAGTTATAAGTAGCATGATCTGTATCATTTTTAATTTTTCTTACTTGTTTTCTTAATTTTTCTTTTATCTTCTATATTATTTAACTTAATAATATTCATATAATAGCAACTCCTTAATATCTATTTTCTAACTCTTCTAAAATTGATATATATTTGTTCTTTATTTCTTCATTGTTAATTTCATAATTTTCACATTCATCATCTATAAACTTCATGACTTCATCATTTA
>NZ_JADPBQ010000041.1 GCF_015670405.1 Clostridium sp. 1001271B_151109_B4 | reverse complement strand
TAGACCTAGTGCGTTCGTGTCAACAAGTAAGTTTTACTTAGATGCAACACTAAAATAGTTTCCTAAGCTCTTTTATTTTAAATAGAATTTTTAAGTTTTTATAATAATATCTTTATTCAGAATCAAACATTATTTCTATACTAACCTTTTCCAATTCTTCTAATTCCGAATCCCAAAACACTAATTCAATTAATTTTTTCTTTATATCTTGATATGTTTCATCCTTTATTATAGCATTAGCTACAACAGCGCTATATTCCTCACTTGGCTGTGCACATCTTAAAATATCTTTTATTCCATTTACTATTTTATTTTTCCTTCTAGTGGGAATTTCTTGAGATTGCCCACACGTACTCAACAACTCTTCTATATCTTCTATTTTACATCTAATAGCTTCACATATCCTAAATCTAGCTTGTACTAATCCAGTACTATCATTAAGATATAGTACTCTTATTGTATCCAAACCTAATTTGCATTTATTTTTACTTTTTATTGTATAATTTTTTAAATACAAATACTCCTTAGGTTCTTGTATAGTTGGATTAATAATAGGTTCTTCTTTAGTGTCATGTGTTCCTTTATTAGTATTACATCTTCCACATGAAGGTAATAAATTATCCCATTCTACAACTTCATCTGGATATTTCGATTTGTGATGAAAATGCTCTACTTGCATAGCTTTTCCTTCTATATTAAGTTTAGTTTCACAAAAGCAACATTTATTATTTGACATATGATTTAATGCATCAACTATATATTTTTCTCTCCAAACTGATTTTCCAGTATCTTTGAATTCATTAGTAAGTCTTTCTTTAACTTCATCTGTTAACTCTATAGGTTTATCTGGTCGTTTTAGCTTTATCATTCTCTAAGACCTGCTGTTTGTATTTCTAAAATTTTTCGTAATTGATTATTAGGATGCAACATTTCTTGTAACATTTTATATGTCTCTTTAATTTTTTCAATATCATCATTATCCATTGCAATATCGAATTCTTTTATTGTATTTTTATATAAATCAGATGAAGTATCTTTTAATCCCATAACATCAACTAGTATTTCTTCTATTGTCCAACCTTGTAATCCATACTTGCTAAGAGTTAAATCTTTTTTATAGATTTCACCATTCTCATTTACAGCCAATGGAATTATTTCTTTTGGTAAAACTGCTTGTATCATATGTGGACTATGTGTTGTTGCGATTATTTGTGCTTTAGGTAGCATCCTTTTTAATGCTATAATTAATTTTGCTTGCCACTCTGGATGCAAATGCAAGTCTATTTCATCAATTAAAATTACACCATCAAAATCCTCAGCAAGTATATTATTATCTCCGAATCTATACTCTATTTCTTTTATAAATCCTAACAATAAATGTAAAACTGATTTATACCCCGATGATAAATACTCATAATATATTTCGCCTTCTCTTGTATTTAGTTTTATATCATAAGTAGTAGGAGTAACTTTACAAAATTTTATATCTTCATCTAAAATACTAAAACATGATTTTGCTAATTCAAAATTTTTCTTTTGAGCATATGAAAGACCGTTACAATGAGCGCTCCACATAAATCTATTTATAAACCATTGCTTTATATCACTAGATGAAACGCCACTTTTTACTTGAGTGTTAGCTATAGTATAATCACTATTTTTAGCGTCCTTTTTTATACTATCAACAGATATATAGTTTATATCTCTATGTGTTTTGAAAAATATAATGTCCTTACATAGTTTATTCCATATAGACCCTCCAGTAACACTATTAGGATCAATGCCATTTATTGTGATTTTAGCGTTTTTAATTGATTCATCACTTACAATACTTACGTCAATTACTCCTTTTTCAGATAATGCATTTCTTTTTAATCCAGGTATATCTGACATACTTGGCACAAAAGGAGCGAATATACTTTCAAGTATTGTTGTTTTTCCTATTCCATTAGGCCCACAGATTAAATTCAATCCTTCATTAAAGTTTATATTTAGATTTCTTATTCCTCCAACACCATCAATTGATATTTTATTAATTTTCATTGATTTTCTCCCATCTAAATGTTCTTTTAAATATACTTTTAAGTTTACAATACCAATTTTATCAATACTATTCATTTTATTCAACTTTTCAATAATCTAATTCTATGTTTATATATGTTGAAAATACTTATTATTAAAAATATACTTATAAGTATTGACAACTTTCCAAATTTTAATAATCTATCAATTTTTGTATTAAAAAAGAAGCTAGATTTTACTCTAACTTCTAACTTATTTTTCATTTAGTTTTACGAACAATTTTTATCAATTGCGAACTAATTATATAAACCCTAAGTATTTACTTTTATCCTTTAATATTAACTTTCCAATATATATAAATATACAGTTTAACAATAATACAATTACTACAATTATTAAAGCAAAAAATACACTATAATTTGGTATAAATTTCTTTAAAATATCTATAAAAAACATGTGAGTTAGATATACTCCAAATGAATAGTCTCCCAACATAATAATTGCTTTATTAGTTATAATTTTATTTTTAATAACCATAACTACCTTTATAAAATATAAGGAGCATAGTATTGAACTTATCTTAATTTGACTAATAGCCATAGAGTAATTACCATGCTTATTCCATAATATTCCTTCTATTATAGATAATATTAACCAAATAATATACATTATTAAATTTTTATTTAGACTAATTTCTAGATTTTTATTAAGATATTTTAACTGTAAACCATAATAATAAAATAAGCTCCATACTGTAAAGCTTAAAACATTATAAGGAAAAGGTATTGGATTTCCAATAAAAATATAAATATAAATTAAAATCAATGATATTGGTGTTAATAAATAAGGTATTTTACTATATTTACTTTTTAATGCCTTTCCAAATAGTGGAGTTACAATAATTAATTGCATATATACTATGATATAATAATATATATTGCACCCTTGCCCTGTTAAAATTCTCCATATTATAGATATTATATTATAATCCTTACTTTTAACTATAAATATAGCAGACCAAATTAAATATGGAAATATAACTCTTAAAATTCTTTTTTTATAGAACTTTTTAGTATCATCTATATTTATATCTGTTAAATAACCTGATATAAATATAAACATGGCTACACAAAAGTTTATGAATTGCCTCACATAGATTGAAGAATCTGCATTTGGTAAAGAATGAATAAGAACAACAGCTAATATTGACAGCGCTCTTAGACATTGAATACTTTTATCTTTCATTTTTACAACCTCACTTTCTGTAGAATTATACCATATTTTGTTTAATATCACAAATTTTAATTATATTCCTATTTTTGAATTTGTTAATGTAAATCCATCTTGATTTATATTAGTTATCAATGCATTTGTATTTTTTTGTACTATTTTATTACCCCCTGTGTTGTCTACTTCTAAATTACTATACAAAACCATTCCATCAGTAATACAATTACACTCTATATTATTAAATCTTATATTTGTAATATCACCTTTTGTAAAGTCACTTTCAGTAGGTTTTGTTACAGAATCACCCTTAGGGACATCTGATGGTATATAATTATAAAAAGATATATATGAGTTAGTCCAAGGTAAAACAATATCTCCGCTAATTTTAAAATTATCAAAAGATATATTAGATATTTTATGACCAAACATTGAAAGTATTATAGCCACATGATATTGACCTCCTACTTTAGATATATCTTTAATTGAAATATTTTTAATTTCACTAAAATTAGGGTCTAATTTACGCCCTTCAATATTATATTTATATGTGAATTCGTTTGGATACATAAAATTATCATTGATTGGATAGCTTAAATCATTTCTAATATGACTATTAATAGCTATTGTGTCATCCCCTGTTGCTCCACTTATTCTTTCAACCATGCCGTTTTGACAACCAGCTCTTATATTAACACCGTCACCATTTTTTACCCATTAGCTATTAATAACTAAATCATGTACATAAAAGTTTCTAACAAACTCTAGTTCTATACACCACCCACGAGTTTTAGTAAATTCTATGCCACTTAATTCAAAACCGTTAGTACAACTAATATTTACCATGTGAGTTCTTCCACCCCATTTGTCGCCTGTCATTGTTGTATTATCTGTGTGTTTTTTTATTTACTGTACACCCCTCAATTCTTGCATTTCCTTTCCCTAGAATTTTAATATTATTATTATACTCTATTTCAGAAGGAACATAATATAAATCCCATGTGCTTAATTTCATATTATCCCCTCTAAACACATTATCAAAGACTTCATCATTTTGTTTTATAGTGCAATTATTAATTATTACCGTTGTGTTACTTGGCAGCAAAATAGCTTTATCGATAAATATATCTTCATCAATTACAATAGTTCTTTTCTCAAATGCGCTTGTAAAACTTAAAATATTATTAATAATTTCTGAATCTCTTAGGTCTTCATTAACAAAATCTGAAAAATTAACAGTTACACCCTTATCAACAATATCAACACTATTATTTAAAACATTTATATTTTTTATCATATCATTATTTATATCCAACATATTGTTTTTGAAAGTGTTAAACGCTTCATGATTAACATAGTTATATCTTCCTTTAATATTTATAACGTCGGTAATATAAATATAAAACTCAGAATCTAAATCAGTATTTGTTCTACCGTTCAAACCTACAAAAAAAGTTTTTATTTCACCAATATATTTAAAAGTATTTTCGGTTGTGTTAAATAGATTAAATGAATCCCCTCGACAACTCTTGTTAAATCTTCATCAAATAAATCAAAGAATACAGGTTTTTTTTAGTGTTGTATTAAAGAAATAGATTACTATTGCTTTTAAAGTAAAAGTGAGTATTAACAAAATTTTTTCGATAATACTCACTTTTTATTCATATGGAAAAATAATGAATTAAAA
>NZ_JADPBQ010000040.1 GCF_015670405.1 Clostridium sp. 1001271B_151109_B4 | reverse complement strand
AAAAAGGAGTTGTATTCAGATTGAATTTATTAATTCAATCTGATACAGCCCCTTTTAAAATTATTCTACTACCTTTTTCTTTAATACTGCTAACATTGCCATTCCTACTACAGAACCAATAACAACAGCTGCTAAGAATCCAAATGGATTTCCGATTACAGGTAATACGAATATTCCACCATGAGGAGCTCTTAATTCACAGTTAAATAACATTGTAAGTGCTCCAGCTGTTGCAGAACCTACTACACATGAAGGTATAACTCTTAATGGATCGGCTGCCGCAAAAGGAATTGCTCCTTCTGTTATGAATGATAATCCCATAATATAGTTTGTAAGAGCTGATTGTCTTTCTCTCTTAGTAAACTTATTCTTAAAGAATGTTGATGCTAAAGCTATAGCAAGTGGTGGAACCATACCACCAGCCATTACAGCTGCCATTACTTCATAGTTTCCAGATGCAAGTGATGCTGTACCAAATACATATGCTGCTTTATTGAAAGGACCACCCATATCAATTGACATCATACCTGCAACAATAATTCCTAATAATACTTTACTTGTTCCACCCATTGAGTTAAGGAAATGTGTGATTGCTTCATTTATTCCACCAAAGAATGGATTTACGAATATCATGATTGCTCCCATTAAACCTATACCGATTAGTGGATATAATAATGTTGGTTTTAAACCTTCTAAAGCTTGTGGTAATTTATCAAATATCTTCTTTAATCCTAATACTAAGTAACCACCAACAAAACCTGCAAATAATGCTCCTAAGAATCCTCCGCTAATAACAGATACTGAAGAATCAAATGCACTTGCGTAAGTTGTACCTAAGTTAGCTAACATACCACCAACAAAACCAACTGCAAGACCTGGTCTATCTGCAATACTCATTGAAATATATCCTGCAAGTACTGGTAACATAAATCCAAATGATGTTTCACCTATAGTTTTTATAAATGCCGCCATTGGTGTATTCTTACCAAAGTTTGCTGGATTAATATTGTAATCATCTAATAAGAATGCTATAGCTATTAATATACCTCCACCAATAACAAATGGTAACATATGAGATACACCATTCATTAAGTGTTTATATATTTGTCTTCCAAAGCTTTCTCCTTCATCTGATGATGCTCCTTCGCTATCACTTCCACCTGCATGATGGTATACTGGAGCATCCCCATTAGTAGCTCTAGTTAATAGCTCTTCTGTTTTATGAATTCCATTTGCAACCTTAGTTTGAATAACCTTCTTTCCTTCAAATCTAGCCATTTCAACCTTTTTATCAGCTGCAACTATTATACAATCTGCATTAGCTATTTCTTCATCAGTTAAAACATTTTTAGCTCCACCTGAACCATTAGTTTCAACCTTTATTGTAATTCCCATGTCTTTAGCTTTATTTTCTAAAGCCTCTGCTGCCATAAATGTATGAGCAATCCCTGTAGGACATGCTGTAACTGCTAATACTCTATATCCATTACTTTGTCCTTTTTGAGCTTCTTCCTTATCACTTTCAGCCTTTAATTTATCATTTTCTTTAGAATCAATAAGTTCTAAGAATTCATTAACACTCTTAGCATTAATTAATTTATCCTTAAATTCAGGATCCATCAACATCATGGATAATCTTGCTAATACATCTAAATGAAGATTATTTTCACCTTCTGGTGCAGCAATCATGAAGAATAACTTTGCTGGCTCTCCATCTAATGAATCATAATCAATCCCATTAGTAAGTACCATTGCACTAAGACCAGCTTCCTTTACTGCAGTTGTCTTAGCATGAGGAATTGCTATATTATCTCCTATACCTGTTGTACTTAAGCCTTCTCTTGCTAACACTGCTTCTTTATAAGCTTCCTTATTACTTAATCTTCCTGTTTCATTCATTAAATCAACAAGCTTATTAATTGCTTCTTCCTTTGTCTTCACTTCAGGATTAAGTGCTATACCATTCTTTTTTAATAAATCTGTTATTTTCACTTTCCAGTCCTCCCTCGAATTTAATTAATTTGACTTAATAATTCACAAACATAATCTTTTGTTGCTAAACCTTCTGAAAAAGCAGAAGCACTTCCTGTTGCTACTCCTAATTTAAATCCTTGTTCTACGCTATTTGCTTCTAAATATCCTGCAATAAATCCTGCTACCATTGAATCACCAGCTCCAACAGAATTTTTAACTTCACCTTTTGGAACATTACTTGTAATAACATCCCCATTTTCTTTAATTAGAATTGCTCCATCACCAGCCATAGATATAAGTACATTTCTTGCTCCCATGTCTTTAAGTTTCTTAGCATATTCTATAATTTCATCATTTTCCTTAAGTTTTACATTAAATAAATCCCCAAGTTCATGATGATTTGGTTTTATTAAAAATGGTTTATATTTTAAAACCTTTAATAACGATTCTCCAGTTGTATCTACAATAAATTTAACTCCTTTACCTTGAAGAGATTCCATTATTCTTTCATAAATATCTACTGGCATTGTTTTTGGGATACTACCAGCTAATACTAAAATATCTCCTTCTGATAATTTATCTATCTTTCCATAAAGCTCATGTAATGCTTCATCTGAAATTTCTGGTCCTCCACCATTTATTTCACTTTCAACATCAGCCTTTATCTTAACATTTATTCTAGACATTCCATTTTTTAATTTAATAAAATCTGTATCACAGCCAAATTCTCTTACTTCTCTTTCGATTTCTTCACCTGTAAATCCAGCAATAAATCCTAAAGCTTTACTTTTAACTCCTAAATTATTTAAGACAATAGAAACATTAATTCCTTTACCCCCTGCATAAACATTCTCACAAACACTTCTATTAACATGCCCTAAATTAAAATCGTCCATTTTTACTATATAATCTAATGCTGGGTTAAATGTAATAGTATATATCATTATTTTTCTACCTCCAAAATTTCAGTTTCTTGTCTATATCTATTATTCTCTAAAACTGTAGTTATTATTTTAGCTTCTTTAATATCTGCAAAAGTCACAGAACTCACTTCTCCAAACTTAGAATTATCGCATAGTATATATCTTTTTTTACTCCTATGCAATGCTTCACTTTTTACCATTGCTTCTTTTATATCAGGAGTCGTAAATCCTCTTTCAATATCTACTCCATTTACTCCGAAAAAGCCTTTAGTAAAATTATATTTTCTTAATGCATTAACTGTTTCAGCTCCTACTATAGCTTCAGTTGTAAGCTTAAGCTCTCCACCTAATATATAAGTCGTACATCTTTTTTGAATAAGCTTCTTCGCATGTACAATTCCATTTGTTACAAAAACGGCATTTGTATTGTTAATGAAATTTATCATTAGTTCAGTAGTAGTTCCTGCATCAATATATACAAAATCATTATCTTTAATTAGCGATGCTGCATATTCTGCTATTTTTATTTTTTCATTTATATTTAAATTTTGTCTATTCTCAACTCTATCATCTATAGTTGTTATACTTATTTCTTTTATTGATGTAGCTCCTCCGTGAACCTTCTTTAATAATCCAGCCTTATCTAAAGCTACTAAATCTCTTCTTATCGTCGATTCAGATGTATTTAAATATTCAACTAAATCATTTAAATAAACTACTGATTCTTTTTCTAATTTATCTAAAATTAATTTGTGTCTTTCTTCTGATAACATTTACATCACTTCCTTATCTCAATAATAACTTTTTTCATTTAATAAGTCAATCATTTTCTTTCATTTTCTTTCATTTTCTTTCAACTTCGCTCATCATTTCATTCACTTTATCTTATTTTTACACAAGTACTATTTTTTATATATTTAAATTTTAGTTGCGTTTGCAACTTTATTGGTTTTATAATATATAAGTAAAATATAATCTTATTAATTTAAAAAAATTTAATTAGAAAGGACTTATTTAAATGAGCTGTAATAATGAATATTTAGGTAAATATATTTCTTTAATTCATAGACAAGCTAATGTATTTTTCACAAAGGAATTTAGTAAATTTGGATTTGGTAGTGGACAATATATGTTCATGATTCATTTATATAAAAATGATGGAATCAGTCAAGAAAAACTTTCTGAATTGCTTAATATAGACAAAGGTACTACTGCTAAAGCAGTAAAGAAATTAGAAGAATTAGGCTTTATAACTCGTTCTAAGGATTCAACGGATAAGAGAATAAATAGAATTTATTTAACTTCAAAAGCACTTAATATTAAAAATGAATTCTTTTCTGTTTTAACCAAATGGGAAAACATGCTTACCAATAAACTAAGTCCTGAAGAAATTTCAACAAGCTTAAGTATTCTAAATAAGATTTCAAAAAATATAACAAACAATAATTAATTATACTAGGAGGACAAAAATATGGGACATCAAAATCACTTAGGTGAAGAATCTATCGGAAAATTATTATTAAAATATTCTATTCCAGCAATAATAGGAATGATGGTTAATGCTTTATATAATATCGTAGATAGAATGTTTATAGGACGTATTCCTGATGTTGGCTCCCTTGCACTAACAGGAGTAGGAATAACTATGCCTATAATGTCAATTCTTTTAGCTTTTGGCATGCTTATAGGAATTGGATCAACTGCAAATATTTCATTAAATCTTGGACGTGGCAAACGAGATGAGGCTGAAAAACTAATTGGTAGCGCACTAACCTTAAGTTTAATAGTTGGTATTATAATTACTGTTATTGGGCTTATTTTCTTAAACCCAATACTAAATATTTTTGGAGCAAGTGAAAATACTTTATTTTATGCCAAAGAATATATTACTGTAATTTTATGTGGTTGTACTTTTAATATCCTTTCTTTTGCATTAAATAGTACTGTAAGAGCTGACGGTAATCCTAAACTTGCTTCATTAACTATGATTGTTGGATGTGGCACTAATATAGTTTTAGATTACTTATTTGTTTTTGTATTAAATATAGGAATTAAGGGTGCTGCCTTTGCAACTGTTATTTCTCAAGCACTTACATTCTTTATAATACTTTATTATTATACTAAAGGAAATTCTAATCTAAAATTAAAAGTTGAAAATATGAAATTAAAGAAAAACTTAGTAATGATGACTTTTGCAATTGGTATAGCCCCTTTTGCAACTCAAATTGCTAACAGTTTAGTGCAAGTTGTCGCTAATAATTCTTTAAAAGCTTATGGTAATGATTTGTCTATAGGTGCCATGACTATAATAGGATCAATTAATATGGTATTTATGATGCCTATCTTTGGTATTAATCAAGGTTGTCAACCAATTATAGGTTTTAACTATGGTGCTAAAAAATATGATAGGGCTAAAAAGACATTTATAATTGCTACTATTGCAGCTACTGTTATTTGTACAATAGGGGGTATATTGATACAACTATTCCCTCAATTTGCAATAAGCTTGTTTAATAATGATCCTGATCTTACAGCTGTTGCTATAAAAGGGGTTAAAATGTACTTATTAATGATGCCTATAGTTGGAATTAACATTGTTGCAACTAGCTACTTCCAATCTATTGGTAAGGCTAAAATGTCTATGTTTGTTAGTTTGCTTAGACAAGTAATATTATTAATTCCATTTACGCTAATTCTACCTTTATTCATAGGATTAGATGGTGTCTGGGCTGCTGGAGCTTGTGCTGATTTCTTATCTGTTGTCATCACAGCACTTTTAATATTTAAAGAATTTAAATCATTAAATAAGCTGCATGCCGCACAATTAGCCGTATAATAAAAAATATAAATTTTAAAAAGACTATTTACAAATGAAATAGCTGAGTAAATAAAAAAGGTGGATTATATAATCCATCTTTTTTTAAGTAACTTTAAATTATGAATCTATCTACTTTGTGCAATACTAATCAATAATTAGTATTTCCAATAGTTTTAGAAATTATTATATCTAACCAGTACTTTATTATACCTTCAACAATATTCTAATATATAATTAATTTTTACTTATATAATTTTCTATATTCTAATGATAAATAATTTGTACTTTCTTTAAATACCTTATTATTCCTTTAAATTCTCAATTCTATATCCAATCTCCTTATTAGCTAATTCATATCCTTGTTCAATCATTTGTTCATTACTTAAACCATTTCCTATTAAATCATCTATTGTTAATTGCCCTCTATTACTAAAATACTTATCTAAAAGCATTTCCTCTATTTCTTCTTGACTTGCAATGGAATAATCATCCAATATATGTTTAACATTAATATGGTTGTCTCTTAAATATCTACCAACTAATATACTTCTATGACATCTTATCGGATTCTGCATTGCTCCTAATAAAACTATTTTATACCCCTTACTATAACCAACTCTCAATCTTTCAATTCCTCTTATGAATTCCTCTTCATTTATTACTGCTTTAAAATCTGAATATCCTTCACTATTATACGAAATCTTTCTTATCCTTTTAGCTGCTAATTCTTCTCCCATATAAATATAAACAAAACCTGCTTTAGTTAATGTATACTTAATAGTATCTTTATCAAATTGAATGTTATACTTTGAATAAGGTGTACCTCTAATATCAACAACACAATTAATATTATAGTATCTTAACATATCAATAAGTCTTTCTACTGTATAATTCGAATGTCCTATAGTATATATTTCCATATACTCACCCTTTCTCTATAATTCTTATATCTATTTTTATACTAACTAGTATTTCTTTATAATTATAAAAAAAATACTTAAATGATATCTTACTATCATTTAAGTATTTTTCAATGCTATTATTTTATCATTTTATTCATCAATATCAATAGCAGAAACTGGGCAAGCATCTCTTGCTTCTATTGCATCATCTTCTAAATCACTTGGAATATCTCCTGTTATAGCAACTGATTTTCCATTGTCATCCATGCTAAATACATCTGAACAGACTGAAACACATACTTCACATCCAATACAAGTATCTTCATTTACACGAGCTTTCATAAAATAATACCTTCCTTTCTACATAAAATATCTTTTATTTAATACTTTTATAGGTTTCCCTTACCTACAATTTTTAGTCTAAAAAATAGCTATAAACATAATAGAAATTATATCCACTAAGCTTCTAGCTATATCTAATTTTTATAAATTATTTTTCATTTAGTTTATTCATTACTTCTTCTAAATCTAAACCATGAATATAACAAGCTTGCTCTAAAGTTTCCATTGTTGCAGATGGACACCCTAAACATCCCATTCCAAACCCACTTAAAATATCAGCTGCCTTTGGATTAATTTCTAATATTTCACCAATTGTATTATCTTTATTTATCACTTCTTATACCTCCAATTTTTTATATTATTATTATTAATATCTATTTTCTAACTCTTCTAAAATTGATATATATTTGTTCCTTATTTCTTCATTATTAATTTCATAATTTTCACATTCATCATCTATAAACTTCATGACTTCATCATTTA